>NZ_CP049272.1:610440-1220880 GCF_003048775.2 Campylobacter concisus | reverse complement strand
TTAGATCGCTATTTGCTCCATTTACTTCACGTGTCTATCTAGTTGGTGGCTGCGTGAGAGATGCATTTTTGGGGCGAGAAATTTATGATTATGACATCGAGGTTTATGATATTGAGCCTACTAAATTTAATGAGCTAATGGCTAGTATAGGTGCTAGCGGTGTTGGTAAAAGCTACTTCATTTATAAATACAAAAACTACGACATTGGGCTTCCAAGAAGTGAGAGCAAAACTGGAAATTCACACAAAGACTTTGCGGTAAGCTATATTAATGATCCCAAAATAGCGAGCCTTAGGCGAGATTTCACGATAAATGCCATGATGATGAATATCTTTAACGGAGAAATTTTAGACTTTTACGGCGGAAAGCAAGATCTAGCAAACAAGACATTAAAGCACATTGATAGTGATAAATTTAAAGAAGATCCACTAAGGGTACTTCGTGGTGTACAGTTTAGCGCGAGGCTTGATTTTAGCATAGCTGATGAGACGCTAGCTCTTATGAAAAGCCTTAGTTTAGAGCATCTAAGCAGAGATAGGATAAATACTGAGCTTATTAAATTTTTTCGTGCAAAGCATCTTGAAAAGGGAGCTTACTATCTTTTTGAACTTGGACTTTTTAAAGAAATTTTTGGCGTGCAAATTTCTATGGATGATGGGTTTTTAAGCTATCTTAAGAGTGCTAGAGAATTTGTGGATGATGAGAGATTATTTTTATATCTACTTTTTGGAAATTTTGAGTCTAATGCAAAAGAAATTTTAGAGAAAATGCGTCTACCAAAGAGCTACTTTTCTATCTTAAAGCAGCCTTATTTTAAGGATATACCAAGCGATAAAGAGCTAATGCAAATTGCCCTAAATATGCCCATAAAATCATGGCTTGGAGCTTATAATAAAGAGCGGATAGAGCGTGCCAAGAAGCTTGGAATTTATGAGGCAAAATTTGATGCAAAAGTTGATGTGGCAGAAATTTTATCAGCTGGTTTTAAAAACGAAGAGATCGCAAAAGAGATAAAACGTAGGCAAGAGCTTGAAATTTCAAAATATCTAAGCGAGCATAAGCCTAGAAAAGATTAGTCTTTAAAACTCTTAAAAGCCCATTTTGGCTAAAATAGGCTAGTTTATAACACTTTTTAAGGCAAAGAAAGCTTATGTTTAACATAGTCTTAGTTCATCCTCAGATACCGCAAAATACTGGAGCTATCGGTAGAATGTGCGTTAATGCAAATTTAAAGCTACATATCGTTAAGCCCACTGTGTTTGATCTGAGTGAAAAGGCTGTTAGACGAGCAGGGCTTGACTACTGGAAAATTTTAAATCCAAAAATTTGGGATAGTTTGGAAGAATTTTTAGAAGCAAACTTAAGCCACAAGGATAGATTTTTCTTCGCTACTACAAAGACAAATAGGCTTTACTACGAGGCCGAGTTTAAGCCAGGAGATTTTATATTTTTTGGTGGCGAGAGTACTGGACTGCCAAGAGAATTTATGGATATAAATTTTAAAAACGCCATAACCATACCAATGGGAAAAGAGGGCAGGAGCTTAAATTTAGCTATGAGCGCTGGCATTATCGCTTATGAGGCGATCAGGCAAAATATCACTGAATTTGACTTTAGGAGTGAGATTTGAGAGTAGTTTTTGCTTTGGTTTTTACTATTTTAGCGGCATTTGCGAGTGAAATTAGCATCGCAACTTATAATGTGCAAAATTTATTTGATTGCAAAGATGATGGTAGCGAGTATCTTGACTTTAAAGTAGGCGTATCAAAGTGGGACTGCGAGGCGGCTGATTCAAAACTACAAAGGACAAGACAAGTCATAAATGCACTAAATACTGACATTATTGCACTTCAAGAGATCGAAAATGAGCAGGTTTTAAAAGCTCTGGTAAGTGATAGCGAGTATAAATTTGTAAGCTTTACAAAGGAGAAAAACTCGCCTGTTGGGCTTGGGCTTATTTCAAAGTTGCAGCCAAGTGGCAGTGAAATTTTTAAAGTTCCAAATGTAAAGACGAGAAATATTTTAAAGGTTGTTTTTGAGGTAGAAGGTAAGAAATTTAGCATATTTGTAAATCACTTTCCAACTTATAAAAATGGCATAAATATGCAAAAAAAGGCTGAAAAAACGTTAAGAACGGCTCTAGGCAAAGAGAAAAATGCGATTATTTTGGGTGATTTTAATTCGCCTTTTGGGCAAAAGTCTATCTTAAACGATATCATTGTAACACGTAAATTTTACGACCTTTACAAGGAATTAGCGCCAAATGATAGATACTCTCACGCAGTGCACGGTAAAAAGAGGGCGATCGATCATGTTTTAATCTCACCTAGTTTTATAGAAAGTGGCGATCTTAGCTATATCTCAGGCAGTTTTGAGGTCTTTAAACCAAGCTTTGCAGTCGATGAAAATGGTTTTGCTAGGAGCGATCTTTACTCAGATCACTTTGCGTTAAAGTTTAAAATCTCAACTGATCCAAGCCCAGCTAAAAGCGGAATAGTAAGTAAAATTTTTAAATCCGATAAAGACAAAGCTAGTAAAAAAACAAGCGAGCAAAAGTATAAAAATGCTGATATAGACGCACTTTTTGCAAATCCAGAGGACTTACCAGTGCTTGTTGATAGGGCAGTTGTTATACTAAAAGATAAAAAAGGCTTTATCATCTCAAAAGATCACCGTGGAATTTATGTCTATGATCCCAAAAATAACGTAACTGTGGGCAAAGAGCTAGACATTTTGGTAAGGCGCATGAAAGTTTATAAAGATGCTCTTGAGGTGAGCTCTTATGAGATAATAAATGAATACGGCACTAAAGACGTGAGTGAAAATTTACTCGATGCTTCACATCTAAATGAGGCAAGAAGTGGCGACGTGATAGCTAAAATTTCTGGCAATCTAGTAGGTCGCTATTTACATACGCCATATGGAAAGATTAGGGTTTATAGTAAGAAAAAGCTAAAACAAGGCGAACAAATTTTTGAAAATGTAAGAGTGCAAATTTACAAAAGAGAAAATCAAATCGTCGTGGAGTAGAAAGTGCAAATTTTAGATATTTTTATGATAGTGGCGTTTGTTTTATTTGCCATTTTTATGATAAGGGGCGTCATTTTGCAGGCGCAAGAAAAGGAGAAAGTAAGAGAGATGATAAGAGAAAAAAGAGAAAATTTTAATAAAAAGAGTGAAATATGAAAGAGTTATTATTAGAGATTGGAGTCGAGGAGCTTCCAGCGATACCGTTTTTAAGGGAGTTGCCAAGCATCAATGCTAAATGGCAGGCTGTACTTGAAAAATATAACATCACAAGTGAGTTTAAATTTTATTACACGCCACGTCGTTTGGTCTTTTTTCATGAGAAATTTCCACAAGCACAGCCTGATAGCGTGGCTAGTTTCGTTGGCGCGCCAAAGCAAGTAGCGCTAAAAGACGGAGTCTTTACAAAGGCGGCACTTAGCTTTGCTAGCAAATGTGGCATAGATGAGAGCGAGCTTAAATTTAAAGAGATAGATGGCAAAGAGGTGCTTTACTACGAAAAAGAGGTAAAGGGCGAGCCAGTCGCTAAGATAATGGGCGACATGGTTGAGGAGTTTCTAAAGAGCCTAAATTTTGGCAAGTCTATGCGCTGGGGCAATGGCGAGTTCGAGTTTATCCGCCCGATAAGATCGTTTTTGTGTTTGCTTGGTGAAGAGGTCATTAAATTTAATAAATTTGGCGTGGCAAGTGGCGACTCTACTTATCCGCACAGAAGCGTTAGCTACGACATGATAAAAATATCAAATATAAAAGAGTATTTTGAAGGCTCAAAAAGTCGCGGCGTCGTGCTTGAAGCTGCCGAGAGAGAAAAAATAATCCTTGATGAGTTTGAAAAGATCAGCCAAAAAAGCGGGTTAAAAATCGAGATAGATAGAGATCTTCTAGCTGAAGTCGTGGCGATTACCGAGTACCCAACAGCACTTCTTGGCTCGTTTGAAGAGGAATTTTTAGAGGTGCCAAGCGAGGTCATCGTCACTTCTATGAAAGAAAATCAGCGCTATTTCCCAGTATTTAAAGATGGTAAGCTCGCAAATGGCTTCGTTGTCGTTAGTAACGCTATCACAGATGACTACTCGCTTATTATTAAGGGCAACGAAAAGGTGCTAAGAGCAAGGCTAAGTGATGCGATGTTCTTTTGGCAAAGCGACCTTAAGGCAGAATTTAGCCCAGAAAAACTAAAAAATATAACCTACCTAAAAGAGCTTGGAAGTATCTATGAAAAAGAGCTTAGAGAGCTAAAAGTGGCTAAAAAACTAGCTAATAACTATGATGAGCTACTTAAAAAAGAGGCTGGCGAGTATGAGGCGAAGCTAGAGCGAGCTGTAATGCTAAGCAAGGCTGATCTTACAACGCAGATGGTTTATGAATTTACCGAGCTTCAAGGCGTCATGGGTGCTTACTACGCAAAGGCTAAAAATGAAGATGAAAACGTCGTTTTAGCCATAAAAGAGCAGTATCTGCCAGACGGCGAGGAGGCGCAGTGCCCAAGCAAGGTCTTTAGCTCGGTTGTAGCGCTTTCAAATAAGCTTGATACGCTAATGGGGCTCTTTAGTATCGGCAAAATCCCAAGCGGCACCAAGGACCCATACGCCCTAAGACGCGCGGCAAATGGCGTGATAAAGATCGTTTTGGCGCATAATTTGAAATTTAACGTAAAAGAAATTTTAGAAGATATCGCAAAAGACTACAAGAAATTTGACGTTGAAGTGCTTATAAATTTCATCCTTGATAGGCTCTATACCTTCTTTGACGCAAACTCTTCTATCGTAAAAGCTTGCATAAAAAGCGGCGAAAAGGATATCTTGGAGCTAACCAAGATGATAGAGGCACTTGCTAAAATTTCTAGCGAGCCAAATTTTAGAGAGAATTTCTCGACATTTAAACGCCTTGCAAACATCATAAAAGATGATAAATTTAGCAAGGTCGATGAGAACCTCTTTGAGATAGATGCTGAAAAGGCCTTAAATGATGCATTTAAAGCGGTCGATAAGAGCCTAGCGTATGAGCCAAGGCTAAAGGCGCTATTTGCATTAAAACCACAGATCGATGAGTTTTTTGACAAAGTTATGATAAACGTTGAAAACGAGAAAGTGCGAAACAATCGCATCGCAATCATCGGTCAAATTTATAGCGAGATACTAAAAGTAGCTGATATAAAAGAGATCAGCTTTTAAATTTACGCCAGCTTCAGGCTCTTGCTTGGGCTGGCTTTTTATTTGCTACCTAAAAATATCAAATTCTGACTCGTAAGCCTTAGTTTTCACCCCAAAATATCCAAGAACTGAGCTAAATATAAAATCATGCGAAAGGCTTTCATTTTTTCTAATTTTTAGCCTTTTTAAAAGTTCTCTATCGCTTGAAAAGACTATGGCTGGGATGTGCTTTTGCTCATCTGGAGCGATGGAGTAAGGTTAGATCATGTAAATATATGTCATTTTCGCCTAAGCTCTCTCCGTGATCTGAGAAAAAGAACATGGTGACTTCAAATTCGTCTTTTCTTGCTTCAAGAGCGTTTATCAGCTCACTTTGTAGATAGTCCTCATATAAAATGGTGTTGTCGTAGGTATTTGCTATCTCATCTGGCGTGCATTTATTTAGCTCGGCAGTATCGCAAGTTGGGGTAAATTCTTTAAATTTGCTTGGGTAGCCTTTGTAGTAGATAGGGCCATGCGAGCCTTGAAGATGTAGCACGATAAAGGTGGTGGAATTTGCATCTTCGATGACCTTTTTTGCTTCATTAAATATCACTTCGTCAAAGCTTTCTGCTCAATGATCTGAAGTATAGTTTTGATCAAGATTGTCACAAACACCCTTGCAACCGCCGCTATTGTTGCCAAAAAAGTATGTTTTTATGCCAAGTTTATTGATGATATCAACTAAATTTTCACGAGCTTTTGCTTCGCGGTTGCTAAAATCTTCTCGCTTTAAGTCTGAAAATAGGCAAGGCACACTAGTCTCTGTGGCTGTTCCACATGAGTAGAAATTTGTAAAACTTACCACATCTTTTTGCTTGGTGAATTTGTTTGTATCGTTTTTAGCGTAGCAATTTAGCGAGTAGTTTTTGCTCCTTTGCGTCTCGCCAACTATCAAAACTAAAATTTTCTTTTTATCATCAGCTAGTACCGCATCATCTGTTACATAAGTAAAAGGTAGTGGTTTTTGTGTGATCGATTTTACTAGTTTTACAGCTGAGTAGATGGGATAGTATGGGAGCAATGCGGTTCTTAAATTCGAGTGTTCTCTAAAAATAAGATAAAAATAATTGCAAATATAAGAAAAAGAGTATAGAAAAAAGAGTGGATTATTTTATAGAAAGTCATAATAATAGGACTCAAGTGTAAATGACTAGAAAATTTAAATAAAAAATAAGATTATTTTTTCTTGCCTTTGGAGTTTTTTGCTTCAGATTTTTTGACTTTCGCATTCTCTTTTATGCTAAGTTTTGCCTTAACTTTTTGCATATCGTTAAAACCAATACCTTGGACTCTTTCAAGTTCATCGATGCTTTTAAATTTATGGGCTTTTCTGTATTTTATAATGTTTAACGCTTGGCCTTTGCTTAGCCCAAGCTCCATTAACTCGTTTTTGCTGGCTGTATTTAGATTAGCGCCATATGCAATACTTGCGACTGCTAAACAAAGTAAAATTTTAATCCTCATCTTATCTTCCTAAAATAATAATCCATCGTTTTCTTGGTCTTGTATGATATCATTTGCCGGTATATTTTGAGGTAGTGGCGAGTCGTTTGTGTAGTATTCGTCACTGCCGCCATAATAGCCTTTATAAACACCATCTGGCTGCTCAAATGCACGTCTTAAAGTAGGATAAAGCTTAATGTAGCCTTCCATAAATTTTTTAAACACAGGTGCTGCTGTCCTGCCGCCGCCTTCAATCTTTTTCATAGGGCTGTTGTCGTCATTTCCGTACCAGATTATCGCTTCGATATCAGGTGAGTAACCACAAAACCAAGCATCGATGTTATTATTTGTTGTGCCGGTTTTGCCTGCTATTTGGATGCCATTTATTTTTGCGTTACGTCCAGTACCATTATTTACGACATTTTGAAGAAGTGTCGTCATCAAAAATGCTTGTTCTGGTTTTAGCACTTGCTTTCTTTGTGGTTCATAATCCATCGAGGCCCCAAAGCTATTTTCTATATGCTTAATAAGTGTCGGCTCAACCATCTCGCCCTCATTTGGAAACATCGAGTAAAATTTTGCAAAGTCAAGCGGTGAAATCCCAAAGCTTCCAAGTGCGATAGATAAATTTTCTGGGATATCGTTAAAGCCCATATCAGTAAGCTGTTTGCGAACCGAGCTAAGACCAAGATCGTTTAGCAAATTTATGGTTGCGAGGTTACGCGACTGGGTTATTGCTGATTTTATAGTGATGTAGCCTTGAAAGCCACCACTATAATTCTTTGGCGTCCACTCTTTGCCATTTCCCATGTCAAATGTCCTAGCGATATCAGCCACTTGAGAAACGACTGAGTAGCCACTATCAAGTGCTATTTGATAGATAAATGGCTTAAAGCTAGATCCTGGCTGGCGCTTGCTTTGAGTGGCGCGGTTATAGCTGCTTTTTGCGTAGTCGATACCGCCAATTAGTGCCAAAATTTGACCGCTTTGTGGATGAGTGACTACTATAGCTCCATTTAGGATTTCTGCATTTGCTTTTTTGTCGCGTTTTAAAATTTCATTGTAGCCATAGACTAGAGCTTCTTGAGCGATCTTTTGAACATTTAGATCAACTGTGCTTTGTATCTTATAGCCACCAGTTTTTATATCGTCAAATTTCTTTGAAGCCTCTTTTATTATCTCATCGACTACGTAAGGGGCTTTATTTCTTGTGAGTGTATCGTCAAAGACCGCTGGCTCTTCAAGCACACCCTTGCGGTACTCATCCTCGTTTAGCCAGCCGATGCTATACATTCTCTCAAGCACTCTATTTGCACGGCTAAGTGATAGGTCAAGGTGCTTTGTAGGATCATAAGTGCTTGGAGCCTTTGGCAAGCCAACTAGCATGGCAACCTCTTTTATGCTTAGCTCATTTAGCTCTTTTCTAAAATATCCCTCAGCTGCTGTTTTTATGCCATAGTAACCATGTCCAAAATAGACGTGATTTAGGTATCTTTCGATGATATCTTCTTTGCTAAGCTCGCTTTCAAGCTTCATGGCAAGCACGATCTCTTTTATCTTTCTTGTAAATTTCTTCTCACGGCTTAGAGCCAAATTTTTAATGAGCTGTTGTGTTAGTGTTGAAGCTCCCTCTACTAGCTTTCTAGCTTTAATATCTTTTATGGCAGCTCTTGCCATAGCTTCTACGTTTATGCCACCATGCTCAAAGTAGCTTGTATCCTCGATAGCTACGAGCGCTTCGATGACACGCGGCGGGATGTCGTTATACTTTACGTAAATTCTATTTTCTTCAAAGATATTCGCGATGAGTTCGTTGTTTCTATCAAAAATTTGCGTTGTAAGCTTTGGTTTATAATCAATAATAGCGTAAGCATCAAATCTAACTTGTGAGTAAAAATATAAAAATGCTCCGCCAAGCGAAATGGCAACTATAAAGATAAATGCCAAGATATATTTCATAAAAATGCCTTTAATATTTTTAAATTTAGTCCCATGGCCGTGCTAGTTTCGCCGTGTTGGGAGATGATATATTTTTTATTAAAATTTTCTATCGTCATGGCTCCAGCCTTGCCTTGCCACTCATTATTTTTTATGTATTCATTAAGGTCATGCTCGTCAAATTTTTTAAATTTATACGTAGTTTTACTTACGTTTATAAGCTCAAATTCGCCTAAAAATATCATCGCCGTATAGACGCTGCATTCGTTACCGCTTTGTAAATTTAGCATGGCAATCGCTTCTTTTTCGTCCTTTGCTTTACCTAAAATTTTATCTCCACACGCCACACAGCTATCTGCAAAGAGCAAATTTTTAAGACCCATGTTTTCTTTTAAAAATTGCTCTTTTTTAGCTTTTACGACATTTTGGACATAAATTTCAGGCTTTACATTTTTTTCTATCTTGCTCTCGTCAAACTGGAAAGAAATTTGAGTGAAATTTATACCAGCATCTTTTAATAAATTTGCCCTTGTTGGCGAGCTTGAAGCGAGTATTATCATAAAAATACCTTATAGCTTATGCCAAGATAAATAGCTGCTAAAGAAGCTAATAAATTTAGCGGTGTGAAGTAATAAATTATAACGATCAAACTTTCGTTTAGCTCGATCATTTCATGCGATCTTAGTGCTTTTAAGGCCTTTTTGTATCTATAAAATATATAGCTTAAATTTAATAGCAAAAATAGTTCTATTGCGCATTTTGTTGCCACCATCGCACTTGCCATAGGATTTGTTAAATTTGCATCATAAAATCCAAAAATTATAACCACACTTGTCGCTATCACGCAAAGGATTAGTATGAAAATCGCAATGCCAAAGCGTCTTATAATGTGAAGTAATATGTGGTAGCGTTCCTTGTCTTCAAATTTATTTTTTATAAAGTAGCTTCCAACAAGTACAAGACCGGCTTGTAGCCCCACAAAAAGAGCTACAAAGCACACATGCAAAAATAGTACTACTTGGTCAAATTTTATAAAAGCTATATCGTAATGACTCATTTTTCTAAGGCTTGCCTTGCGTACTCAAGTGAATCTTTTATCGCATCTTCTATCATTGATGCATCTTTGCCACCGGCTGTTGCAAAGTCATCTTTGCCACCGCCATTGCCACCTAGGATTTGCGCTGCAAATTTTACCCAAGCGCCTGCCTTTAAAGGAGCGTTTTTAACTCCAGCTGCAAGAGAAATTTTGCCACTCTCATCAGCTTGGATTAGCAAAATAGCAGCACTTTCATGCTCATTTTTAAACTCATCTATCAAGGTTTTTATATCTCCACCATCTACGCTTGTGACGCAAAGCTTGGTTTTATTTATGTCTAAATAGACTAGCTCATGAGAATTTTTAGCATTTTTTAGTTTATCTTTTAAAACTCTTAATTCATTTTTTAGCTTTTTGACCGCATTTAGTGGCTCGGCACTCTTTAGCTCATCTTTTAGCTCATCAATCTCAGCTCTAAATGATTTTGCTAAATTTAGCGCAGCCCTTGAGCAAACAGCCTCGATACGCCTAACGCCAGCACTTACGCCGCTCTCTTTTGTGATGAAAAACGATCCGATCTCGTCTATATTTTTAACGTGTGTACCACCGCAAAGCTCTTTGCTGACGTCGCCAAAGCTAACGACTCTTACATTATCAGCGTATTTTTCATTAAATAGTGCGATAGCTCCACTATTTTTAGCATCTTCAAGTTTCATAAGTTCTGTTTTTGAGTTAGCACCATTTAGTATCCACTCATTTACTAAATTTTCAACCTTTGAAATTTCTTCGCTAGTAAGTGCTTTTGGATGAGAGAAGTCAAACCTTAGCCTATCTGCTTCTACACTTGAGCCAGCTTGAGCGATATGCGTGCCAAGCACGTTTCTAAGGGCTGCATGAAGCAAGTGTGTGGCACTGTGATGACGTGCAGTTTCTGCTCTATCGCTAGAAACTTCAAGCTCTACTTCATCGCCAACTTTTAGTGCCACGGTAGTTTTTACTAAAGATAAATTTAGTCCATGAAATTTTTGCGTATCAAGCACATTTGCTTTGCCTACTATCTTACCGCTATCACCGCACTGGCCGCCACTTTGAGCATAAAATGGAGTGACATCAAACATCACCCAGCCCTCTTTGCCAGCATCTAAACTATCTACATTTTTAAATTCTTCATCAAGCAGGGCTAGAATTTTACTTTTGCTCTTAAGCTCTTCGTAGCCTATAAATTTATTCTCGCCAAATTTTTCAAGTAGCTCTTTAAAGTCGCCCTTCGCGCTCTTGTCGCCACTGCCTTTCCAGGCAGCTTTTGCACGTGCTTTTTGCTCACTCATAAGCTCATCAAACCTTGCCTCATCGACTTTTAGGCCCTTTTCTCTAAGCATATCAGCTGTTAGATCAAGCGGAAAGCCAAATGTGTCATAAAGCTTAAACGCAGCCTCTCCGCTAAAAATTTCTTTTGTATTTTTAAGCTCGCTCTCAAATAGCTCCAAACCGCTAGCAATAGTCGCTAGAAATCTCTCTTCTTCAAGCTTTATCTGCTCTTTTACAGCCGCTTTTTTCTCATTTAGATAGGTGTAGTGCTCGCTCATTAGCTCGCAAACTTTATCGACAAGCTTATACATAAATGGCTCTTTTATGCCTAGCAAGTATCCATGGCGGATCGCACGGCGTAAGATGCGGCGAAGCACGTAGCCACGGCCTTCTTTGTCAAATGTTGTACCTTGAGCTAGCAAAAATGTAACCGAGCGGATGTGATCGCTTATGACGCGGTAGCTAGCGCCACTTTCATAGACGTATGGCTTGCCACAAAGCTTTGCTACTTCGTTTATGAGCGGCATAAAAAGGGTGCTATCGTAGTTGCTAAATTTACCTTGCAAGATAGCAGTAACGCGCTCAAGTCCCATGCCAGTATCAATGCTTGGCTTTGGAAGTGGGCTTAGCTTGCCGTCCGCACTTCTTTCATACTGCATGAAAACAAGGTTCCAGATCTCTAAAAATCTATCGCCATCGCCACCCATGTAGTCCTCAGGTGTGTTAAAGTGTTCAGCGCCTTGATCGTAAAAAATTTCACTGCAAGGGCCGCATGGTCCAGTATCGCCCATCTGCCAGAAGTTATCGTGATCGCCAAAGCGGTAAATTCTCTCCTTTGCGATGTGAGTGCTCCAAATTTCAAATGCCTCATCGTCACTTTCATGAACGGTTACATAAAGTTTGTCTTTTGGTAGTTTTAGTACCTCTGTTACAAATTCCCAAGCGTAAGTGATCGCCTCTTTTTTAAAGTATTCACCAAAGCTAAAATTTCCTAGCATCTCAAAAAATGTGTGGTGGCGCGCTGTATAGCCGACATTATCTAGGTCGTTGTGCTTTCCGCCAGCTCTTATGCAGGTCTGACAGCTAGTGCGGATAGGTGGTGTTGGGCGTGGCACTTCGCCTGTGAAAATGCTCTTAAACGGCACCATACCGGCATTAGTAAAAAGTAGTGTTGCATCGTTTGGCACGAGTGGCGCTGAAGCTACGACTTCGTGACCTTTTGATTTAAAAAAATCAAGATATGCCTTTCTTATATCTAAATTTTGCATTTTTATCCTCGTTAGTTTTAAATTTTGCTCGATTTTAGCTAAAAATCGTTTGTAAATTTATAAAAAAATACAAAATTAATTTTTGCTTAATATATTTTATAAATTTATTTGTTTAAAAGCGATTTGCAATTAAAATAGCCTAAAAATTTATAACTAAAAGGTCTTTAGTGAAACTCAAAATTGGCATTGTTGGATACAATCTGGTTGGCAAGCGGCACTATATGGAGCTGAGGCGTTCTGACAAATTTGAAGTTTGTGGAGTTTTTGATAAAGAAAATAGAGATGATGTTTGCAGAGCTCCGTTTTTTGATGAGTTTAAGAAATTTATAGAAGTTGCCCAACCGCAAGCTGTCGTACTTTGTTTGCCTCAATATGAGATCGTAGAGGCCTTTTGTCAGTGTGCAAAATATTGCCAAAATATCTTGATTTCAAGGCCGATATTTAAAAGTGTGAGCGAACTAAAAGAGATAAAATATGCCTCAGTGGTAAATAAAGTAAGAGTTTGCACTGGCGTTGATGAGCGCTTTAACCCAACCATCGTTTCATTAAAAAAGGCACTTTTAAAAGAAGAAGAAATTTATAGCATTTCAATTGCGCATTTTAGACCACTTTGCGAAGGAAATATTATAAATGAGCTTTCACTTTGCGATATAGACCTTGCGAAAAATTTAGTAGATAGTGAAATTTGTAGCTTTTTTTATACTCAGGCAAATAAAACAAATACCAAAATATGCGACAATGTTGGAATAAACATTAAAATGAAAAATCAAATTTTGGTGAGCATTACCGATTCGTTTTGTGGTTCATTAGAACGTTTTAAAATAGAAGTAAATGCCAAAGAAGGTGTTTATTTTGGTGATCTTATTGATTACAAACTTCACAGAGTAAATGAAAATGGTCAGATGAATTTAAAAACCGATCCTTTAAACAATGAAATAAAAGCCCAATATGATGCCTTTTATGATCTTTGTCAAAGCGGCGAAAGTAGCGAGCTTTCAAGCATTGATGATGCGATAAAAATTAAGGAGTTGTTTTGATGAAAAAGGCACTTTTGCTTTTGAATATGGGTGGGGCAAATAGCCTTGCTGATGTAGAAATTTTTCTAAAAAATATGTTTAACGACCCGTATATTTTGGGTATAAAGAATAAATTTTTAAGAAAATTTGTAGCTTTTATGATCACAAAAGGTAGGCTAAAAACGGCTAAGCATAACTACGAACAAATAGGTGGCAAATCACCTATTTGTGAGCTTACAGCTAAGCTTTGCGATAAAATTTTAAGCTTACAAAATGAGTTTGATGCAGTTGATTTTGCAATGAACTATACTTCACCATTTGCAAAAGATGTGCTTAAAAAATACGAAAATTTTGATGAGATAGTGCTTTTGCCACTTTATCCTCATCATTCGCAAACTACAATAACTTCGAGTTTAGATGATTTTAAAAAAGCAAAAGATGAGCTAGAGATAAAGGCTAAATTTTTTCTTTGCGGGCCATTTTATGATGATGAAATTTATAATAAAATCATAATCTCGCACATAAATGAAGCGATAAATAATATAGATGTGAGCGATGTGGAGCTTATCTTTTCAGCTCATTCATTGCCTCAAAAAATTATCGATAAAGGTGATGTCTACGAAAAGCACATAAATGAGCATGTGCAAATTTTAAGCAAAATGATAAAAGATAGTGGACTAAACTTCAAAGAGATAAATCTAGCCTACCAGTCGCGTCTTGGGCCTGTAAAATGGCTAGAGCCCTCACTAAATGAAATTTTGGCAAAGTGTAAGAGTAAAAAGGCTCTTATCTATCCGCTCTCTTTTTGTATAGATAACTCTGAGACCATTTTTGAGCTAGTTATTGAATATGCAAAGATTGCAAAAGAGCTAAATTTTAGCTTCTACAAGGTTGTTTGGTGCCCAAATTTTAGTGATGAGTTTGCTAGTTTTATCTTACAAAAAGCAAAAACAGCCAAAGAGATTAACTTTTAGGAATAAATCTTGCTTATAAAATATATCTCAATACAGCAAAAGGAGATATATGAAGGTACAAAATAACGACATAATCGATTATTTATTGCAATCAGGCTCAAGCAAAACTAAGGATAAAAAAAATAGTTTTGATGAAATTTTAAGCCTTGCTATGGATAAGATCGCAAGCGATGCAAAAATTTCAGATAAGATTGAACAGTTTAAAAAAAGACTTACTGAAATTGGCGCAGTTGGTTTTATAAGTGAGCTAAATTCTAACAAGATAGAAGAAAAAATAGCCCAAAAGAAAAAGGAGCTAACTGAACTTCTAGGCATAGATGATCCCGCAAAAACACAGGATCAAAAAAATGAGCTGCTTAAAATAATGGATAAAATTTTAAGTGATTACCGCAAAGAGCTAAATATAGCACTTGCTAATCAAGCTCTGCTAGAGAAGCAAAAAAATCTTAATAGTAAGAATAGTAGCTCGGTTAATTTAAGTTCTGTTTTAAATGAGCTAGGACTTGCTTAAAATTTATATAAAAGATATTTAAGCCTATATAACTTTGCCAAAAATCTATATTTTTACGGCAAAGTTATGCCAAATTTTATAGCAACCCCATATATTATTGCGCTAATTATTCCAGCAAAAAAACCAGCCACCATATCATCGCCCATTACGCCAAGGCCACCTTTTACATTGCGGTCGATCCTACCTATTATCGAAGGCTTTTTGATATCAAGCACTCTAAAAAGCACAAGTGAGAGTATGAGTTGAGAGATCGTAGCTCCGCTAATGGCAATAGCAAGCCAAACTCCAGCAACTTCGTCTATAACAATAAAACTTTCGTCGTGAGAATTTACCTTTTTTTCAAAATCATCTATAACGCTAATACTTATCAAAAAGAGCAAAATACTAGCTAGAAAAAGTGTGGTTGATGATAAAAAATAAAGTACAAAATAAGCTACCACAGCGCCAGCGATAGAGCCCCAAGTGCCAGGTGCTTTTGGCAAAAGTCCAAATCCAAAAAAAGTTAAAAATAGTTTTTGCATAAATTTCCTTAAGTAAGTGATGACGTTTGATAAAGCTTCATAAGCTCTTCGTAAAAGTCGCGGTCAGTTTTGTTTTCAAGTAGTCCTGAATTTACAAAAAGATCATCACAAAGCTTTTGCACATCTTTGAAGCGATTTGTAAAGAGTTTGCTTAAAACCAGTGCAGAAATTTCTGGCCTCACAAGAATGGCTGGTGGCATAATGCCGTTAAATAGCAGCTCCTTGATAACATCTGGATGATATTTGATCTGATGGTGTTGTCCGTGTGGGCAACTTTTAGTGCTAACTAGTGTCTTGCATTTGTTGCAATAAACTAGCTCTGGCAGCACGATTACCTCTAAATTTAGGTCGTTTTTATAAATATCAAGAATCGTATGAGCTTCATTGTGATCAAAAAACATCCCGATTCCTGAGTGGTTTTGTCCGATGACTAGCTTATTTGCCCCAAATCTTGAAGCAGCGATGCACTCAAGCGTTGGGTTTGCATGTGAGCTAAAAAGAGTCGTATTTTTTAGAGCAAAGACAAAGACCTTTTTTGTCGGCAAATAATTTTGTATAAAATAATCTAGCACTTGCTTTCTAATCTCGTAATCAACATGCTTTTCTTCACGTGTTCGTATTAAAAAAATGATTACTAAATCAGCCTTATCAATAGTCATTCTAACAAGGCGCTCGTGAGCTCTATTAAATGGATCAGCCGTTAAAAAGACAGCCGTTATCTTTTTAGCACCATCTTCTTTTATTAGATCATTTAGTGCATTTTTACTTATTTGCATACTTTCATCATAAAGCTCAAATTCGCCACTAATGCCGTATTTGCCTAAATTTAGCTCTTTATCATTGCTGGCTTCGTTTGCTAAAAATATATTTTTAGCCCTCATGCTCTCGTCAAATTTAAAGACTTTAGCAACATTAATGTGTCCAACGATCTTACCATCAAGACTTAGATTTACCTTTTGTCCAGGAGTAAGCTTGCTAGCAATATTTTGATTTAGCTCGCCAAATGGAGCAAATCCAAAAGAATACGGCATCGGCTCGCCATTAAAATAGCCTTTTTTACTCACCTCTTTTATCTGTTCATCATCCATAAGCGAGTCGTAATCTGAGAGAATTTTATTTTTTATTAGCTCTAAAGCACCAAAAACTTCGGTATTTATAGAAATTTCACTATTTTTTCTTGCTGACGTCATATTTCTTTCTCTTTTCCCAAAGTGATTTTCTAGAAATTCCAAGCTTCTTGCTAAGTTCTGTATCAGGGAATTTATCTTGATAATTAACGATTATGTACTTTATGTATTCATCGATCGTAACGATCTCATCGATATTGAAATTTTTATCGCGTCCTGAGAGTTCAAGCTCGTCAAATGGTGCTTTTTGTGCAAAATCGCTAGTTGAGATCGCGATCTTTTTCTTTTTGCAAATTTCTAAAATTTTCTCTTTTTCTTCTTGTTTTAGCTCCTCTAAATTTGTCATATAGATTAGCTCATCACCATTTTTGGCTAGTGCCTTTTCAAGCTCAGAGAAACAGGCTTTGCCTAAAAATAAAAATGGCAATTTGCAAGCTTTTACGTAGCTAAATATAAATTTATCGCTGTATCCGCTTTTGCTTGATTTTAAAAGCAGTGGAAATTTTATCTTTTTTGCCTCAAAGCTAGAAATTTCGTACTCTTTTAAAGCGTAATTTACGTAGCTTTCGTAGTTTTTGATCTCGTTTTTGAAATTTCTAAATTCCTCAAAGTGCTTTATCTTTCTAACCAGCTCTTCTATCATAAATGGCTTTTGGATGTAATCAACTGCCCCTGCCTGGATCGGTTTTAGCACAGTGTCGCTGTTGATATAAGCGATTAATAAAATGATGATAGAGCTTTTAAATTTTTCAATAACAGGGTAAAAATCCTGCCCTGGAAGTGTGGTAGAAAGTAACACTACATCAAAATTTTCAAACTTCAATGCCTCTTTTACGCTTTTAGCGATCTCGCAGTCGTAGCCAAAGTCAGCTAGTTTACTAGCCATCGAGCCAGCTAGGTAAATTTCATTTTCTACTATTAAAATTTTCATATTTGCTTCCAATTGTAAAATTTAAGGCTTGCGCTTGCCATTACGGCGATCCCTTCGCATCTACCAACAAAGCCAAGCCCTTCAGTAGTCGTTGCCTTTACATTTATGCGGCTTTGGCTTAAATTTAGAGCTTTTGCGATATTTGCCTCCATTTTTGACTTTAGTTTTGAAATTTTTGGTTTTTGTGCCATTATCGTGATATCAGCGTTTGTTAGCACAAAGCCCACGCTTTGCACCCTTTTGTAAGCTTCCTCAAGTAAGTAAATGGAGCTAATATCTTTAAATTTAGCATCCGTATCAGGGAAAAGCTCACCTATATCGCCAAGCCCAGCAGCTCCCAAGATAGCGTCAGTTAGCGCATGAAGTGCCACGTCGCCATCGCTGTGAGCTTTTAGCCCAAACTCATAGTCGATCTTCTCACCACAAAGAACCAAAGGACGACCTTTTTCAAACTCATGCACATCAAAGCCATTTCCTACAAAGACTTCATTTTCAGGCTCTTTTAAAGCAGAAATTTTAGCAAGATCCTCTTTGTAAGTGATCTTTCTTGCCATCTCATCACCTAAAATTTGCCATACGCTTGCGTCAATGGCTCTCATAGCCGAGCTATCATCTGTGTAAATTTCACCGCTACTAAGAGCTTTTTTAAGAAGTGCTGTGCGCGAGAGTTGCGGCGTTTGGATCAGTTTTACCTTATCTCTATCAACCACATTTTCGCCAAGATAAGCGGTGTCTGCGATCTTTAGCGCTGGAACTACACAATCAGCTTGACTCGCTGCCTCTATAATTTTGTGAAAAAGCTCGCTTGAGATGCAAGGGCGAGCGATGTCGCTAACTAAGACAAATTCACTATTTACTAGCTCAAGCGCGTTTTTTAGGCTATCTTGTCTGGTTTCGCCGCCATCAACAAATTTATAATTTGGAGCAAATTTTGACATATATTTGCACTCTTTGCTAACGACAATGATCTCTTTAAATGTGTAAAAGTTACTCAAATTTTTAGTGGCAAATAGCCAAAGTGGATCGCTTCCTATTCGAAGCCATTGCTTCTTTACTGGTAGCTCAAAACGGCTAGAATTTCCTGCTCCAAGCATTATAAGTGATATATCAAGCAAGATAACTCCTTTGAAAATTGTTACAGAATTATACATCTCAAAACTTCAAAATTTCTTTTTAAAAAGTAAATTTTTAAAAGCTTATTTAGTTAGTTTAAATCAAAAAAGGACTAAAATTAGGTTTTTAAAAATCAAAAAAGGCCTTATATGAGAGATAAGACGCAGATGTATTATGCTAGGCGCGGCGAGATAACGCAAGAGATGAGCTATGTGGCAAGGATCGAAGGGCTTAGTGAAAATTTAGTGATGGATGGGGTTGCAAAAGGTAGCATCATCATCCCAGCAAATATAAATCATAAAAATTTAAAGCCAATGGGCATAGGCAGAAAGCTAAAGACAAAGGTCAATGCAAATATCGGCAACTCAAGTCTAAGTAGTGACATTTGCACGGAGCTTAAAAAGCTTGAAATTTGCTTAGAATTTGGCGCTGATACGGTTATGGATCTAAGCACGGACGGCGATTTGGATGCTATTAGAAGTGCGATCATCGAGCATTCAAGCGTGCCAGTTGGCACAGTGCCTATGTATGAAATTTTAAAAGAGGCAAAAGAGGTTACAAATATCACAAATGAGCTCATTTTAGAGATACTTGAAAAGCAAGCAAAGCAAGGAGTTAGTTACTTTACGATACATGCTGGATTTTTGCGTGAGTTTTTGCCGCTTGTTAAAAAGCGTAAAATGGGCATAGTAAGCCGTGGTGGCAGTTTAAGCGCAAGCTACATGTCAAAGCTAAATAAGCAAAATCCATTTTATGAAATTTTTGATGAAATTTTAGAAATTTGTGCAAGATATGACGTCTCGCTCTCGCTTGGCGACGGACTTCGCCCAGGATGCCTTTTTGATGCGACAGACGAGGCACAGCTTAGCGAGCTAAAGGTGCTTGGGGAGCTTACGCTTCGTGCGTGGCAAAAAGATGTGCAAGTGATGATCGAAGGCCCTGGTCATGTGCCATTAAATCAAATTGAGTATAATATGAAAATCGAACAAGAGCTCTGCCATGACGCCCCATTTTACGTGCTTGGGCCGCTTGTCTCAGACATAGGTGCAGGATACGATCATATCACGTCAGCGATCGGCGGCACGATGGCGGCATATCACGGCGCTAGCATGCTTTGCTACGTGACGCAAAAAGAGCACCTTGGCTTGCCAAATGAAAATGACGTAAGAGAGGGCATCGTAGCTCACAAGATAGCAGCTCACGCCGCAGACGTCGCACTTGGAAAGGTGGGAGCGATAGAAAAGGATCACGAGATGAGTGATGCGAGATATGCGTTTGACTGGAACAAGCAGTTTGAGCTTAGCTTTGATCCAAAAAAGGCTAGAGAACTTCACGATGAAAGCTTGCCAGAGGACGCGTTTAAGAGCGCTCATTTTTGTTCGATGTGCGGACCAAAATTTTGTGCATATAAAATTTCAAAAGATCTAGATAAAGGAGAAAAATGTTAAATAAAGAAGAGGTCTTAAATAGGCTAAAAGGTGTTATATATCCTGGTTTTGAAAAAGATATAGTTAGCTTTGGCTTTGTAAAAAATGTAGAAATCGGCGATAAAATTACAATAGAAGTCGAGATCGTCAGCTCAAGCCCAGAAGTGGCAAACGAGCTAAAAACGGACATCAAACGTGTCATGGGCTCAAATGAGTATGTGCTAAATTTGATCCAGCCAAAGATACCTGAGGAGAAAAGTAACACTCAAAGTGGCAAAAATATCGCGCCACAAGTTAAAAATTTCGTAATGGTAAGCTCAGGTAAAGGCGGCGTTGGTAAATCAACCACGACTCTAAATTTAGCCATCTCAATGGCAAAACTAGGCAAGAAAGTGGGAATTTTAGACGCTGACATCTACGGACCAAATATCCCAAGAATGCTTGGCGAAGTAAATACTCAGCCACAAGTCGTTGGTAACAAGCTAAAGCCGATACTTAGCCACGGAGTTGAGATGATGAGTATGGGTGTTTTGATGGAGGAGGGCATGAGCCTCATATGGCGTGGCTCGATGATCATGAAAGCGATCGAACAGCTATTAAAAGACGTGCTTTGGAGTGAGCTTGATGTCTTGTTTCTCGACATGCCTCCAGGAACGGGAGACGCGCAGCTAACTCTAGCTCAAAGCGTGCCGGTAACGGCAGGTGTCTGCGTCACAACGCCACAAGTGGTAGCGCTTGACGATAGCAAACGTGCGCTTGATATGTTTGAAAAACTTCACATCCCAATCGCTGGCGTCATCGAAAATATGAGTGGTTTCATCTGCCCAGATAATGGCAAAGAGTATGACATCTTTGGCAAAGGTACGACTGAAGAGATAGCAAAAGCTTACAATACGCAAATTTTAGCTGAAATCCCTATCGAGCCAGCTGTTCGTGTGGGTGGCGATAATGGTAGGCCGGTTAGTTTTTACGAGCCAAACTCAGTCACTGCAAAACGCTACGAGAGTGCGGCTGCTAGACTTTGGGAAGTGATAGAAAATATAAATAGTGATGGTGGAGCTGATAACTCAGCGATCCAGCCCGTAAATGACGGCAAGAGTGCTTGCTCGAAGTAAAATTTACAAAAGATAAAATTTAGAGCAAATTTTAAAATTTGCCAGTTTGAATTTGGCTACCAAAATTTAGCTTTGCTTGATGCTTGGCTTAAATTTTGGAGCCAAAATGCAATCATTTAAAATTTAATAGGAGAAAACATGAAAGCGATCGTAACCGTAGTTGGAAAAGATAGAGTTGGCATCGTTGCTGGCGTCTCAGCAAAGCTTAGCGAGCTAGGACTAAACATAGATGATATCTCACAGACTATTTTAGATGAGTTTTTTACGATGATGGCAGTGGTTTCAAGTGAAGAAAATAAAGACTTTACGGCCTTAAGAGCAGAGCTTAACGAGCTTGGAGAGAGTCTAAAAGTAAAGATAAATATCCAAAGCTCCGCTATCTTTGATGCGATGCATACAATCTAAGGAAAAACAATGGACATCAAAAACGTAACCGAAACGATCTCGATGATCGAAGAGCAAAATTTTGACATCAGAACGATCACGATGGGCATTAGTTTGCTTGACTGTATCGATCCTGATATCAACAAAGCTTGCGACAAAATTTACGCAAAAATCACCGCTAAAGCCAAAGACCTAGTCAAAGTGGGCAACGAGATTTCTGCTGAGCTAGGCATACCAATCGTCAATAAAAGAGTGAGCGTGACGCCTATCTCGATAATCGGCGCCGCAACGGACGCAAAAGACTACGTGATGATCGCAAAGACGCTTGATAGGGCGGCGATTGAAGTTGGTATTGATTTTATAGGTGGTTTTTCAGCTTTAGTTCAAAAGGGATATCAAAAGGGCGATGAAATTTTGATAAATTCTATCCCACAAGCACTTTCTCAGACTTCAAAAGTATGTGCAAGTGTCAATGTCGGCTCAACGAAAACCGGCATAAATATGAGCGCTGTGCGTGATATGGGACGCATTATAAAAGAGACGGCGGCAGCATCTGAGATGGGTTGTGCTAAGCTTGTCGTCTTTGCAAACGCAGTCGAGGATAATCCTTTTATGGCTGGTGCATTTCATGGCGTGGGCGAGGCCGATGTGGTGATAAATGTCGGCGTTTCTGGCCCTGGCGTGGTAAAAAGAGCCCTTGAAAAGGTGCGTGGCGAGAGCTTTGACGTGGTGGCTGAGACCGTTAAAAAAACGGCGTTTAAGATCACGCGTATCGGCCAGTTAGTTGGTCAAATGGCGAGTGAGCGCCTTGGGGTTAAATTTGGTATCGTCGATCTCTCTCTTGCTCCGACACCAGCTGTGGGCGACTCGGTAGCTCGTGTGCTTGAAGAGATGGGGCTTGAGGCTGTTGGTACGCATGGCACGACTGCGGCACTTGCTTTGCTAAATGACGCGGTCAAAAAAGGTGGCGTCATGGCGTGCAATCAAGTTGGCGGCTTAAGCGGTGCATTTATCCCGGTCTCAGAAGATGAGGGCATGATAGCTGCGGTGCGCGCTGGATCGCTAAATTTAGAAAAACTTGAAGCGATGACCGCGATATGCTCGGTTGGTCTTGATATGATCGCCATACCTGCGGATACGCCAAGTGAAAGCATAGCTGCGATGATCGCTGATGAGGCGGCTATCGGCGTTATAAATCAAAAAACAACGGCCGTTCGTATCATACCTCTTGGACGTGAGGGCGATATGATCGAGTTTGGCGGCCTTTTAGGAAGAGCGCCTGTGATGAAGATAAACAAAGCCTCAAGTGCCGACTTCATCGCTCGTGGCGGACAAATTCCAGCACCTATTCATAGTTTTAAAAATTAATCTTCAAAGTCCGCTTAAATTTGCGGACTTTTTCTTAAATTTATCCTAATCTTTTCAACTGCTTTTAGTTAGAATAATAAAAATTTTTAAGCCAAGGAGCTAAAATGAAAATTTTATCACTGCTTACGGCGCTACTTTTTGGAGCGGTATGTGGCTTTGCAAATGACGGCAAAGTTAGAAGTATCGACATCTACGTCACGCCATACTACTCAGCAAATGCTGGCAAGGTGGAGTACGTCAAGGTCTATGACAAGATAGATGAGCTTTTAAAAAGTGGCAGAGAAGAGGACTTTAAAAAGGCTGAAAAGATCGTGCAAGACGCCCCACAAATGGTCTCTCCGATAACTCTTTTTGTCCTTTCAGCTCGCGCATACGATCTTGGACTTCGCGATGATGCGGTATTTTGGTTTTATGCGGCAAAAAATCGCGCGATCTTGCTAAGAGGCGTTATAGACATGGAGGGCGAGAAATTTACTGACGTGGTGGCCGCGATAGGGGCGTTTATGAAGCTTGTTGGCGACGTGGTCAATCCTTATGCATTTTGCGATATCAAAAAGCAACAAGATATCGCTGATAAAGCGCTTGAATGGACCAAGAAAAATGCCTATGAAGCGATGTTTTCGCCAGAATTTAGCTCGCCTCACGAAGATAGAAAAGCAGCCCTTGCAAAAGGCATAGAAAAGCTAGAAGCCCGCAATAAAAAGGAGAAAGATTACTTTTTAGACAAGGATAATCTCGCTAACTTTAAGGCTATGCGCAAGCAAAATGGCACTGATGAGAAATTTTGCTTCTAAATAGCGAGAAAAACTGAAAATTTGCTTGTAAATTTAGCTTTTTCTTTATGCTAAAAGGGCAAATTTACAAGTTATCTTCATTTTAGATGATAAATTTTAGCTCATTACAAATTTGCTTAAATTTGGCTCTTTTCATAGGAGTAGCAAAACTACAAAAAATGAGAATAAAAAATGACTTTAAAATTTGGCAAGCTTGAAAAAGTAGCAACGGATGAAGGTTTTATTTGGTACGCCCAGACGGAGCTAAAAAGTGAAATTTTTGGGCAGGTGCTCTTTTGCCTTATCTCGGCAAATGGGGTAGATGTGGATGATGAGACTACTTTGCTAGCAGAGCGTATCGCTCAGGATATCGACCGGCACATAAAAGATGCGCTTACGTTTTTGCAAGATGAGCTTAAGCAAAAATACCTTTTGAGCAAGGATGAGCTTAGAGCGCTTGATGTGCCAGTTTACGAACTGCCCTTTAGCTCGCCTCAATGCACCTTTTATGCGCATGATAAGCAGTGGCTGATGAGATTTGCTGAGGGTGCGCTTGA
Source organism: Campylobacter concisus (assembly GCF_003048775.2). NCBI lineage: Bacteria > Pseudomonadati > Campylobacterota > Epsilonproteobacteria > Campylobacterales > Campylobacteraceae > Campylobacter > Campylobacter concisus. The sequence goes on along the minus strand of NZ_CP049272.1, from coordinate 1,196,848 downwards.
TATTTGCGAGCCTTTTGGTATTGGGTTGATTTTTGAAGGTGAAAAGCCACTTCGTTTAGAAAATTTAGAGCTTAGCCAAGAGTGCTAATCGCGGATAAATTTTGCTTTTAAATGGTGAGATAAATTTGGTTGCTGTTTTAGGTTTTAGCCCAAAACAGCAAAAATTTGCATTTATGCGTTGCAGCAGCAATAATCACTTGGATCTTTTTCTTTTGTGATCCTAGCTCTTAGGTCGTGACGGATGATCTCTATCGACCAGAACCATATCATGTGACCGACAAATTCAGATACATGCTCGTACCAAGGGAGTGTCCAAAGTGGTGGAGTAAGCCCCAAAATAGGTAGTGTGATCACGTGAACAGCGATATTTACGATAATGCCAACTAGTAAGCCTTGCCATATTGTAATCTTTGGAAATCTTTCAGCCAAAACACAATAAGCAACCGCAAAAACGATCGAAAATAATATATGCGTCATCATTACGTAGTTAAACGCATGCCCTGCAAACTCATAAATAGCGGCATTTGGATCGGTCACTCCCAAATAATCTCTTAAAAATACATAAGGCGGATTTAAGAAATTTCTAGAGCAATCGATCGCATCGGCTGCTCTAATGGCACTTTCTGGCCCGCAAGCAGCGTTAAACATATTCATCGGACTTCTTGGAGGAAGTGGGAATTCCGCTCCCCATTTGACAAAGGCTGAGACAACACCAGCGATAAGGCCGATTAACGCAGCCAGAGCAAATTTAGGTTTTGTTACTAAATTTGACATTTAAACCCCTTCTTTAAATTTGCAAAATCTTATTGCAATTTACTTTATGATAAGATTAATCATTATTAAAAATATAAAAATATTTAAAATTTTAATGGACTTAAAATCATAAAATTTTTAGCCATTTTTGGCTAGACTAAGAAAAAAATTTAAAGGAGAATAGATGTCTAAAGAGTTTAAAGATGCAAATGAATTTAAGGAATTTTTTGAAGAATTTAGGAAAAAAGATGGTTACAAAGATCCGCTTGCTTTTGGTATCGCTAGGATCGATCGTGGACAAAAAAATACAGATAAAATTTTGCAAGCGACTTTTGCTGTTGTAAATTACAAAGAGAGCTTTTTAAGCGCTGCTGCTTATATCTATGCTTTGCAAAAATGTGATGTTAAGGTTGATTTTAATGGCTCTGAATTTGTAGCTGATCTTACGCCAAAAGTGGTGAAAAAAGCTATCAAGCTCTTTAGTGTTTTTGAAAAAGAGATAAGTTCTCATAAAAATGTACAAAATTTGCATGCCGTAAAAATGGCATTCGATGACGATCTTGAACTAAATGAGAATAAATTTAAGCTTGTATTTTTGTTTGATGATGCAAAACCACTTAGCGTGGAGGCCGTATATCTTAAGCTTTACTTGATCTCACTTGGTAAAGTTGCACCTAGAACGATCGTGCTTGATGGAGCTTTTGGTACGTTACCAAATGTTGCATGGACTAGCCAAAATACGCCGATTGAGCTTGAATGGCTAAGAGAAAATGAAATTTCTCTAAAGATGTTTGGCGAATACCCAGCGATCGTTAGTGTGGATAAATTTCCAAGATTTTTAAGCCATATCATTCCGGCTGATAACACGAGAATTTTAGACTCAGCTAAGGTTCGCATGGGCGCTGCCGTGTATCCTGGCACAGTCGTTATGCCTGGTGCTGCCTATATTAACTTTAACGCAGGTACAACCGGTGGGGTGATGGTTGAAGGTAGGGTTAGTAGCTCTGTCGTAGTTGGCGATGGTAGTGACGTAGGTGGCGGAGCTAGCATACTTGGCGTGCTAAGTGGCACAAACGGGAACCCTGTAAGCATTGGCAAACACTGCTTGCTTGGCGCAAACTCAGTCACAGGCATACCTCTTGGCGATAACTGCATCGTGGATGCTGGCATAGCAGTGCTTGAGGGCACAAAAGTCTATATATCAGCTAGCGAGCGCGAAAAGCTAGCCAAACTAAATCCAGAGTTTAAATTTGAAGCTGAAATTTACAAAGCGCTTGAGCTTGGTGGGCTAAATGGACTTCATTTTAGACAAAATAGCCAAACAGGTCAGATCACTGCAAGTGCGAGCAAAAGGGCGATCAAGCTAAATGAGGCACTTCATTAAAAGGAGCTAGCATGAAAGTTGGCATTTTGATGTTTGACAAGCTAAATCTACTAAGCTTTGCCAAAATTTATGATTTTTTACATAAATTTGAGAATTTTAATATCAAGACTTACGCACTAAAGCCTGAGGTTGTCGATGAATTTGGTGTCAGGCTTCATCCAGAAATTTATGCTGAAAGCCTTTATGGTGTGGATATCTTAGTCGTGCCAGATGGCGTTGGAGCACTTGGATTAAGATACGATGAGATATTTTTAAGCTGGGTTAAAAGCTCAGCGAGTGCGAAATTTAAGATAGGTTTTGATCTTGGCGTGCTTATCCTTGGTGGTGCTGGATTTTTAGAAGACAGAGAGGCTTGCATAAGGGGCGGATACAAAAATGCACTTAGTGACTACTGCGATGTTAATGATGCCAAGATGTGCGAAAGTAGGGGTGTCATAAGCGTTAGTGAATTTGATGATAGAATCAAAGAACAGCTGACAACGATACTAGGTAAAGATAAATTTTAATGGCTTTGACTCTTAAATTACGATAGAAATTTTATATTTTTAGTAAGCTTATAGCTTGTTTATAGCGCTATTTACCGCTTGTAGGTGTGCTACATTATCCACTCTGTGAAATCAAAATTTAAATTATTTCCAAGATTTGTTATCTGCTCTAAAATTTCATAATAATTTTTTCTATTTGCTTAAATAATGCTAGAGATAGAAAATGGATTAACACCATCTTCTCTTAAAAAGTAGTGCGCCAAAGCCCTTGTTATGCGTCCATTACCGTCATCATAAGGATGGATAAAAAACTAAAGATGTGCAATAAAACTTTTTAGATATGCGTTTTCAAGGCTTTTGTTGATAAAATTTTAAAAGTTCTCATCTCATCTTCTATACCTCTACTGGCAAGGCTTCATAGTGGATTTGCACATTTTCTGGAGAGCCTGAGACGACGCTCATCTCATCATCTCTAAACTTGGCTCGTTTTATCTTGTAAGTTTTGCTTTGGATATATTCAAACAAGGTATTGTGCCAGCCATGTAGCCGCTCGAGGTTCATATAGTCTTTGTTTAAATTTACTTCAAACATTAGCGAGACTAGATTAACACTGTGTCTAGTCGCATGAGTATCAGCTAGCCAGTCAAAATTTTCATCTAGCCTCTTTTTTATCTACGAGCGAATGCTTGATCTTTTAAGCCTTTCGCCCCCTATGAGAGATGAACTTATTATTTCATCTTCAAGTGCACTAATTTGCACCTTTAAAAGATCGTCTCTGCTGATATTGCTTGTTAGCTCTTTTAAATTTTTATGGTCTTGCTCTAGCTTATTTGTAAGGGTGTCTATTACTCTTTTGTCGAAAGAAAAATTTGGGTAGTTGGGATGTTGTCGTATCCACAGGTTTTGTAATTTTTAATCAATGCACTGAACTTATTTATAGCAGTAAAATTTGGTATATGTATTGTTTTTGATTTGCTATTTGTAGAAGTCGTTTTTTTGTTAGAAAAGAGCCAGTTAAAGTTAAGGCTAGATAAGATTATCTACCTAGCCTATAGTCTCTTCTAGCATCCTTATAACCACGTCTATATCCACGCTCAAAACCATCATCATAGTCGTCATCGTTATAGTAGCCTCCGCGGTAACCACGCTGAAATCTATCATATCTTTCGTACTCATTTCGATAGTATGGGCGGTAGTTAGGCGGATATGGCGCATAGTTTGGATCAACAGGATAGTAGCCATTTGCACGGCAACTATCCTCGTCAAATTTTTCTATTCCGTTGCGAAATTTGTAGCTTTCTATTTTTTTGTCAAAGCTATCAATGCTTCTTATATCGCCATAAATTTTAGCCATTTCTCTTTGATTTATAAGACCACAAAGCCTAGCTTCAACTTTTTTTTCATAACTCATAGCAAACAAAAAAGTCAATGAACAAAATAAAATGGCTAAAAATTTCATGTTATTCTCCTACTTTTAGACTTCCGCCTTTGCCAAGACCGCCTTTTACATTTTGTGCTTTGTAGTCTTTTAGAGCAATAACTAATTGATTCATTGAATCAAGGAAAGCATTTACAAGTGTTTTTCCCTCAGGTGTTCTTGAATATACGCCAAGTCCCGCGCCAAGAGAAGCGCCAGCACCGCCGCCCATGCCAAAGAAGTCAGTGCTAGAAGCTGAGCCAATAGCTGCCGCTAATTGAACACCTGAACGATTTTCTATAAGAACCAATGTGGTTTGTGTCTCTTTTGTTGAAAAACCACCAGCTATAGCACCTGCTACACTACCAAAAAGTGCTTCAACAAGAGCACCTGCACCGCCCGTATCTTCGTTACTAAAGAAAATTTCAGGGCGAATAGTATAATCAGCTGCTACCATTTTACCTTTACCAAAGCCGGAACCACCACGTAGTTCGCCTGATCTATCAAGTGCACGCTCTTGCATCATATTATCCATCATAGCGCCACGTTCAACTATAACAAAACAACCAGTTTGTTGCGCAAGAAGACGCAAAACCGGAATAGTTGATGTGAGCTTGTAGTTGTGTGTTAAATATGAATACCAATCAGAATTTTGGTCTTCATAAAACGCAAGTGTTCCAAGAGTGCTACTGCATTTTTCTATTTTTGTGTTAGCATTATTGTTATTGCTTCCAGCAGCACTGCCAGTTACACCGTTGCTATTGCCAGTTGCACAACCGCTTAAAAGTAAAACTCCAAGGCCTATGCTTAGTAAAGATGAACTTAACTTCATTTTTATCCTTAATATTTAAGTTGGTTTTTTAACATTATATATAAGCAAATATTATAAAAATATTAATATAAGATTTATGTTTAGTAGCATAATGCAAAACTACTTTTATAAAAATTTAAGTAGCCAGCAAGATGCCAGCCACACGAGTTATTCGACAGTCACGCTTTTTGCAAGATTTCTTGGCATATCGACGTTGTTGCCAAGTCTAACAGAAATTTCAAGTGCAAGTAGCTGAAGTACAAGCATCATCTCAAAAAATTCGCTCATATAGTGATCTTGTGCGCTTATTTTTACGTAGTCATCGCTTAGCTCAAACTCAAGTGGGCTTATCGCTAGGATGTAGGCATCTCTTGCAGCAAGCTCTTCGACGTTACTTTTTGCTTTTTCATAAAGTAAATTTTGAGGCATTAAAGCGATTGTAAATAGCTTCTCATCTGCAAGTGCGATAGGACCGTGCTTCATCTCGCCTGATGGATAGCCCTCGGCGTGAAGATATGAGATTTCTTTAAGCTTTAACGCACCTTCAAGTGCTAGTGGATAGAAGATATCTCTACCGATAAAGAAGAAGCCATGTCCGTGTAAATAATGCTTGCTTAGGCGGTGAAGCTTCTCTTGAAGAGAGTTATTGATATTTAAAATTTGTGGGATGTGAAGAAGCGTTTTGATCTCGTGATCAAGCTCTTTTTTGCTGATAGATCCCTTTGCTGCCGCCATTTGAAGCACAAGCATCCAAAGCACGATGATCTGCGTTGCAAAAGCCTTTGTACTTGCCACACCTTTTTCGATGCCAGCGCGAGTTAGAAGAGTATTGTCAGCTAGTCTAACGATAGATGAGTTATCGACGTTGCAAATCGCAAGTGTCTTTAGCCCAGCCTCTTTAGCTATCCTAAGTGCTTCAAGAGTGTCGGCTGTCTCGCCACTTTGTGAGATTACGATGAATAGCGAGTTTTTGTTTAGATAAGGCTTTCTATATCTAAATTCACTTGCTACTTCGACCTTTGTTCTAACTTTAGCAAGTCTTTCAAAAAGATAGCTTGCGGTTAGCGCTGCATGGTAGCTCGTGCCACACGCACAAAGCACTACATCATCGATACCTTTTAGGTATTCATCGTCTAAATTTTCAAGGGTGACTTTGTGGTTTTTGACTCTGCCCATGATGGTTTCAGATACGACTGCACCTTGCTCGTAAATTTCTTTCTCCATAAAAAATGTATAGCCCTCTTTTTGGGCATAACTTTTGTCTTTTGGCAAGGCGTTAAATGTTATGCTAGCCTTTTTGCCGTGTTTAAAAACAGCTATCTCGTCTAAGCTCACATAGCCGTAATTATTGTCATCAAGATATGCCACTTCTGTTGCATTGCCAATAAGTGGAGCGTCTGATGAAGCAAAATATAGCTCTTTTTCATTACTCTTACCTATCGCCATAGGAGCGGCATCTTTTGCAAAAAATATCTTATCAGGCGCAGTTTTGGTGATAAGTAGCGTCGCATATGCACCTCTTAGCTTCGCGATAGTCGCCTCATAAGCTTTAAATGGGTCTTTTTTCTCTTTTAAAATTTCTTCAAAAAGATGCACGATCACCTCAGTATCGGTTTGGCTGACAAATTTCACGCCCTTTGCTTCAAGCTCATCTTTAAGCTCTTTGTAGTTTTCGATGATGCCGTTATGAACGACAAATGAGTGCTCGCCAAGGTGTGGATGAGCGTTTATCTCAGTTGGTTTGCCATGCGTCGCCCAGCGTGTGTGACCTATCGCCACGCCAAAGCCAGTTGATGTAAAGTCCTTTGTCTTTAGGGCTAAATTTTCAAGCTTACCGACAGCCTTAAAAAAGTCGATTTTGTCATCACTCATCACAGCCATACCAGCGCTGTCATATCCTCGGTACTCAAGCTCTTTTAGGCCGCTTAAAATGACCTCTTTTTTCTCTTTATCTCCGATGTATCCTACGATTCCACACATGTTTTACTCGCTTATTAATAAATTTAATATCTCTTCGCCTTTACTCTCAAGTCGCTCGTTTTTCTCGATCAAAAAGAGATTTCTTGTTCTATTTTTGACCGTTTGGATTCTAGCACTCGTGACTTGAAAATGAAGCCTGTCAAAAACACTCATCACATAAGCCATTAGCCCGCGCTGATCTTTTGCGTTGATGCTAAGTTTGGCGTAATCTTTTGAGTGATTTAGCTCGAAGTTTATCTCATCTTTGTTAATGTTTGGTTTCAAAGGCTCTTTTAAAACCTCGCTATTTAGGGATTTTAGAGCTAAATTTTTAGTAATTTCAAGCTCCTCTTTTTTAACATTTTGGTTAAAATCAAGCCTGATATAAAATTTCTTCTCAAATAGCTCAAAAATTTCCATGTATGCTAGGTCAAATTTAGCAAATTCATAGAGCAGGGCACTTAAATTTAGGCTCTTTTTTGTATAGATCTGAATGCTTAAATTTTTAGAGTTGTTTATAAAAATTTCTGTCGCATCTAAGCTATCTGCAGCCTTGCTTAAATTTATGATCTCACTCGCACTATATTTTATAAAGACAAGATTTGATGTGATTTTAAAAATTTTCTCTTGCAGCTTTGACTCAAGCGCCAAAAACTCGCTATTTCGTTTTATGGACTGCTCTTTTTTTACGCGCCTTGTCGCTTCATCAAGTAAATTTTCGTCGCTAAATGCACTAAGAGAAATTTCATAAAGCTCTCTTAAAAGCTTTGCTGTGTAGGCATTATAAAGTCTCTCATTTGTGGCGTTTATCACGCAGTAGCTAAGGATGTAAAGTAGTTTTAAAACCTGTTTGTCGCCCAGCTTTGAGATAAAAGCAAAAATAACGCGTTGCGAATAAATGTCCTCTCTGTTTGAGACGTTGCTCATTAGCGTGTGGTATTTTATCAAGATGACGCCGATATTTACGGCTTTTTGGCTTAAATTTAGCTTGTTTGCATAGGCTCTAAAGATATTAGCGCCGATATTTGCGTGATCTTTACCAAGCCCCTTGCCAACGTCGTGCATTAAAGTCACGATCTTTAGCATTGTTTTACCCTCCAAGCAAAGCTCGGTATAGAGATTTTTTATAAATTTATCTTTTATATTTTCAAGAAATTTTACGCTTAAAATACTATGCTCATCGACTGTAAATTCGTGATAGCCGTCGTACTGAGCTAGCTGGCTGATATGCTCCATTGGCTTTATTAAAATTTGTATCATTTGCGCATCGAGCAATGATTTTAAAATCGCGTAGGAATTTTTTCTTAAAAATATCTTCTTAAACTCGCTTATAGCGTGCTCCAAGCCGCTTTTTGTGATGATGGCTCGCTTGATGTAAAAGATCGCGCTTATGTCAAATTTATAATCCACATCTTTTAGTTCTAAAAGCTCATTTATGAGATCCTCGATGAGAGCTGGCTTTTTATGAAGTGGCACGTAAATAACGCCATTTATTTCGTAAAAGCCATTTTTTAGCCTTGCAAATTTTCTCTGATCAAAATTTAGCTCGCTTTTAAAAAATGGCCTACAAAGAGAAGCGACGATAAACCTCGAATAAATAGCGATATTATTCATTGAGCTTAGCATTTTTTGGCTGATAACGCTTTCGTTATCTTGAAGTTTTTTAGACTTTGTTTGCATAAAATTTGTCGTGATCTCAACGCTTGAAGCGCTAAAAGTATCAGAATTTTGCGTTAAATTTAAGGCAGTTAGCAGGCTTAGTAAAAAGTCCACATTTAGGTTAAAGCTAGCGATCTCTTTTTCATTCATCACTTTTAGGGCTTGTGATCTAACTGAAATGTCGCTATCTAGGCAGTTTAGTATGCAGTTTAGGTGATAAATTTCATCTATCCCACCAAAGCCACTTTTTAGATTTGGCTCTTGGGCTAAGTAGCTGATGCTAGAAAATGGCAAGAATGCCTTTAAATGGTAGTTTAAAAAGGCTTTTTTATCAAATTCTTTTAATTTTACGATCTCGCTTTTTACTAAGCGGTAGAGACTTTTTGAACCACAGATATATCGGACTTGCGATGTTTCGCTTTTAAATTTGAGATCGTCTTTGTAATTTGTAAAAATTTCATCTATTTCAGCGCTTTTTATATAAAAATTTATTCCAGAGCTACTTAAAATTTCGCTAAATTCTTTTAAGAAATTCTTTATGTTGTAGCCTTTTAAATTTTTATAAACTAGTAAAATTTCAAGCTCACTATTTGCGCTAAGTAGAGTTTGGGCGTATTTTCCAGTAGCTAAAACACTAAAAGCAAAGCTGTCATTTTGCGGCACAAAATCATCAAAAAAATCTCGCATAGTTTCATTTAAATAAGATTTTATAAAATCATCATATTCTTTGGCTAAAAAATTTGCAAAATTTCTACCCTGATTTTTTTGAAAATGTTTTGGTAAATTTGCCTTAAAATCAAGAAATTTCTCTTTGATTTTTAAATAATTATTGCTATTTTTGGTACTTTTATCAGCCAGCATTTAATGTTTCCATTGTTAAAAATATCTTGGCAAATGTTACATAATTTTTGCAAAAACAAAGCTTTATTTGCCTATAATAAAGCCTTAAGTTCAGCTTTAGGACGATAAAGATAATGAATCTATTACAAAAACTAGAAAGTGGCGAGAGATTAAGCAAACAAGAGGCTTTTTCGCTTTATGAGCTTGATCTTTTTACCTTGGCTAAATTTGCCGATAAAAAGCGCAGAAAACTGCACGGCAATAAGGTCTTTTTTAATGTAAATCGCCATATCAATCCAACAAATATCTGCGCTGATATCTGTAAATTTTGTGCATTTTCGGCTCACAGAAAAAATCCAAATCCATACTTAATGAGCCACGAAGAAATTTTAAAGATTGTTGATGAGAGTGTGAGTCACGGAGTAAAAGAGATACACATCGTCTCCGCTCACAATGCAAAAAGTGGCTGGCAGTGGTATTTAGAAATTTTTAAAAAGATAAAGGCAGCTCATCCAGAACTTCACGTAAAGGCGATGACGGCAGCTGAGATCGACTTTTTATCAAGGCATTACGGACTAAGTTATGATGAGGTGATAGAAAAGATGCTCGAATACGGCGTCGATAGCATGCCAGGCGGCGGGGCTGAAATTTTTGACGAAGAGGTCAGGGCTAAAATTTGCAAAGGCAAAGTAAGCAGCGAAAACTGGCTCAAAATCCACAAAATGTGGCACGATAAAGGCAAGCAAAGCAACGCAACGATGCTTTTTGGTCACATAGAAAGCCGTGATAACAGAATAGATCATATGCTTAGAATCAGGGGCTTGCAGGATGAAACTGGCGGTTTTAACGCATTTATACCGCTTGTCTATCAAAGAGAAAACAACTACTTAAAAGATGTGAAATTTCTAGGATCAGCTGAAATTTTAAAGACTCTGGCGATCTCACGTCTTGTGCTTGATAATGTCCCACATATCAAAGCTTACTGGGCTACTTCGACGCTAAATTTAGCGATGATCGCTCAGGAATTTGGCGCTGATGATCTTGATGGTACGATAGAAAAAGAGAGCATTCAAAGTGCAGCTGGCGCAAATAGCGCAAATGGCGTTACGCTAAAGACATTTTGTGATCTTATTAAAACATCTGGTTTTACGCCGGTTGAGCGTGATAGCTTATATAACGAACTTAAAATTTACTAAAGGAGCTTGGGGTGAAATTTTTTGACTTAGCACAAAACAAAACGAGTGTGAAGCAGGAATTTGGAGCGGGACTTACGACGTTTTTGGCGATGATGTATATCGTGCCGGTAAATGCGATCATTATGAGCAAAACTGGTATGCCTTATGAGGCACTAATCACTGCAACTGCGCTAATTACCATCTTTTCTACGATATTAAATGGTCTTTGGGCGAACACGCCAGTTGCGATGAGCGTTGGCATGGGACTTAACGCTTATTTTACATTTGGTCTTTGCATCGGTATGAAAGTGGCTTGGCAAACGGCTCTTGGCGTTGTTTTTCTAAGCGGCGTGATATTTGTCGTCTTGTCTTTTACAAATTTTAGGATGTGGATAATTAGATCCATCCCACTTGATCTACGAAGAGCGATAAGCGCTGGTATAGGCACATTTATCAGCTTTGTTGCGTTTCAGCAAATGGGCTTTATCGTAAATAACGACGCGGTTTTGGTTGGCATAGGAAATTTCAGAGATCCAAACGTGCTTCTTGGCGTTTTGGGGCTATTTTTGGTTATTTGCTTTTGGGCGTGGAATATAAAGGGTGCGTTTATCCTAGCTGTGCTTGCTACTTCTGTGATCGCTTGGGTGCTTGGCATCGCTCCTCATCCAACAGAAATTTTCTCAACCCCAGCCTCTATCTCACCGATATTTTTAGAGCTTGACATAAAAGGTGCCTTTAGCCTAGCCTTACTACCAGTTGTTATCACATTTTTTGTGACTGATCTTTTTGACTCGATAGGCACGCTAGCTGGCGTTGGCACAAGGGCTGGAATTTTTGATGAAAACAAAAAAGATGGCGTCGTAAAACTTGAAAAAACTCTTGAAGCTGACGCTATTGCTACGGCAGCTGGCTCACTTGTAGGCGTAAGTACGACCACATCGTTTGTAGAGAGTGCTAGCGGTGTAGAAGAGGGCGGTAGAACCGGTCTAACGGCTGTATTTTGCGGACTTTTATTTATACTTACATTATTTATGTTACCACTTTTTAAAGCGATCCCTGGCAATGCCATTTATCCGATCCTTGTAATGGTTGGTGTGCTTATGTTTGCTGAGCTTGCTAGTATAAATTTCAAAGATCCAGCCATTGCGGTTGCGACATTTTTTATAGTTGTGCTCATCCCACTTACCTATTCGATCACAAATGGCCTTGCATTTGGCTTTATGTCATACGTCATAGTTAAGCTCATAAAGAGAGAATTTAGCGATATAAATTTAGGCGTAGTCGTGCTAGCGCTCATTAGTTTTATCGTATTTTTAGTGCATTGATAAGGATGAAAGATGATATTTTATAGCTACGATGAATTTGCCGTTGATGCTAAAAAGATGGCAAAACAGATAAAAGATGAGTTTGATCCAGAGGTGATACTAGCTGTGGCAAGGGGCGGTCTAACGCTTGGCCACTCGCTAGCTGTCGCGCTTGAAAATAGAAATTTATTTACCCTAAATTCTATCCATTATGAAGATACAAATAAGCTTGATACGATTAATATCTTTAACGTGCCAGATCTTAGCAAATACACTAAAATTTTACTCGTTGATGACATCATCGATAGTGGCGAGAGTATGGTCGAGATAAAAAGAGAGCTGCTCAAACGCTATCCAAATTTAGATATAAAAATAGCGACCGTCTTTTATAAAGAGAAAGCTCTGCTTTTGCCAGAATTTAAGGTAAAAGAGGCTCACGATTGGATTGAGTTTTTTTGGGATATACATATTTAAGGAAAATTTTTGCTAGATAAATTTAGAGAATTTGTTGGACATCACGTCGCCTTTAGCGTATTTTTAATATGTTTGATTGATTGTATATTTTTACTTTATACGGCAAATTCTCTTAGTATAAGTTATAGTGAAGCTGAAATTTTTTTTAACAAACAAAATTTTCTTAGCCATGTTTTAAACTTAAGCGTTCAAATTTTTGATCAAACAGATCTTGCTCTAAGATCTGTGATGATCGCTTTTCATGTAATAAGTGTCGTTTTAATGTATAAGATAAGCAAATTTTACATTAAATTAGAATTTGACAGACTTATTGCGGTATTGCTTTTTATCTTACTTCCTGGCACGCTAGCTTCAGCTCTTATCGTCAATAATGCTGGGCTTTGCGTTATGCTGGCGCTTCTATGTATATACTTTTTCCATATTAAAAATAAAATTTTATTTGTAACATTTTTTTGTCTTGCTTTTTTTATAGATGGCGATTTTTTGATATTTTACGCAGGATTTTTTATATTTGCACTTTACAAAAGAAAGCCGCCTCTTGCTTGGCTAAGTGCTATTTTGTTTTTACTAACACTTTACTTTTTTGGCTTTGATACAAATGGTAGGCCAAGTGGGCACTTTATCGATACTTTTGGTATCTTTGCCGCTGTTTTTTCGCCGTTTATTTTTATCTTTTTTGTCTATACGATTTATAGAATTTGGGTTAAAGAGAAAAAAGATCTTTTATGGTTTATTGCGATTTGCTCGTTTTGCTTTTGTATGATAGTCTCAGTGCGCCAAAGGCTAGAACTTGAGCAGTTTTTGCCATTTTGCGTGATCGCAACGCCACTTATGGTAAGAGTTTTTTTTAATTCGTATCGTGTAAGATTGCCAAAATTTAGAAAAGGCTATAAAATTTGCACGACCTTAGTGATGCTTTTTTTAGCCTTAAACTGGTCGATGATCGTATTTAATCAAATTTTTTACCTATTTTTAGGTAGCCCAACAAAGCATTTTGTCTATAAATTTGATGTTGTAAAAGAGCTTGCTGCTAAATTAAAAGAAGCGGAAATTAAGGATTTATACACTGATAATAAAAAGCTTGCATTAAGACTTAAATTTTATGGTATAGACGTAAGAGATGAGTCTAAAAATTTATTGGTAAGCGCCGATCTAGATGGAAAATCAAAATTTTGCATAGAAAAAATGGGAAAAGTAATCGCAAATTTTGATGTAAGAGGCAGGTAGATGCATAAAAACAAGGGTTTTACTGTTATAGAGCTTATCTTTGTGATTATTGCCGTGGGCATACTTGCAGCAATGATCATACCAAGGCTAGAAATAAACGGAGCCAGAGAGGCAGCCACGCAGATGCTAACGCATATAAGGTACGCCCAGCACCTTGCCATGCAAGATGATAAATTTGTACATTCTGAAAATGAAAAATTTTGGTTTAAAATGAGATGGGGGATAGCTATCAATGACACTAGTTTGCAAGAGTGCTCAGTAGATGAGCCTGGAGTTAAATCTTGGAAATATAGTATTTTTTATGATAAAAGAGGTAGTGGTAATAAATTTAGTGGTAATTTAAATTCCAAAGAAGAGGTTGCCATCGATACACAAAAATCAAACAAATTCTTAAGTGCGGGCTGGAGAGGCATTCCTCAATCCTATTGTAATAAAATTAATATAGATTTAAATATTGAAAAAAAATATGGCATAAAATCGGTTAAATTTGTCGGTAGTTGCGGAAAAGGCAAAACACAAACCATTGATTTTGACGAATTAGGTAGGCCTATGAGAGTGGTAAGTGTTACTAACAATAAAGGAGCGAAAAGACCTTATTCAAGACTATTAAAAGGTGATTGTAAGATAGTTTTAACAGATAAAAATAACAATGTAGCCTCTATAAATATAGAAAAAAGAAGTGGATACGCATATATAAACTAAACCCTATAAACCCACTAATAAAAATACACAATTTAAATTTTTAAAACATCCAACAATTTTTTCTCAAATTCCCTAATTATTTCAACTATCTTTAAGTATTACTCGTATATAATTCCAGCTCACGAAACGAGAAACCACCTTTAACTTCATTGGTTAATAAAGCCTTTTCTTTTTATCGTTGTTCTTTTAATTTACAATTGTTAAACTATTAGTCAATCTTTGAAATCTAAACAAGTGATCGATTGAGCCAGTCTATTATTTTATAATTATAATAGATTAGACAAACTAATAAATAAAACTAAAAGTTTTTTTGATTAAAAACTTCATAATAAAATCCTATCAAATAAATTTTGCTAGGTAATTAATATGGAGAGTTTGATCCTGGCTCAGAGTGAACGCTGGCGGCGTGCCTAATACATGCAAGTCGAACGGACAAGTAAGAGCTTGCTCTTATGAGTTAGTGGCGCACGGGTGAGTAATGTATAGCTAATCTGCCCTACACTAGAGGACAACAGTTGGAAACGGCTGCTAATACTCTATACTCCTGTCTTACATAAGTTAGATAGGGAAAGTTTTTCGGTGTAGGATGAGGCTATATTGTATCAGCTAGTTGGTGAGGTAATGGCTCACCAAGGCTATGACGCATAACTGGTCTGAGAGGATGATCAGTCACACTGGAACTGAGACACGGTCCAGACTCCTACGGGAGGCAGCAGTAGGGAATATTGCTCAATGGGGGAAACCCTGAAGCAGCAACGCCGCGTGGAGGATGACACTTTTCGGAGCGTAAACTCCTTTTGTTAGGGAAGAACAATGACGGTACCTAACGAATAAGCACCGGCTAACTCCGTGCCAGCAGCCGCGGTAATACGGAGGGTGCAAGCGTTACTCGGAATCACTGGGCGTAAAGGACGCGTAGGCGGATTATCAAGTCTCTTGTGAAATCCTATGGCTTAACCATAGAACTGCTTGGGAAACTGGTAATCTAGAGTGAGGGAGAGGCAGATGGAATTGGTGGTGTAGGGGTAAAATCCGTAGAGATCACCAGGAATACCCATTGCGAAGGCGATCTGCTGGAACTCAACTGACGCTAATGCGTGAAAGCGTGGGGAGCAAACAGGATTAGATACCCTGGTAGTCCACGCCCTAAACGATGTATACTAGTTGTTGCTAAGCTAGTCTTGGCAGTAATGCACCTAACGGATTAAGTATACCGCCTGGGGAGTACGGTCGCAAGATTAAAACTCAAAGGAATAGACGGGGACCCGCACAAGCGGTGGAGCATGTGGTTTAATTCGAAGATACGCGAAGAACCTTACCCGGACTTGATATCTAACAAATCATCTAGAGATAGAAGAGTGTCTGCTTGCAGAAATGTTAAGACAGGTGCTGCACGGCTGTCGTCAGCTCGTGTCGTGAGATGTTGGGTTAAGTCCCGCAACGAGCGCAACCCACGTCATTAGTTGCTAACAGTTCGGCTGAGCACTCTAATGAGACTGCCTTCGTAAGGAGGAGGAAGGTGTGGACGACGTCAAGTCATCATGGCCCTTATGTCCGGGGCGACACACGTGCTACAATGGCATATACAATGAGAAGCAATATCGCGAGATGGAGCAAATCTATAAAATATGTCCCAGTTCGGATTGGAGTCTGCAACTCGACTCCATGAAGCCGGAATCGCTAGTAATCGTAGATCAGCCATGCTACGGTGAATACGTTCCCGGGTCTTGTACTCACCGCCCGTCACACCATGGGAGTTGATTTCACTCGAAGCCGGAATACTAAATTAGTTACCGTCCACAGTGGAATCAGCGACTGGGGTGAAGTCGTAACAAGGTAACCGTAGGAGAACCTGCGGTTGGATCACCTCCTTTCTAGAGTACATATAGATATTCTCTCACAAGATATCTATAAGAAAGATATTCTCAATCATCCTTGTTTAGTTTTGAAAGATTGATAGACCTATAGGGGCCTATAGCTCAGCTGGTTAGAGTGCACCCCTGATAAGGGTGAGGTCACAAGTTCAAGTCTTGTTAGGCCCACCAGAGAATTTAATTGGGGAATTAGCTCAGCTGGGAGAGCGCCTGCTTTGCACGCAGGAGGTCAGCGGTTCGATCCCGCTATTCTCCACCATAAAATAGTTTAACTATATTAAGTCTAATTAGAGAGCTTAAAAATTAAACTTTCTAATTAGACTTTTGTCTAAATGTTCTTTTAATTAATATTGTTAATAGTCACAAGCAAGTTTTAAAAACAATTTTACAGGACTTGTTAAAGATTTAAATTTCTATTCTCTTTGCATTTAATGCAAAAGTTTGACATCACAATCTATTTAGGATTTAAAACTTATCTAAATAGTAGTCAATGCTTTCCGTCTTGAGAGCTGGGATTTAAATTTAGTAACATAAAGTTATCTTTAACAAGGAAGTGATGCGAATTAGAATAATCTAATATAGAAAAGGTAAGCTACAAAGAGCAAGTGGTGGATGCCTTGGCTAGTAGAGGCGATGAAAGACGTGCCAGGCTGCGATAAGTCTCGGGGAGCCGTCAAGGGGCTTTGATCCGGGAATTTCTGAATGGGGCAACCCAGTTAAGCGCGAGCTTAACTACCTAATATGGAGCGAACGAGGGGAATTGAAACATCTTAGTACCCTCAGGAAAAGAAATCAAAAGAGATTACGCTAGTAGCGGCGAGCGAACGCGTAAGAGGGCAAACCGTTAGTTTACTAACGGGGTTGTAGGACTGCAATATAGACTAAACTTAGCTAATAGAATAATTTGGAAAGATTAAGCATAGAGGGTGATACTCCCGTATATGAAAGCTTTGTTTTACTTAGCAGTATCCTGAGTAGGGCGGAACACGTGATATTCTGTCTGAAGCTGGGTAGACCACTATCCAACCCTAAATACTACTACTAGACCGATAGTGCACAAGTACCGTGAGGGAAAGGTGAAAAGAACTGAGGTGATCAGAGTGAAATAGAACCTGAAACCATTTGCTTACAATCATTCAGAGCCCTATGATTTATCAGGGTGATGGACTGCCTTTTGCATAATGAGCCTGCGAGTTGTGATGTCTGGCAAGGTTAAGGAAACCCGGAGCCGTAGCGAAAGCGAGTCTTAATAGGGCGTTTAGTCAGACGTTGCAGACCCGAAACGATGTGATCTATCCATGAGCAGGTTGAAACCGGTGTAAGAGCCGGTGGAGGACCGAACCCGCTAGCGTTGAAAAGCTATGGGATGACTTGTGGATAGGGGTGAAAGGCCAATCAAACATCGTGATAGCTGGTTCTCTCCGAAATATATTTAGGTATAGCGTCATGTAGTAACACTAGGGGGTAGAGCACTGAATGGGCTAGGGCATACACCAATGTACCAAACCCTATCAAACTCCGAATACCTAGTGTGTAATCATGGCAGTCAGGCGGCGAGTGATAAAATCCGTCGTCGAGAGGGGAACAACCCAGACTAACAGCTAAGGTCCCTAAATCTCATTTAAGTGGAAAACGATGTGGAGTTACTTAAACAACCAGGAGGTTGGCTTAGAAGCAGCCATCCTTTAAAGAAAGCGTAATAGCTCACTGGTCTAGTGATTCTGCGCGGAAAATATAACGGGGCTAAAATGAGTACCGAAGCTTTAGACTTAGTTTTACTAAGTGGTAGGAGAGCGTTGTATTTGCGTTGAAGGTATACCGGTAAGGAGTGCTGGAGCGAATACAAGTGAGCATGCAGGCATGAGTAGCGATAATTGGGGTGAGAATCCCCAACGCCGTAAACCCAAGGTTTCCTACGCGATGCTCGTCATCGTAGGGTTAGCCGGGTCCTAAGCAAAGTCCGAAAGGGGTATGCGATGGAAAATTGGTTAATATTCCAATGCCAACTATAATGTGCGATGGAAGGACGCTTAGAGTTAAGCAAGCTAGCGGATGGTAGTGCTAGTCGAAAGGTGTAGGTTAAGATTCAGGCAAATCCGGATCTTTTTAAGCCGAGACCCCACAGGCGTTTGAAGTTCTTCGGAATGGATAGCGAATTGCCGATACTGTCGAGCCAAGAAAAGTTTCTAAGTTTAGTTATAGTTGCCCGTACCGTAAACCGACACAGGTGGGTGGGATGAGTATTCTAAGGCGCGTGGAAGAACTCTCTTCAAGGAACTCTGCAAAATAGCACCGTATCTTCGGTATAAGGTGTGCCTAACTTTGTTAAGGATTTACTCCGTAAGCATTGAAGGTTACAACAAAGAGTCCCTCCCGACTGTTTACCAAAAACACAGCACTCTGCTAACTCGTAAGAGGATGTATAGGGTGTGACGCCTGCCCGGTGCTCGAAGGTTAATTGATGACGTTAGCTCTGCGAAGCGTTTGATCGAAGCCCGAGTAAACGGCGGCCGTAACTATAACGGTCCTAAGGTAGCGAAATTCCTTGTCGATTAAATATCGACCTGCATGAATGGCGTAACGAGATGGGAGCTGTCTCGAAGAGGGATCCAGTGAAATTGTAGTGGAGGTGAAAATTCCTCCTACCCGCGGCAAGACGGAAAGACCCCGTGGACCTTTACTACAGCTTGACACTGCTATTGGGATAAAAATGTGCAGGATAGGTGGGAGGCTTTGATCCATAGACGCCAGTTTATGGTGAGCCATTGTTGAGATACCACTCTTTTTTATTCTGATAGCTAACTAGCTTGAGTTATCCTCAAGTAGGACAATGTCTGGTGGGTAGTTTGACTGGGGCGGTCGCCTCCCAAAATGTAACGGAGGCTTACAAAGGTTGGCTCAGAACGGTTGGAAATCGTTCGTAGAGTATAAAGGCATAAGCCAGCTTAACTGCGAGACATACACGTCAAGCAGAGACGAAAGTCGGTCTTAGTGATCCGGTGGTTCTGTGTGGAAGGGCCATCGCTCAAAGGATAAAAGGTACCCCGGGGATAACAGGCTGATCTCCCCCAAGAGCTCACATCGACGGGGAGGTTTGGCACCTCGATGTCGGCTCATCGCATCCTGGGGCTGGAGCAGGTCCCAAGGGTATGGCTGTTCGCCATTTAAAGCGGTACGCGAGCTGGGTTCAGAACGTCGTGAGACAGTTCGGTCCCTATCTGCCGTGGGCGTAAGAAGATTGAGGAGAGTTGACCCTAGTACGAGAGGACCGGGTCGAACCAACCACTGGTGTACGAGTTGTTCTGCCAAGAGCACCGCTCGGTAGCTATGTTGGGATGTGATAACTGCTGAAAGCATCTAAGCAGGAAGCCAACTCCAAGATGAATCTTCTTTTAAGAGCTCATATAGACTATGTGTTTGATAGGCTGGGTGTGTAATGGATGAAAGTCCTTTAGCTGACCAGTACTAATAGCTCGTCTGCTTATCTTTTTATAAGCATCACTTCCTTGTTAAGGATAAAAACTTAATAAGATATGTTTTTGCAAAACTTTGTTTATGACTTTTAACTTTATCAAGTAGTGTTAAATAAGAGATTTATCTAATATATCTTTTATTTAACACTGCCCGTGACTATACAGACGAGGAAACGCCTTGCTCCATCTCGAACCAAGAAGCTAAGCTCGTCCTGGCTGATGATACTCTCCCTTACTGGGATGTTGGAAAAGTAGGTCGTTGCGGGCTTTGTTAATTTTTAATCTTCTTTGTCTAAACAATTATCTTTTAAAATATTATTTCTTAATTTATAACAAAATATCAAATCTTATATTTATTTATTTTTTAAATAATCAGACTTTTTATCTCTATGTTTATAAATATCTTTTAGCTTATGCTCTTTTATGCGAGTATTGACTAAAAACACCAAATATGATAGACTCCAAACCCAAATTTACCCAAAAAGGACAAAAATGAAAAAGATTATATTCTCACTATTAGCAGCAGCTTCTACATTACTAGCAGCCATAAATTTAAACACCGCCACAAAAGAAGAGTTAATGAGTTTAGATGGTATAGGATCTTCAAAGGCAGATGCAATAATAGAGTATAGAAAAGCGAATAAATTTAACTCAATAGAAGACATAAAAAATGTAAATGGTATAGGCGACAAGACATTTGAAAATTTAAAATCAGATATATCAGTATCAGGCACTACAAAGATAGATGACACAAAATCAAAAATAAAATCTAAAAAAGATGAGATAAAAGAAAAAGCAAGTAAAAAGAGTGATGAAGTAAAAGAGAAAAAAGATAGTGTTAAAGACGATAGTATAAAAGAGATAAAAGATAAGAAAGAAAAGCTAAAAGATAAAGCACAAAAGAGTAAAGCTAAAAAAGAGAAAAGCAAAGAGTAATAAAATCTAGAAATTTATAAAAATTCCTACATAAAGATACATAAAAATAGTTAGGAGCGCATAGCGTTCCTAATAAATAAAATAGATTGATTTTTTATATATCAGCCTACTTTTTAAATCTTATAACTTAATCTGCTTACTTTTTAAGTTTACAAATTAATAAGTTCATCTAATAGATCTTGTAAAGTAATGCTTCTTAAACTATCCTCTAAAGCTTCTTGTGCTTTTAGGAGGGGGGTGGTTAAGAAAGTAGGAGAGTGTGTAAACTAGCTAAGAATCTTAACTTATAAGATTTTCTATTTAATATTTTAAATAAGCTTACTATTGAATATTCTAAAAACCTAGTTAAATTTATAAAAAACTCTATTTAGATAAAGCCCTTCAGCTGGAGCTGGGATACGAGTTAGGGCAGAGCATCCATTAAGCGAAGCATTGATGAGCTCACTACCATTTTTGATACTCAAAGCTTTAAGTAGATTTGCAACCATAAGCCGTACTTGAGCGCGCAAAAAGCCATTCGCTTTAAAAACGATGATAGTTTGGTTTTTGTATTCATAACAAAATGCCTTAAAAATTTCTCGCACTGGGCTTTTTGTATCACTTCCTGTTTTCATATAGGAGCTAAAATCATGCTCACCAACAAAATTAGATAAAATTTCATTTGCTTTTTTGATATCAAATTTTGGCAAAAAGACTTTATAGTTTGAGCCAAAAACATCAAATTTTCCGTGATCTATAATGTATCTATAAGACCTTGCTACGGCGTCAAATCTTGCTTGAAAATTTTCATCAACTAAATTTATACGTTTTATATGAATATTTGGATGAGCATGGCGGTTGATTAGCTCTTTTAGATGCTCTAAATTTTTAAAATGATCGCCACAAATTACGCTTGAGCTTTGATTGATCGCATGGACGTTTTTGTCTGTACGTGAGCTAGAGACTATTTTTTCAAATATTCCGACGTGAGCTAGGGCACGCGAAAGCTCATCTTCTACGCCATTTTCATGCGGTTGAGTTTGCGAGCCTTGAAATTTGGAGCCATCGTAGCTATAAATTAGTTGGATTTTCATTAGTATCTTCGCATGATCTTGGCTTTAAAAAGTAAAATTCCTGCCAATAAAAAGACGAAAAATATGAGTGGAATCGCAAAAGCTGGCTTTGATGAAAATAGCATTATGAGCGTAAAATACCCAAATAAAACGCCAAATGTCCCAACATAAACCATGCCCTTTTCATATCTATAAGTAACGATGCCAAAGCTTATAGCAAAAAGTGTACTGGCAAGTGGAAATAGTGCAACAAGTACATACGTACTAATATCTTTTCTTCTTTTTTCGCTACTATTTGCCTCCGTCCAGTACTCTTTTATACTGCCTATATTGCTTATCTCTTCACTTTGGGCAGTCCTTATCTTCATAGATTTGAAGTTACTTTGGTGATAAATTTCATCTTTTATGTCATACATTTTTCCATCTAATAAAGAGAGTTCGATGCTTTGATTTGTATTAGTGATCTTTGCATTTTTTGCAGTGATTAAGCGTTGGGAGTCTTTAATGTAAGGATTAAACATCACGATATCTTTATAAGTAGTGCCGTTGTTATCTTGCATTTCACTACCCACATAGACCATCCAGTCAGAGAATTTTTGTCCAAACTGAGTTGGCTTTAAATTTAGCTTTGCAACAGTCTTTTTATAATCAATAAAATTTGCATTTAGCTGTGCGGCTATTGGTATCATTATGGTAGCGATTACAAGTAGAGCGGTGCTTAAAAATGCTGAAAATATTAAGAAAAATTTAGCAATCTTATTTGGTGAGCCACCAAGCGTAAAAATAACGATACTTTCATTCTCTTTTGATAATCTAAAAAGAGTCATCGCAAGTGATACAAAAAATGCGATAGGCACAACAAAAAGTAGTACGCGTGGAAGCATAAATGAGTAGAGTTTAAAAAGCTCGCCAAAGCTGATCTCAATGTAAGAAGTGATGCGCGCGATCTGGATGAAAAATACGATCGACATGATCAAAAAAAGCGTACTAAATAGCGACGCAAAAGTCCCTATGAAGTTAAACAAAAGATATCTGTTCACTCTACTCATAAATAAACCTTAAAATTTCTAAAATTTGCTCTTTAAAAGCGTATGTAATAAGTAAGCCAAGACTTAAAAATGGCACAAAGGCTAGCTCGTAGCCCTTTTTTTGAACGACCGCATAGACTGGAAGTGTAAAAAGTGCTGCAAGATAGATCGCCACTAGAGCCAGTTTGACTGGCAAGATAGCTCCGATGATCGCTGCTATAAAGATATCTGCGCTACCCATCGCTTCTCTTTTTATGGCAAGGCTTACGACAAATCTAAGCGCCCAAAAGATAAGTGCAAAAAGGAATAAATTTAAAATTTGGGCAAAATTTCCTTTAAATATAAAAAGCATCAAAGCGTAGATAAAAGCGAAAAATAGCGCCGCAAAAAGAAGCGGATCTGGCACAGCTTTATATCTTATATCTATGACGCTAAGAGCTAGCAACATAACAAAGCAAGGCCCTAAAAATAGCGCGTAAAGCAATGTTTCTACACTTAAAATTTCGCTACATTCTTTAAAAAAACAGATTAAAAAAAGTACCCCAGAAACTAACTCGATTGCTGGATAGATGAGGCTTATTTTTTGCTTGCAAAAGGCACATTTGCCACCTAAAAATATCCACGAAAAAATTGGAACATTGTGATAAAAATTTAGCTTGTGAGAGCAGTTTGGGCAGTGAGAAGCTGGAAAATTTATATTTTCATTCCGTGGCAAGCGATATATCAGTACATTTGAAAATGAGCCCACGCAAATACCCAAAACAAAAGCAAAAACGGCAAAAAAGATGACTAAATTATCCATTATCTCGCTAAACTCCGCCAAATCTTCGCTCTATGTTTTTAAATTTGCTAACGATATTTGCAAGCTCATCCTTGCTAAAGTCAGGCCAAAGTGTGGGCGTAAAAAATAGCTCTGCGTAGCTTGCTTGCCAAAGCATAAAATTTGAGAGCCTACTCTCGCCACCAGTTCTAATGAGAAGATCCACCGGCTCACTCTCATCAAGTGCTGCATTTAGACTTGCTTCACTTATCTCACAGCCTTTTAAATTTAGTTTTCGCACAGCTCTTATGATCTCATCTTTTGAGCCGTAGTTTATAGCTAAATTTAATAATAAATTTTTATTCTCTCTTGTTGCATTTTTGGTGATTTCTATCTCGTTTTTTAGCTCGTCGCTAAATGGTGAAATGTCGCCGATTGTGTTAAATTTGATCCCATTTTTTATAAAATCATCACGCTTTAAAATGAGAAATTTCTTAAGCAAATTCATCAAAAACTCGACCTCTTTTTGCGGCCTTTTCCAGTTTTCAGTACTAAACGCGTAAAGGCTTAAAATTTTCACTCCATTATCGATACAAAATTCGCACATATCGCTTACTACATTTGCTCCAGCTTCGTGCCCATTTGTCCGTAAAAATCCACGTTTTTTAGCCCAGCGTCCATTTCCATCCATGATAATAGCAAGGTGGTTTAATTCATTCAATCTTTAGCCTTTTATATCAATAATTTGTTCTTTTTTGCTCCAAAGAGCACTCACATTTTGCACTGTTATGTTGGCGCTAAATTCACTTTTTAACAAGCTAGCTACATTATTAAATGGAGTCGTGATCTCGTATAAAACTTCGTCTTTAAATTTAAAAATAAGTGGAGCAAAATTTGAAAATATTAAAAAAATTTTCATATTACTCTCCTCTTTTTTTAGCTGAAAAACGCCGTTTATGCCATTATAAATAAATGGTATATGCAAGACATTTTCTTGCAAAGCAAAGAGCATTTTCGCTAGCACTTTCATCTCGTCTTTTGTCTTAGCTTCACTTAAGCTTTTAAATAAATGGTCATAAAGCCACGATAAATTCTCATTTTCTATCAAATTTTCGATAAGATTTAGCCCATCAGCCAAGACATCTTCGTCTAAAATTCTTGGCTTTTCGTATAAATTTTTTATGACGATATTTTCGCCCTGGCTTTGCACCTCGCCCCAGTATCTCGAGCCTACGTTTAGCTCTTTTGCGCTTTTTGTGTTTAAATTTCTATTTGCAAAATTTAAAATGTATCTGTTAAAACCGATCTTTTGGCTTACCAAGATACTAAGTGGAAGTGACGAATTTATAGCTACTAACGGAGAATTTGCATTTTTTGCTATTTTTTGAATGCGAGAAATTTTCTCTATCATAAATTTGCCGCTAGCTCCACGATATGTCTTGCGATCTCGTCTTTTGTGGCAAGCGGCAGCAAAGTTTCACTATTTTTCGTGATGAAATTTACCTCATTTTGCTCGCTTGCAAAGCCATTTTTCTCACCCAAGATATTTAGGCAAACTGCGTCAAGCCCCTTTTGCTCTAGCATTGCTCTAGCGTTTTTGTGTGCGCTCTCGCTTGAGATTTCAAGCTTAAAGCCGATCTTTTTGCATTTAAATTCTTTTAAGCTTTGCAAAATATCGACATTTCTCTTTAGACTTAAGCTTAAAATTTCGCCGACGTCCTCTTTTTTTATCTTGCCATCAATTTTTGTCGGCATAAAATCGCTTACTGCAGCACACATCACAAGTAAATTCGCGCTCTCGCACTCGCTCTTGCAAAGCTCTAAAAGTTCGCTGCTTGAGCTAAATTTTAAAATCTCAAATGGCTCGTTTGCGGTTTCAAAGCTAGCAAGTAGCGTAACATCAGCACCAGCGTAGTAAAAAGCCCTTGCAATCGCCATCGCCATCTTACCGCTTGAGAAATTTGTAATAGCTCTAACGTCATCTATCTTTTCTGTCGTTGCGCCACCAGTGATCACTACTTTTTTGCCTACAAAAAGAGGCTTGCTAAGCTTTTTTATTGCCGCTTCAACTATCACTTCAGGGCTTGCAAGACCGCCCTTGCCAATATCTCCGCAAGCTAGAGTTTTTAAAACCGGCTCAACTATTAAGGCGTCGTTTTTCTTTAAAATTTCAAGCGAATTTTGCGTCGCGAAGTGCTCGATCATATTATTATTTGCAGCAAGGGCTACAACCAAAGGCACGTGTGAGGCGGCGATTAGCGTTTGCATAAAGACATTATCGCAGATGCCAGCTGTTAGCTTATTTATCGTATTTACCGAGGCAGGTGCGATTAGGACTAGATCCATTTTAGAGTAGGCTATGTGATTTACGCCGTCTTGCCAGTTTTGCGTTTGTGAGCTTAAAATTTTATGCTCGCTTAACGCTTCAAAGCCGCTTACACTACAAAATTCAAGCGCTCCGTCACTTAAAGCCACATAAACATCAGCGCCTTGTTTTTTAAGCAGCGATAAAATTTCGAATGCCTTGTAAAAGGCGATACTGCCGCAAACGGCTAGTAAAATTTTCTTATTTTTTAACATCGTCTTTGCCAAAGAATTTCTCAAAAAAGCCGCTTTTGTTCTCTTGGCGACCTCTGCTGATAGCTAGAGCGCCGCTCTCAACGTCTTTTGTGATGGTGCTACCAGCTGCGATGATGACGTTGTCAGCGATATTTACAGGGGCGACTAGTTGCGTATCTGAGCCAACAAAGACGTTTTTGCCGATCTTGGTTTTGTATTTTGCCTTACCGTCGTAGTTGCATGTGATCGTGCCACAACCGATGTTTGTGCCACTTTCTATCTCACAGTCACCAAGATAGCTTAAGTGTCCAGCTTTTACGCCGCTAAGAACGCCTTTTTTAACCTCGACGAAATTTCCTATATGCGTGTCAGAAATTTCAGAATTTGGTCTGATGTGAGCTAGCGGACCGATGTCTGAGTTTTTGATGACGCTGCTTTCTATCACCGATGAGCTTTTGATGATGCTCTCTGTGATGACGCACTCGCCAAGGATACTTACGTTTTCTTCGAGTACGCACTCGCCTTCAAATTTGGCTCTGCTGTCTATGAAAATGCTCTCAGGCATGCGCATCAAGACGCCAGCTTTCATCAAATTTTGCTTGATCTCATCTTGCATGATCTTTTCTGCAATGCTAAGCTGAAATTTATCATTTATGCCCATGAAATTTTGCTCATTAACATTTACTGCGACGCACTTTAAGCCCTTTTCATTTGCTATTTTTATGGCGTCAGTTAGGTAGTACTCTTTTTGTGCGTTTTGGTTGCTTATGAGTGGTAGAATTTGCTCTAGCGCCTCGCGTTTAAAGCAGTAGCAACCAGCATTTACGCTTTTTATCGCAAGTTGCGCTTCGCTTGCATCTTTTTGCTCGACGATGCCTTCAACTTTGCCGTTTTTTATGATGACTCTGCCGTAGCCAAAAGGATTTACTGCTTCAAATGAGCTCATAACCACGTCAGCTTCGGCATTTGCTAGACGCATTAGATCGGTTGATTTTACAAGAGGCATGTCGCCACAAGTCACAAGCACCTTTTCGCCGCTTAAATTTACGCTTTTTATCGCTCCAGCAGTGCCTGGGAAATTTGCTAGATCTTGCTCAAAAATTTTAGTTTGAGGAAAAATTTCTTTTATCTTTTTGCTAATTAACTCTTTTTCGTAGTGAAGCACGACACTAACGTCATTTGTTATCGCATAAGCTTGCTTTAAGATGTGAATGATCATCGGCTCACCGCAAAGTTCAAATAGAACTTTTGGACGTTTTGATTTCATCCTGGTACCAAGACCAGCAGCTAGGATTATGATTGAAGTATTGTTCATTTTTAAGCCTTTTAACGTTAAAAATTTCGCAGATTGTAGCAAAAAATGCCAAACATTTTTTTTAATTTAACGATTGTTTCAACAAAAAGCTAATAAAATAGCAATTCTTAAGAATTTATAAATAAAGTGAGCTTAAATGGATTTAGGAACCGTCGTCGGCTGGGTTTTGACCCTGGTGCTTTTGTTTGGATCAATGGCGATAGGCGTTGGTATAGGACCATACATCGATATCCCTTCTGTGATGATCGTTTTTGGTGGTACTATCGGCGTTATGATGGTTGGCTTCAAGATGGAGACGCTTAAAGGAATTGGTAAATTTTATGGCATTGCTGTTAAGCCATCAGTCGTAGTAAATTTACCTGAGACTATAAAAAAAATAGTTGATTATTCAACTAAAGCTAGACGTGATGGTATCTTATCGCTCGAAAGCGAAGTAAATAATGAGACAAATCAGTTTTTAAAAAGAGGCCTCTCAATGGCGGTCGATGGCAATGAGCCAGATGCGATAAGAGCGCTTTTAGAGATCGATATCGATCAAACTAGTACAAGACATTCAAATAATATTAAAATTTTTGAGCAAGTTGGCGGTTTTGCGGGTGCTATGGGTATGATAGGAACGCTCATTGGTCTTGTTGCGATGCTTCTTAACATGTCAGATCCTAGTGCGATTGGCCCATCAATGGCGGTTGCCTTGCTTACGACGCTTTATGGCGCGATGATAGGTAACATCATAGGTGCACCTGTGGCAAACATCCTCTCTATTCGCGATGCTGATGAAGCACTTGAAAAACAAGTTGTACTTGAGGGTATTATGTCGATACAAGCAGGCGATAATCCAAGAACGCTTGAAGCTAAACTATTAGCATTTTTACCACCAAAAGATAGAAAAAGTCAGTTTGAATAATGGGTAAGTTAATAAAACCAGAAGAGTGTCCAAAATGTATGCCTGAGTGGCTAGCTACTTTTGGCGATCTTATGTCGCTTTTGCTTTGTTTTTTCGTTTTATTACTTTCTATGGCGACAATGGATGCTAAAAAGATGGAGGCCGCTGTTGGCTCACTAGCTGGTGCTTTAAGTGTGCTTGAAGGTGGTGCTAGGCCTGAAAATCAGATAGAAAAAGAGACGGATCCAGAAAATACTCGTGCAAAAAAGATAAGTAAGCAAAAGGGCTCACAAAGTGAGCTAAATATGAATGTTAAAAAGATAAATGAATTACTAGCTGCTAGCGGGGCACCTGAAATTACGATGGAAGAGAGTGAAGATGGCTTTATCGTAAGGCTTCCAGCAGCTATGCTTTTTGAGAAAGATAGTGCTGAAATTTCTGGTGAAGATGCGAAGCTATTTTTAAAACGAATAGGCATGATTGTGGCGAAAATGCCTAATGATGTAAAAGCCGATATTATCGGCCATACAGATAATATAGAACCAAGCAAAGACTCAGCTTATAAAAATAACTGGCAGCTCTCAACTGCAAGGGCTTTAAGCGTGGTTGAAGAGCTAATCAACGATGGCGTGCCACAAAATAGAATAATAGCTTCTGGCAAAGCTTCGTTTGATCCGATCGCTAGTAACAGCACAGAAGATGGCAGAGCTAAGAACAATAGAGTAGAAATTCACTTCATATCGCTTGAGCCAAAAAATAAAGAGGCTACTAAGAAAAGTATCCTTGATATGAGGAATTAGTCGTGAAAGCACTGCTTGCTTTAGCGGTTTTACTTTGCACGGTTTTTGGAGCTGATCCTACGCTACCAACTATAAATTTAAGTCTAAATTCTCCAACAAATGCCGAGCAGCTTGTAAATTCTTTAAATGTTTTACTAATCCTCACCGCACTTGCACTTGCTCCTTCGCTCATTTTTATGATGACAAGTTTTTTAAGGCTTGTTATCGTATTTTCTTTTTTACGCCAAGCGATGGGCACGCAACAAGTGCCTCCTTCAACAGTGCTCATCTCGCTTGCGATGGTTCTTACATTTTTTATCATGGAGCCAGTTGGACAAAAGAGCTATAATGATGGCATAAAGCCTTATATAGCTGAGCAAATAGGCTATGAAGAGATGCTTGATAAGAGCTTAAAGCCTTTTAAAGAATTTATGGTAAAAAACACAAGAGAAAAAGACCTTGCGCTTTTCTTTAGGATTAGAAATTTGCAAAATCCAGCCAATATCGAAGAGATACCGCTAAGTATTGCAATGTCAGCTTTCATGATAAGTGAGCTAAAGACATCTTTTGAGATAGCGTTTTTGCTCTATTTGCCATTTCTTGTCATCGACATGGTCGTAAGCTCAGTGCTGATGGCCATGGGTATGATGATGCTTCCTCCTGTAATGATCTCACTACCATTTAAACTGCTTATATTTGTGCTTGTTGATGGCTGGAATTTGCTAATAGGAAATCTTGTAAAAAGCTTTCACTAATGAAAAAATTTTTATTCATTTTTTTGCCGGTATTTTTGCTTGGTTCAAATTTAAGTGTGATCGCAAACAAAGCAACGCAAAATGAAATTTCAAAGATCAAAGAGCTTGAGCTAAAAAGAGCAAATTTAAACGATGAAGCTACATTAAGCTCATATATGCCAAGCCTTAGCTTAGAGGGCTCATATGGCAAAAATGCAAGCACTTTTCCAAGCATAGTTGCCAAAGAGTCAGCCGGCGTGCTGGCTAGAATTGATTTTTTACTATATGATGGCGGGGCTAGAGAGGCTAAGCTAAAGATGAGCCAGCTTTTAAAAAACAAAGCCGTGATCGCAAGCGATGAAGCCAAAAACTATCTTGCACTTAAGGCTGTAAATTTATACTTTAATGCTCTAGCGCTTGAAAATATAATCGCGGCCAAGCAGGCTCAGGCAAATTTTTTAAAAGGCGTTTTAGATAAGCTTGAAAAGGCAAACAAAGCAGGCCTTGCCGCAAAAGATGAGCTTGAGAATGTAAGGGCTAAATATTACTTAGCTAATAGCACGCAGCTTGAATACAAAAACAAAATGGAGCAAATCTTAAATGAGATAAATTTGCTAACTGGTGAGAAAATTTTGCCAGTAGCCGGAGCAAAGATGGCTGATATTAGCTCAAATTTAGCTTCAAAAAATGCCGAGCTTGATAGACTAAGCCAAGATATATTTTTAGGCGAGGCCAAGCTTAGTGAGGCAAAGGCTGGTTTTTTGCCTCAAATTTTGCTTTATGACACATATGGATTTTATAAAAATAATTACGACATCGACCTAGGCAGGCTTAGTTCTTACCGCTCATACGTGGATAAATATCTAAAAGAAGATACTCATGGTAATAAATTTGGTATCGCTTTTAAATGGAAAATTTTTGATTTTTTTGCCACTAGCAAGATGAGTCAGACCCAAAAGATCGCTCTTGATGAGGCAAGGCTAAATTTGGAGTATAAAAAGCGTGAAAACGAGACAAGGCTTAAAAATTTGCAAAGTGAAATCGTGGTGCTTACTTCAAAAATTGCTTCACTAAACGAATATGTAAGAGCAAGCGATTTGGCATTAAAAGCTAGCTATGAGAAGTATAACTCTGGGCTTTTGGGATATAGCGATCTGCTTGAGGCGCTTTCTCAAAAATTTGATGCCATTAGCCTTTTTGAGAGTGTAAAAGATGAGTTTGAGATCAAAAAAGCGGAGTTCTTTTTTGAGAATGGCGAGCCGATTTTAGAGAGGATTAGAGATTGAAAAAGCTGATAATTTTAATGATATTTGGCATTTTTTCATTTGCTAGTGAAGAGATTTTTGCTGATTTTGAAGTCTATGCCAAGCAAAGCTCAAAGCTTGCATTTGAGAGCAGCGGCAAGGTGGATAAAATTTTTGTAGATGTATCAAGCCACGTTAAAAAGGGCGACACTTTAGCTAGCCTTGATCAAAGTAGCCTAGAAATCGCTCTTAAAAAGGCAAAAAATGATCTTGAACTAGCAAAAAATGCTAGTGAATTTGCAAAAAATACTTTAAACAAATTTACTCAAGTAAAGGATGTCACTTCAAAGCAAGAATTTGACGAAGTAAAGTTTAAATTTGACGAAGCGATACTTCGGGTTCAAAGTGCACAAATTGCTATTTTAAGTGCGCAAGATCGCCTTAAAAAAGCTGTTTTAAAAGCTCCATTTGATGGTGTTATCGCTAGTAAAAACATTGAGCTTGGAGAGGGTGTTTCGCCGCTTCAGCCAGCCTTTGTCTTAAACTCCGAAGAGGCTAAAATTTTAATAGCGATCGATGAAAAATATGCAAATTTAGTAAAAGTTGGCGACATGTTTAAATTTAAACTTGACGCAACAAACGATGAAAAAGAGGTAAAAATCGCACTCATCTATCCAGAGATTAAAAGAGAGACCAGGAAATTTTACGCCCAGGCTTATGACAGCGGACTAAAGCCAGGCATGTTTGGTCAAGGCAGAGTGCTAGTTAGTAAAAGAAAATGATAAAAACAGCCATAAATCGCCCTATAACTACGCTTATGATATTTTTAAGCCTCGTTGTCTTTGGTATTTACTCGCTAAAGACGATGAATGTAAATTTATATCCGCAGGTAAATATCCCGATAGTAAAGATCACGACCTACGCAAACGGCGATATGAACTATATAAAAACTAAGATCACACAAAAGATCGAAGATGAAATTTCAAGCATTGAAGGTATCAAGAAAATTTACTCAACAAGCTTTGATAATCTAAGTGTAGTTAGCATCGAATTTGAGCTAAACAAAGACCTAGAGAGCGCCACAAATGACGTCCGCGATAAAATGCAAAAGGCACGCCTAAACGCAAACTACGAGATAGAAAAGCTAAATGGGCTCTCTTCATCTGTCTTTAGCCTCTTTATCACAAGGCTTGATGGCAACGAAACTAAGCTTATGCAAGAGATAGATGACGTGGCAAAGCCATTTTTAGAACGCATTAGCGGCGTTTCAAAGGTTAAGACAAATGGCTTTTTAGAGCCAGCGGTGAAGATTTTACTAGATAGATTTAAGCTTGATAAAAATGCCCTTAGCGCAAACGAAGTGGCAAATTTGATAAAGGTTGAAAATTTAAAAGCACCGCTTGGCAAGATAGAAAATGAAAAAATCCAAATGGCGATCAAGTCAAATTTTAGCGCCAAAAGCATAGATGAGATAAGAAATTTAACGATCAAACAAGGGGTCTTTTTAAAAGATATCGCAAGTGTTGATCTCGCTTACAAAGACGCAAACGAAGCAGCGATAATGGATAAAAAAAATGGCGTCTTGCTTGGCCTTGAGCTAGCTCCAGACGCAAACGCTCTAACCATGATCGCTCTAGCTAAGTCAAAGCTAGATCAGTTTAAAAGCCTGCTTGGTAACGAATACAACGTAAAAGTAGCTTATGATAAGAGCGAAGTGATACAAAAGCACATCGATCAAACCGCCTTTGATATGATCCTTGGCGTCTTGCTGACCATCGTGATCGTCTATCTTTTTTTAAGAAATTTCTCGATCACCATCATCTCAGTCGTAGCGATACCAACTAGCATAGTAGCGACATTTTTCATCATAAATGCCCTAGGCTACGACATAAACCGCCTAAGTCTCATAGCGCTCACACTTGGCATCGGAATTTTCATCGACGACGCGATAGTTGTCACCGAAAATATCGCTAGTAAGCTAAAAGATGAGCCAAATGCCCTAAAAGCAAGCTTTGCAGGCATAAAAGAGATAGCATTTAGCGTCTTTGCGATCTCGCTCGTGCTGCTTTGCGTCTTTGTGCCAATAGCCTTTATGAGTGGCATCGTTGGAAAGTACTTTAACTCATTTGCCATGAGCGTGGCAGCTGGCATCGTCATCTCATTTTTTGTGAGCATCTTTCTTGTGCCAACACTAAGTGCTAGGTTTGTAAATGCCAAAGAAAGCAGCTTTTTTCAAAAAAGTGAGCCCTTTTTTGAGGCGCTTGAAAATGGCTATGAGAAAATTTTAGCCTTAGCGCTTAAATTTAAGCTCATATTTTTAGCCATAACGATTGTGGTCGTTGTTTGCTCGTTTGGGCTGGCTAAATTTGTAGGCGGTGACTTCATGCCAAGCGAAGATAACTCGGAGTTTAATATCTACTTTAAGCTTGATCCTGCCCTTAGTCTGGAGGCTAGCAAGCAAAAGCTAAAAGATAAGATCGCGCTTGTAAATTCAGACAAGCAAGTAGCTTACGCCTACTTCATCCTTGGCTACACAGACGCCAAGCAGCCTTATCTTGTAAAGGCTTACGTTAGGCTAAAGGAGCTAAAAGATAGAGCTAATCACGAGCGGCAAAACGCTATCATGCAGAGGTTTCGTGACAAGCTAAAAAGTGATGATATGAGCGTCATCGTGGCTGATCTTCCGGTGGTTGAAGGTGGCGATGTGCAACCAGTTAAGCTTACTATCACATCTGAAAATGGCAAAGATCTAGAGAAATTTGTGCCAAAGATCAGCAAGATGCTAAAAGAGATAAATGACGCAACGGACGTAAATTCGCCCGAAGAAGATCTGCTAAAGCGTGTGCAAATTTCTATAGATGAAGATAAGGCAAAAAGGCTAAATTTAGACAAAGCCAGCGTTGCAAGCGCCGTTTATAGCGCATTTGGCCAAAACGAGGTCTCTGTTTTTGAAAACGAAAATGGCAAAGAGTATGAGCTTTATATGCGCCTTGATGATAAATTTAGAAGCGATACAAATGATATTTTAAAGACCAAGATAAGAAGCAAAGAGGGCTTTTTCGTGACACTTGGTGACGTAGCGACGATTAGTTTTGAGCAAAAGCCAGCTAGTATTTCGAGATTTAATAGAGCTGATGAGATAAAATTTCTAGCAAATACCAAAAATAACGCTCCGCTAAATAGCGTGGCAAATGAAATTTCAAAGAAGCTTGATGAAATTTTGCCAGCAAATTTCAAGTATAAATTTCTTGGATTTGTCGAGCTGATGGACGATACGAATGCCTCTTTTATCTTTACAGTAAGCGCTAGTGCGGTGCTTATTTACATGGTGCTAGCTGCACTTTATGAGAGCTTTTTGCTGCCATTTCTCATTATGTTAGCCATGCCGCTTGCCTTTTGTGGCGTCGTGATTGGCCTTTTTATAAGCGGCAATCCATTTAGTCTATTTGTCATGGTTGGCGTCATCTTGCTCTTTGGCATGGTCGGTAAAAACGCCATTTTGGTGGTTGATTTTGCAAACCACTTTGCAAATAGCGGCATGGAGGCGAACGAAGCTGTGAAAATGGCTGCAAAAAAGCGACTAAGAGCCGTTTTGATGACAACTTTTGCGATGATATTTGCCATGTTGCCACTTGCCCTTAGCAGGGGTGCTGGCTTTGAGGCAAACTCACCTATGGCTATAAGTATCATCTTTGGGCTCATTAGCTCGACCTTGCTAAGCCTACTTGTCGTGCCAGTGCTCTTTGCATGGGTTTATAATCTTGATAAATTTATAAGAAAATTTTATGAAAGGGAGAGAATTTGAAGAAAATTTTAACAGTTTTGCTCTTTGCTTTGCCTCTTTGGGCTGGAAATTTACTAGAGATCATCGCTCTAGCGCAAAGTGCAAGGCTTGAGAGTTTAAAAGAATTTAATAAAAATGAATATATAAATAAAAATAAGAGTAAAAAGCTAAATTTATCCCTTGATGGCAGATATACCTTTGTACCTGATGAGATAAAGGGCGGATATATGACAAAGGCAGGCTCGATCACGGCAAAGGTTGAGTATCTTATCTTTGATGGCGGTGCGAGCGAGGCTGCTGATAAAATTTTAGATCACAAAGGTGTGGAGAAAATCTACAAAGATGAAGAGCTGATGAACCTCACTGCTTTTCAGATCGCAAAGGTCTATTTTAATGCCGTTGCCCTAAATTCACTTATAAATTTAGAGACAAAATTTGTCGATAGCTTTGCTAAGGCTGCGGCTGAAAATGAGTTTTGGTTTGAGTATGGCGAGATAAATAAAGCTGAGTTTGATGCGATAAATTTCACTCTTAGTAAAAAAAGAGCTGAGCTTGACGAGCTTGGGCTTAAGCTAGCCGAGCTAAACTCAAGGATAAATTTGCTCTCAAACGGCGAGATCGGCTTTAACGCTGGCTCAAAGATAATGATGCCTGATTTTAGTAAAGATGATATAAGCGCAAAACTTGGGGCAATGGAGCAAGAAAAATTTATAAAAGAGCAAGAAAATGAGAAGCAAAAGAGCAAATTTGCTCCAAAAATTTACTTAAAAGATACGCAAAGTGTGAATAATAACAGCTTTAAAAAAGGTGAGAGGACGACTTCGCAGATGATAGGCGCTTACGCTGATGCGAACAAGCCTAGAGTGGAGTTTGAGTGGAAGCTACCTGATAGCTTAAGTCTTAGCAAGCAAAGTCAAGTTAAACGCATTGAAGAGCAAAAGGCGGCACTTGATCTAAGCGATGAGGAAAATAGGATAATCACTCGCCTAAAAGAGCTAGAAAGCACGATCAAAGGCTTAAGTGCAAAGTTAAATTTGCAAGATTTGAAGCAAGATAAGCTTGATAGTGATTTTATTGATCTGCTAAATGGCTATCTTGATGGCGAGATAAAATATGAAGAATTTTTGTTTGTGAGTGAGAAAAATTTTAGTGATAGGGCAAATTTCATACTTGATGGCGATCTACTTGAGCTAAATAAACTTGAGTACTTTTTCGAATGTGCAAGAAAAATAAACGAGGTGATAATTGAATAAACTGATCTTTGTAACCATTTTATGGGCGTTTAGCTTTAGTTTGATAGGTGAGTTTTTAGCTGGCAAGGTTGATAGTTATTTGGCTGTTTTTATTCGGGTTGCGCTTGCGAGCTTAGTCTTTTTGCCATTTACAAAATTTCGTGGCATCAGCCCAAAACTAGCATTTGGCATCATGGCGATCGGAGCGGTGCAAATAGGACTTATGTATCTATTTTATTACAATTCATTTTTGTATCTAAGTGTGCCAGAAGTCGCACTTTTTACCATTTTTACGCCGTTTTATGTGACGCTCATCTATGACGCATTTAGCTTTAAATTTAGACCACTTTATCTATTTAGCGTTGGCGTTGCGGTTTTTGGAGCTTTGGTTATAAAATACGGTGCTATAAACGATGGTGTATTAAAGGGCTTTTTGCTAGTGCAAGCGGCAAATATCTGCTTTGGAGCAGGGCAGAGCGCATATAAGGCACTTTTAGAAAAATTTGACGTGGATCAAAAAAATGTCTTTGGCTACTTTCACTTTGGTGCATTTTTTGTAGCTGTCGTTGCGCTTCTTACTCTTGGCAACCCAGCCAAATTTTCACTTACTTCAACGCAAATTTTAGTGCTTCTCTGGCTTGGAGTGGTCGCTAGTGGGCTAGGGTATTTTATGTGGAACAAAGGTGCTTGCGAGGTTGATAGCGGTGTGCTTGCCATCATGAATAATGCTCTCATTCCAGCTGCCATCATCGTAAATTTAGTCTTTTGGCAAAAGGATACAGACTTAACTAGGCTAATTTTAGGCGCTGTTATAATGTATATATCTTTGATAATTCACAACAAGATAATGAAATTTTATGGTATGAAGATCGCTTAGGCGTAAATTTTATAGCTAGCAATAGCAAAGCACAAAAGCCCAAGCAGCGGTAAAATGTAGAATATGGATCTAAATTTTATAGCTAGAAGTGAAGCGATATTATAAAAGATAAAAATAATAGCTGGCACAAAAATTTTAGTCGAGCTTAGTCTAAAATTTAAAACATTATTTAGCAAGCCATCAAAAATGTCGCCATACGAAGCGATATGAAGTGCAGCACTTAATGGATAAAAAACGCTAAAGATGTAGTTGATAGCAAGGACGCTAAGCTGCTGTAAGCTAATGAGCGGAAAGAAATAAAGCACGCAAATTTCCATTGCAAAGCAAACATATAAATTTAAAAGTATAAGATGGACGAAGGGTGAAAATTTATCTTTTAGGTGTTTAAAATATAAAAATATGTAAAAAACGCCCATGAGTGAAAAGTAAAAACCTATGCTAAAAAGTAGCTGTGGAAAGAGCGATATACTAACAAGTGCCACTATAAAAAGTGTCTTGAAGTTTAAAATTTTGACGCCTTTTAACGTGCAATAAAATCCTAAAATGCTCATTAAAAATGCTCGCAAAAAGCTTGGTATAAAGCCTATTATAAAAAAGTAAAATGACAAGACTATAAAAACGACAATGGCTAGATCAAAGTTGTAGTTTCTAAAAGGTAAAAATCTCGCATATAAAAATTTTAAAAGCGGCCTAAATACAAAAAATATAACCGCACTTATAAAACCTAAATGATAGCCACTTATGGCTATAAGATGCGCTATACCAAGGTGCGAGACATCATCTCTTAGCTTGCCGTCAATACTTGTGCCTAAAAATAGAGCCGAGTAGAGCTGTGAAATTTTACTATTTTCATGCTGGGCGTAGATTAGTGATTGTAATTTTTGATTGATATTTAGCGTGGCTTTTTGTGGCAGTTTTTCGCGTGAAAAGCTAGGCATGTAAAAGGAGGAAGCAAGATAGTCTTTAAAACTAACGTCTAAATTTATGACGCTTAGAAATATATTATCTCCAGCTTTAAAGTCATCTGTTTTAGCTCCAAGCGTATAAAATGTAAACTCATCAGTTTTAAGCTTTAAAATTTGCCTTTTCTTGCCGTCATCTCCAAGCTTTTCATAGCTAGAAATCACGGTTGCTGTTAGCTCTTGTTCGCCTTTGTCCATAAAAATTTGATATTTATGATAGCTAATAGCCAAATTTATA
The DNA here is from genome assembly GCF_003048775.2 of Campylobacter concisus. Lineage (NCBI taxonomy): Bacteria > Pseudomonadati > Campylobacterota > Epsilonproteobacteria > Campylobacterales > Campylobacteraceae > Campylobacter > Campylobacter concisus. The sequence goes on along the minus strand of NZ_CP049272.1, from coordinate 1,158,928 downwards.
GAAAAAACGCAAAGGCAAAACAGGCAAAATATAGTAAAAATTTCTCTATTTTTTAAAGCTTTAAAACGCATCAGCCTTCAAATGAAACATCAGATACAGGCATTGCAGACATATCTTCAAATCTTGAGTGTTGCTTTTGAAAGAGCACATCAACTGAGCCAGTTTCACCATTTCTGTTTTTGCCAACTATGATCTCAGCCTTTTCTTGAAGCTTATTAAAGACATGATTACTTTTATACTCTTTGCCCTCGGCACTTGCGCGTTTTTCTTTCTCTTTTTCTTCTTGTTCTAGATAAAACTCATCTCTATAAACAAAAAGAATAATGTCAGCATCTTGCTCGATTGCGCCTGACTCTCTTAGATCGCTTAGCATAGGGCGTTTATTTGCGCGAGATTCAAGGCTTCTGTTTAGCTGAGAAAGAGCGATGATTGGCATATCTAGCTCACGTGCCAAAAGCTTTAATCCACGAGAAATTTCAGCTATTTGGACGTGACGATCAGCGTAGTTATTTGTACTCATCATAAGACCGATGTAGTCAATCACGCAAAGTGAAATTTCAGGATGCATAGCCTTTAGTTTTCGCATTTGTGTTCTTACTTGATGGATGTTTACATAGCCGCTATCATGTACAAAAAGCTTGCTAGCAGCAAACTCTTCGCAAGCATCGCTAAATCTAGCCAACGCTTCATCATCCATCTTTGCAGTCATTATGTCTTGAAGCGGGATAGAGGTCTTGCTTGCTAGCATTCTCATCATTATTTGCTCAGCTGGCATTTCAAGCGAGAAGAAAACAACTCCGGCATTATTTTTTAAAACCTGACTCATAAAATTTAAACAAAGTGTCGTTTTTCCCATGCCTGGACGAGCTGCGACGATGATGAGGTCTCCATTTTTAAAGCCCTTTATCATTTCATTTAGCTTCTTAAATCCAGTATCAAGCCCAACGATATCTTTCTCGCCAAGTAAAGCTTGAGCATTAATATGATCCATCATTTTCATGATGATCTCTTTGCCTTCTTTTATAACTCCAGTGCTTCCACCTTCTATCAAAGAGTAAAATTCCTGGCTAAGATCATCGACCATATCGCGGCTTGGCTTATCTTCATTTACTTTGCTTGGTATGTTGTGAGCGATTTTTACAAGACTTCGTTTTATGGATTTTTCTCTTAGTTCGTTTGCGTATTTTTGAATGTCTATTAGGGAATTTGTGCCCAAAATATCTAGTATTAGCTCTTCGTCGTATTTTTCGCCAAGTCTATTTTTTAAAAATGGCATAGTTATAGGATCATCGCTATTTAGGCAAGCTACCATTGCATCGTATATTTGCGAATGCCCTTTTAGATAAAAATCCTTTGCCTTAACAATGTCAAAAATTTCACCTAAAATATCGTTGTTTTGCAAAATGGAGCTTAGTATAGCTCGCTCCATATCAATGTCGTAAAGGTTGGTAAATTCTATCTCGTTAACTCTTTGCTTTGCCACAACTTTTCCTTTAGTCCCTACTTTTTATCTCGTCATCGATCTCTTGTAAAAATCTATCTACAAGCTCGCTCTCAGGCAGTCTTGCGACCACTTCGCCGTGACGCATGATCATGCCATTTCCTTTGCCAAATGCTATGGCAACATCTGCGCCTTTTGCCTCACCGATCGCATTTACCACGCAGCCCATGACTGAGACGTTTAACGGCTCTTTTATACCTTTTGTTTTTTCTTCTACGAGCTTTACTGCCGCCATTAGATCAGCTTGCAAACGCCCACAAGTTGGGCATGAGATAATATTTAGTCCCTCTTTTTGGCGGCCACTATCTTTTAAGATCGCCTTTGCGACTTTGATCTCCTCTTCAAGCTCGCCTGTAATGCTAACTCTCATCGTATCGCCGATGCCTTCAAGCAAAAGCCCACCAAGAGCGATCGCGGACTTGATAGTCGCGTGAAATGTCGTACCTGCCTCAGTAACGCCAAGGTGAAATGGATAGTTTGTCTTTGGGCGAAGCGCTCTATAAGCTTGCATCGTGCGTTCAACGTCGCTTGATTTAAGCGAAATTTTGATATCTGTAAAGTCAAAATCCTCAAGAAGCTTGATGTTATACATCGCACTCTCCACCATGGCCTCCACCGTGCGGCCGTAGCGGTCCTCAAACTGCTTTTCAAGTGAGCCAGAATTTACACCTATGCGGATAGGTAAATTTCGCTGTTTGCAGGCATCAACGACTACTTTTATGTTTTTGGCTGAGCCGATGTTGCCTGGATTTATGCGGATAGCATCGACAAATTCGCTAACTATAAGCGCGTAGGTGTGGTTAAAATGAATGTCTGCAACGACTGGAATAGGTGAGCCTGCAACTATCTGTTTTAGCGCGCTGGCGTCCTCTTTGTCAAAAACTGCGCAGCGCACGATGTCACAGCCTGCAAAATAAAGCCTTTGTATCTGCTCTAGCGTACCTTTTACGTCTTTTGTCTTTGAAAAGGTCATCGACTGCACGGATATTGGTGCGTCGCCACCTATTAAAACATTACGAATTTTTATCTGTTTTGTTGGGTATCGTTGCAAAATTTTACCTTTAAATTTTTATTGGGGATTATATAAAATCTTGGCTTTTAAATAAATTTGTTTAACCCTAATCCCCAAAAACTTCTTGCCTATATTCTTGAGTGTTTATAAATTTACTTCGAAGGCTCTTTTGTTTTTCTATGTGAGCATCAATATTTTTACTAGTTATTTCTACGCCAAAATCTTTGTAGCTACTTTTATTCATAAGTCTATCTAATACTATATTTCCAAGTTTTGGTGTATAGTGACTACTTTCAAAATAAAATTTCATTTTGGCACCATCAGTAGGTATTTTTTCATTAGTTATCTCGTGATAAACGGCAAAATCAACTACTCTAAATGGCTTTTTATTGTATTTTTTAGCCACTTTTTCTACTGTTAATACGATATCCTTTTTCCATTTATACCAAGTATCAAGTCCAATAAAATAATCAAGAGATTCCCAAAGTCGTATGTGGGATGGATTAAAGATTATATCCGTATCCACATCGTTTTTATAAGCTATTTCCAAAAGCTCTTCAAAATCAAGAAAACTATTTTTACCAGTGTTGGTATAGGTATAATTTTTTGAATTGTTCTTGTAATAATCTTTTTCTACTGATTTGAATTCATTTGCATAATTATTATGCTTAAGAAAAAGTATTGTGTTGCCGTTATGTAAAACAGCGGCATTTCCATTTTCAAACATTGTCTTAAAACTATCCATTAAGGCATCAAGACTAAAGATATATTTTATTTTACTAGAATTACTTATTATTCCATCATTCTCTTTATCTTTTTGGCTGAACATCCTGTAATCAAGGCATAGCAAAACATGTTTTAAATTTTTTTGTTGTATTGAAAGTTCAAATAGCTGTTTGTTTTCATATATGCTTCCACCACTAATTGCAAGATTATATGAGACAGGTTTAAAATATTCATGACTAACATCTATGCCATATTTTGGTCTTGATGTTCCTAGTGCAATTGAAAATGGCTTTATTTGTTTTATTATTACAGGTTCTATTTCTCTTGATTTATCGTAAATTGTTACCTTTCTAAAATTAAATAAGTTTACTTCATATATGTAATAAGGATTAATTGTAAAAATTATCAAGAAGGTTAAAATAAATAAAATTATTGTCGTTATAATCCAAATTCTTATCCATTTTATAGGTTTCATTTTATATCCTTTAGAAATTAAAATATAGGAATTCGGAGATCTTATTTAGTGAAAGAATGGCTAATGTAAAAAAAATAACAGTAGATAATAGAATATTTCTAAAATTAAATTTTTAATTGTTCTAGTTTTTTTATACTATTTTTTTAAACACCAAAACTAAAATAAAGCCAAGTAACATGAATAAAAAAGTATTTTTATTTCCAACTCTTTCTATAAAGTTATTAAAACCAACTCCATATTTAGATAAAAACTCAAGCTTTGCTGCTAGAAAATTTGGTAAAACTATTCCACTAAGCCCAAACATCCCTTTTAGTACTTTTAAAGCGTCATCCCAGTTCTTAGCTCTAAAAAAGACCCATGCGATATTTACGAAGTTAAAGGTTATAAACCAAGCTACGAATTTATTTAGTTTAAAGCCCAGCTCGCTCCAAATCCTTTGTATAACCAGGGCTACGCCGTGCAAAAATCCCCAAAAGACAAATGTCCAGCCAGCCCCGTGCCAAATACCGCCTATTACAAAAGTCGCCATTAAATTTATATACGTTCGCACCTTGCCTTTGCGGTTGCCGCCAAGCGGGATATAGACGTAATCTCGTAAAAATCTACTCAAAGTAATATGCCACCTACGCCAAAAGTCTTGAATATTTAAGGCTTTATAGGGTGAGTTAAAATTTATTGGAAGCTTTATATTAAAAAGAAGCGCCGCGCCGATAGCCATATCGCAGTATCCACTAAAGTCAAAGTATAGCTGAAATGTATAGCTTAGGCTAGTCGCCCAAGCTTCAAAGAAATTTAAAACGATAGCGTTATCAAATCCGTTTGTTGCCCAAATAGCAAAATTATCAGCGATAACTACCTTTTTAAAAAGACCTATCGAAAAGATAAATAGACCAAGCGCTATATTTTTGTAGTTGATTATTTTATTTCTAGCATTTGCAAACTGCGGCATCATCTCTTTGTGATGCACGATCGGACCAGCGATTAGCTGCGGAAAAAATGTAACAAATAAGCAGTAGTTTAAAAAGTCATACTGCTTCGTACCCCCCCCCCATAGCACTATCAACCAAATAGGCTATTTGCTGAAAAGTAAAAAACGAGATCGCAAGAGGCAAAAGTAAATTTAAATGAGATATATGAGTATTAAAGATAAAATTTACATTGCTTATGAAAAAATCTGAATATTTAAAATATCCAAGGAGTATTAAATTTGCCGTAATCCCTAGTATAAGAATAAATTTTTTAGAAATTTTACTATTCTCTTTATTTAGCTCCACTCCAAAGCAGTAGTTAAACACCATGGAGCCTAAGATTAGCGGCAGATAAAGGACATTCCACCAGCTGTAAAAGAAGAGAGATGACAGTACCAAAAATCCTTTCGCTACTTCTGTAAGACGCTTTTTATTTAGATAAAAGTATATAAAAAATGTAAATGGCAAGAATAAAAATATAAATTCGTAAGAGTTAAAAAGCATTGATGTATCCGTTAAATTTTTGGCGAGATTATAGTAAACATTAGCTAATCCCTAACTAAAGTTGACCGGGTCTATATCAATATCGCTAAGTTCGCTTTTGCAGAGGTTTGCAGCTTTTAAAAGAGGTATATGAGAGTTTGAGCGGAGTAAAATTTCATATCTAAATTTGCTTCCAAGATACTCTATCTGGCACTTTCCGTATCCTATGATCTCAAGCTCATCGCTTCTTAAAGGTTCTATTCTTTGCACAAATTCATTCATTGTATTTTTTACTATGTTTTCATCTTTATGCGAGATGATAATGCGAAGAAGCCTGATAAATGGCGGATAAAGCCCCTCGCGGTAGCCAATCTCTTCTTTTAGAAATGCGTCATAATCACTGATGTAGCTCTCAAAAAATTCTCTTTGTTTGCTTTGAATGATAACTCTACCAGCCCCGTTTCTGCCAGCTCTTCCAGCTACTTGCATGGCAAGAGCGAGCGTTCGCTCTCTGGCCTTATAATCAGGAAAATTTAAAAGCTCGTCAAATCCCATGATGACAGCAAGCTCTACGTTGTGATAATCATGCCCTTTGCTTAGCATTTGCGTACCAAGCAAGATATCTATCTTGCTGTCGTTAAATTCCTTCAAAGCCTTTACGAGCTTGTTTTGCGTCGTTATTTCATCTCTATCAAATTTAGCGATCCTAGCATTCGCAAACTCAGCTTGCAGCCGCTCAAGTAGCTCGCTAGTGCCAATTTTTTTGGCCTCTATCATCTCGCTACCGCACTGGTGACAAATTTTTGGCACGGCCATTTTATGCTCGCAGTATTGACACTTTAGCACGTTTTGTTTTTTGTAATAGCTCATACCGATGCTGCAAAATGGGCACTTTAACGTTTCACCGCAGTTTTTGCAGACTAGATATTTAAAATTTGCCCTTGTTGGCAGGCAGATGACAGCTTGCTTTTTATTCGCGAGTGTTTTTGAAATTTCATCTTTTAAAATTTCACTAATTCCGGTCTCGCTCTCATCGAAAATGTAATTTTTTTGCGAATCAAAATATGTCCCTTTTAAGCGAAAATGCTCCTGCTTGTAAAAGCTAGTAAGGCTTGGCGTGGCACTTCCAAGCACCACTTGTAGATCAAATTTACTAGTTAAAAAGAGGGCAAGATCTCTTGCGTTGTAGTGTGGCTTTGAGCCTGTATTTTTATAGCTATCGTCGTGTTCTTCGTCTATGATGATAAGTTTTAGCTTCTCAAGTGGCAAAAATAAAGCCGATCTCGCACCTGCAACGAGCCTAATTTTGCCACTTTTTATATCTTTTAAAATTTGCTCTTTTTTCTTTGATGTTATCTTTGAGTGCCAGACTGCTACTGCCTCACCAAAGAAGCTCTCAAGGCGTTTTTGCATTTGTGGTGTGAGTGAAATTTCAGGCATTAAAAATAGCGCTTGGCTGCCTGCGTTTAAAATTTCTCTAATCTTTGCTATGTAAATCTCGCTTTTTCCGCTTCCAGTGTCGCCAAAGATGAGTGAAATTTTACGTTTGTTTATAAAATCCAAAGCCTCTTGCTGTTTTTTGCTTAGTTTGGGTGTCACATTAAAATTTTGATTTTCATAAATTTTATCTACTGCAATAGTGTCATTTGGTTCAAATAAATTTAGGCTGACGCCAAGCTCGCATGTGTAATATTTTGAGATAAATATTGCCAATTCGCTTTGCATTGAAGTTAGATTAATCGGTAGAATTTCTAAAATTTTGCTTGTTTTAAACTCTGGTTTGCCAGTCTCTTTTACGATAAAAGCAGTAAGAATTTTTCCTCTTAAAGAAGCCTTTACGCCTTGAAATTTTTCTAGTTTTTGATCGCTTTCATAAGTGAGCGGGGCTAAATTTAGCCCATAAAATGCGAGTATGTAATAATGCATTACTGAAGTGATTTGCAAATTTCATTTTCATCACTACAACCAAAATCACCAGTATTTTTGTCGTATTTGAAATTTGCTACTTTGCCATCTAGTCTAAATGTGTATTTGTCATCACTTATTCTGTGCCAGCCATTTTTGCTACCGCTATCTTTTATCGGTATATTTATAACATTTTTAAAGAGTTTACTTGGATCGCCATCGTCTAGTTTTTGTGGAAATTCTGGCTTTGCTTGCAAGATATTGTCATTGTATTTTAGTGAAATTCCGCTTCTTATGGCAGCAAGTTGAGTTTTTGCATTTGAGACGGTAGCATCACTTCTAGAAAAAAATAGTCTAGGTATAGCGACTGTGCTTAAAATACCTAGTATAACTACTATAAATATTAGCTCAAGCAAGGTGTAAGCTCGTCTTTTCATCTCTCTTCTCGCTTTAATATCTCATCAACGTTGCCAGTTAAATTTTTTACTGCCTTTATCACAGCATAATTTTCATAACATTTTTCTATAAAGGCATTTAAAAGCTCTTTTGGCTCGATAAATTGGCGTCCGCCCATTAAATTTTGCCAGTCATCTTCAAAGAATTTAGCAAAATCATCATCAAGCGTGATCGTATAGTCGCGAGATGATATCGTGAGCGTAATTTTTTTCATATTTTAGCCAAGCTTATCTGCCAAGGACAGCTTCAATTTTTCTCATTACATCGTCAGCTTCGGTATTTTTCTTGTCAAGATCCTCTTCTAAGCGCATGATCTGATTGCTCTTTGCCTCATTTTGTGCTTTTAATGTTACGATCTCGTTACGTAGCTCTTCATTTACTCTGCAAACTTCATCGTATTTTGTGATGAGGTCATTTACTTTATCGCTTAGTGTGGTTAAGATCGCATTATCTTCAAACATAAAGGTTCCTTTAAAATAATAATTAATGCCGTATTCTAACACGCAGAGGCTAAATTCTTTTTAAAATTCTCATTTGACAAAGCACTATCTTTGCTATAAAATTCGCCCAAATTTAAAGGTAGTTAATGAGTAAATTTGAAATTTCATCTAAATTTAGCCCAAGCAGTGACCAAGCAAGAGCGATAAAAGAGATAGTAAAAAGTATAAAATCAGGCAATAAATACCAAACTCTTCTAGGTGTGACAGGGTCTGGCAAGACCTTTACCATGGCAAACGTCATACGTGAGCTAAATATGCCAACGCTCATCATGACGCATAACAAATCCCTTGCCGCTCAGCTTTACAGCGAATTTAAGGGCTTTTTCCCAAAAAATCACGTCGAGTACTTTATAAGCTACTACGACTACTACCAGCCAGAGGCCTACATCCCAAGAAGCGACCTATATATAGAAAAGGATAGCTCGGTAAATGAGGAGCTTGAGCGCCTGCGCCTCTCTGCAACGGCTAGCTTGCTAAGCTTTGATGACGTCATCTGTGTCGCCTCAGTCTCTGCAAACTACGGCCTTGGTAATCCAAGCGAGTATAAAGGGATGGTGGCATATCTTAGCGTGGGCGAGAAGATAAGCCAAAGAAAGCTTTTAGAGCAGCTTGTGGATATGGGCTACAAGCGCAATGACAACTACTTTGATAGAGGGGATTTTCGTGTAAATGGCGATGTGGTGGATATTTATCCAGCTTACTATAACGACGAAGCCCTAAGAGTCGAGTTTTTCGGCGATGAGATCGATGCGATGTATCATTTTGACGTGCTTGATAACAAAAGGCTAAAGGACATCTCTAAATTTACGCTTTATGCCACTAGCCAGTTCATCGTGGGTGCCGATAGGCTAAAGATCGCGATGAAAGAGATCGAAGAGGAGCTTGATGCGCGTTTGAAAGAATTTAACGAGCAGGGCAAGCTAGTCGAGGCGCAAAGACTAAAGCAAAGGGTGGAGTTTGACCTTGAGATGATGGCGAGCACTGGCATGTGTAAAAGCATCGAAAACTACGCGCGCCACCTAACTGGACAAAAGCCCGGAGAGACGCCATACTCGATGTTTGACTACTTTGAGATAAGCGGCAAAGACTATCTAGTCATCGTCGATGAGAGCCACGTTAGTTTGCCGCAGTTTAGGGGCATGTACGCGGGTGACAGGAGCCGTAAAGAGGTGCTTGTGGAGTATGGATTTCGCTTGCCATCAGCGCTTGATAACAGGCCGCTTAAATTTGATGAGTTTATAAGTAAAAAGGCGAAATTTCTCTTTGTTTCAGCCACGCCAAACGAATACGAGCTTGGTATCAGCCAGGGGCACGTCTATGAGCAGATTTTGCGACCTACTGGGCTGCTTGATCCTCTTATCGAGATAAAAGATAGTGACAATCAAGTTGAGGCGCTATTTGACGAGGCAAAGGCGGTGATCGCAAGAGGTGAGCGCGTGCTAGTTACGGTGCTAACTAAAAAGATGGCCGAGGAGCTAAGTCGCTACTACATCGAGCTTGGCATAAAGGTCAAGTATATGCACTCAGACATCGACGCGATCGAGCGAAATGAGATCATTAGAGGGCTTAGAAGTGGCGAATTTGACATGCTAATAGGCATAAATTTGCTCCGTGAGGGGCTTGACCTGCCTGAAGTGAGCCTGATAGCTATAATGGATGCTGATAAAGAGGGCTTTTTGCGCTCGACCACGAGCCTTATACAGACAATGGGGCGTGCGGCTAGAAATGTAAATGGCAAGGTGCTAATGTTTGCCAAAAAGATCACGCACTCGATGAAAGAGGCGATCGATACGACGACTGCTAGGCGTAAATTTCAAGATGAGTACAACAAAGCTCACGGCATCACACCGCACTCTGCAAGTAGAAATATCGAAGAGAGCTTGCATGTCGAAGATGATGGTGAAATTTACAAGCGCGGTAAGAATTTAGAAAAGATGCCAGCTAGCGAGCGAGCTGCGATAGTAAAAGAACTAAGAAAACAGATGCTTGAAGCGGCAGCGCAGCTGGAGTTTGAGAAGGCGGCGGCATTGCGCGACGAGATAGCGAAGATGAGAAAATTATAAAAAGACAAGCCCTTTTTGTTTTATACTGCGTTGGATATCGCTTCAAACTTCGGTCACGTATCATATATACGCTCCCTTGTTTTTGCTCATCCGCCTTGTCTAAAACAAAAAATTTCTTGTCTTTGGCGATTTGTCTTTTTCTGCTATACGTCGTTAAAATTTCACTCTACTTCAGTCACATACTATGATGTATGCTCCTTTGTATCGTAAAATTTCGCCTCATCTAGCAAAAAATACTGCCTCTTGGGGTTTTAAAATTACTAAACAAAACAAAAATTTCTTGTCTTGACGGCTTAAATTTTACGAGCTGAACTTATATATTCTATCTTCGGTCGAAAATTTCTTCGTAGCATTTAAAATCATCACAAGATATTTTGTCTTGATGATTCAGTAGTCAAAATTTAAATTTTTATGTGTCTAATCTATGCAAATTTTAACTGCGCAACATTTAAATCTATCGCAAAATACTACCGCTTTTGAGCCCATTCGTATCGCGAAATTTCACCTTGTCTCCTCATGGCGAAGCTAAAGACAAAAATCATCTTGTCTTTAGCTGTTTAAATTATAAATTTATCGCCAAATGCCGTTTTACGATCTATCCTATTCTCTTGTATCTTTTTTCACGCTATACCAAGCAATTAATAAAAAGAAAAACTCTGCCATATTAAAAAGATCTATGTTTTTGGTTAAAAGGCCTATAAAGTCTGGTCTACCTGGAAATAGTAGTGCTAAAAGTATGACCGAACTTATCGCAAATAATATAAAATTTATCCAAAATAGCCTACTTTTAGTTGCACTTGCTAATCTTGTTGTAAATAAAAATAAAAATACTGTAGCTAACAAATGAGCAAATACTCCAATGTATAAGATTGTATTGGCACTAGAAACTAAAGATTTAATTGAGGCATTGTGCGTACCAAAGATATTAAAAAAAGTATAATCGTAAGCATATATATACATGTAGTCAGTTGTTGCTTTTGCTATTGTAAATATCACAAAAAGGATAGAGAAAAATAAGAAATTTGTATGTAGTCTTATCTCATTTAACGTATGTGCTATCTGCTTAACGGCAGAGTAAATAGCCACTAATACTACCGCATAAACAAGAGGCTTTATAAATATTATTGGTCGAAGCGACATTCTTTCTTGATGTGCTGACAAATATTCAAAAAATATATAGTAAAAAAAAGTTGCAACAAGGCCAAATAAACAAGCTGTCGCGGCTAATTGGCTTGAAGATTTGATAGTAGCCACATTTAAAATCCCACCTTCGCTAGTTGCTTGGATTTCGTCACTACTTACTTGTGTCTTTAGTCGCCACCATGCGATTAAAGCAAGAAAGAAAGCTCCAATGTCAATATAATCATAAATTTTGTGATCAATTTTAATAAAGTAGCTTGCTATATGAGATGCGCCAAATAATGCATAAGTCCAAAACATTTTTTCTTTTGTTGTTTTTATTAATTTTGCGATAGATATAAATAAAAATAGTGATGCTGTTACGAATAATACTCTCAATAAATAGCTACGATAAATAAATAGCTGTTTAAATAGGTCATGATTATACATGATCTCTTCGTCGCTATAAAAATAATTCAATATCGTAAAGATAAAATCATCATTGTTAAAATTTCTTTCTCCTAGATACATAACAATTTTAAAAGTCAAAAGAGTTAAAATCACATGTATCAAAATGAAAATAGTAAAAATTTTAAAATATGTTCTTAGTTTTGAGGAATTATAAACAGAACATATCAATGAAATGGCAAAAAATAAAAGTAGCCAACTGATAGAGTCGCAGCATGCTTTGAGGATAAGACTGAAATCACGATTAAGGGTTTTGTAAAGTCCTGAAACGAAAACTAGATACTTAAATATCACCACGATACAAGATATAAGCCCCAACTCTCTGGCGCTTTTTAGCATATATTTTTTTTCTTGTTGAAATGGTTCCAAATTTACTCCTTAAATTAAATCAGTTATTTTATTGTAATTAGTTTAAAAATATTCAAATATTTTAAATCAGGTTAATTTATTTTAATTTTGTATTTATCTCGTAACCGGCTTTAAAAAGTAGCTAGAAGCTGCGCATATAAGCGAAACTGCGGCGATAAAGTAAAATGGGTGCGTTAGGCTAAAGATGTCAGCGATCTTGCCAATGACCGTTGCGAATATGCCGCCGATCGTGATACTAAGGCTAAGCGTTATGCTTGACTAAGCCTATAAACTGATCTGATTTGGCAAATAAAGCTGTGCAAAGGGGTTGAGGGGGTAAAAGATAGGCTGATGTAGCCACTCACGCACATGGAGGCCGCGAGAAATAGCGCGTAGCTGTCGATAAAGAGCATTAGCACGACTAGCGGCGCGGCGATGCTTAGGCTTATTTTGATGAGCCTAACTAGGCCGTATCTATCTGCTAGCGCTGCGCCAAATAGCGTAGAGATCGCGCCTGCAGCAAAAAACATACTTAAATTTACATTTGCAGCCTCTTTGCTAAGACCAAAAATTTTGATGAGGTAGATGCTAAAAAATGCCGAAAAGCCAAATGCGACGATAGAGCGTGAAAATATACACAGACAAAGCCTCAAAAATGCGCCCAGATCGTCTTTTAGAGCGCTTGTTTTTTGTGAAATTTGCTTTTTATGATTGCCTTCTAGCGCTTTTATAAATTTACCCTTTTTAAGGTATAAAAGTGTCAGAAAAATTTGAGGGATTATGAAAATTAACGTCCCTTTTAGGCCAAAATTTCCCACAAAAACGGCGACTAAAATGGGTCCAACCGCAAAGCCCACGTTTCCACCAAATGAAAATATACTTATGCTTTTGGCTCTATTTTTGGCGTTTGAGGCGTAGTTTACGATCCTTGCGGCACTTGGATGAAAGAGTGCGGCGCCGATACCGCTTATCATCACGCAAACCAAGATGAGGTAGTAGTTTGTGACAAAGCCAGTTAGGCTCATGCCACCGCCCGCAAGCAGCAGCCCAAGCGGGATGATGTATGGCAGCTCTTTTTTGTCGCTTAGGCGGCCGATAAGTGGTTGGATGAGCGAACTTGCTAAATTTGTGGCGGTCACGAGCGAGGCAGCCGTGGCATAGTCGTAGCGGTAGCTCGCGATAAAAAAGGGTAGCATCGCACCAAGGGCACTTTGGTTTATGTCGCTACAAAAGTGCCCAAGCCCCATTAGATACTTTAAATTTTCCGTCTTTTTACCTAAAATAGCCCCCTTAAAAGCCCCTTTAAATTTTGCTTTTCGCCGCTTGTGCCTTCATCGTCTTTGCCAAGCTTTTTATCTAAAAATCTACCTATCTCTTTTTTGACCTTATTCTCAAGATATTGCGATCTGACGTCGTATTTTAGCTTGTCTGTCGTGCCTGAAATTTTAACATTTAGATCGGTCTTTTCAAGCCTGCAAACAAGCGGCGCGTTAAGCATTTTTGTGGCGGTATTATAAGTGCCGCCTGCAACCTTTATGTCGCTTTTTGGTGAGCTTAAATTTACGTTGAAAACGACATTATCGCCCTTTATATCGCCGTAAATTTTGCCGTCTTTGTAAATCTCTTTTGTGATGTCCTTGCCGGTGAAAGTTTTTATATTGTTTGTGAGGTTTGTGCTGGCTAGGTGACCCTCTTTTAGCAAGATGTCAAATTTGCCGAGCTTTTGCTTTGTCTCGTAGTCAAATTTAGCATCGCCGTTGCCGTCATATAGATGATCTAGCCCCAAAGTCTGCGTTAGCCCTTTGACTTCAAAATTTTTTAGCACCGCATCAAGCGCGCCACCTTTGTAGTTTGCCTCTAGTTTGCCCTTAAATAGATCATCTGAAGTGGCTTTTACTACAAGGTCGTCCACTTTGCCATTTGCCTTTATGAGGGCTGCAAATTTTCCGTGAAGCTCGCGGCCAGCTAAAAATGCAAGCTTATTTAGCTCTGAAACTATCGCTTGAAGCTTTAAGTTTAGCGTGCTTTTGCCCGCGTCAAAGCTGCCGTCTATGCCCTTTATATCAGCTAGCGAGCTAAGAAAGTCGCCACTAAATTTTGCCATGTCGCCTTTGTAGTCTAGGCTCAAATTTGAGCTAAATTTCTCATTTTCAGGGAATTTTTTATCAAGCATTTTGCTAAGTGCTGCGGCGTTAAATTTACCATCATTTAAAGCGATCGTTGCGGCGACGCTTGGGGTTTTACTAAAGATATTTTGCCCCTTTGCTTGGACGTTTGTCTTAGCGTTTGCCAGCCTGTCGTTGCCACTAAGTGCCAAGATCTCTCCTAACTGCGCCTCTTTTAGGCTAAGATCAAAATTTTCATTTTTTATAGTAGCGTTTAGCTTGCCAGCAAAGGCATCGCCGCCTAAATTTAGCTCATCTATCTTGCTCTCTTTGACCTTCACATCGCCTGCAAGCACCATCTTTGAGCCAACCTCAAAGCCGCTAACCGCTTTAAATTTCTCAGGGTCGCTAATGAGCAGGGCAAATTTGCTAAAAATTTGGTTATTTTTTAGGTCAAAAACGCCCTTTATATCCTTTAGCTCGCCAAGGTCGCTAAGCACGTTTGCGTCAAAATTTACAAGCTCACCTTTTGCGGTGGCGCCGCCTTTTAGCTCAAATTTAGCTGCGTTTTTAAGCTTTACAAGACCATTATCTATAAGACCGTTTTTTATCTCAAATTTAGCCTCGCCAGCAAGCTTTTTTAGCTCGTCAAAGCCGCTAAAATTTGCGTTTAAATTTATCTGCCCGTCTGCGTAGCTAGGCTGCAAGGCAAGCGCTAGAAGCTCTTTTAGCTTGATGCTAGTTGCATTTAGGGCTAAGTTTTTGCTATCAAAATTTGCATTTATCTTGCCGCCAAGGCCGTTTATCTCAGCTTTTAGGTTTTGAAGGGCATTTTCTTGCATTGTAATTTCGCCGTTTGCGTCCACAGAGCCACTTAGTTGTTGCCCCAAAAGCTTGCCAAGAAGGGCAAGATCAGCCACGTTTAGCAAAAAGTCGCTCTTTAAATTTTTACTAGTTAGATCATAGATCGTCTCATTTGCTTTTAAAGTAGCTTCAGGTGCGATGATAAGGGTTTTTGCGCTCACTTTTTCATTTGCAAATTTAGCATTTACGCCGCCTTTAAAACTTATATCTTTTGCTAAATTTAGCCCAAATTCGTTTTTAAGAATTTCTTTGTTTATCGTTGCACCGCTTGCTAAAATTTGAGCGTTAATGATCGGCTCATTTTTCTCATCAACCCCTTGCATACTGCTCGTTAGATCAAGCTTACCGCTAGCTAAATTTGGCTTTTTAGCAAGAGCTGATATCTCAGAGAGTTCGATATTTTTAGCATCAAGATTTAGAGCTTTTGGCAGGTAGTCTTTTAAATTTGCGTTTAAATTTATGTTTGAGCCAATCGCCGTGCCAGTTGCTGTTAGCTTGAAGTCGCTAAATTTACCAGCTATGTTTGCTTTAAGTGCGACATCTTTTTTTAATCCAAGCTTGCTAGCCTTCGACTTGTCGGCGTCTATATCTATGTTTAAGTTCATGCTTTGAGCAAGCAGTGAAAGCTCGCCACTTGCCCTTAAATTTATGGCATTCATCACGGTCGCTTCTAAATTTAGCGTGCTAAATCCTAAGCTAAAATCTTTAAATTTCACATCGATACCGCGAGCAAGTGCTTCTTTTTCTATCTTGCTGGCTATAAATTTATTGCCAAAAGAGCTAAAGATAAAGCCAAAAATGCAAAGGATTATCAGCGCCAAAGCTGCTACTAAATAGGCTATTTTTTTCATAAATTTCCTTTATATTAGTTTTACATATCATAAAACTTTAGTGTAAGTGACTAAAGTTTTAATAAAATTTAACTATAAATTATTGACTTTTTTAGAAAAAAGTGCTAGGATCTCATCACTCAAAAATAAAGAGTGCTAAAAAACAATTAAACCAAAAGGATGAACAATGAACTTTCAACCATTAGGCAAGCGTGTTCTAGTCGAACGCGTAGAGGAGACAAAAACCACAGCTTCGGGCATTATTATACCTGATAACGCAAAAGAAAAACCTTTAAGCGGAGAAATAAAAGCAGTTGGTGCTGAGGTAGAGGGTGTAAAGGTTGGCGATAAAGTTGTATTTGCAAAATACGGTGGCACTGAGATAAATTTAGATGATAAAACATATCTTGTTTTAAACATCGACGATGTTTTAGGCGTTTTAAAATAAGGCTGCAGATGGCTGCAATTATGTATGTTGATTTTCCGCAAGAAGGTCTTTTTGGAGACGAGATGTCAAAAGCTTTTGAGGATTTGGCTAAAAGCATTAACCAGGAACCCGGTATGATATGGAAAATTTGGACTGAGAACAAACAAACAAAAGAAGCCGGCGGAATTTATCTTTTTGACAATAAGGATAATGCGGAAAAATATCTAAAAATGCACAGTGAAAGACTAGCTAAAAACGGCTATTCAAATATTCGCGGCAAAATTTTTGATATTAATATGCCTTTGTCAATGATAAATAAGGCTGATTTTTTAAAATAAATTAAAACCGAAAGGAAAAACAATGGCAAAAGAAATTTTTTACTCTGATGATGCAAGAAACCGCTTATACGAGGGCGTAAAAAAACTAAATGACGCTGTAAAAGTGACAATGGGACCAAGAGGCAGAAATGTCCTTATCCAAAAGAGCTTTGGCGCGCCAAACATCACAAAAGACGGCGTTAGCGTGGCTAAAGAAGTTGAGCTAAAAGATACTATCGAAAACATGGGTGCAAGCCTAGTTAGAGAAGTGGCAAGCAAGACAAATGACCAAGCAGGTGACGGCACGACAACAGCGACTGTGCTAGCTCACGCGATATTTAAAGAGGGCCTTAGAAACGTAACTGCAGGCGCAAATCCTATCGAAGTAAAACGCGGCATGGATAAAGAAGTGGCAGCTCTTATAGACGCACTAAAAAATATCTCTAAAAAAGTATCAGGCTCAAAAGAGATCGCTCAGATCGCTACCATCTCTGCTAACTCAGACGAAAGCATCGGCAAGCTTATCGCAGATGCGATGGAGAAAGTCGGCAAAGATGGCGTAATAACAGTAGAAGAGGCAAAGTCTATCCAAGACGAGCTAAGCGTTGTTGAGGGTATGCAGTTTGACCGCGGATATCTAAGCCCATACTTCATCACAAACCCTGAAAAGATGCAAGTTGAGCTAAGCAATCCATTTATATTGCTATTTGACAAGAAGATCACAAATTTAAAAGATCTACTCCCTGTGCTTGAGCAAGTACAAAAGAGTGGCAAACCACTTCTAATCATCGCTGAAGATATCGAGGGTGAGGCCCTTGCAACACTTGTTGTTAATAAACTTCGTGGCGTGCTAAACATCTCAGCTGTTAAAGCTCCTGGCTTTGGCGACAGAAGAAAAGCAATGCTTGAAGATATCGCTATTTTAACAGGTGGCGAAGTTATCAGCGAAGAGCTAGGCAGAACACTAGAAAGCGCCACTATAAACGACCTTGGGCAAGCTTCAAGCGTAGTTATCGACAAAGACAACACAACTATCGTAAATGGCGCAGGCGAGAAGTCAGCTATCGACGCTAGAATAACTCAGATCAAAGCACAAATCGCAGAAACAACAAGCGACTATGACAAAGAAAAACTACAAGAGCGCCTTGCAAAACTAAGTGGCGGCGTGGCAGTTATCAAAGTAGGTGCTGCGACTGAAACTGAGATGAAAGAGAAAAAAGACCGTGTAGATGACGCTCTAAGCGCTACTCGTGCAGCTGTTGAAGAGGGTATCGTAGTAGGTGGCGGTTCAGCTCTTATCCTTGCTTCAAAGAGTGTAAATCTAAATTTACAAGGTGACGAGGCAATCGGTGCTGAGATCGTTAGAAGAGCGCTTCGTGCTCCACTTCGCCAAATCGCTGAGAACGCTGGCTTTGACGCAGGCGTTGTCGCAAACGCAGTTGAGACAAGCAAAGATGCAAATTTTGGCTTTAACGCTGCAACTGGCGAATATGTAAATATGTTTGAAGCTGGCATCATCGACCCAGTTAAAGTTGAGAGAGTTGCGCTTCAAAACGCTGTTAGCGTGGCTAGCTTGCTACTAACAACTGAGGCAACTATCAGCGAGATAAAAGAAGAAAAAGCAATGCCTGCAATGCCTGACATGGGCGGAATGGGTGGTATGGGCGGCATGATGTAGTAGCCCTTTTCGAGCTAGAGCCTTCTAGCTCGAATTTATATTTAAACTTTAGCCTCACTAAATTTATAAAATTATTTACTCCTTTTTAAATTTATTCTTGTATCATTTTGCTTTCTTTTAGGGAGAATTTACAATGAAATATGATGAAATTTTTAGAGAATACGACATCCGCGGTATTTTTGAGAAAGACTTGACAGAAGATAGCGTCAAGGCCATCGGCTATGCTTTGGGTAAGAAATTTAACGAATTTGGCGTAAAAACTTTAAGTGTTGGCTTTGATGCAAGACTTAGTGCCAGCACGCTTTTTAGGTATCTACTAAGTGGTCTAAACAAGGCTGGTGGCTTTAAAATTTACAACATCGGCTTACTTCCAACTCCTATTGGCTACTTTAGCGTTTATGCTGATTATTTCGACGCAAATATCATGATCACGGGCTCTCACAACCCAAAAGAGTACAACGGCTTTAAGATCACTATCAAAAAAGATAGCTTTTTTGGCAAAGATCTGCAAATTTTAAAAGATAAGGTGAACGAGATAATCGCCTCAAATTTAGAGATCGCAGACGATGATAGCTGTGAGAAATTTAATATCTTAGAAAAATATGTTGAGTTTTTTGTAAAAGAATTTAGTGAGCTTAAAAATTTCAAAAAGCCCTTTGTCATCGACTGCGCAAATGGTGCTGTTGGCGTGAGCTTGGTGCCCATCGTCAAGGCTCTTGGACTAAATGCAAAAATTTTATATGAAGATCCAGACGGAAATTTCCCAAATCACCACCCAGATCCAAGTGAAAAAGAGAATTTAAAAGAGCTATTTTCTCTTATCGAAAAGAAAGAATTTGACCTTGGATTTGGCTTTGACGGAGATGGCGACAGGATCGCCGTGATAACGCCAAAAAGAGATATAAAAGGCGATGAACTAGCATATCTTTATGCTCTAAATATGAAACATCCAAAGGTGCTTGGTGAGGTTAAATGCTCGCAAAATATGTATGATGAGATCGCAAAGATCGGCGAAGTTTTTATGGGGAAAACTGGGCACAGCAATATAAAAAAGATGATGAAAGAGCTAAACGTAGATCTTGCGGCTGAAGTGAGTGGTCATATCTTTTTTAAAGAGCGCTATTTTGGCTTTGACGATGCGCTTTATGCGATGATGAGGGTGCTTGAGCTAGTTCACAAGGGCTTTGACCTTGATGGCGAGCTTGATAAGATGCCACTTGTCTTTAGCACCGATGAGATCAAGGTAAAGACGACTGATGAGGCTAAATTTAAGATAGTTGCCAAGCTAAAAGATTGTGTGAAAAATGAGAGTTGCGACCTGCCAAAGATAAAAAATATCATTGATATTGATGGTATAAGGATTCAGTTTGAAAATGGCTGGGCGCTGGTACGCGCGTCAAATACAACGCCAGTTATTGTTACTAGATTTGAGGCAAAGAGCAAGGAATTTTTAGAAGAGATCGAGCAAAAAGTAACAAATCTACTAAAGAGCTTAATGTAGCTTGCAAAGGCATTTTGGGCTAAATTTACTCCAAAATGCCTTTTAAAATTTTATTTAGACATTCAAAAACTAAGATCTATCTTTCTTGCCTAGCTTTCGCGGATTTTTCTCTGCATACATACTATCTGTAATTTAAATTTATCAAAAACATGCATCTTAGCTTTTTTGAACCTTCATGCGGATAATGTAATTTAAATCCACAAGTAGCCTATATCTAATGTCGGCATTCTTTTTTAAAAATAGCTCATTATTGCAAGGAGCTCGCCTACTAGCTTACTGCTCAGACATGTAAGATATCCGCCCTTTGTGGAATTTATGCAGTGTAACCTACCGGTAAAAAACTTCACAAGTGTATTCGTTAAATTTAAAAGATAGAGAGATGGCGTAAAAATTTACGCCATTAAATTTTTAGAGTTTGCCACCTTCAACGACAAGTGATTCTGGATTTACACTGTCGCCGTAGATCGGTTTTAGTGTAGCATCATAGTCTTTGTGGAAGAAATTTTCTTTGCCTAACTCAATGATCTCATTATTTAGCCAGTCAAGTAAAACTTTGTTGCCTTTTTTAACAGCTGGTGCTATAACATCCACATCACCAAGTGCTTCAACGCCTACAACAAAACCTGGAGTCTCTTTCGCCCAGGCAAAAAGTAGGGCGTTATCATGCGCTAGTGCAGCACCTCTTTTATCAACCAAAGCTGCGAATGTTTCAGTATTTTGGTCGTATTTTGCAAGCTTAATGTCTGGATAATTTTTTGTAAAAAACGCGTCTGCGGTTGTGCCCTTATTTACGATTAGGGTTTTGTCTTTTAGCTCATCGATGCTCTTTATCACCGCACCTTCAGGGCTTACGATACCAAGTGAAACCTTCATGTATGGAAGCGCAAAATCAACAACTTGTGCGCGCTCAGGTGTTTTTGTAAAATTTGCAAGCGTGATATCTACTTTATCAGCTACTAAAACTTCAACTCTACCAGCAGCCTCAACTAGCTCAAATTTTACCTTACTCTCATCGCCTAGTAGGTCTTTTGCGATACGTTTTGCAAAGTAAATATCATAGCCTTGGTTTTTGCCGTCTTTATCGACATAGCCAAATGGTGGTTTGTCGCTAAAAACGCCAATTCTTACATATCCGCGCTCTTTGATCTTTGCGATCGCATCAGCTTCGTTTGAAGCAGCTTTTGCCGTGTCGGCACCTTTGTCATTACCACAACCCGTTAGAAAGACGGTAGCGATTAATGCTAATAAGAAAAATTTAAATTTTCTCACTCTTTCTCCTTGTAAAAAAGTTAAATAAATAAGAGCGTTAAAATTTCGCTCTAAACGCATTTTGAAAAAACGGCAAATTATCTCTTATTTTTTCTAAAACGAGAATAAATTTAGAAATTTCTTCGCGCGATCGCTCTTTGGGTTGGTAAAAAATTCCTCTGGTTCGCTGATCTCCACGATCGCCCCAGCGTCCATAAATACGATCTTGTTTGCAACCGACCTCGCAAAGCTCATTTCATGGGTAACTATTAGCATCGTCATTCCATCTTTGGCTAAATTTAGTATCACGTCAAGCACTTCTCTAACGATCTCTGGATCAAGCGCAGCCGTAACCTCGTCAAATAGCATAATTTCAGGGTTTAAACAAAGGCTTCTTACTATAGCTATACGCTGCTTTTGGCCGCCACTTAGCTCCTTTGGATAGGCAAATTTCTTATCAAGCAGTCCAACCTTGCTCAACCACATATCAGCGGTTTTTTCAGCCTCGGCTCTATCTCTTTTTTGCACCTTTAAAGGTCCAAGAAGGACGTTATCTATAACATTCATGTGATCAAAAAGCTCGTAGCTTTGAAAGACCATGCCGACCTTTTGGCGGATCCTTTGCCAATCATTAAATTTAGCATCAATCACTTCACCATCAATTATTATCTCGCCACTTGCGATACTCTCAAGGCCGTTTATACATCTAAGAGTTGTGCTTTTGCCACAGCCCGATGGTCCAAGAAGCACGACCACTTCACCGCTTTTTACCTCTAAATTTATATCTTTTAAGGCGTGAAGCTCTCCATAAAATTTATTTATTTTTTTAAGTTCTAATATGTTTTCGCTCATTTTAACTCCATTTTTCTTCTAGTTTTTTTGATAGTTTTGAGACTGGATAGCAGATCGCAAAATATAAAAAGAATATGAGCGTGTATATCCAAAATGGTGCCATAGGATTTGTAAATACATTTCGCTCGATGATCTGCTGACCGACTTTGACCACCTCTACAACGCCGATTAGTACGACGATAGAGGTTGTTTTTATCATACGGCTTAGTAAATTTACAGCTCCAGGCACTAGCCTTCTTGTGGCAAGTGGGATAATGACGTGAGAGTAAATTTGAAATTTACTAAGTCCAAGCGATGCGGCTGATTCAAATTGATGTTTTGGTATTGATGTTATTGCACCACGCACGATGTCCATCATTTCAAAAATTCCCCACAAGCTAAAGACGATGAGTGAGGCTGTAAATGCTGAAATGTGAATATCAAACGCCTTACTGACACCAAAATAAAATAAAAATAGCCAAACGATCTGAGGCATTATGCGAACGATTTCTAGGCAAATTTTTAAAATAAAATAGATAAATTTGTTTTTCATGCTCATAAGCACGCCAAACACTAAGCCACCGATTATAGAGATAAAGATAGAGATAAATGAAATTTCTGTGCTAATGACTAGACCGTCAAAGAGTCTTAGTAAATTTTGCGTGTCAAATAAAATACTAACTCCTTGCATTTCTCACCCTTTTTTCGATGTAGCTAAGCACCAGCGAGACTGGCAAGATGATGATGAGATAGCTAATAACCAGCATAAAAAGCGCTTCATCTGTCTTGTAATAAAGCCCAATGAGATCCTTTGCGACGTAAACTAGATCGGCGAGTGCCACGATGCTAACGATGCTTGTTTCTTTTAGTAAAAAGATAATATTTGCACTAATGCTTGGCACTGCTACGCTAAATGCTTGAGGCAAGATAACATATCTTAAGAGCTGGTTTTTGCTAAGTGCGATGCTAAGTCCCGCTTCTATCTGCGACTTTCTAACCGCCTCAAAGCCAAGTCTAAAGCTCTCACTCATATAGCTGCCTCCAAGAAAGCTAAGTCCCGCGACCGCACAGGCAAAGCCGCTCATCGACACTCCAAGCTTTGGCAAGCCATAATATAAAAAGAAAAGCTGTATAAGAAGTGGCGTATTTCTTGAGAGTTCGACGTAGCAGTCAATCACTTTTGATAGAAATTTTAGCTTGTAAAATTTCACAGCCATACAAAAAATACCGATCAAAATAGAAAAAACGATCCCTAAAAAGGCGATCTCACAGGTAAGCACTCCAGCCTTAATATAAAGCGGATAAAATTTCTCAATAAACTCAAAATCCATAAAACTTTAATCCAATCTGAAAAATGGAGTTATTTTATCTTATAATCATAAATTTAAAACTAATTAGATATGATCTTGCATTAAATTTAAGCTTGCAAAAAGGATAAAATTTGATCGACCTTTTTCAGATCATCGGCTTTTTAGGGATGATTTGTATCGTAATGGGCTATTTTTTACTTCAGATCGGCCGCCTAAATAGCCGCGATCTAGCCTACCAGATAATAAATTTAGCAGGTGCTGTGCTACTTATAATCTCGCTTTTTGTGCACTTTAACCTCGGTTCATTTTTGATAGAGGTCTTTTGGATAATCATTACGATATATGGAATTTATAAAATTTACAAGGAGAGAGCGTGAGAGCGTATGCAGAGTGGGAAGAGCAGGAGCTTTTGTTTTTATCGCTGCCACATAGTAAGAGCGACTGGGAGCCTTATTTAGAGGAGATTTTGGCGGGCTATGAGGAGCTTGTGGCTGCTGTTACGCCCTATGAAAAGGTGGTGCTCATCTGCCCTGATGAGGCAAATTTTGATAGATTTAAAAAATTTAAAAATGTAGAGTTTGTTAAGCTTGAGACTAATGATACTTGGATCAGAGACTACGGCATGATCGACGTTTGCACCAAGGACGGCGTTAAGAGCTATGACTTTAAATTTAACGCTTGGGGCGGTAAATTTAAGAGTTCAAAAGATGATGCGATAAATTTGGAGCTGGCTAAAATTTATAAAACTAAGCTTGAGCCAGTTGATATGATACTAGAGGGCGGAAGCATCGAGTTTAACGGAGATGGCGTGCTTTTAACCACCTCAAAATGCCTGCTAAATGAAAATAGAAACAAAGCGCTTAGCAAAGAGCAGATCGAAGAAAAACTAAAAAATTTATTTGGCTTAAAGCGTATCATCTGGCTTGAAAATGGCTTTATAAGAGGCGATGACACAGATAGCCACATCGACACTTTAGCGCGCTTTATCACGCCTGATACGATAGCTTACGCAGCTTGCGATGACAAGAGTGATGAGCACTTTGATGAGCTTAAAATGATGGAAGATGAGCTTAAAAAAACTGGCTTTAAGCTACTTGCTCTGCCACTTCCTAAGCCTAAATTTTATGATGGCAAAAGGCTTGGCTGCACCTATGCAAATTTCATCTTTATAAATGGTGCCTTGATCGTGCCAACATATAATGACGAAAACGATGAAAAGGTACTAAATTTACTAGCTCGTGCGCTTCCAGATAGGAAGGTCATCGGTGTAAATTCGCTAGTTTTTGTGCGTCAAAATGGCTCGCTTCACTGCTCAAGCCAAAATAGATATAAAAGGTCTTAGTCTTGTCAAGTCCGTTTGATTATGAGTTTAACCGCATAAATAAGCAGGAGTGCACGCAAGGCGAAAATAAGGCAGTTATTGCAGCCGGAGCTTGCGCTTTTTTACTCGCACTTGTGAAATTTACAGCTGGACTTTTTAGTGGCTCAGTTGCTGTGCTTGGCTCGGCGATTGATTCGATGCTTGATTTTATCGTTTCGCTTTTAAATTTATTTGCGCTTAGAAAGTCAAGAAAGCAAGCTGATGAGAGATTTAACTTTGGCTACACAAAGCTAGAGGCGTTGGCAGCGCTATTTGAGTGCGTCATCATCGTGCTGGCTGCTGGATATATATTTTATGAGAGCGTTAAGAAATTTAGCGAGCCAAATTTAGAGATAGACCTTGGCTTAAGCCTTGGCGTGATGGTATTTTCGGTCATGGTGACGCTATGTTTGGTGCTATTTTTAAACCAAATTTCTAAAAAAAGCGGAAACCTTATCATAAAAGCAGACGCTCTGCACTATAAGATCGACCTTTTTAGCAACCTTGCAGTCATCATCTCGCTGCTTATCATTAAATTTAGCGGATTTGTGATGATAGATGCGATCTTTGGTATCGTGATAAGCGGCTACATCGCTCAAAGTGCTATAAATTTAGGTAAAGACGCCTTTGGTATCTTGTTGGATCATGCAGCAAGCCCTGAAGTCACAGAGGGGATCATCAAAATGATAAAGGCAAAAGAAAGAATTTCTGATTTTCACTATCTAAACACAAGGCAGAGCGCAAATGCCATATTTTTAACGCTGCATTTAGTTTTTGACAAAGATATTTCGCTTTACGACGCGCACGAGGTGGCCGACTCGCTTGAAGCCGAGATAAGAGAGAAATTTAGGGATTATTCGTGGCAGATAACCACGCATTTAGACCCGTACAACGACAAAGAAGGGAAATGAGATGAAAGTAGCACTACTTCAACAAGAATTTAAAGGCACAAAAGAGGCGACTATCGCAAAGACGCTTGAGCTAATCGCCGAGGCAAAAAAGGGCGGTGCCGATCTAGTCGTCTGCCAAGAGCTGCACCAGACGCAGTACTTTTGCCAAAGCGAGGATACAAATTTCTTTGATCACGCAAATGATTGGCAAGAAGACGTCGCTTTTTGGGGCAGGGTGGCAAAAGAAAATGGCATGGTTTTAGTTACTTCTCTTTTTGAAAAGAGGGCTGACGGACTTTATCACAACACCGCTTTTGTCTTCGAGCGCGACGGCAGCGTGGCTGGCAAATACCGAAAAATGCACATCCCTGATGACCCTGGATTTTACGAGAAATTTTACTTCACGCCTGGTGATATCGGCTTTGAGCCTATTGAAACCAGTATTGGCAAGCTTGGAGTTTTGGTGTGTTGGGATCAGTGGTATCCAGAGGCAGCAAGGCTAATGGCGCTAAAAGGGGCGAAAATTCTCATCTACCCAACGGCTATTGGCTGGTTTGAGGGCGATAGTGATGATGAAAAGTCAAGACAGCTTGAAGCGTGGGTGGCAGTGCAAAGAGGCCACAGCGTGGCAAATGGCCTGCCAGTGGTCGCAGTAAATCGTGTGGGCTTTGAAAAAGATGATAGCGGCGTCATGGATGGGATAAAATTTTGGGGAAATAGTTTTGTTTTTGGGCCACAAGGCGAGCAGCTTTTCCGCGCAAACAGCACAGATGAGCTATGCAAGATCGTTGAGATAGATATGAAAAGAAGTGAAGAAGTGCGCAGAATTTGGCCATTTTTAAGAGACCGCAGGATCGATGCCTACGCAAATATCACAAAGAGGTTTATAGACTAAATTTAGAGCTAGAAATTCTAGCTCTTTTAAAATGTAAATTTCTTATCTACGATGCGAATTATCCTGCCGCCAAGCCTTTTTGCCTGCTCTTCGTTGTGCGTGGTGATGATGATGGTGTATCTTTGCGACAAGCTTTTTAAAAGCTCCTCTATAATCAAGACATTTTTCATATCAAGCGACGAGCAAGGCTCATCAAGCATGAGCACTTCAGGTTTTGTAGTTAGCATCCTTGCGATGCAAAGTCTTTGCTTTTGACCGCCAGAGAGCTTGCTAGCTGGCATATCTAGGTCGTTTATTTCGCCCAGTAAATTTACGCTTTTTAAGAGCTCTTCTACTCTTTTTTGCTTATCTTTTATGCTGCCTTCATAAAATTCCATCGCATAGGTCAAATTTCTCTCAACGTTAAAAGGAAAGAGCGTGGCGTCTTGAAAGAGTATGGCTAGCTTTCGTCTGAGCCAAATTTTGCCCTTATTTTTGATATTTTCGCCTTTAAATAGGATCTCTCCGCTATATCTGCCGCCCTTTTGCTCCAAAAAGCCATTTAGTACCGAAAGAAATGTCGATTTACCGCATCCTGAGCTTCCCATTAGACAGATGATCTCGTTTTGGGCGACATTTAAATTTAGATCTTTTAAAATTTCATTATCTTGGTAAAAGATACTAAGCTCTTTTATGTTTAAAATATCTGGCAATTTTCTCTCCTATATCAAATAAAACTACGGCTGAAAGCAGATGCAAAATGATAAGTATAAAAATGAGCACAAGCGCCGTGGCGTAGGCATTTTGCGTTGCGACTGACTGACTTAAGAGCATGTGCAGGTGAAAAGGTAGCGCCATGACTGGCGAGAGCAGGCCTTCGGCCTTTGCCATGAAGACGACCCCTGTTAAAAGTAGTGGCGCAGTTGCCCCTATGGCGTAGCTGCCAGCGAGTATTAAAATAGATATGATATTTTTTCTAATAGTTGGCAAAACTAGCTTTCTAGCCATGAAATTTTTATCAACGCCAAGTGCAAAGCTATCTCTTAACATCTTTTCATCTATCTGCGAGATCACCTTTTCTGTGCTAACTTCCACAAATGGAAAGACCATCAAAGCAAGCGTAATGCTAGCTGTTAGCAGGCTCTTTGGGATATCAAGGCTAACTATAAAAAGCCCATAAACAAACATCCCAAGCAAGATAGAAGGAATAGAAGCCATCGTTTGGATGATAAATTTAAGTCCAAGCTTGATCGTGCCAGAGGTGCAGTAAATTTGCCTATAAATGGCGCAGCTAACGCCAAGAAGTGCAGAAAATATCATAGATAGTAGCATCAGCAAAAATGAGCCTATGATAGCGTCTCTTATGCCGCCACTCTCACCTAAATTTAAACCTTGCGGGTTTTTGGTTAGAAAGTCTAAATTTATCTGAGAGATGCCATTTGCAAAGATGAAATAAAATATCCAAAATATCACCGCAACCACTATAAATACGCAAAGATAAGCGTAAAATTTGACTATAAAATCTTTAAAAGCATTCATTGTTTTTCTCAAATTTAAATATAAAAATATTTAGCATAAATATAAAAACAAGCAGGACAAATCCGCTTGCAATAAGAGCGTGATAGTGCAAGCTACCAGCCTCGCTCATGCCCATTTCAAGGGCTATTAGAGATGATATGGTCTGAGCTTTTGAGAGTAGGTGCGGAAAAAGCGGGGTGTTGCCTATGACCATCATCACAGCCATTGTCTCGCCAGCTGCCCTTGAAAATGCGAGTATAAAGCCTGAAATGCTAGCTTTTATAGATTTTCTAAAAATGATTTTTCTTATAAAATATCCAGTGCTTACGCCAAGCGCGTCTGAGTTTGTTTTGAAATTTTGTTTTAGCAGATCAACACTTTGAAGCAAATGCGAGGTAAAAAAGGGCAGTATCATGACGCTAAGGATGAGGCTAGCGGCCAAGACTGACTCGCCAGCGGACATTTTTAGCCCTGACTCTAAAATTTTTACAACCGTGTAAAGTGCGAAAAATCCATATATGATAGAGGGTATGCCAGCTAGTATCCGTATCATCCAGTCTAGCACGTGCCTAAGCCAGGCGCTCGCAAAAAAGCAGATAAAAATAGTAACGCCAAGCGAGATAAAAAATGAAAATATGCAAGCTAAAAACGCAACTGCAAAATTTGCGACTAGGATATTAAAGAGTCCAAAGCTAAAAGGCTCTGTGCTAACGTCCCAGTCGCCATTTAGTAAGAAGTCAAAAAGGCTTACTTCTGCAAAAAAGCTCGTGGAATTTATCAGTAAAAATCCCACGAGTAAAAGCAAAAGCATGGCGGATAAAAGTGTGAAAAGATATATCGCGCCTTTAAAAATTTGCCCTGTCATTAGACTATTTTACTGGTATAAATCCCATTTTTTCGATAGTCTTTTGACCTTCAGCTGAATTTAGCACGTCAACAAAAATTTGCTCGCTCTTGCTTAGATCGCCACTTTTTACGATGATGAGCGGACGAGAGATGTAGTATTTGCCATCAACTATATTTTTAACAGTTGGCTCAACGCCGTCAACGTTTAGCGGTATTAGCTTGCCTTTGTTTTGGTTTGTGATACCAAAAGATGCATAGCCAATAGCGTTTTTATTTTCGATGATCTTTGAGACAAGCGCGCCCATGGAAGGTGATTGGATGACGTTTTTACTAACTTTGACATCTTTCATGATCTTTTTTTGAAATACCTCGTGAGCACCGCCGCCAAGATCTCTTGTAACTACGACTATTTCGTCATTTGGTAGGGATTTGTCAAGATCGCTCCACTTTTTATACTCGCCTGAGAAAATTTTGACGATCTCGTCTTTGCTTAAATTTCCGCCCTTTAGCTTTATCACCTCATTTTCTGGGTTTACAGCCACGCAAAGTGCGTCTATGCCAAGCGTGTAGGCTTTCATGTCCTTTATCTTTGCTTTTTCGCTATCTTTTATATCGCGAGCTAGCATGCCAAAGTCAGCGACATGATCAAGCACGGCTTTTACGCCAGCGCCAGAGCCGCCAGCTGAGACAAAGATGGTGATATTTTTGTTTGGTAAAGCACTATCAACCTTGTCCCAAGTCTCGTACTTTTCGATAAAGTCAGTTGAAATTTTAGCGATGACCGGAGCTAGAGTAGATGAGCCACTAAAGCTAACTTGCGTTTTTTCATCCGCACCAGAAGCGTAATTTAAAGATAAAAGCAGCATAGAAGCAGCCAACATAAGTGATTTTTTCATAAAAACCTCCAAAATTTGATTGTTATTAACATTTGTAAAAGCTATTGATTAGTTGTAAATTTGCAACAGTTTTTCTAAAACTTAGAACTGCGGTGGATTATACAATAAAAAATAATATTTAAATAGCCGGTTTATCAAATTTATTTTGACTAATAAATAAATATAAATTTAGTCTTAAGAAAATATTTTTTTAAGTCTTGATTGTGTAGAATGGTTGCAACTTTACTAAAACGGCATGAAAATATCATATCAAATAAGGTAAAAAGCTAAATTTATAGAATAAAATAGCCTTAAATTTCTTGAAAGGATCTTAGATGAAAACTACTTCTTTGGCACTTGCTGGCTTGCTTTTAGCAACAACTCTTTCAGCAAAAGAATTTATCAGTATCGGTACTGGCGGCATGACAGGCACTTATTATCCGATAGGTGGAGCGATTTGCCGTTTAGCAAACAAAAATACTAATGTAAAATGCTCAGTCCAATCAACTGGCGGCTCAGTCTATAACGTGAATAACGTTTTGAAAAAAGAGCTTACATTTGGCTTTGTTCAAAGCGATGTTGTCTATGATAAATTTAACGGTACTGGCAAATTTGACGGAGCGAAAGATGAAAATTTACGCTCAGTAGTTGCGATCTATCCTGAGCTTCTTGCATTTGTTGTGGCAAAAGATAGCGGTCTAACAAGCGATCTTGCTTCATTTGCAGGCAAAAAATACAACGTCGGAAATCCAGGCAGTGGCAACGAAGTGAGTACACTTGAAGTCTTTAAAGCAAAGGGCTTTGACGTTTCAAAACTAGGCTACCGCGGCGTTTTAACAGTTGGTGAATGCCCACACGCACTAAAAGATAAAAAGATAGACGGATACAGCTTTGTTGTCGGCCACCCAACCGCAAACATCACTGATGCTGCGACATCTTTGCCGATCGATATCCTAAATATCGAAGGCAGCGAGATTGATAATCTTCTTAAAGAGAAGCCATACTTCGCAAAAGGTGTGATCCCAAAAGGCTCATATGATGGCGTCGATCACGATGTAAATACTATCGGTGTAAAAGCTGTTTTAGTAACTAATAAAGATACAAAGGACGAGGCTGTAAAAGCTGTGATAAAAGCTATTTTAGACAACTTTGATGAGTATAAAACTCTTCACCCAGCGCTAAAATCAGTAAACAAAGAAGATCTTGTTCAAGGTCTTTCAGCTCCGCTTCACCCAGCTGCAGAGGCTGCATTTAAAGAGGCTGGTATTTTAAAATAATCCATTTCCAGGGGCTTTTGCCTCTGGATAAAATTTAAATATGCAAATTTTTTCTAAATTTATATATTTAAATTTTAAAGGAGAGAGATGAACGAAGTCAAAGACAACGAAGAACAATTTGTCGAAGTAAAAACAAGGGAGATAAATAGCAATTTTTACAACTATTTCATTGCGATCGTATGCTTTTCTTGGTCAGTTTTTCAGCTTTACATAGCTTATTTTCCACTAAATACCAACATTTCGCGCTCGATACACTTAGCCTTTGCGGTTGGGCTTGTATTTTTACTCTACCCAGTCACTTTTCATAAAAAGGCACATTCTAGTTTGCCATTTTACGATCTGGTCTTTTGTGTGGTAGGCGTTGTAGCCGTGCTTTATCCAGCTGTTTATTTTTATGAGCTAGCTGATAGGACAGGGGACTACATCACACAAGATATCGTAATATCGTTTTTGGCGATCATTGTCTTGCTTGAGGCTGGTAGGCGCGTAATGGGGCCAGCACTTCCAATTATTTGTATATTATTTTTAATATATGATCACTTTGGCCCTTATATGCCAGACATCATCGCTCATCAGGGTGCCAGCTTTGAAAAGATCGCAGGCCATATGTTTTTGACAACTGAGGGTGTCTTTGGTGTGCCTATCGGAGTTAGCGTTAGTTTTATCTATCTTTTTGTTCTTTTTGGCTCATTGCTTGAGAGGGCAGGTGCTGGGCAATATTTCATAAATTTAGCTTTCTCTCTTCTTGGAAAATATAGAGGCGGTCCGGCTAAGGCCTCGGTCATCGCAAGTGGCCTAACAGGCATGGTCTCAGGCAGCTCCACAGCAAACGTCGTAACCGTTGGTACATTTACCATACCACTTATGAAAAAGGCTGGTCTTTCACGTACAAAAGCCGGTGCTATCGAGGTTGCTGCTGGCGTAAACGGACAGCTCATGCCACCTATCATGGGTGCGGCTGCTTTTATCATAGCTGAGTTTTTGGGTATGACATATACAAATGTTATGATGGCAGCGGTTATTCCTGCATTTGCGTGCTATTTGTCGCTATTTTTCATCGTGCATTTAGAGAGTGTGAAGCTTGGTTTAAAAGGTATAAACCAAAGCGAGTTTCACTCAAGATTTAAAATTTTTGTAAGCGGACTTCACTATATAACTCCGATTTTAATTTTGCTTTATACACTATTAATCGCAAAAGAGTCAGCTATCGCTGCGGCGTTTAATGCGATTGGATTTTTATTTTTAATAATGATCTTTCAAGAGCCAGTTAAAAAACTAGCAAGTGGCGAAAAAGTTGGAATAAATGATGTATTAATAGGCTTTGAAGATATATTTTGGGCGATGGTCGCAGCCGCAAAAAGTATGACAACGATCGCCATTGCAACCGCACTTGCAGGTATCATCGTGGGTTCTATCTCTCTAACTGGCCTTGGTCAAGTACTTTCAGATTTAGTTGAGTTACTTGCTGGTGATAATATAGTTATGATATTGCTTCTTACTGCGATGATGTCACTTATACTAGGAATGGGTCTTCCAACGACGGCAAATTACATCGTAGTTTCAAGCCTTGTGGCACCTGTTATTTTATTTTTGGCGCACAAAAATGGCTTTTTAATCCCAGCCATTGCTGTGCATCTTTTTGTCTTTTACTTTGGAATTTTAGCTGATGACACGCCACCAGTTGGCATCGCAGCTTATGCAGCAGCTGGTATCGCCAAAGCGAATCCTATAACCGTTGGCGTTCAAGGATTCTTTTACGATCTAAGAACGGCGATCTTGCCATTTGCCTTTTTCTTTAACAACAAACTTATGCTAATAGAAAGCGTAAATGAGGGCGACCCGCTTGATTCAAAAGGAATAATCTGGATGAGCAATCCACTTGAAATTTTACTTGTCTTTGGTATGGCGATCGTGGGAATGTTTGCTTTTTCAAGCTTACTTCAAGGCTACTATGTCACAAAGCTTAGAATTTGGGAGCGTATTCTTTTGATCCCTGTTGTGCCACTAGCTCTTGTACCAAATATATGTGTGAAATTTAATCTTATACCAAACGAATATACTGCTTATATCGTAGCTGCTGTACTTTATGGATTTGTTTTTATGACTCAATGGGGCATTAAAGACAAACCACTTGATCAAATAAAAATAATCTAATCTTAGGCAAGAGCACTCTTGCCTAAATTTCTAATATAAATTTTTAGACTACCTTTATACTTTGAGTAATTTCTATTTAAAATAAGTGTTTTTTAGGATTTTTTGTTTAAGGATATTGGTGTAATAAATTAAATAAGAAATTTTTAGGCTCGAAAGCCTAAAAATTATAGTTGTTTTGAGCGTCTTAGATCGCCTGCAAATTCGCAAGACATCTTATCGCCTAATTCGCAGCCTTTTACTAAAAATTCATAAGCTTTTTTAAATTCTTTAGCTTCTATCAAGATAGAACCTACCATCTCACAAGAATATCCATCATTCTTATCACAAGCTTTGTTAAAAAGTTCTCTTGCTTTTTGCGGCTCAGTGTTTAGATAAAGTCCACCAGCTGCCGAGCAACCTTCAACCTCACCAGCTTCGCAAGCTTTATTATAGTACTCTAAGGCCTTGCTTGGATTAGGTAGAGCTGTTTTTCCTAGTTGGTAAATCGCTCCAACTTTTACGCAAGATTTTACGTCATTTGCCAAACATCCTGCTTCAAATTTAGCCAAAGCTTCTTTAAAATTTGAACCAGCATACGCTTTTAAGCCATCTTCAAAATCGCCTGCGAAAGCACAAGCAGCTAAAAGCGATACAAGAATCATTTTTTTCATTTAAATTTCCTTTTGTAAAATTTCTCGCAATTTTATCATATTAAATTTACACTTACTTGATGAAAAATAATTACGCTTTTAAAATTTGCTCTTGCTTTCTATAATCAGGCATGATTTTTTCTATAAAATCGTAAAAACTTTTTTGATGATGCGGATAGAGTAGGTGTGTTAGCTCGTGAAGAACGACGTAGCGCACGGCTGAGAGCGGCTTTTCTATGAGTCTTAGGCTTAGGTTTATGTAGCTTTTTTTGTGGTTGCAACTACCCCAGCGAGTTTTGCTATTTCGTATGACGATGCGCTTGATTGGTTTATTTATAAAAGGCTGAAAATGGCTTACAAGCTCTAAAAATAGCTCTTTTGCTCTTACTTTTTTAAAACACTCAAGGCTTTTTAAATTTGGCGTAAAGACAAACTCGCCATCAAAAAATGGCTCTTTAAAATTTTCATCAAATTTTATCTTATAAACTTGCCCAAGAAATTTCATCTCATCATCTTTTGGTAAATTTGCAAGAGCTTTTTTGTAAGTATTTTCAAGCCAAAATCTGTGCATCTCAAGAAAGCTAAGAGCCATCTTTTGTGTGCTGTAAAATGGCATAGATAGTGTGATCTTAGCGTCCTTGCCAACTTTTAAACGCATGGATTTTACATTTGTTTTAAAATTTATTAAAACGCTTAGTCCATAAAAGTCTAAATTTATGCTCTTTTGCTTTAAACTAGGCGTTTTTCTTGCCATTTTTTGCTTCTCCAACGCCACGTATTTGCAAGGCCCCTTAGCCATTCATCAGCACAAAATCCTATCCAAACGCCGATAATTCCCCAGCCAAGATAGATGCCTAAAAAATATCCAAGTGGCAGCGAAAGCCCCCACATAAAGATAAGCCCAGTTGCTAGTGGAAATTTTGCATCACCACTTGCGCGAAGGGCATTTACGATGACTATGTTAAAGGTTCTGCCAGCTTCAAGAAATATCGAAAGTGTAAAAAGCGGTAGCATGATCGCACGTAAATTTTCGTTTAAATTCAGTGCGTCCATGATTTGATACTTTAGCGCATAAGCTATAAGCACGACTACAAGCGTTATAAAAACTCCAAGTCTTAGCGCCCTAAATGTCCTTGTGTAGGCCTCGTTAAACTCGCTTGCTCCAACTAAATGTCCTACAATGACCTCGTTTGCCACGCTAATGCTCGCTCCACAAAGCAAGATAAGAAGCGTGATCTGGAAGTAAATGGTCTGCACGCTAAGGCTAGCCTCGCCCATGCTTGCCACAAAGCCAAAAGCGACCATGTATTGCGCCATCCAGAGTAAATTTTCGCCTGCGCTTGGAAGGCCGATTGAGAGGATTTTCTTTAAAATTTCAAATGGCACGACAAGTAGCTTTTTAAAGTAAATTTTAACTTTTGCCTTTTGACTTAGCATATAAGCTAGCACAAAAATGCCTACTAATCTGCCAACAAGTGTCGAGATAGCGACTCCTTGCAGACCTAAATTTGGCAGATTAAACCAGCCAAAAAGGGAGATAGCGTTGCCTAAAATCGTAATTACGTTCATTAAAATCGAAGTTAGCATAACAGCAGTTGCTAGGTTATAAACACGAAGTACTGCAGCTAGCACCATGCCGATACCATCAAAAAGTAGGGCAAAGCCAAGGATATGAAGATATGAGAAGCTATCATTTATAAGCTCTTTTGGCACGTTTAGTAAATTTAAGATGTTGTAGCCAAAGACGTAGATAATGGTAGCCGAGAAGATACCAAAGAGCGTATTTGACGTGATACTTGCGTGTATAACGTTTGAGGCAAGATCGTTCTTTTTAGCTCCCAAGGCTTGTGCGACGACGACCGAGCAGCCGATACTTAGAAAGTTAAAAATAGTCATAAAAAGATCCATCACCTGATTACCTGCACCCATGGCACCCACAAGATGTACGCTCACTTTTGTAACCATGTAGGTGTTGATGATAAGCGTAATGAAGTGTAAAAACATATCCAAAAATATCGGAACTACGAGTTTTCTCATAGATAAGTTCATTAAATTTTCCTTAATTATTTTAAAAATTTTGGCGATTATAGCCAAAATTAGGTTTTAGCTCCCTTTTTGATATAATCGCGAGAAATTTAAAAAATGAGAGAAAAATGGCATTAATCGACCTGATAGACGTAAGTAAAAAATTTGGCGCAAATGAGATTTTAAACGCTGTAAATTTTAGTGTAAATGAAAATGAAAAAATAGCGATCATCGGTAAAAACGGCAGCGGTAAAAGCACGCTTATGAAGATCATCTCTGGCGAAGTGGCAGTAGATAGTGGCAGACGCATAGTGCAAAACTTAATAAGCGTCGAGATGCTAGCTCAAACTCCAAATTTTAACGCGACTTTTACCGTAAGGCAGGCACTAAATAATGAGCTAAAAGAGATATTTGATGCGATAAGCGAGTATGAAAAAAGTGGCGTCTTGCTAGCAAATGACCCAGAGAACAAAGAAATTTTAAAAGAGCAAGAGAGACTATTAAAGTTTATAGAGGCAAAGGATGGCTGGAATATCGAGCATAAGATCGAGCGAATTTTGCAAGAATTTAAGCTAAAAGAGTATGAAAATAGACCCATTTGCTCGCTAAGTGGCGGCGAGATCAGACGCGTGGCACTGGGTGCGCTCATCCTTAAAAAGCCAGATGTGCTGCTGCTTGATGAGCCGACAAACCACCTTGATGTTTACATGGTCAAATTTCTTGAAGATATGCTAAAGAGCTCAAATCAAAGTATAGTTTTCATAAGCCACGATAGGTATTTTATCGATGCGCTGGCAACCAGGTGCGTTGAGGTCGAGGATGCAAGCTTAAAAAATTTCGAGGGTGGATATGCAAACTATCTAACCAAAAAAGAGGAAATTTTAGCAAGCCTTGCAAAGTCGCATGAGACTCTGCTAAAACAGCTAAAGGCTGAAGAGGAGTGGCTAAGAAGAGGCGTGAAAGCTAGGCTAAAGCGAAACGAGGGTAGAAAAGAGCGGGTGCTTGCTATGCGAGAAGAAGCCAAGAAAAACCCAGGCGTGATAAGGCGTGTGAGACTTGAGCTGGAGCGTGCGAGTAAAAATTTCAACCAAACGCAGAGCCAAAACCGCAAAAAAATGCTCTTCGAGTTTAAAAATTTAAGCAAAAGCATAGACGGCAAAGTGCTTTTTGAGAAATTTGACGCAAGGGTCTTGCAGGGCGAGAGGATCGCCATTGTGGGGCGTAACGGCAGTGGCAAGAGCACTTTGCTTAAAATTTTACTAGGACTTGAAAAGCCAAGTAGTGGAGAGATAAAAAGAGGCGAGGTGAGCATCGGCTACTTTGATCAAGCTAGAAATGTCCTTGATGATGATAAAAGCCTAATAGAGACGTTTTGCCCAAATGGCGGCGATCACGTGCTAGTTCGTGGACGAAATATGCATGTTTATGGCTATCTTAAAAATTTTCTCTTCCCAAAGGAATTTCTGGATAAAAAGATAGGCGTTTTAAGTGGCGGCGAGAAAAACCGCGTGGCACTTGCGCTTCTTTTTACAAAAACCTACGATGTGCTGGTGCTTGACGAGCCGACAAACGATCTTGACATCGCAACTATTAATATCTTAGAAGACTACTTGCAAAGCTTTGAGGGAGCGATCTTACTAGTAAGTCACGATAGGTATTTTGTCGATAAGATGGCAAATAAACTTTGGGCGTTTGAGGGCACAAAGATAAATGTCTTGCATGAAGAATATAGCGTCTATTTGGAGCTTGAAGATGAGCTAAAAGAGCTTGATAAATTTGAAAAAGAGCTTGCAAATAACCAAAATGAAGCCAAGCAAAAGAGCAAAACCGGCGTAAAACTAAGCTACAAACAAACGCAAATTTTAAATACATATCCAGATAAAATTTCGGCCCTTGAAGCAAGAGTGACCGAGCTAAACGAGGAGCTTAGCGATCCAAAAATTTATCAAGAAGTGGGACTAACTAAGCTTTATGAAGAGCTTGAAAAGGCAAAAGCTGAGCTAGAAAGCCTAGAAAATGAGTATTTTGAAGTGCTTGAGATCGCCGAGGAGCTAGAGTAGCTTGAAAAAGATCGGTAGGATAAGCGCGCTAAATACGAGAGTTGTTAGAAAAATTCTGTTGTAAGCCTTAGTATTATCGTTGATAAGATGAGGTTTAGTGAGACATTTTCGCCTAAAATATATAAATTATGAAGTAGGTGATCTAGTCCGGATAAAATATAAGAGGGTTGGATTTTTAAATAAGATAGAGACAATTAGGCTAATCGCAAAAAGCAGCGAAGAGTCAGGGTTTTTTGCAAGGATAGAAAATTTATTCTTTTTGCTTGTTGCCTTGTATCTTTGTTTTATTTCTTTGGGGGTTATCTATTATGGGATCACGTTGGAATTTAGCATTTATAGGCTTTTTGTTATGTTAGCAGCCACTTGTTTTCTATTTTGGATGGGCAAATCTGCATATATTAGGCTTATGATATTTAGATATTTTATATTTGGATAGAACTTTGAAATTTAAATGTATGAAAGGTTTGTGGCTTGATAAGGTCGCTAAATTTGTTTGAAATGGGGCTAAAATGCTAAAAAAACATCCGCTAATCTCTGTAATAATCGCCATTGTTGTGATATTTTTTGCTACCTACTTTTTTATCTTTGGTTTGACTACTATTTTAGATGACGACATTGGCGATAGTAAAGAGCTAAATAATAGCTTTTTTTACGTCAAAGATGGCAAAGTCTATGCCATGGTGCCAAGTGGCGGTAAATTTGAGCTAATAGGCGTGAGGGCCAGTAAATTTAGATACATTGACACCGGCAAATACGACAACAGAAACGTTGGCGCTAGCGATGAGGCTGTATATTGCGGTAACCTCGTGATGAGTGGGCTTGATCCAAATGGCGTTAGAGCGCTTGGCAATGGCTATTTTGGTGACGGCAAGATTACATATTTTTGCGATAGCGTAAGCGAGACAAACCTCGAAATTTCCGCACTTAAAGAGTTTTGGGACATCTTCTCGCACAAAATGTTTAACACACCAAAAGCGCAAACTCATATCTATAAATTTAGGCAGGTTGATAACGCAAATTTAGCAGCGATCTTGGGCTTTGGCTACGCGAGTGACGGAGTAAAGGTCTATCATGAGGGTAAAGAGCTAGATGGCGCAAATGCCAGCAAGATGCGTTATATCGAGCAGGTATCTGGCAGAAAGAGCGTGCATTTTACGACTGATGGGGAAAATGTCTATTATGACAGCACAAAACTAGGGATCAAATTTAGCCCGCAAATGCGTGATATCGGCGAGATATGGCGCATTCACTATCTTTATGAGCCAAGTAGCGGCATGGTCTATGCAAATGACCATGAATTTGACCCAAAATTTGCCCCATACGAGCCACTGTTTAACCTAGAAGATAAGCACGCCTATCACGCTCTTTTTCGCGGTAAAGGTGGGATCTATCACTGGGAGCGAAAGTGGCAGTGGTATAACAGCATAGATGAGGGCGAGTTTGTAAGGGACGGAGATGATCCATTTAAAGGCGAGATAACGCCGCTATATGGCGACGTGGTAATAAGTGATGGCAAGACATATTTTTTAAAAACCTATGAAATTTGGCATAACACAAAAAATAACCACAGCCTAAGCTCACGCCACACTTGCATCGTAATGCTTGATACAAAAGAGCAGTGGCGAAAGATCGGCTTTGTAAGAAACGATAGCTACGGAGCGGTCTATGCAAACGACGATAAGACCTATTATTTTGATAACGTCGGCTACGGCTGGCATTTTAACAGCAGCGTTTATGATATAAACGACCTTGGTGTGGTTGAAATTCTCACTCGTCCTTATGGCTCAAATGTTAAGAATTTAAAACTAGATGAGATAGTAAAAATGGTAGATCAAGGCGCTATGGTGCCAGCTGAGGGCGAGGTGGTGATCGATGCGATAAGCGACTTTGATGAGTATTCGCAAAAATATGCCTACTGGATATTTTTAGCTATTGCGTTTATAGTCTCGGTGGTTGGCGCTATTTTTAAAAACAAAAAGCAAAAAAACGAGCTTAAAAAAAGGGTGGATGATTATAGATAATGAGAAAAATTACTATTAGGTTTGTTTATTTTTTAGTCATCTTGACGCTATTTTTTGTTTTGGCGATGCTTTATCTATGGCATGAGGGCGAGTATCAAAGAAGCTTTGCAAACATTGATAATAGCGAGTTTTACCGCTCGCCTGAGGGTAAAATTTACGTTCAAATTTCAGGTAGTGGCAAGTATGAGCTAAAAGGCGCTCATAAGGCTAGTTTTAGGGTCTTAAAGCTAAAACACGCATACGACTACTCAAATGTGGCGGCTGATAAAAATCATGTCTATTGCACTAGAGAAATTTTGCCAGGTCTTGATCCAAAAAGCACAAAAGTGCTTGGTAATGGCTATATAAGTGATGGCAAGATAAGCTATTATTGCGCTACTAGAAGCGAGAAAGAGCCAGGATTTAGCGAATTTAGTGCCATTATGAAAAACCTTGCTCACATCTTTATAAAAAGCTACGATGATAGCCCTTATTTTTACAGGACAAAAAGGGTTGAAAGCACAAATTTAGAGCCCATATTTGACGCTGGCTTTGCAAGAGATGGAGCTACGCTTTACTACAAGGGCGAAAAGCTTGACGCAGATTCTAGCGAGCTAAGATACATCACGACAGAAAGTGGCGCTGCTAGCGGATATTACACAGATGGCAAAAGCTTGTTTATGGGCTTTTATAGGCTTGATGCAAGCTACTCAGATGAGACGCGCCGGATTTGCTACGATGCTAAGCACGATATAGAATATCTTTTTGAGCCAAAAAGTGGTGCGGTGTTTGCAAATGAGTTCAAATTTAGCGCTCAAAATATGCCTTATAGCGCCATTTATAGCGTGGATAACGTGCACTCTTTTTGGCCTCTTTTTGCAAGCAAAGATGGAATTTACTTTTGGGATGGCAGTAAAAACGAGCAAGCTAAAATTTCAGACTACCAGCTAAAAGGCGAGCTAAAAAGGCTCTATGCTGACGTTTTTGTAGATGAGAGTTCAGCGTATTTTTTACAGCAAGGCGAAGAGTGGCAACGCTCAAAGCACGGCAGGCACTTAGTGGCACAAACCGTCTCTTTATATAAATTTGCCCCAAGCTCATCTTGGCGCAAGATAGGGCTGGTAAAAGATGGCGAGTATGGCGCAGTCTATGCAAACGGCGATAAGGTCTATTTTTTTAGCAGTATAAAGCCATTTTATGGTATTAGACATAGCGTTTATGAGGTGGCTGATCTTAGCGTAATTGAAATTTTAACAAGAGCGTCTAAAGAGCTTAGCGCAAAAGATATCAGTCAGATGATAAAGCGCGGCGAGCTAGTGGAGGCAAGCGGCGAAGAGGTCGCAAGGTCGAGGATAGAGTATGACTCGCCAAAGATCATTTTGTATATCACATTTGGTATTGCTTTTGTCGTCATAGTGCTAATAACTCTTGCAAAACCAAAGAGAGATAAAAGCGACTTGAGATAAATTTCAAAGTGGCTATTTTTGGTGGCTAAAGCTTAAAATTTCATAAAAATTTAAAGAGAAAATTTGACCCATTTACTCTTTTTTGTTATTTTGAAATGAAGCTGAAATTTACAAAAAAGGAGAAAAATGTTTAAATTTCAAAGGTCAAAATTTAACAATTCAGTATTTATCCCATCGCTTGTTATCATAGTTTTAATAACGGCATTTGCAGCGATATTCCCAAATTTCTCAAATGAGTTTTTTAAAGGTATGCAAAACTACATCGCGGCCAAATTTGGCTGGTTTTACATCCTTGCTGTTGCCGTCATACTTCTTAGCGTCATCATCCTTGGCTTTAGTAAGCTTGGCGAGATCAAGCTTGGAGCTGACCATGTAAAGCCAGAGCACAAAAATATCTCGTGGTTTTCTATGCTGTTTGCTGCTGGCATGGGCATCGGGCTAGTATTTTTTGGTGTGGCTGAGCCGCTCATGCACTATCTAAACCCACCAGTTGGCGACGCGCAAACTATCGCAGCGCAAAAGCTTGCGATGAATATCACCTTTTTTCACTGGGGCATGGGCGCATGGTCGGTTTATGCTATCGTGGCGTTAATACTTGCTTTTTTCTCGTATAGGCACGGCTTGCCACTCACGCTTAGATCGGCGTTTTATCCAATAATTGGCGATAAAATTTATGGCAAGATAGGCAATGCTATTGACACATTTGCCGTTGTGGCGACACTTTTTGGTGTGGCGACCTCGCTTGGATATGGTGTACTTCAGGTAAATGCGGGTCTTACACACGTTTTTGGGCTGCCGACCATGCACATCACGCTTTTAATAGTGCTTTGCTTGGCTGCAACCATATCAGCGGCAAGTGGCGTGGATAAGGGCATCAAAATCTTATCAAACGCAAACATCGCGCTAGCTATATGTTTTATGTTTTTGATACTATTTTTGGGCGATACGACACAACTTTTAAAGTCGTTTGTGCAAAACAGCGGCGACTACGTCTCTACGCTCATTTCAAACACATTTAACCTTTACGCCTACGAGAAGCAAAATGATAGCTGGCTTGGCGGCTGGACGCTGCTATACTGGTCTTGGTGGCTCTCTTGGTCGCCGTTTGTGGGGCTGTTTATCGCCAAAATTTCAAAGGGCAGGACGATAAGAGAATTCGTCATAGGCGTGCTTTTAGTACCGACTGGCTTTACTTTTGCTTGGATGAGCTTCTTTGGCAACTCAGCGATCTCACTCGTGCAAAATGGCTTTAGCCAGCTAGCAACGACTGTAAATTCTGACTCAGCCTCAGCGCTATTTATGTTTTTAGAAAAATTTAGCTTCTCAGGCGTGCTAAGCGTGATCGCAGTCTTTATGATCGTCATATTTTTCGTCACTTCAGCTGACTCTGCA
Source organism: Campylobacter concisus (assembly GCF_003048775.2). Classification (NCBI taxonomy): domain Bacteria; kingdom Pseudomonadati; phylum Campylobacterota; class Epsilonproteobacteria; order Campylobacterales; family Campylobacteraceae; genus Campylobacter; species Campylobacter concisus. Next base: position 1,116,427 of record NZ_CP049272.1, on the reverse strand, counting down.
GCGATCGTTATGAACATGCTTTGCTCAAACGGTAAGGACGATACACCAGTTTGGCAAAAGGTCTTTTGGGGCGTTGCAGTGGGCATCGTGGCGGCATTTTTGATGCTAGCTGGCGGACTTGCCTCACTTCAAGCGCTTACTATCACCACAGCACTGCCATTTGCGATCGTGCTACTTGGCGCTATTTACGGGCTATTTAAGGCGCTGCGTGTCGATGTTACCAAAAAAGAGACAAATAACTTTAGTAATATGCCTCTTAGTGATCTTTCAAAGCCGTGGCAAGAGCGCCTAAGTGCGATTATCACGCTTCCAGGCAAGAAAGATGGCAAGAAATTTTTAAACGAAGTCGTGCTAAAAGCGTTTAATGAGCTAAAAGAGGAATTTGCCAAAAACGGCCTTGAAGCAAAGGTCACAAATGGCGAAAATTTTGTAAATTTAAACGTTGGGCTTGGCGATGAGATGGATTTTAGATATGGCGTCTATCTCACCAAAAGTCAGAGCCCAGACTACACCAGAGAGCTTGACGGCGATGATCTTTACTATAGAGCTGAGGTCTATCTAAAAGAGGGCGGTCAGGACTATGACGTGCTTGGCTGGAGCGAGGCCACGCTGATAAACGACGTCATCGAGCAATACCGCAAACACATGCAGTTTTTACACGTCGTTAGAGAGTAAATTTGAGTGAAATTTGCCTGGAATTTGAAAATTTCTAGGCAAATTCTAAATTTTACTCACTCGTTATCGTTTGTTACTGAATTTAAAAGCGTGATATACTTGTTTGTAAATTTTAAAATTTAATTGAATTTATGCACGTGGTGTAAAGCAAGATATGAGTGTCCTTGTTTTTTAGAGAAAACAAATTAGAAAATTTAACTTTATTAGTTTGTATTTTTGCTTGTAGCTATGAGATAAATTTGAAATAAAAAATGTTAATTTTTTGTTGCGTATCGTTCAAATTCCAGAGCCAAAATGCATTTTCTGTAAATTTTTAACTTTGATAGATGTTTTGCTGTATCGTCGTTGTAAAAATTTACAAAATCTCAAGTCTGGTGCTGATATCAGCAACGCCTTTTGAATACATCGCTGATGTTACTATCGCATCGGCATTTGCGTAATCTTTTGCATTTGATAAATTTATACCACCGGCTGCTAGGATAATGGTATTTGGCGAAATCTCATCTCTTAAAGAGAGTACATTTTCGATGAGCTCTGGACTAAATTTATCGCACTGCACGACGTCGCAATTTGCTTTTAAAAGCTTGCTTACTTCGTCTAAATTTTCAGCTTCAATGCATACTTTTCGCTCAGCCATTTTTGCTTTAAACTCTGGCAAATGCGATAAAAATTTATCAAAGCTACCGTAGGCTTTCATGTGGTTTTTAAAAAATAAAATACTATCGCTAAGCCCAAGCCTATGGATGCCACCACCGCCTTCAAGTACGGCTTTTACGCAAAATTTCTTAGCAAATGGAAAGCTCTTTCTGGTTGCTAAAATTTCACATTTTTCATTGACGCACTTTGTGGCATTTACCATTTTGTTTGTATAAGTTGCGATGGCGCTGGCATATTCTAGTACGACTTGAGCTAACTTCCAAGCTTTATGCACATTTTCATAGTTTCCATAAATTTTTATGATCACATCGCCAGCTTTGCAGATTTGAGAATTTTGCACAAAAATTTTACTCTCGCACCCAAGTAGCCTTGCAACACTTGCGGCTACATCAACGCAGCTAGCACAAATTTCATCACGTGAATAAATTTCAAGTAAGGCTTTTTTATCGATATTTTGAAGCGACGTAGTAAGATCAAAGTAAGGTATATCTTCGTTTATATAGCTTAGAATTTCTGCGTCGCTAAGTATCATTTTATGCCTTTTTTGCCTCATTTTTTGCTTTTATTATCATTTTTTTAAAGATTCCATTGTCATAAAGCCCAGCATGATAAAGAGCAAAGCAAGTAAATGCAATGCCTGAAACTGTGTGTAATTTTTTCATACCTCTGCCATTCATGCAAAGTGCCGTTAAGCAAACTGTCGCTAAAGTAACGCCCATACCGACCTTTGCTACCTTTCTGTGAGTATTTATGTCAAGTAGTTTGCCACTTATTTTTGTATCGTTTTTCAAATTCTTCTCCATTTAGTTTTTATTCCAGCAACTTGTATTTTTGATGCCAAGACTTTCTGGGTCAAATTCTGGATTTATCCCAGCTTTTCTTTGAGCTTCGTAGTCTTTGACTGCTATTATCACTACTTTTGAAAGTAAGAATATAGCGATAATATTAATAGTTGCCATTGCAGCCATTGTGATATCAGCGATATTCCAAGCGAGCTTTAAATTCATTTGAGCACCAATAAATATCATAACGACAGCCGTTATCTTAAATAGCAACGTAAGCTTGTGGTTTTTGGTTAAAAATTTCATATTTGCCTGAGCGTAGTAGTAGTTGCCAATAAGCGAAGTGATGGCAAAAAGTACGACTGCAAGAGTGGTAAAATGAACTCCAAATTCACCAAAATACTCTTTCATTGCAGCTTGAACGAGAGGAAGTGCTGTTAGCACCTCGCCACTTGAGCCAGTTTGCTTCGTAAGATATGCCTGTGAAAATAGCACGATCATACCAGAAGCGATACATATAGCCATGTCTATAAAGACTGCCATTGCTTGAACTAGGCCTTGTTTTACTGGGTGGCTAGTATGTGCTGCGGCTGCTGCGTTTGGAGCTGAGCCCATGCCAGCTTCGTTTGAGAAAAGGCCTCTTTTGATACCTATTACGATCACGCTACCGGCAAATCCGCCAAATATGGCTTTAAAATCAAAAGCATTTTCCAAGATCATCTTGATAACATCAGGAATTTCTTTGAAATTTAAAACGATAGCAATAAGTGCTAATGAGATATAGGCAAGTGCCATAAAAGGCACGATGTATGAGCTTACTTTGCCGATGATGTGACTTTTACTAAAAAACATTACCGCTGCAAATGCCGTAAGTATAAGGCCGATGCCAACAGGTAGACCGCTTTGTGCAAAGCTCACATTGCTACCAGCTTTGTCGTAGTAAATTTCAAAGGCTGATGTCATGGTGTAGCTTTGAAGGCCGTTAAAGCCGTATGCGTAGGTGATGATGAGGATTACTGCAAAAAGCGAAGCCAGCCATTTTATGCCAAGGCCATTTTTGATGTAATAAGCTGGACCGCCTTTAAACCCAAAAACATCTTTTGTCTTATAAATTTGTGCAAGTGTGCTCTCTATAAAAGCCGAAGCTGATCCTAAAAAAGCCATCAAACACATCCAAAAAAGAGCACCAGGACCGCCTGCGGCGATAGCAGCTGAAATTCCAGCGATATTGCCTATTCCAACGCGCGAAGCAGTCGAGATCATAAGTGCTTGAAATGGCGTTAAATGGTGCTTATTGTACTTGTCTTTTTTTTCTACTAAGACTCTGCAAGCCTCAAAAAACATCCTAAACTGCACAAAACGAGTCAAATAACTAAAATAAATTCCCGTAGCCACAAGAATAATGACTAAAAAATATCCATATAAAAAGTCGTTGGCTACGTCCATTTTACCGTTTAAAAAATTTAAGAAACTATCAAGCACCATCTACCCTTTCAAATTTATTTTGATTTGAATTTTACGCCCTTCATTGAATTTAATAAAAGCCAAATCGTTGTACCATTATGAAGCATGGCAGTTGCTATTGGATTTAACATGCCAAGTGTCGCTGCACTTAGTATAGCTGTGTTTACGCCGACGGTTGAGCGGAAATTTGAGCTAATTAAGTCCATTGTTTTATTTGCTAGCTCTTTTACGAGAGCTACGCTCATGATGTCGTCTTTTAAAAGACTTATGTCAGCCGTCGCTTTAGCTATATCAGCACCCTTGTGCATACTTATACCCACATTTGCCTTAGTTAGGCTTGGAGCATCATTTATACCATCTCCCACAAAGGCTACTTTTTTGCCCTCACTCTTTAGCTCTTCGATGATAGCTGCTTTATCTGTTGGTAAGCACTCTGCATAGACCCTATCAAGCCCTAGCTCGCGTGCCACCTCTTCAGCCTTGCTTTTGATGTCGCCGCTTAGCATGACGACCTCTTTTACGCCAAGGCTTCTTAGCTTTTTAACCATATCTTTTGCGTTTTCTCTCATATCATCTTTCATAGCGATGACGCCGACTAGCTCTTTATCATATCCTACGTAGAGTAAGGTTAAGCCGCTATTTAATGCTTTGCTTATTAAAGCTTCATGAGCTTTAAAACTTATCATCTCGTCATCTTCCAAGAAGTGTCTACTGCCTATAACCACCTCTTTGCCGTGCATCGCAGTTTTTACGCCATGAGCTACGATAAATTCAACTTCATCGTGATGAATATGGTGGAAGCCACGCTTATTTGCAGCTTCCACTATTGCTTCGGCTACTGGATGAAAGTAGTGCTCCTCGGCACTTGCAGTTAAATTTAATATATCATTTTGAGAAAAGCCCTCTTTAAATGAATAAATTTCAACTACGCTTAGGCGTCCATGCGTCAGAGTGCCGGTCTTGTCAAATACAAAAGTGTCAACTGAGCTTAAAGCTTCGATCGCTTTTGCACCTTTTACAAGAATGCCATTTCTGCCTGCTTTTGAGATACTTGATTTAAAAGCAACTGGTGTAGCAAGCTTTAATGCGCAAGAGTAGTCCGCTTGAAGTACGCTAGCAACACTATTCATATTTTTATTTATAATGTATGAAAGTCCAGCAAGCGAGAGCGTAACAGGCACAAGTTTATCGGCTAGTTTTAACGCTTTTACGCCAATGGCTGATTTTTCATTGAGTGAAGTTTGTATGTACTCTTTGATCCTAGCTGTTGCTGTATCACTACCTACATTTTCAGCCCAAATTTTTATCCTACCTTCATCAACCACGGTGCCACTTATAACACGGTCACCTCTAGCTTTTGGTATAGGTTCAGCCTCTCCGGTCATTGAGACTTGATTTACATCGGCGTTACCTTCAACGATATAACCATCAACGCCTATCGTCTCACCAGCTCCAACTACTACGATGTCGCCCTTTTTTAAATTTTCGGTTTTTACTTTTTCAAGCGTCTTTTCACCATTTAAATTTCTCTCGACCCAGACTTCTTCGATATTTGGTTTTGCTAGCTCTTTGATGAGATCATCGCTTTTGTGACTAGCACTTTCTTCCATATATTCGCCGATATTTATCATCAAATTTGTGCTATTTGCTGCTAAATGATCGCCCATTGCTAGGCTAGTACCAATGGCAGTTGCCTCAAGCACTTTTGAAGTGACGCCCTCATGTCTTAGCTCTTTTGCACCTTCTATTAAATTTGGCGCTGTGGCATAAAGAGTCACGGCTGATTTTAGAGTTTTATTGCTCATAAATGGTGTTATACCAAGTGCAGCAGCAGCCTTATAGATATTTGCCTTGCTTGGCAAATTTGGATCTTTAGCCTTTGTTGGAAATTCATAGCTCTTTATAAAGTTTAAAATTTTATCGTAGTTTTTATTGTATTCAACGATAATACTTTTTGCGTATTTATTTACACGAACACTTAGTGCATCAGTTCGCTCTGAGATCGCAGCCTCGATAGCGCTGACGTCGCTTCTAGCGTTTAGGCTCTCGCAAATAAACCTCGCTCTATTTTTACTCTTGTGAGCTAGAGTGATCTTATTTTTGTGAGTCAAGTTCTGCTTTGACATCTTCAAAACGCTCTTTTAGTTCTTCTATGCCAGCATTTATAAGCTCGCCACCTTTGATAATCGCTTTAAATACGCACTCTTGTGCTTTTGGATTAGTCAGTACATAAGCTGCGATACCACCTAAAACTAGACCTTTTACAAAGCCAGCAGCATTAAAATTTTCAGGCACAAATGGTAAATTTTGAGCTGCATTGTTTATTGCATTATCGATTGCGCTTGGCTGAGCAGCTGCTGCATTGTTAGCTGCAGTTTCACTTGCTATGTTTTCTTCATTAATGTAAGGGTTATTCATTATTTACTCTCCAATTTTATTAGTTTTTCTGCTATCAAAAGACCGCCGATACCAGCTGCTGTAAAAGCTGCCGCATTTAGATATTTTTTTTGTGCTATTAAATTTGAAGCATGAATGCCAACAGCACCTACAAAACCACCTGTTACAGCGTATTTTGCTATCTTTTTAGCGATATCTTTTTTAGTCGCTCTATTATTTAGATAGTCGCTAAAGCCAAGTGCAGCTGCACCCATACCAGCGATTAAAGCACCGCTGATGAAGTGATCAAATGGAAGTCTTGTGCTTGAAAGTGTAAAAAGACTATTTTCTTGCATTCTCTATCCTTAAGCTATATCGTTTGGTGTGATAGCTTTTGGAGCGGCTGGCTTTTTAGCGCGTGGTTTTCTTGTTTTCTTTACCACTTTTTCAGCCTCTTTTTCTACTTTTTTAGCACCACGTTTTGCTTTTTTTTCTTCTTTTACTATAAAGTCTTTTGCATCTTTTGCAACACTTTTACCTTTTTTGTAAAGATCTTTTGCGGCCTCTTTGCCTTTATCAAAGCCATCTTGGGCGTACTCTTTGATCTTATCTCTTTTATTCCAAGCAGCTATTGCTAAACCGCCTACTGCTAAACCTGCTAAAAATGGTAATGCCATTTTAAATCCTTTCTTTGTTTGATTTTGTAAATTATTCATTTTCTTCATCCTTATTAAAATTTTTACTAACTACTGAAATGCCTAATGCCCCAAGCGCAAGTCCGCTAAAAAACGAGAAATTTGGATTATTAGTTATCTTTGCTAACTCGCTTTTATCAGCCTTGCCACTTGCGATATTTTGCAAGCTTTTAGTTATCTCATTAAAGTCATTTTGATAGTTTTCTAAAATATTTGTTATGCCATTTTGCTCAAAATTTTGTGAAATTTCATTTAAATTTAGCTCATTTTTTATTTCACAGCCACTATAAATTTCTTTTAAGCGTTGTTTTAAAGAGGCGACATATTCGTTATTTGAAGTAGCCCAAAGTCTAAAAAATAGATCTTTTAGCTCTTCATCATCTAAGCTTTCACAAAATTTTTCATACATTTTATTTAGCTCTAACTCATAGTTTAAAGCTTGTATCAGCGCATCTTCTTTATTTTTTGCCGGCAAAAATATAGCTTCATTTTCGCAAGCAAGCTCATAATCATGTGTGCTCGCAAATTTTTCTATCAAGATGATCGCATTTTTTCTGATATTTGCGATCTCGTTAAAAACATCACCAAATGAAGCTAAATTTTCATATAAGCTAAGTGCATTCTTTTCGCTGGTATATGATGCATTTAAAAGTTCATTAAGCATATTTCACTTCTTTTGCAACTTCATTTACTCTAGTTGAAATCTCTTCCAAATTTTGCCCTTTTAAAAGATCTTCCCAAAGGTTTTTTGGAAAAATTTCATGATCATATTCGATCGTTACAGAGCCGATTAGCTTGTTAAATTTTACATTTTTTATACCATTTATCTGAGCTATCACATCATCTAGGCTAGCTAAATTTACGCTGCTACTTAGCTCTTTTATCTTTGGACTAACTCTTACTCTTAGTCTACCGTTTGTGTGAGCTATCATTGAAAAATAGCTTGCAACTTGTGCTAAAGTTTGTGTTTTTATATCCATTTTCATCCTTTTTTTAATTGCATATTATCTATTTCACAGCTTAAATAAATCTGAAATTTTTTTGTTTTTCATTATCAAAAAGTAAAATGAAATGATAAAATTTAATTTCCATTTTTCTCTTGGCAATCACTGCAAATGCCATAAAGTATCATCGTATGCGACTGCTCACTAAAATTTTTTTCTTTGCAAATTTGCTCTTGCCTTTGCTCTATCATCTCATCTTCAAAATCAACTATCTTTTCACAAATTTCACATATCAAATGATCGTGCGAGGATTTTAAATTTAGCTCAAATTTCTTTACTCCATTTTCTTCAAAGCAGTTTGCAAGATGATGCATTTCGAGAAAATTTAAAAACGAGTAAATTGATGTCATTGAAATTTCATTCTTGTGAATTTTGTAAATTTCTGAAGAAATTTCTTGAGCACTTAGATGAGAGTTGCTAATGAAAAGTACATGCAAAATTTGTTCTTTTAACTCTGAGCTTTTTTGCCCAAAGGCTTCCAAAAACTCTTTAAAATGCTTATAAAATAGTTCAAAATTATCCACAAAAACCTAACTAAAATGATAATGAATATAAGGATTTTACAACTTTACTTATAAAAAAAGCATAAAATTTCTTACGAATTTCAAGTAAAGTATTTTATAAGATTGTTTTGGTATAGTGTCGCATTTTTTAAATCAAAATTAAGGAATAAAATGACTTACGACGAGCTTGAATTAGACGCCGTTTTGTTAGAGGTTTTAGAAAATAGAGGCAGTTTTGATTCTATGGACGACGAGGAGCTTTATGAGCTCATCGAACAAGTTGCACAATATACAGATGGCGATTACGAAGAAGCGTTTGAGTATATGACTCAATTTTCTCCAATCCCTAAAAAACGCTTTGTTTCACTATTTATGGTTTAGCAAAAAGCTAAGCCATAACTTCTATAAAATTAATAAAAAAGTAAAAATAAAAAGAGCTCTTGACTCACTTAATGAGCCAAGAAATTTGAGTTATAAGAAGTATTTTGAGATTATTTCTTTAAATTTTAGAGTGTATTTACTAGCTTTTGGACTATTGTTGTAGATATTTTCAAAATCATACATTCGCTCATAGTAATCATTTGTATCTTGTATATTTATTTTAAGCCTTGCCACATCTAGACTAACGCCTACAAAAGCACCACTTGTCTTGCCACGCTCCTCAGCAAATGCTGAAATTTCAGGCAAATCACTTGTGATCGCTACTTCGTTACCAACGCCACCAGTTGCTTCTGCTTTTAGACTGATCGTATCTTTTGCATTAAATAAATTTGCATAAGCTTCTGAATTTTTAAATAATATGATCATGTCAGCTGAGCTGTAACCAAGCTGTAAGCCTATGCTTCCAGATGTGTAATTTACAAAAAATGGGCTTGACCATTCACCATCATCGTTTTTAGCGATAAATACGCCTTTGCCTGTTGAGCCAGTAACGATAGCGCCTGCTTTTGTCACATCAGGGATTATGGCGATCGCTTTTATGCCTTCAAATTTAGTGTTTGGCTTTAAATTTCTTGCACCAAAAGCATTTAAAATATTTATTGCATTTTTTAGCTTTTGATTTTGGATCACATCAGCATTTAAGTTTGGCGTGAAAAATAAACCAGCAAGAAATATGATCAATAGTCTTTTCATTAAAATTCCTTCCTTAAATTTTTCGTTATTATAGCCTAAAATAAACTAATGGTAAAAATATTATTAATGATTTTTTATGAGAGTTCATTATAAAATGCGACCTTTTAAGGAAAAAATATGAGTTTAATACTTTTTGTCGAATACGTCGGTATCGCATCAGCTGCACTTAGTGGCTTTTTATTTGCAGTAAAAAAGGAGTGTGACTGGCTTGGAGTCTTTTTGTCTGCATTTTTGACTGCACTTGGTGGCGGTATCATGCGTGATATGCTTGTTGGTAGGGCGGTTTATTCATTTACACACTATATGCCGGTAAGCGTTGTCATTTTTATGTTGATTGTTTCAAGAGTGGCAAATTTACACATAAAAAGAGAAGGTTTGGAGCGAAAATTTGTATTTATCTTCGCCGATGCGATCGATGTTATTTGTTTTTCGATCGTTGGTGCGATGGTTGCCATTGAGTACAACTACAACATCTTTGGCGTCATGATGATCGCCTTTTTTAACGGCGTTGGCGGCGGTATCTTAAGAGATATTTTGCTAAACGAAATTCCATGGTTTTTACGCACCGGACTTTACGGCACGATAAGCCTTGGCGTGGGGCTTGCTTACTTTGTGCTATATCATCTAGGCCTAACCAATATATTTTTTACTATGCTCTTGCTCGCTGCTGGTATTACAGTTAGGATGTTTGCATTTTACAGAGGTTGGAAGCTACCTGATCTATGAAATTTAGCGAGTTTTTTAATATCTGGGTCAATGAAAACTACTATAAATTTGGCGTAGATATAGGTAAAAAGGGCGATTTTTATACAAATGTAAGCGTTGGCTATCTCTTTGGCGCTTGCCTTGCAAACTACTTTTTAAAGCTGCTTAAAAACGGCGAAATTTCTAGCTCTTGCAAGGTCGTAGAGATTGGCGCAAACTCTGGCGATATGCTAGCTGATTTTGCGCAAGGAATTTTTACGCTTGAGCCAGAAATTTTGCCAAAATTAGAGTTTATAATCATCGAACCTCATAAAATTTTACGTAAAAGACAGCTTGAGACTTTTGCAAAACGCTTTGGCGATGACATCAAAATAAAACACTATGAAAATTTATGCGAGTGCTCGTTTGATGAAATTTTTGTCATCTCAAATGAGCTACTTGACGCATTTGGTTGCGAGGTGATAGACGGACAAAATATACTTTTTGTGGATGATGATCTAAAATTTCACTGGCAAAAAGCAGATCAAAACTTGCTAGCTCTTGCAAAGAAATTTGGCATAAAAAAGGGCGAGATATCAACTAGCTACGCTAAATTTGCGCCCCAACTTGCAAGTGTGGCAAAAAAGGTGAGATTTTTAAGCTTTGACTACGGCGAATTTGAGCCAAAAAATGAGTTTAGCCTAAGAGTTTTTAAAGATCATCAAGTATTTTCTTTATTTGAAATTTCAGATCTTGAGCCATATTTTAAAAGCTCGGATCTAACATATAGTCTTTGCTTTAAGCAAGTAAAAGAGGCTTTTAGTGAGGCTGGCTTTAAGATGCTTAAATTTAAAAAACAAAACGAGGCTTTAGTTTGCGATCTTGGTGTGGATGAAATTTTATCTTTGGTGCTTGAAAAGGGTAGCAAGCAAGCCTATGAAAATGCAGCTAAACAGGCGAAATTTCTACTCTCGCCCGAGTTTTTAGGCGAGAAGTTTAAATTTATAGAGTTTTTAAAGAGCTAGCCTAGCGATATTGGCGAAACTTGCCTCACAAGCCTTTAAAAGATCATTTGGAGCTATCTTTATCTGTTTGCCTCTTACTCCAGCACTTACTAACACGCATTCTTGCTCTTTTGCGCGTTCATCGATAAATGTTGCAAAATGCTTTTTCATCGCAAGCGGTGAGCAGCCACCCCTGATGTAGCCAGTGATCTTTTCTAAGTCTTTTAAATTTATAAGCTCGCAGCGTTTGGCGCCACACGCGTGAGCAAGTGCTTTTAGATCAAGCTCCAAATCGCCCTGTAAGCAAGCAACAACGAAATTTTTAGGCTCACACTCACAAACGATAGTCTTATAAATTTGCTTTATATTTTGCTTAGTGCTAGCTGCTACGTGGAGGGCTGAAAGATCGTTTAAATCAACTTCATATTCTAAAATTTCATAATTAATTTTTAGCTTATCTAAAGCTCTAGCAGCATTTGTCTTATGTGTCATTTTTTCTCATTTTTGCGAATTTTTTGTATAATTATAGCCAAAACTTAAAGGAGGAAAGATGGCTGAAGAAGTTGAAGAGAAAAAAGCAAAAAAAGGTGGCAATGGTGCATTAATGATAATTATCATTGCGATATTTGTTTTGCTGCTAGTTATTGGAGGGCTAGTCGCGTTTTTGATGCTTAGTTCTGACGAGCCAAAAGAGGCAAACATGATGCAAGCACCAGCTCAGACTCAAACGCAGTCCATGCCAGCTCAAAATAAGGCAAAGCATGGTAGCAACGACTATTCAAATATGGGACCGATATATCCGCTTGATCAGTTCATTGTAAATTTACTTAGCGAAAATGGCTCAAGATTTCTTAAAACTAAGATCGATATGGAGCAAAGCGATGAGTTGCTAACTCCTGAGCTTGATAAGAAAAAAGCACTTTTAAGAGACATTATCATTAGAACACTTTCGTCAAAAACTTACGAAGAAGTAAGCACTGCAAAAGGCAAAGATAGGCTAAAAGACGAGATCGTAGGCAAGCTAAATGAAGTGCTAAATGATGGCTACATAAAAAACATATTTTTTACTGATTTTGTGGTGCAATGATAGGCATTGATATCGTTAAGATAGATAGAATTTCTAGACTCAAAGCTCGTTACGGCGAGCTTTTTTTAAAAAAATTTCTTAGTGATGACGAGATCGCGCTAGCAAAAAATGATGCGACTTTGGCTGGATTTTGGGCGGCCAAAGAAGCAGCTAGCAAAGCTCTTGGTGTGGGTATCAGCAAAGAGTGTGGCTTTTTGGACATTGAGCTTAGCAAAGACGCAAAAAACGCACCAAAGATAAAATTTAGCCCAAAAATTTATACAAATTTTAATATCAAAGAAGCAAGCCTTAGCATAACTCACGATGGCGGATTTGCCGTAGCTGCAGTGATGATTGTCTAAAATTTATACATTTTTACAAAGCTTTTTAATATCTTTTAACTACTTCCAATAAATTTAAAAAATGTATTTTTATAAAATTTTTTAAAGAAAAGACGATATCTTTAATTAAGATTTAATGGAGCTAAAGAGACTAAGGATAGTAAAATGCAAATTTCTAATAATCTTTCAACCCCTAACTATCTCTCAAGAGAAAACATAGCAAGAGAGATGGGCTTTCAATTTAACGATATAAATGAGATACTTAGTAACGATATGGGTCATGGCATGACATTTCCTAAGTATATGAGCCTAGACGATAAAGCTAAAGCAAGGGAATATGACAGATATGAACACTCACTCACTGGCTTTGTAAAAGGTGAAGGAGAGGCGAGAGTAAGCATACTTGGCAAGCTTATGGGCTATGACGATACTTTTTCAAAAGGTGAGATAGATGAGCTAAAGAATTTTATAGATGATAGTGGTGCTTTAGGGCTTGAGAGAGCTTTTGGTGACTCAGAGACTTTATCCGTTAATGAATTTATAAAAAGATATACCAGAAAGCATGGTTTCTCTGATTTTACCTTTGGTGGAACAAAAACAGCCGAGTTACTTGATAGCAATATGAGCGTTGATGAGTTTAAAGCTAATTGGACTAAATTTGCACTAAAAAAGCGCTTTGGTTTAGAGCTTGATGAGGAGCTAACAAAAGAGACTATAAATTCCATCAATGATTCTTGAAACACAAAACGAAGAAGATAAAAAAGAGAAGAAATTTACACCTATACAAGTTACTAAAAAGTCTCAAACCTATAAGCTTGAAGCCGATGAGAGATTTAAGGAGATCTATAAATTTATAAAGAGTGAATTTGATAGTGGCAAGAGCATGTTTGAAATTTTAGAAAAAGTGGCAAAGCTTAAAGTGGATAAGAGGGCATAGGTATTTTATAAGCAAAGAATGGAATTTTTATAATTTAAATTTCAAAGAAAAAGCATAGATGTTCTTAGACTTATGCAAAAGATAAATTTCAAAACATGGCTTAGCCAGCAAAGTATTGATATTAATTTGCTGGCAAGATAAATTTACATCCATTCAAGCACTTGCGTGATATCTTTGGCGTAAAAGCACTTTAGACCTTGTGTGTCAAGCGGTTTGTTTGGGATGATAGCATTTTTAAATTTCTGTGTTTTTGCCTCTTTTAATCGCTGATCTAGGTTAAAAATTTCTCTTATCTCACCATTTAGACTTAGCTCACCGATAAAAACACTATCCTTGCTGATAGGGCGGTTTTTGAAGCTGCTGATTATCGCTGCTATGACGGCTAGATCTGCCGCAGTTTCGCTTATCTTAACGCCACCTGAAACGTTTATAAAGACGTCGTAGTGTCCAAGTGGAATTTCTAGCTTTCGCTCAAGTAGGGCTAGCAGCATATCTAGGCGGTTTCTCTCAAAGCCAGTCGAGCTTCGTTTTGGATAGGCACTTTCACAAACAAGTGCCTGAATTTCGATGCTAAGTGCCCTTGAGCCTTCCATTATGATGGTGATCGCACTGCCACTCATCGCTCCGCCACGTGTGAAAAATTTACTGGAGACTTCGTTTGCACTCACGAGCCCGTGCTGGCTCATCTCAAAGATGCCAACCTCGCTCGTCGAGCCAAAGCGGTTTTTAAACCCACGTAAAATTCTTAACTCTCTGCTCGCGTCGCCCTCAAAATAAAGCACCACATCGACCATATGCTCAAGCACTCTAGGTCCTGCGATCGAACCCTCTTTGGTGATGTGACCTATGATAAAAACGCAGATATTTTGGCTCTTTGCAAGTCTCATCAGCTCAAATGTGATCTCACGAACCTGCGTGATCGAGCCTGGAGCGGAGCTTATATTTTGGCTATAAAGCGTTTGTATGGAGTCAATGACTAGCACCTTGTAGTCGCTCTTTTGCACCTCTAGCATGATATCTTCTAGGCAAATTTCAGTTAGCAGGTATAAATTTTTATCCACAGCATTTAGCCTATCAGCTCTCATTTTTATCTGGCTTTGGCTCTCTTCGCCGCTTACATAGAGCGTTTTTTTGCCGTCTTTTGCTAAATTTGAGCCAATTTTTAGAAGCAATGTTGATTTGCCAATTCCTGGGCTGCCGCCTATAAGCACAAGTGAGCCTTCGACAACGCCACCACCAAGAACGAGGTCTAGCTCGCTATCTTTGGTGCTAAATCTCGTGAAATTTTGAATTTCAACTTCGTCTATACTTATGGCTTTGCTGGGTGCGCCACTACTTTTTGCTATCTCTTTGCTTATCTTTATCTCTGCTTGACTAAGCTCAACAAAGCTGTCCCAGGCTCCACATTGCGGGCATTTGCCCAGCCACTTTGCTTGTTGATTACCACACGCTTGACACTCAAAAACTGGCTTTGCTTTTGCCATAAATTATCCTTTTTAAAATTTCAATTATCATCACTCCAAAAGCCGCTCCGATCATGTCAGCCACGATGTCAAGCAAGCTAAAGCTCCTGTTTGGTAAAAATGCCTGAACGAGCTCTATTTGCACGCCAAAGGCTAAAAGTATGGCTAAATTTTTAAAAATTTTAAACTCATAGCCAAGATAAAGCAGGATGTATAGGACGCAAAAAGCTAAAAAATAGTTTGCTTTATCCCACGAATTTTCGATGATCGTGGGACTTTTTGGAGTAAATGCAAGAAAATCGATTGCCAAAAGAGCGATAAAAAAGCAAATTTTACTAAGAAATTTCACTCTACTCAAAAATGGCGTCCATCAGCTCGTCTAAAAACTCGTCTGGATTAAATTTGATGATATCGTCCATGCTCTCGCCAACGCCTATATAAAATATAGGTAGCTCAAGCTCTCTTGCTACGCCAAATAGTGCTCCGCCCTTTGCAGTGCCATCAAGCTTTGTGATGATGACACCAT
This sequence comes from Campylobacter concisus, assembly GCF_003048775.2. Lineage (NCBI taxonomy): Bacteria > Pseudomonadati > Campylobacterota > Epsilonproteobacteria > Campylobacterales > Campylobacteraceae > Campylobacter > Campylobacter concisus. Next base: position 1,101,116 of record NZ_CP049272.1, on the reverse strand, counting down.
CAAGTGAGACGATATCGTTAAACGCCTTTGCTTGTGCAACTCCGGCGTTACCTTGCGTGCCATCAAGAATCAAAATTTTGCGGTGGGGCGCCTTTTCGTAAGCCTTTTTGCTAATACGAACGATCTTTTCTAGCTCGTTTGCTAAATTTGTCTGGTTTTGAAGTCTGCCGGCTGTGTCAAGGATGACTCGGTCGATACCTTTTGCAAGGGCTGAGCTGATCGTATCGTAAGCAACAGCCGAAGGATCATGCCCTTGCTGTGTGGCGACTATTGGCACATTTAGCCTAAGCGACCACTGGCGCAGCTGCTCGATAGCCCCAGCTCTAAATGTATCACAAGCGCCTAAAATGACGCTTTTGCCATTATTTTTATATAAATTTGCAAGCTTTGCGATCGTTGTCGTCTTGCCAGCGCCATTTACGCCAAGGATGAGATCGACAAATGGCTTATCAGGCTCGATCACACGCTCATTTTCGTAGATAAAATAGCTACTCATAACGCGCCTAAGATCAGTTCTGCTCACTTCATCTTGTGGCGGTAAGTAGTATAAAATTTCTTCCACGATCTCGTAAGCTACGTCGGCCTCAAGTAAAATTTCTTCTAAGCTTTCTTTGTCTATCTTTTTTGACTTCTTCGCTGAGCTTATCGCTCCAAAAGTCTTCTCAAGGCCTTTTTTTAGAAAATCAAGCATTATTTTGTTGCCCTATTTATGTCGTTTTCAAGCATCTCTTCAGGTACAAGACCGATGTAGCCCTGAACGTAGTCGCCATTTGCTTTAAAAAGTGCTGACGCAGGCAAGCCTTTTATACCGCCCATCGCTTTTTCAAATAAAAAATTTCCCTCACCAACTGCGACTTCATATTTTATTTTATATTTTTGAGCAAAATCTTTTACTTCATCTTCACTTTTGTCTTCAAGTAGCACACCAACGATATCTAGCTCGTTTTTAAATTTCTCGCTTAGGTTATTTAAGTGTGGGATCTCAGCCTTGCAAGGAGGACACCAAGTGGCGAAAAATACATAAAGAGTTGCTTTTTTACCATCTTTTACATCAAAGCCATTACTTCTTTTTGTAATCTGCATAGTTGTGCCATTTAGCAGCTTTAGATTTATCTCTTTTACCTCGTTTTCTTGGGCACTTTCACTCATTTTTGGAGTGAGTGAGTCTTTGCTTAAATTTTCATCTTTGCTAGCATTTTTATCTAAAATTTTGCCCTGCGTTTGTTCGCTTGTATTTTGCTCTTTTTTTTGCTTGTTCTCGTCGCCGCATCCAAAAAATGCAAAAATGCAAAGTGATGTTATAATTGCTCGTTTTAATGTCATAAATTTCCTTTTGAATAAGATTTCAGGATTATACAAGAAAGAGCATAAAATGAGCGTTAATTTAGAAAAAAATGAATTTAGAAAAAATGCAAGAGCAAATTTGATGAAACTTACTAAATTTAAGGCCAAATGCTCGCACTATAAAGCTACGAAAACTCTTTTAAATTTGATAAATTTTACAAATTCTAAGAAAGTACTGTTTTATTTGCCACTTAACTACGAAGTCGATGTACTTAAAATAAGGCGAAATTTATCACATAAATGTGAAATTTTTGCCCCTTTTATGGTAGGTCTTAGCTTAAAGATGGTAAGATTGCGACTGCCATTTATAACTTATAAATTTAACGTCAGACAGCCATCTGGCAAAAAAATGGATAATGTTAGACTTGATATGGCAGTAGTTCCAGCGATTGGGGTTGATGGAGCTATGGCTAGGATAGGGCATGGAAAAGGATTTTATGATAGATTTTTTGACTCTTTGCCTATTAAGCCAAAACGGATAGTTTTTCTTGAGATAAAAGACTTTTACACCAAAAATGTGCTTTCAAATGCACAAGACGCGGTAGCAGACTTTTATATAACCCCAAATAAAAATTATATAAAAAGAGGAATAAATGATAGAGGTTTTAATAGGCTTAGGAGCCGGTGTGGCTGGCGTTGGAGCAGGGTATCTATACGCTAAAAAGATAAATGATGCAAACTACAACATCTTCTTAGAACAAGCAAAAGCAAAGGCAAAAGCAATAGAATACGAAGCTGAGCTAACGCTTAAAAATTCTAAAATTTCAGTACAAGAGGCTGAATTTGAGGCTAAAAAAAGATACGATGACAAGACGACAAAGCTTCAAAAAGAGTATGCAAGTAAATTTGATGAACTAACCAAAAAAGAGAAAATTTTGCTAAATGAGCAAGAGCTTTTAAACGAAAGTAAAGAGCTTTTTGAAAAGGATAAGCAAGACGCAAAGATAACTTACGAAGAGGGCTTAAATTTAAAAGCGACTTATCAAAACAAAGTAGAAGAGGCGATAAGGGTACTTGAGCACGCTGCTGGCTTAACGGAAGAAGAGGCAAAAGAGGTCGTGCTTAAAAAGGTCGAGGAGAAGTCTCGTGCGGATATCGCTCATATCGTTAGGAAATACGAAGAAGAGGCAAAAAGAGAGGCTAAAAAGAGGGTTAATTACATCTTGGCGCAGGCTACGTCAAGATTTGCTGGAGAATTTGCGGCTGAGCGTCTGATAAATGTCGTAAATATCAAAAACGATGAGCTAAAAGGTAGGATCATTGGCAAAGAAGGACGTAACATCAAGACCCTTGAAATGGTGCTTGGCGTTGATATCATCATCGATGATACACCTCACGCGATTATACTAAGCAGCTTCAATCTTTACAGACGTGCGATCGCAACAAGAGTGATCGAGCTTTTGGTGGAGGATGGAAGAATTCAGCCAGCAAGGATAGAAGACCTTCACAAAAAAGTGACTGAAGAATTTGAGCAAAGTATACAAGAAGAGGGCGAAAATATCGTCATGGATCTTGGTCTAAATAAAATTCATCCAGAGATCATAAAACTAATAGGCAAGCTTAAATTTAGAGCAAGCTATGGTCAAAATGCCTTGGCTCACAGCCTTGAAGTAGCTCACCTTGCTGGCATCATCGCAGCTGAGTGTGGCGGAGATGAGAAACTTGCAAAAAGAGCTGGCATACTTCACGATATCGGTAAGGCACTAACTCACGAGTACGAGGGCAGTCACGTTGATCTTGGAGCAGAAATTTGTAAGCGCTACAAAGAGCATCCAGTAGTTATCAACGCTATCTATGCTCACCACGGTCACGAAGAGGCAACAAGTATAGAAAGTGCGGCTGTTTGCGCAGCTGACGCACTAAGTGCAGCTCGTCCAGGTGCAAGGCGCGAGGTACTTGAGAGCTTCTTAAAGCGTGTCGAAGAGATCGAAAACATCGCAAAAAGCAAAGATGGCATCAAGCAAGCTTATGCGATCAACGCTGGCCGTGAGATTCGCGTCATTGCAAATGCCAAGCTCATAAACGACGATGAGGCAGTGCTTGTAGCAAAAGAGATAGCTCAAGAGATCGAGAGCAAGGTACAGTATCCTGGTGAGATAAAAGTAAGTGTCATCAGAGAGACTCGTGCTGTTGATTTTGCAAAATAACGGCAAGATATGAAATTTCTTTTTTCAATTTTATTATTTTTCTCACTTGGCTTTGCTAGCGAGGAGCTCGTGCTAGACTCGGCAAACTCGTTTATAACAACTATGAGAGGTGCTAGAAATGCTCCTATAAAAGAGCTAATCGAGCAGTCAAAAGCAACGATCATCTTTCCAAGTGTTAAAAAGGTCGGTTTTGTAGTTGGTGGCATGGGCGGAGATGGCATCATGGTTGTTGGTAACATTAACTCGCCAAGTGAAATTTTACCAGTTAGCATAAGTGGCGGCAGTATCGGTATACAGCTTGGTTATGAAGATAGTTCACTTGTACTTTTTATATTTAAAGATAGCATTATCCACGATATTAAAGATGCCAAGATCACGCTTGATACAAAGCTTTCAGTAGCTTTTGGTGACATTGGACGCAATTACAGTAAAGTAAGCGATTTTAAATTTTCAAGCGACATCTACGCGTATGCTGCAAATGATGGTTTCTTTGCGGGAGCTAGCTTTGGTGGAGCAGTCATCAGTGCAAGAGAAGAAATTTTAAAGCAAAGTGGCTATGCCTATGAACAGCTAATAGCCTCCGCATCTAAACTTTTAGGAGATTAATGCAAGATATTATAAACTCAGTTTCAACATATGGCTATATTGTATTGTTTTTTTATAGCCTTGGTGGCGGCATGGTTGCATTAATCGCCGCTGGAATTTTAAGTTTTGCTGGCAAGATGGATATCACTCTTAGTATAATTGTCGCTGCTGTGGCAAATACAATCGGTGACACGCTAATTTTTTATGTCGCAAGATTTAATAAAAACTCACTTATGCCTTATATCAAAAATCATAAAAGAAAGCTCGCTTATGCAGGAATTTTGGCCAAAAAACACGGCGATAAGATAATATTTATCAAAAAATTTATCTACGGAGTTAAAACTTTGGTTCCTATCGCGCTTGGACTTACGAAATATTCATTTTATAAATTTAGCATTATAAATTTGATCTCGTCAGTGCTTTGGGCGGTCATTATCGGATTTGCCAGCTTTAAAGCGGGTGATTATTTTGTAGGTGTAAGCGACTATCTTGGCGAGCATGGATATATTATGCCTCTTGCTATGGTTTGTTTGTTGCTTGGAATTTGGTTTTTTTTACAACATATTACAAAAAGGAGAAAAGCATGAAAAAGGTGATATCTGCTTTAATCGTGGTTATCGTGGTGGCCATTGGAGCGGTTTATTTTGCTTCAAATGAGGTGGAGAAAAACTATCAAAGGATAGTGAATGATCTAAACAATATTAAGGGCTTTAAAATTTCTAATAACAATTACAAAAAAGGTTTTTTTGGTTCAAAAGGATCATTTGATTTTAGTGTTTCAAAAGATCTTTTGGAAAATATATTTGGTAAAAATGTAAATGAGGATTTGGTTTTTAAAGTAGAAAATGAAATTTCTCATACAGTGCTTGCTTTTATAGATGGCTTTGAAATAGACTCAAAAATTTCTATTCAAAACGATATGATTAAAAATATTATCGCAACATTTATGGGTTCAAATGTTATTGCAACAACTAAAACAAAAGTCAGCCTAACTGGCAATAAAGATGTGGATATTAAATTTAGCAATATTGAATTTAATGATAAGCAAAAAACTGCATTTAATACAAAAGATATAAAGATTGGTATGACGCTTGATTCAAAAGATAGTATAAACAGCTTAAAGGTTGAAGCAGATAAGATTGTTTTGAAAGATTTTAGTGAATACAATAAAGTTGATCTAAATATCGAAGGGTTTTATATTGACTCAAGTTATAAAGAGCCAGTTAAGTTTTCAAAAATTTTAGAAAGCCAGCTTGTACCTTATTTGGCAAAAGTTAAATTTAAAAGGGTGTCTTTCGCATCTAATGATATAAGTAATATTTTGATAGATGACTTTAAGTATGACTCAAAATTTGAAATCTCAAATGATCTTGGAAGATCAGACGATGTTATAAAAATAGGTATAGTAGCAGTTGATAAAGTAAAATATACAGATTTTGTCTTTGATAGCAAAATCGCAAATATCAATGTGCCTGCATTAAATAATGTATTAGACAAGCTTAATAATTTAAATAATGAAGAAAATTATAATGTTTTAGCTGGATTAAATTTTGATGAAATAATAGATCAAGTATTAGAAAAAAATCCAAGTATAAAAATAGATACATTAAGTTTCAAAAAGGGAGATAAGGCTCTAAAGCTAAATTTAGATGCAGCAGTAAATGGCTTTAAAAAGGGAACAAATCAGTCAGAAATTTTTGATAAATTATCTCTTAGTGGAAAAATAAGTGTCGATGAAAGTCTGGCGAATTTTTTTAATACATTAGTGCCAGAAGTAGCTTTTGTTGAGCCTACTTTGATATCTGCTGGATATTTTAAAGAAGAGGACAAAAAAGTAATAAGCGAATTTAAATATGATCCAAGCAAAAAAGATATTATATTTAATGGAAAAGTTGGACTTCAAAATTTCTTTATGGGTTTTTAAAAAATTAGCCTGATTTTTATCTGCATTTAAGCATCACTTCTATATACTTCACTTTCTGTTTTGCAAAACGCAGAGCAGAAAGTTCTTTTAATTTACAATTGTTAAACTATTAGTCAATCTTTGAAATCTAAACAAGTGATCGATTGAGCCAGTCTATTATTTTATAATTATAATAGATTAGACAAACTAATAAATAAAACTAAAAGTTTTTTTGATTAAAAACTTCATAATAAAATCCTATCAAATAAATTTTGCTAGGTAATTAATATGGAGAGTTTGATCCTGGCTCAGAGTGAACGCTGGCGGCGTGCCTAATACATGCAAGTCGAACGGACAAGTAAGAGCTTGCTCTTATGAGTTAGTGGCGCACGGGTGAGTAATGTATAGCTAATCTGCCCTACACTAGAGGACAACAGTTGGAAACGGCTGCTAATACTCTATACTCCTGTCTTACATAAGTTAGATAGGGAAAGTTTTTCGGTGTAGGATGAGGCTATATTGTATCAGCTAGTTGGTGAGGTAATGGCTCACCAAGGCTATGACGCATAACTGGTCTGAGAGGATGATCAGTCACACTGGAACTGAGACACGGTCCAGACTCCTACGGGAGGCAGCAGTAGGGAATATTGCTCAATGGGGGAAACCCTGAAGCAGCAACGCCGCGTGGAGGATGACACTTTTCGGAGCGTAAACTCCTTTTGTTAGGGAAGAACAATGACGGTACCTAACGAATAAGCACCGGCTAACTCCGTGCCAGCAGCCGCGGTAATACGGAGGGTGCAAGCGTTACTCGGAATCACTGGGCGTAAAGGACGCGTAGGCGGATTATCAAGTCTCTTGTGAAATCCTATGGCTTAACCATAGAACTGCTTGGGAAACTGGTAATCTAGAGTGAGGGAGAGGCAGATGGAATTGGTGGTGTAGGGGTAAAATCCGTAGAGATCACCAGGAATACCCATTGCGAAGGCGATCTGCTGGAACTCAACTGACGCTAATGCGTGAAAGCGTGGGGAGCAAACAGGATTAGATACCCTGGTAGTCCACGCCCTAAACGATGTATACTAGTTGTTGCTAAGCTAGTCTTGGCAGTAATGCACCTAACGGATTAAGTATACCGCCTGGGGAGTACGGTCGCAAGATTAAAACTCAAAGGAATAGACGGGGACCCGCACAAGCGGTGGAGCATGTGGTTTAATTCGAAGATACGCGAAGAACCTTACCCGGACTTGATATCTAACAAATCATCTAGAGATAGAAGAGTGTCTGCTTGCAGAAATGTTAAGACAGGTGCTGCACGGCTGTCGTCAGCTCGTGTCGTGAGATGTTGGGTTAAGTCCCGCAACGAGCGCAACCCACGTCATTAGTTGCTAACAGTTCGGCTGAGCACTCTAATGAGACTGCCTTCGTAAGGAGGAGGAAGGTGTGGACGACGTCAAGTCATCATGGCCCTTATGTCCGGGGCGACACACGTGCTACAATGGCATATACAATGAGAAGCAATATCGCGAGATGGAGCAAATCTATAAAATATGTCCCAGTTCGGATTGGAGTCTGCAACTCGACTCCATGAAGCCGGAATCGCTAGTAATCGTAGATCAGCCATGCTACGGTGAATACGTTCCCGGGTCTTGTACTCACCGCCCGTCACACCATGGGAGTTGATTTCACTCGAAGCCGGAATACTAAATTAGTTACCGTCCACAGTGGAATCAGCGACTGGGGTGAAGTCGTAACAAGGTAACCGTAGGAGAACCTGCGGTTGGATCACCTCCTTTCTAGAGTACATATAGATATTCTCTCACAAGATATCTATAAGAAAGATATTCTCAATCATCCTTGTTTAGTTTTGAAAGATTGATAGACCTATAGGGGCCTATAGCTCAGCTGGTTAGAGTGCACCCCTGATAAGGGTGAGGTCACAAGTTCAAGTCTTGTTAGGCCCACCAGAGAATTTAATTGGGGAATTAGCTCAGCTGGGAGAGCGCCTGCTTTGCACGCAGGAGGTCAGCGGTTCGATCCCGCTATTCTCCACCATAAAATAGTTTAACTATATTAAGTCTAATTAGAGAGCTTAAAAATTAAACTTTCTAATTAGACTTTTGTCTAAATGTTCTTTTAATTAATATTGTTAATAGTCACAAGCAAGTTTTAAAAACAATTTTACAGGACTTGTTAAAGATTTAAATTTCTATTCTCTTTGCATTTAATGCAAAAGTTTGACATCACAATCTATTTAGGATTTAAAACTTATCTAAATAGTAGTCAATGCTTTCCGTCTTGAGAGCTGGGATTTAAATTTAGTAACATAAAGTTATCTTTAACAAGGAAGTGATGCGAATTAGAATAATCTAATATAGAAAAGGTAAGCTACAAAGAGCAAGTGGTGGATGCCTTGGCTAGTAGAGGCGATGAAAGACGTGCCAGGCTGCGATAAGTCTCGGGGAGCCGTCAAGGGGCTTTGATCCGGGAATTTCTGAATGGGGCAACCCAGTTAAGCGCGAGCTTAACTACCTAATATGGAGCGAACGAGGGGAATTGAAACATCTTAGTACCCTCAGGAAAAGAAATCAAAAGAGATTACGCTAGTAGCGGCGAGCGAACGCGTAAGAGGGCAAACCGTTAGTTTACTAACGGGGTTGTAGGACTGCAATATAGACTAAACTTAGCTAATAGAATAATTTGGAAAGATTAAGCATAGAGGGTGATACTCCCGTATATGAAAGCTTTGTTTTACTTAGCAGTATCCTGAGTAGGGCGGAACACGTGATATTCTGTCTGAAGCTGGGTAGACCACTATCCAACCCTAAATACTACTACTAGACCGATAGTGCACAAGTACCGTGAGGGAAAGGTGAAAAGAACTGAGGTGATCAGAGTGAAATAGAACCTGAAACCATTTGCTTACAATCATTCAGAGCCCTATGATTTATCAGGGTGATGGACTGCCTTTTGCATAATGAGCCTGCGAGTTGTGATGTCTGGCAAGGTTAAGGAAACCCGGAGCCGTAGCGAAAGCGAGTCTTAATAGGGCGTTTAGTCAGACGTTGCAGACCCGAAACGATGTGATCTATCCATGAGCAGGTTGAAACCGGTGTAAGAGCCGGTGGAGGACCGAACCCGCTAGCGTTGAAAAGCTATGGGATGACTTGTGGATAGGGGTGAAAGGCCAATCAAACATCGTGATAGCTGGTTCTCTCCGAAATATATTTAGGTATAGCGTCATGTAGTAACACTAGGGGGTAGAGCACTGAATGGGCTAGGGCATACACCAATGTACCAAACCCTATCAAACTCCGAATACCTAGTGTGTAATCATGGCAGTCAGGCGGCGAGTGATAAAATCCGTCGTCGAGAGGGGAACAACCCAGACTAACAGCTAAGGTCCCTAAATCTCATTTAAGTGGAAAACGATGTGGAGTTACTTAAACAACCAGGAGGTTGGCTTAGAAGCAGCCATCCTTTAAAGAAAGCGTAATAGCTCACTGGTCTAGTGATTCTGCGCGGAAAATATAACGGGGCTAAAATGAGTACCGAAGCTTTAGACTTAGTTTTACTAAGTGGTAGGAGAGCGTTGTATTTGCGTTGAAGGTATACCGGTAAGGAGTGCTGGAGCGAATACAAGTGAGCATGCAGGCATGAGTAGCGATAATTGGGGTGAGAATCCCCAACGCCGTAAACCCAAGGTTTCCTACGCGATGCTCGTCATCGTAGGGTTAGCCGGGTCCTAAGCAAAGTCCGAAAGGGGTATGCGATGGAAAATTGGTTAATATTCCAATGCCAACTATAATGTGCGATGGAAGGACGCTTAGAGTTAAGCAAGCTAGCGGATGGTAGTGCTAGTCGAAAGGTGTAGGTTAAGATTCAGGCAAATCCGGATCTTTTTAAGCCGAGACCCCACAGGCGTTTGAAGTTCTTCGGAATGGATAGCGAATTGCCGATACTGTCGAGCCAAGAAAAGTTTCTAAGTTTAGTTATAGTTGCCCGTACCGTAAACCGACACAGGTGGGTGGGATGAGTATTCTAAGGCGCGTGGAAGAACTCTCTTCAAGGAACTCTGCAAAATAGCACCGTATCTTCGGTATAAGGTGTGCCTAACTTTGTTAAGGATTTACTCCGTAAGCATTGAAGGTTACAACAAAGAGTCCCTCCCGACTGTTTACCAAAAACACAGCACTCTGCTAACTCGTAAGAGGATGTATAGGGTGTGACGCCTGCCCGGTGCTCGAAGGTTAATTGATGACGTTAGCTCTGCGAAGCGTTTGATCGAAGCCCGAGTAAACGGCGGCCGTAACTATAACGGTCCTAAGGTAGCGAAATTCCTTGTCGATTAAATATCGACCTGCATGAATGGCGTAACGAGATGGGAGCTGTCTCGAAGAGGGATCCAGTGAAATTGTAGTGGAGGTGAAAATTCCTCCTACCCGCGGCAAGACGGAAAGACCCCGTGGACCTTTACTACAGCTTGACACTGCTATTGGGATAAAAATGTGCAGGATAGGTGGGAGGCTTTGATCCATAGACGCCAGTTTATGGTGAGCCATTGTTGAGATACCACTCTTTTTTATTCTGATAGCTAACTAGCTTGAGTTATCCTCAAGTAGGACAATGTCTGGTGGGTAGTTTGACTGGGGCGGTCGCCTCCCAAAATGTAACGGAGGCTTACAAAGGTTGGCTCAGAACGGTTGGAAATCGTTCGTAGAGTATAAAGGCATAAGCCAGCTTAACTGCGAGACATACACGTCAAGCAGAGACGAAAGTCGGTCTTAGTGATCCGGTGGTTCTGTGTGGAAGGGCCATCGCTCAAAGGATAAAAGGTACCCCGGGGATAACAGGCTGATCTCCCCCAAGAGCTCACATCGACGGGGAGGTTTGGCACCTCGATGTCGGCTCATCGCATCCTGGGGCTGGAGCAGGTCCCAAGGGTATGGCTGTTCGCCATTTAAAGCGGTACGCGAGCTGGGTTCAGAACGTCGTGAGACAGTTCGGTCCCTATCTGCCGTGGGCGTAAGAAGATTGAGGAGAGTTGACCCTAGTACGAGAGGACCGGGTCGAACCAACCACTGGTGTACGAGTTGTTCTGCCAAGAGCACCGCTCGGTAGCTATGTTGGGATGTGATAACTGCTGAAAGCATCTAAGCAGGAAGCCAACTCCAAGATGAATCTTCTTTTAAGAGCTCATATAGACTATGTGTTTGATAGGCTGGGTGTGTAATGGATGAAAGTCCTTTAGCTGACCAGTACTAATAGCTCGTCTGCTTATCTTTTTATAAGCATCACTTCCTTGTTAAGGATAAAAACTTAATAAGATATGTTTTTGCAAAACTTTGTTTATGACTTTTAACTTTATCAAGTAGTGTTAAATAAGAGATTTATCTAATATATCTTTTATTTAACACTGCCCGTGACTATACAGACGAGGAAACGCCTTGCTCCATCTCGAACCAAGAAGCTAAGCTCGTCCTGGCTGATGATACTCTCCCTTACTGGGATGTTGGAAAAGTAGGTCGTTGCGGGCTTTGTTAATTTTTAATCTTCTTTGTCTAAACAATTATCTTTTAAAATATTATTTCTTAATTTATAACAAAATATCAAATCTTATATTTATTTATTTTTTAAATAATCAGACTTTTTATCTCTATGTTTATAAATATCTTTTAGCTTATGCTCTTTTATGCGAGTATTGACTAAAAACACCAAATATGATAGACTCCAAACCCAAATTTACCCAAAAAGGACAAAAATGAAAAAGATTATATTCTCACTATTAGCAGCAGCTTCTACATTACTAGCAGCCATAAATTTAAACACCGCCACAAAAGAAGAGTTAATGAGTTTAGATGGTATAGGATCTTCAAAGGCAGATGCAATAATAGAGTATAGAAAAGCGAATAAATTTAACTCAATAGAAGACATAAAAAATGTAAATGGTATAGGCGACAAGACATTTGAAAATTTAAAATCAGATATATCAGTATCAGGCACTACAAAGATAGATGACACAAAATCAAAAATAAAATCTAAAAAAGATGAGATAAAAGAAAAAGCAAGTAAAAAGAGTGATGAAGTAAAAGAGAAAAAAGATAGTGTTAAAGACGATAGTATAAAAGAGATAAAAGATAAGAAAGAAAAGCTAAAAGATAAAGCACAAAAGAGTAAAGCTAAAAAAGAGAAAAGCAAAGAGTAATAAAATCTAGAAATTTATAAAAATTCCTACATAAAGATACATAAAAATAGTTAGGAGCGCATAGCGTTCCTAATAAATAAAATAGATTGATTTTTTATATATCAGCCTACTTTTTAAATCTTATAACTTAATCTGCTTACTTTTTAAGTTTACAAATTAATAAGTTCATCTAATAGATCTTGTAAAGTAATGCTTCTTAAACTATCCTCTAAAGCTTCTTGTGCTTTTAGGAGGGGGGTGGTTAAGAGACCTTCGATCTTGCTACCAAGCGGGCAGGCTTTAGGTGAGTCAGAGTGGATCTTGAAAAGTTTTTCTTTATTATTTACTGCGTTAAAAATTTGAAGGAGGGTTATATCTTTTGGCTCTTTCGCAAGACTCACACCACCAACTCCAGCTACGATATTCACGAGTCCTGCAGCCTTTAGAGTGCCAAGCAGACGCCTAACTATGACAGGATTTGTGTTTATACTACCTGCTATAAATTCGCTCGTGACTTTCTCGCCTTTGAAAAAACAAGCTGCTAAAACTACATGGATCGCGGTTGAAAACTTGATCCCTACTTGCATAACTGTCCTTGAAATTTTTTCTGATTATACTTTAAATTTTTACTAAAAGCAGTTTATTTTCAGTTTAGATTTGACAAGCCGACTTTTTGTGCCAGCTATGTCAAATCTATAATTTTTATGCTCGCTCGCCAACTGCTGTGAAGCGTTTTTGTATAAATTTTTTGTTTTTTAGCTCGTCTATGATCGCAAGCGCAAGGTCTGCATAGCTTATATAGCTCTCATTTTTTGAGTTTAAGATGAGATTATCTCCACCAAGCACGTATTTACCAGTACGAGCACCATTTGGGTCATAGTCGCCTGCTGGGCTTACGTATGTCCAAAGCAAATCGCTCCTATCTTTTAGCTCAAAATAAGACTCCGCTGTCGCCTTTGCTACACCCATATATGCAGCCGGAAAGTCTGGCGTATCCATCACCATTGTGCCCTTGTCATCAACAAATAACGTACCAGCGCCGCCAACTACGATAAGCCTTGTGCTAGCGCCTTCTAGTAAATTTATAAGGTGAGCGGCCACTTTTTTGTGAAGTGGGAAGGTTTCTTCACTCCATGCTGCAAATGCACTGATAACAGCATCAAAGCCTGCTAGATCAGCCTTTGTAAGCTCGAAAATATCTTTATAGACAACCTTAACGTCTTCGTTTTTATACTCTTTGTTTCTAACGATCGCTGTGACGTCGTAACCTTGTTTTAGTGCCTCATTTACTAAATTTACACCGCTTTTGCCGTTTGCTCCGATGATTGCTATTTTTATTGTTTTTCCTTTAAATTTGTCTTTAAATTTACAGCCAACTTGGCTTTACGTCATCAACTATCACGCCGTCACTCATTGTGTATTGCTCTAGGCTACCGCGTTTTGTCTGGATGCAGATCATTTTGATGCCGTTTTTGCCAGCTTTAAAGCACCTTTTGCCATCTGGATCTATGCGCACCGCATCTCCTTTGCTTACTTTTAGCACCTCACCGTCGATGAAAAGCTCACCCTCACCCTCTAGGATGATGTAAAGCTCCTCGTTTTGCTTATGTGCATGGACAAATGGCACGCTCACATTGGCTGGAAGCTCGTTTATAGATACCTCACAGCCACTTAAATTTAAAGCTTCTTTTAGCTCGACTCTTGGCTCGTTTGCGATCTTTGCAACCTGAAAATTTTTCATTTTGTTTTCCTTTTTTTTATTGTTGTAATCTTTTTATTTACAACTGATGAGCGAAGTATAATATTTTTTAGTTGTAATGTCAAGAGTTACAACAAAAATTTATCAAAATTTGCAAATTTAGGCTAAAATTTACGAAAGATTTATGATAACTTGGAGTTAAAATTTGCAAAATAATGCCTTTAAAACGCTAAAGAGCATAGCGACCGATCACAATAAAAATCTCATTTTGACCTTTGCTTTGGTGTTAGCAGAGAACGGACTTTTTCTTGCTTATCCGATATTTGCGGGCTTTGCGATAAACGCAATCATGCAAGGAAATACGTTAAATGCCCTCATTTACGCACTTTTTGTGCTCATAGCGTGGCTTGTAGGAGCCATTAGGCGCCGCGTGGATACGCAAGTTTTTGCAAATATCTACGCAAAGCTTGCTGTAAATGTCATCATGAATGAAAAACAAAATGCCAAAGACGACTCCGCCATCATCGCTAGAGTAGCGCTCTCGCGAGAGTTTGTAAATTTCTTTGAGACGCATTTTCCTATGTTTTTTACATCGGTTATTTCGATCATCGGCTCAGCGTTTATGCTCATTTTTGTCGAGTCAAAGGTCGCTGTGGCGTGCTTTGTCGTGATGATCGTTTTTCTTATATTTTTACCAAGATATATCAAGAAAAATGACGACCTTTATCTTCGCTTAAATGACCGCCTAGAAAAAGAGGCAAAGGTGATAGGTGTTTTTAACAAAAGCACGCTAAATAGGCACTACGACGTCGTTTCTAAATTTCGTATAGCGATCTCAAACAGGGAGGCGATGAGCTATTTTATCATCGGCATTAGTGCTTCGCTGCTCTTTTTGGTGGCGATAATAGTGCTAAGCTCGCAGCAGACAAATGCCGGCCACATCTACTCTGTGATGACCTATATATGGAATTTCGTCATCAGTCTTGACGACTCGCCAAAGCTCATCGAGGAATTTTCAAATTTAAAAGATATAGGCAAGAGGATTGACGCCCAAAAGAAGGATAATGATGCACAACAAGAGCGTTCTTAGAAATTCATTTTTTCTAATTTTCACGTTTATGATAGTTGAGGCCGTTTTTGGCTTTGTTTCAAACTCGCTTGCGCTCATTAGCGACTCATTTCACATGCTCTCAGACGCTGCGGCTCTCTTTTTGTCGCTGGTAGCTTTTAAGATCGCAGAAAAAAGGGCAAATTTACAAAAGACCTTTGGCTACAAAAGGGTCGAGATCATCGCTGCTTTCATAAATGCTATCGCTCTTATCGCGCTGGCTATCTTTGTCATAGTCGAAGCTATCATTAGGCTTTTTAGTGAGCCAGAGATAGAGGCTGAAACGATGCTTTTTGTTAGTATTTTGGGGCTTGTGGTAAATTTAGTCGTAGCTATTTATATGCATAAAAGCGCTGATACAAAAGAAAATTTAAACATGAAAGGTGCTTATCTGCATGTGCTTGGTGATACGCTTGGCTCAGTTGGCGCCATCGTTGCAGCGCTTCTTGTGATGAAATTTAACTTCACGCAGGCCGATAGCATCGCAAGTATTTTTGTCTCGATGCTGATCATAAAAAGTGGCGCTAGCTTGCTAAAAGATAGCTTTAATATCCTGATCGAAGCCGTGCCGCTTAAGCTTGATACGGATGAAATTTTAGGCGTTATAAAAGGCGTAGATGGCGTTAAAATCGTGCATGACCTGCATATTTGGGCGATAAATGCTGGCACAAATGCGCTCATAGCCCACGTGGTGGTGGATGATGCGCTAAGCGTGGCTGAAATTTCAAAGATGATAAAGCAGATCGAGCACGAGCTTTCTCATGCAGGCATCGGCCATGTCACGCTTCAGTTTGAGAGCGAGAGCCTTGGGCACAAAGCTGGTCTCATCTGCGAGTTAAATGACGATGAAGGACATGAGCACTTTGGACATTGTCATTAAGATTTTTAAGAATAGAGCCAAGCTCTAGTGACGGGCTTATGATAAAAATATATTTATTGGCATTTAAATCAACTTTAGGCAAAATAAAGCCCAAAATTTAGTAAAAAGTAAAGCTTATATGAAAAACATCAGAAATTTTAGCATCATCGCTCATATCGACCACGGCAAAAGCACGCTTGCTGACCGCCTCATACAGGAGTGTGGCGCCGTCAGTGACCGTGAGATGAGCAGCCAGATCATGGATACGATGGATATCGAAAAAGAGCGTGGCATCACGATAAAAGCCCAATCTGTTCGCCTAAACTACGCACTAAACGGTGAAAATTTTGTTCTAAATTTGATAGACACTCCGGGCCACGTCGATTTTAGCTACGAAGTGAGCCGCTCTTTAGCCAGTTGTGAGGGCGCACTACTAGTAGTGGACGCTAGTCAAGGCGTAGAGGCACAAACCATCGCAAACGTCTATATCGCACTTGAAAATAACCTAGAGATCATCCCAGTCATCAATAAGATCGACCTACCTGCGGCTGATCCTGCTAGAGTAAAGGATGAGATCGAGCATATTATTGGACTTGACTGCTCTGGAGCGATTGAGGTGAGCGCAAAAAGCGGCATCGGCATAAAAGAGCTGCTTGAAGCGATTATCACAAGAATTCCTGCGCCAAATGGTGATGCAAATAAGCCTGCAAAGGCACTAATTTATGATAGCTGGTTTGACAACTACCTTGGCGCGCTTGCACTTGTGCGTGTTTATGATGGTGAAATTTCAAAAAATGATGAAATTTTGGTTATGGGCACAGGTAAAAAACACATCGTGCTTGACCTCATGTATCCAAATCCTATAGCACCGATCAAGACAAAGAGTCTTTCTGCTGGCGAAGTAGGCATCGTTGTACTCGGACTTAAAAATGTTAGTGACGTCCAGGTGGGCGATACGATTACACAGGCTAGAAATCCATTAAAAGAGCCAGTAGGTGGCTTTGAGAGGGCTAAGCCATTTGTTTTTGCGGGACTTTATCCGATCGAAACTGATAAATTTGAAGATTTGCGTGACGCACTTGATAAGCTAAAGCTAAATGACAGCTCGATAAGTTACGAGCCAGAGACCTCGGTCGCACTTGGATTTGGCTTTAGGGTTGGCTTTTTAGGTCTTCTTCATATGGAGGTAGTTAAAGAGAGGCTGGAGCGTGAATTTGACCTTGATCTCATCGCCACAGCGCCGACCGTGACATACGAAGTCATCCAAACTGATGGGCTAAATTTAAAGATACAAAACCCAAGCCAGCTGCCACCAGTAAATAAAATAGACTCGATCCTTGAGCCATATGTGAAAGCGACTATCATCACACCAAGTGAGTTTTTGGGCAACATCATCACGCTTTTAAACAACCGCCGTGGCATACAAACAAAGATGGACTACATCACGACTGACCGCGTGCTGCTAGAGTACGACATACCGATGAACGAGATCGTGATGGACTTTTATGACAAGCTAAAATCAAGCACTAAAGGCTACGCGAGCTTTGATTATGAGCCTAGCGACTACCGCGTAGGCGATCTAGTAAAGCTTGATGTAAAAGTGGCTGGCGAGACGGTCGATGCACTCTCTATCATCGTGCCTGAGAGCAAGGCGCAGACAAAGGGTAGGGACTTTGTAAAGGCGATGAAAGAGATCGTGCCTCGTCAGCTCTTTGAAGTGGCAATACAAGCTAGCATCGGCAATAAAATAATCGCTCGTGAGACAGTGAAATCAATGGGTAAAAACGTAACAGCCAAGTGCTACGGCGGCGACATCACTCGTAAGAGGAAGTTGCTTGAGAAGCAAAAAGAGGGTAAGAAACGGATGAAGGCGATAGGTAAGGTGAATTTGCCGCAAGAGGCATTCTTATCAGTCTTAAAAATAGACTAGCGGCGTGCCGTGAGCGCCTTTGAATGAGCTTTAAATTTTCTCTCTTCGATGGACTATTTGTCCTATCTTGATCGAAAATTTATGCGCAACATCCAAAATCATCTCACGACATTATGACTTGTCTTGTGTTGTTTTGATAGGTTTAAATACTAAATTTACAAAAAAGGAGCGCTATGCCATTTGTGAAAATTTGTGTGACAAAAGAGGGCGATAGCCCAAGTGTTGAGCAAAAAGAGAAGATGATAAGTGGAGTTACAAAGCTAATAAGTGAAATTTTAGGTAGAAGTGCTCAAAATACCGTTGTCATTATCGATGAGATCGATACGAATAACTACGGCATCGCAGGCGAGAGTGTGAAAAATCTCCGTAAAAAACAAAAAGAGCAAAAGGAAGTAAAATGCTAAGAATGACATTACTGGCAGTTTTTGCAGCTATCTTTCTAACTGGCTGTGTGGCTAAAGCTAGCCTTTGTCTATCATGTGAAGGAATAGATGGCGTGCAAAGTGCGAGCATAAACAGCGAAGATAAGATGTATTTTGAAGAGGTTATGAGGATACCGGCTGATTGCAGTGCTTGTAAAGGCAGGGGTGATGGTCTTTTTATAAATGGTGTCAAATATAAAAGTGATGTAGCAATAAACTGCTGCTTGGAAAAAAACATGATCGATACTAATGTTGGGCTAAAAAAAGTTTATTTTCACAGGATTGTCGATGCTAGAAATAGCGCTAGATCGATATATTACACAGGTATCGAAGGAAACAGTGCAGTTTTTAACTCAAATCCGCGCCTTGAAGTGCTTTTTTACATGTTTTTGCAACGTGAGTTAAATTCTCGCGGGATCGTTGTTGTCGATACTCAAACATCGCCTTATACATACAGGCTTGATTTTAGATTTGACGAGCTTAGGGGAAGCTATTCGGGAAGTTCAGAAATTTTAAATGGACATCTAAAAGGTCTTCTTGTGCTTTCAAATATAAATTTCAAAAAAACTTTACCTATCTCGACTAGGCACCATGTGGAGAAGCTAGAGGCTTCAGAGTCTAGTCAGTTTGACTTTTTTATCGCACTTTTAGTTAAGCAAGCTGCGATAAAAGTAGCCGATGAGATCACTAAACTTTAAAAGGAAAAACGATGAATAAATTTAAATTTTTAGCTATTTTTGGACTTTTTGTTTTATTTTTAACTGGTTGTGCACCAAGTCAAAGTGTTGTCGCATTTGATCCATATAAGGCTGCTGCGAACCACCAAAATAGCGGCTTTGAGGCCTATATAAGTGCAGTGCATGACAACCGCAAAAACAAAAGTACCATTGCTACGATTACTGATAGCAAAGGAACAGTAAAAGAATATGTCGTGCTCCAAAACGATCTTGCTACTTATTTTAGTGATTCGCTCAAAAAAGAGCTTATGGCGCGCGGTGCAAATGTGAATGGCATGGGTGGCGTCGTGGTTGAAATTTTTATCAACGAGTTTGAAGCAAATATGAGCGGATATGGTACTGATAATACAAAAGGTAATATTAAGATTACACTTAAGATCCAAAAAGGCGATCAAAGCATTGTTAAAAATATTTCAAATAATCAAACCAAATTTGAGTTAATTCCCACAGGTGGAGCATTTAAATCATTTTTGACTGAAATAATAAATGATGCTATCAAACGCACTGCAATTGCTATTTTAAATAGCTAATGTTTTGTGCGTTTTGCAAGAGCTTTACATTAAATACGTTTTGTAAAATTTGCTCACAAATTTTAAGCGAGCCAAGCCCGATAGTAAGAGAACTAGAGGGCTTTAAAATTTATAGCTTTTACGGCTACTCTGAAATAAAAGAACTCATCCACTCCAAGCACCAAATGCACGGATATTTTATATATAAAAACTTAGCCAAATTTGCATTTAATAAATTTGCTAAAAGCTTTAGCTTTCCAGAGCAAGTCTATGCTTTGCCAATAGATGATAGAGTTCATTTTGGCTACTCGCACACGGCTATTTTGGCAAATGCACTAAGGGCTAAAAATCTAAAGCCCATATTTCATGCGCTGCATGCAATCAGTAAGATCAGCTATAGTGGTAAGGATTTGCAATTTAGACAAAATAACCCAAGAAATTTTAAAATCCTAAAAAAGATCACTGCGCCAGTTATTTTAGTAGATGATATCGTAACCACTGGCACAACGATACTTGAGGCTAAAAATACTCTAGAAAAAGTTGGTGTAAAAGTACTTTTTGCTCTAGTTTTGGCTGACGCTAAATATTAATTTAGTAAAAATTTATCGAGTCCCAGCAGTAGAGGCAAATCAGGCAAAAGCGATAAAATTATAAATAAAGCATAGTGCCAAGGCGAATCATATTTGAGCCGCATTTTATCGCTAGTTCGAAGTCACTACTCATGCCCATCGAGCAGATAGTTGCACCTTTTGGCTTTAGGCTATCAAAAATTTTATAAGTTAGCTCAAAGCTTTTTTGAATCTCTTTTGGCTCATCCACATGTGCTCCGATACTCATCACACCTTTTAGATTGATATTTTTGCACTCGCTTTGGATACGCTCATAAATTTCTACCGCATTTGCTACGCTTACACCTTGCTTTGTGTCTTCATCAGCCGAATTTATTTGAAGCAGAGTATCGAGCTTGTAATCGAGTCTTTTATCGACCTCTACAGCCCTTTCAAAGCTATCGCAGCTTTGCCATAGTGTGGGCTTTAGACTTATCATTTGATTTATTTTGTTATTTTGCAAGCGACCGATCATATGCCATTTTATATCAGTAAAATTTTGCAGTTCTAGCTCTTTTTTGGCTAGCTCTTGGACTCTGTTTTCGCCAAAATTTCTTTGCCCTTGTGCGTAAAGCTCCCTTACTTCATTGCATGTCACATTTTTGCTAACGGCGATTAGCGTCACGTCTTTGCTTAAATTTTCTATCTTTTCAAGTAGATCTTTTAAAACTATCATCATAAACCTCCGATTAGTTTCCTGATATCATTAAAGGTCGCAAGCACCATTATACAAAGCAGTAGCACCCAGCCGCAGTAGGTGAGTATGACTAGCACCCGCTCATTTACCTCGCGTCTAAAAACTAGCTCATATAGGTTAAAAAGTATGTGTCCGCCGTCAAGTGCTGGGATGGGGAATAAATTGAAAACACCTAAATTCACAGAGATGAGCGCAGTGATGAGAAGTAGCACGCTAAGGCTGATCTGAGCGGCCTTTGAGGTGACATCGGCAATCTGCACGATACCGCCAACCTCTTTTAGTGGCACGGCTCCACTGACTATCTTAGTAACGCTTTTAAAGATGAGTTTTGAAGCCTCGATAGTCTCGCCAAAGGCAAATTTTAGGCTGCCAAGACCTGTGTGATAAATTTTTATCACTTCGCCGTTTGACTTAATGCCGATTAGTGGTTGCTGCATCTTTTCATTAAATAAATTTATCGTCTCGCCTATCTTTGGTGTTAAATTTATGCTTAAAATTGAGCCGTTTCTATCTATCAAAATGGTGCTTGGCTCAAGTTTTACATTTTTGCTGATCTCTTCCCACTCGGTTATTTTTACGCCATTTATCTCTAAAATTTTATCGTTTATTGCTATGCCAGCGCTCGCGGCTGCTGAACCTTCAACTATATATCCAACTATTGGCGCACGTTTTTCAACACCGATAAATCCAAGTAAAATGTATATTAAAAATGCCAAGATAAAGTTAAAAAATGGCCCTGCAAAGAGGATGTAAATTCGCTTTATAGGGCTTAGCACGTTGTAGCTGTCCACGTCGTAGTTTTTGGTCTTTGGGTCGGTGTCGTCTTGACCTTTTAGCTGTACGTATCCACCAAGTGGGATCGCGCTTAGGCAGTAGTCGGTGCCGCCAACGTTTTTGGTGTAAATTTTCTCGCCAAATCCAATACTAAAGGTGTTTATCTTTACACTAAGTGTTCTTGCTGCCAAAAAGTGGCCAAGCTCGTGAAAAAATATGAGAAAACTAATGGCTAAAACGGTCACTAAAAAATAAAACGAATACGCATAAAGCCCGATGCAAAGCAGGGCTAGCGTGAAGAGAATGCCTTTCAAAACTTACCTTTTTTTGAAAAAAATTGATGAGATTTTAGCCAAAGTTTATAAATTTACTCTCAAACGGCATTTAGCTAAAAATTTCTTTTAGCTAGGAGAAATTTTTAACTTAATTTTACTTATTTAGAAAATGAAGTTTTTATTGTTTATATAAATTTTGCAAGTAAAAACTTTGGGCCTCACGAACGAAAGAAATTTTAGCTCTTTTTCATCGCCTTTATATAGGCAAAGATATATTCAAACCCAGAATAAAGCGTAAGCGCAACAGATATCCAGAGCAAAAGTTCGCCACCAGGCCAGCTCATCAGTAAAAATCCAACCGCAAACATCTGTGAAACGGTCTTTACCTTGCCGGCCATTGATGCAGCGACTTCGACGCCGTCACTTGCCATCACGACACGAAAGCCAGTTATAAAAAATTCTCTTACCAAGATTAGATAAACAGCCCAAGCGCTCGCTCTACTAAGCATCATAAGACCTAAAAATGCAGCCAATATCAGCATCTTATCAGCTAGCGGGTCAAGGATAGCGCCAAGCTTGGTCTTTTGATCCCAGCTTCTTGCGATGTAGCCGTCAAAAAAGTCAGTCACCGAGGCGATCACAAAAATAAGAGCTGCGAAGTAATTTATCCAGCTTATGTGAATTTGTGTAAAAATTCCTGGCGCATTTACGAGCATAAAAAACATAAGTGGAGCCAGTAGTATCCTAAAAAATGCCAATGCGTTTGGTAAATTTAAACTCACAAATATGCCTTTATGCTTAAAATTTCACTATTCTCATTTAAAAGTCGTGCCACCATCTATTATAAATGTATGCCCAGTCACCCAGCTAGCCTTAGATGAGCATAAAAATAGACATGCTCCAGCTAGATCAGCAGGCTGTCCCATGCGGTTTAGTGGGCTAAGCTTTGCCGTCATGTCGCGTACTTCTTCGTAGTTGGTAAAGGCCCTTAGTGCGTCTGTCTCGATAGGACCGCCACTTACGACGTTTACGCGGATATTTTTCTCTCCAAGCTCGGTCGCAGCGTATCTTGCCATGGCTTCAACGGCTGCTTTTGCTGTGCCGTGACCTGCGTAGTTTTCGATATAGACTAAATTTCCAGTAGATGATAGGCTAATGATGCTACCACCGCCAACTTTTTCCATGCGTTTTGCAGCTTCTTGGGTGCCTACGACAAAGGCATTTACGGTTGCTGTAAAGATATTGTTTATGCCTCTTGGTTTTAGCTTCATAAATTTAGTGTATCCACCAGCTACTGCGCGACCTGAGATGATAGCATTTGAGATGAAAAAATCAATCCTATCAAAATCCTCGTCTATCTTTAAAAATAGCTCTTTGTAAGTCTCTGGTTCGAGAATATTTAGCGCGTAAGCTCTGGCTTTTATCTTATAAGTAGCCTCAAGTTCTTTTGCCTGCTCTTTTGCAAGCTCTTCGTTTGAGTTGTAGGTAAATGCTATGTTTACGCCAGCTTTTGCAAATTCTTCAACTATGGCTCTACCAATGCCTCTAGTGCCACCGCTGATAACTAGCGTTTTACCTTTAAATTCGTTTAGTGTGTCCTTCATTAAAAACCCTTTATTTCGTAATTTTTTATTACTTCTTCTATCTTTTTAAAATTTTCTTTACTTGGTTTGCAAAGTGGCAAGCGGTACTCCAAAGAGTCGATGAGTCCAGCTAGATACATCGCCGCTTTGATCGGTATCGGATTGCTTTCGCAAAAGAGCGTTTTATTTATAGTATATAGATTATCGTTTATTAGTTTTGCTTTTTTGTACTCTTCGTTCATCGCAAGGTGCGTAAGCTGTGAAATTTGATCTGGCAAGAGGTTTGCAGTAACCGAGATAACGCCTTTGCCACCATTTGATATGATAGGATAGTTGATCGCATCTTCGCCGCTAATGACTACTAAATTTGGCTCGTGAGCTAGTAAATCTACGCATCTATCTATGCTGCCTGTAGCCTCTTTAATACCGTAGATATTTTTACACTCTTTAAAAAGCCTAAAAACAGTCGCTGGCAAGATATCCACGCCAACTCTGCCTGGAACATTATAAAGAAGCACAGGGATTTCAATGCTATTTGCAATGGCTTTGTAGTGCTCGTAAAGCCCTTCTTGTGTTGGTTTGTTGTAATAAGGTGCAACTGAAAGGATGCCATCAGCGCCATGAGCTTGAGCAAATTTAGCGATACCAATAGCTTCGTGAGTCGCGTTACTACCAGCACCAGCTAGTACTTTTACATTTGTACCTTTACACGCATCTACGGCTATTTCGATACAAATTCTATGCTCATCATGCGTCAGTGTTGCACTCTCGCCAGTAGTTCCAACTGGTACAACGACATCTATGCCGTGTTTTATCTGTCTTTTTATTAGCTTTTCAAAACTGACTTCATCTACTTTTTGATTTTTAAATGGCGTAATGAGTGCGGTCATCGCACCTTGAAGCGAATTTTCCACGTTTATTCCTTTTTTAATATTATTGTTGTGCTGGTTTTTTCATTAAAATATCTATTTGCTATCTCTTTTAAAAGCTTGGCATCTATCTTATCGATATTTTTTTCAAGCTCATAAAGTGGCTTTATGTCGCCTCTAGCAAGGTATGAACCATATAAATTTGCAACCTTGCTTGCACTCTCAAATGAGTAAATAAAATCAGTTTTTATCAAATTTTTAACTCTTAAAACATCATCTTTGTCGATTGGTTTATTTTTTAAATCATCTATGATCTTTAAAATTTCAGCCTCAACCACGTTTGCTTCGACATCTGGGTTGCAAACTGCTAAAAATATAAATAAATTTTCATCAACACAGCTCATATTATAAGCATAAATTTGATTTACGAGCATTAGCTCATCGATTAGACGTTGCTGTAAAATAGAGCTTTTGCCAGTGGCTAGATATTCACTGATCGCATTTAGCCCTACTTGATCAGCGTGTTTAAAATTTGGGATTTTATAAGCGATCGCTAGCATTTGTGTTTGGCTATCTTTATAGATGATAGCTCTTCTTGCGCCGTCTTGTTCAGGTTCTTTACAGTGAGATTTTGGGATGGCTCTTTTGTTTTTTATATCGCTAAAATTTTTCTTAGCCAGTTTAAATGCCTCATCCTTGCCGATGTCGCCACTTATCATCAAAATCGCATTTTTGGGCTGATAGTATGTGGCGTGAAATTCTTTTATGTCAGCGATCTTCCAGTTTTCGATATCTTTTATAAAGCCTATTGGCGTCCAGTGGTATGGGTGGTAGATAAATGCGTGGTTGTAGAGCCTAAAATATAGATAACCCATAGGGTTGTTGTCTGTTCGCCACCTACGCTCTTCATGCACGACGTCTCGCTCTGGCTGAAATTCTTTGTCTTTTAGGCTTAAATTTTTCATAAGCTCAGCAAAAAGCCCAAGCGTTTTATCTAAATTTTCATTTGAAGCTTTTATAAAGTAGTGGGTGTAGTCAAAGCCTGTACTTGCGTTATTTACGCCGCCAAAGCCTTTTACGATCTCATCAAACTCCCCAGCTCGTAAATTTTTGGTTGATTTGAAATTTAGATGCTCGAGCATGTGAGCGATGCCACTTTTGCCCATCACTTCGTTTCTTGAACCAACTTTATAAAAGACATCGACGCTTATCACTTTTGAGTCCGGATTTACTGGTATGTGATAAATTTCAAGTCCGTTTTCTAGTTTTGTTTTATTAAATTTTATCAATCTTTTGCCTTTTATTTTTTAACATCTATGCCGACTGCTTCGCTAATAGAGGCAAAGCCGTCTCGCTTTAAAAGCTCTAAAATTTCTAAATTTATATCTCTTGCGACCATCGGACCTTTAAAGATAAAGCTTGTAAAAATTTGCACTAGATTTGCTCCCATTTTTATGCGCTCATATGCCTCTGCACCGCTATCTATGCCGCCACATGCGATAAGTGTCGTCTTGCCATAAAGCTCGTCTGCCACGGCTTTAAATATCTCTTTTGACTTTTGAGCGATCACCTTACCACTTAGTCCGCCAAAATCTTTTAAATTTGACGAGTGAGAGAGCGAGTAATCAACGCTTGTATTTGAGACAAGCACGCCACTAGCGCCGTTTTCTATCGCGCAGCTACAAAGTTTGATCGCATCTTCGTGGCTCATATCAGGAGCTATTTTAAAGATGATTGGTTTTTTAGTAAGTGGTAAAATGACGCTAAAAAGCTCTTTTATGAAGCTCTCATCTTGCAAGGCTCTTAAATTTGGCGTGTTTGGCGATGAGACGTTTATGACAAAGGTGTCGCAAATTTCGCTAAATTCTCTTACTAAAATTTCATAGTCTTTTATTGCATCTTCGTTTGGTGTGACCTTATTTTTACCGATGTTTGCCCAGATAGGTAAAGTATAAGGATAAAGTTTTTTGACTCTATTTTTAATAGCCTCGCAACCATCGTTGTTAAAGCCCATCGCATTTTGGATGCTCTCTTCGTCTACGAGCCTAAAAAGTCTTGGTTTGTCGTTGCCAGGTTGAGGTTTTGGAGTAAATGTGCCAAATTCTAAATACCCAAAGCCAAGAGCCGTGAGTGCTTCAAACATTGTGGCATTTTTATCAAAGCCCCCAGCTATGCCAACTGGATTGTGATAAGTGCTTGAGAATAAATTTTGTTTTAGTGCATTGTCGTCTACCACGCACTTGTTTGCTACAAAGCTTAATGATCCTGGAAAAATTTTATTTGCTCCGATCATTGCAAGTTCTGCGATTTTGTGGGCAGTTTCAGGATCAAATTTAAAAAATATAGATTTTAAAGTTTCGTAGTTTAAGCTCATTTTAACCTCTTTAAAATGCCTAAAAATTTGTGCAAATCTTAGCAAAAATCGCCTTAAACTAAGGCTTTGCCTTTAAGTTTTGCATAAATTTCATTTCTCTTACTAAGCTCTTCGTCACTTCCAGTATCAACTATCCTTCCGTTGCTTAAAACCGCAATTTTATCAGCGCTTTCAACCGTGCTTAAACGGTGAGCGATGACAAAGATGATCTTCTTGCTTCTTAGGTTGTTTATGGCTTTTGTGATCTCTTTTTCACTCTCATTATCAAGTGCTGAAGTGGCCTCGTCAAAGATGAGAATTTGCGGGTTTTGATAAAGCGCTCTTGCTATTGCGATGCGTTGTCTTTGACCGCCTGAAAGGTTTGTGCCAAATTCATTTAAGATAGAGTGGATACCATCATCTAGTTTGCTTACAAACTCATAAGCATTTGCCATCTTTAGCGCATTTATCACGGCATCTTCGTTAAATTCTCTGCCGTAAGCCACGTTTTTAGTGATCGTGTCGTTAAAGATATAGACACGCTGTGTTACAAGGCCGATATTTTGGCGAAGTGAGTGGATTTTGATATCTTTTAAATTTGTTTCATTTATTAAAATTTCTCCGCTATTTACGTCGTAAAATCTCATGAGCAGATTCATGAGCGAGGTTTTTCCGCCACCACTTGAGCCAACAAGGGCTATAAATTCTGACTTACGAGCCTCTAAATTTATCCCTTTTAAAACCTCTTTGTCACCGTAGCTTAGGCGGACATCATTAAATTTAATCAAATTTATCTCTTCACTTAGCTCTTTTTCGCCATCTTTTATTTCACTTACTTTATCCATCAAGAAAAAGGTTCTCTCGCTCGCGGCGATGGCGTCTTGCATTTTGTTGTATATATTTACGATACGTTTTAGTGGAGTGTAGAGCATGAAAAGCGCAGTTAAAAATGAAAAGAAAGCACCCATGTTTATATTTCCGTCGATGACGTCTTTGCCTCCTATTATGATGACAGCTGCCACGCCTATTGAGCCAATTGTTTCCATTAGTGGACTTACTAATTGCTCAATTTTTACGGTTTTAAGATTTAGCTTGAAAAATTTGTTATTTTCTTCAACAAAACGTGAATGCTCGTATTTTTGGGCATTATTTGCCTTGATGATCTCGATATTTGTAAAAATTTCACTCAAGGCTGAAGTGATATCGGATGTCTTTTCTTGCGACTGCTTTGAAATTTTTTTCATCTTCTTTGCAAGGCGCGAGATCGGATAAATGGCTACTGGCATGACCACAAGTGCAAAAAACGCCAATTTAGGGCTTTGATATATGACTACACAAAGCAGGCCTATGATAGTTACAAGCTCTCTAATAAGCTCAGGTATGAAACTTGAAACAATAGATCTTATGCGCTCTATGTCGTTCGTGGTTCTGCTTATTAGCTCGCCTGTTCTAAAATCATTAAAAAATTTCATGTCCAAATTTAGTAAATTTTCGACCATCTTTTCACGAAATCTTCTAATCGTATCTTGGCCGATATATGCCGTAAAATAAGCCTGCATAAATGTACCTATATTTTTTAACACATAAATGGCAATAATCGCACATGGCAACAAATAAAGCAATGTTTCGTTTTTTTCAACGAAAATTTTATTTAATACTGGCTCCACCAGATACGCACTGACTGCTGTTCCACCACTTGCAAGCCCCATGCCGATGAAGGCTAGGATGAAGTGTGGGATGTAGTCTTTAAAATATGGGCCAAATCGTTTTAGTACATCTTTTAAGCCAAAGTTATTCATTGTTTTTCTCCCAAACTGCGCCATTTGGTGTATCCATGATAGAGATATTTAGGCTGGAAAGCTCATCTCTTATCTCATCAGCCCTTGCAAAATTTCTCTCTTTTTTAGCTACCGCGCGCTCATCAAGAAGTTTTTGGATATGCTCTTTTTGCTCGTTGCTTACACCAAATTGAAAATACTCCACATAGTTTGTGATAGCAATGCCCAAAATTTCACTTATGAGCTCCAAATTTGCCACTACTTCGGCCTTATAGACTTTATCTTTTGGGCTATTATCAAGCCTTTCGTTTGCTATTTTTACAAACTCATCAATACTTGCAAGTGCTTTTGAAGCGTTTAGATCATCACTTAGTGCCTCAAGTAGCTCATTTTTAAAGCTCTCGTTTATAGCGCCAGCTTGCACGCCATCAACCCTTTTTTTAAGGCGATAAATTTTATCTAGCCTCTTTTTTGAAGCCACTAAGTCTTCATCTGAATAATTAAAATGCGCCCTGTAATGGCTCGTAAGCAAGTAATATCTAAGTACTTCACCATGAACGTTTTTTAGGGCGTCTTTTACAAAAAAGCTGTTATTTAGGCTCTTGCTCATCTTTTCGTTATTTACTTTTATAAAGCCGTTATGCATCCAGTATTTGCTCAAATTTTTATGATAGGCGCATCTGCACTGGCTTGCTTCGTTTTCGTGGTGCGGAAAGAGTAAATCGATGCCACCAGCGTGGATGTCGATCTCAAATTTATCATTTTCTTTGTCACTTAGAAATTCTCTTATCATAGCCACACATTCGGTGTGCCAGCCAGGGCGACCCTTGCCAAATGGGCTCTCGTACCATTTCTCGTCAAATTTCCAAAGCACGAAGTCTTTTTCATTTCTTTTCTCGCCAAAACTAGCCACGCGCGCGATTAGATCGGTGTTATTATCCTTACCACTAATGCTAAAATATCCACTATCCTTGCTCGTATCAAAGTAAATTCCATCGCTCGTTTTATACGCGAAGCCTCTATCCATAAGCACCTTGATGTAGCTAATGATCGCCTCTAAACACTGCGTAGCCTTTGGTTTAAAGTCTGGATCAAGCACGTTTAAAGCGCCCATGTCGCTCTCGTAATGCGCTATATATTTGTTTGTGATCTCCTCTAGGCTTTGACCAGTCTGCGCCATTTTATTTAAAATTTTATCGTCGATGTCGGTGTAGTTTCTTGCAAATTTAACCTTGTAGCCAAGCGCTTTTAAAACCCTTCTTAAAAGATCAAAGCTAACGGCTGACTTTGCATGCCCCAAATGTGCGTCGTCATAGACCGTTGGACCGCATAGGTAGATGCTAACTTCACCTTCTTTTATTGGGCTAAACTCAACCTTTTCTCTTTTAGAAGTATCAAAAATTCGCATTAAATATATCCTTTAAAAATGTTAAACCAAAATAGAGCAAAACCGCCAAAATAGCGATGGCGGCTATAAATTTAGGCTCGATTATAGCTAAAAATCGCTTAGCTCCAAAGGCTCTTATGTATAAAATAAGCTGTAAAAATCCCCCAAGTGAGCTTGCAAATGCAAGACCAGCTGCTCCAAATTTCTGCATCAAAATGACAGCTAGGATCAAATTTATCACAAGGCAGACGATAGAAATTTTGGCTGCCTCTTTTTGCTTCATATTTGCATAGAGCCAAAGTGAGAAAATTTTAGCCAGTCCAAATGGCGTAAGCCCCACCAAATAGGCACTTAGCACCTTGGCACATTCAATGGTGTTTGCCCTTACGAAATTTCCTCTCTCAAACAATAGCCAGATGATAAACTCACTTAGCACGACGCCTGTGATCGTGGCTGCAAGTAGGGCGCAAAGTAGCAAGTAAAAGCTCTTTTTTGTCCAAACTAGGGCGTTTGCTTCGTCTTTTTGCTTTAAAAGTCTGGTGATCTTTGGGAAAAGTGCCTGAGAGAGCGCGATCGCAAAGATGGCAAGTGGGAGCTGAAAAATTCTATTTGCATAAAAAAGATAGCTTATCGAGCCACTTACCAAAAAGCTAGCTAGCCAAGTGTCCATAAATGCGCTTATCTGCATCGCACTTGAGCCAAGCAAGCCGTGATAAAAATTTATAAAAAAACCTTTGCTCTGCGCTCTTTTGCCTTTAAAGTATCCGCTTAGACCGCCCCAAAAAATTTTATTTAAAGCGTTAAATTTCATAGCGATTAGATGCACCAAAATTTGCAAAATACCGCCTGCAACGACGCCAAAGCTAAGATAAAGTGCGACCACGCTTTCACTATTGCCACGAGCCAAAAGTAATGAAGCGATCATGGCTAAATTTAGTAGCGCTGTAGAAAACGCAGTCGTTGCAAAGTGCCCTTTGTACTGAAGCAGCGCACCCATGAAAGTGACGATATAAACAAGGGCTAGATAGTAGAAATTTATACGCACAAGCGGCACTGCATCCATGATATTTTGCTCGCTTAAACCGCTTGCGATGATCTTTATAAAGTAGGGCGTAAATAAATTTACAAGAAGCGTTAATGCGCCTATAAAAAGTAGAAATTTGATGAAAATTTCAGCCTGAAAGATCGCTTTTTTCTTGCTATTTGCAAAATTTGGCAAAAATGCCTGCGTAAAGGCACCTTCTCCAAAGATACGCCGAAATAAATTTGGTATTTTAAAAGCGATAAAAAAAAGATCGCTAAATATGCCAGCTCCAAGGATGGAAGCTGTTAAAAGGTCTCTTATAAGTCCAAGAATTCTTGAAACCATAATGCCAACTGAGTTTGAAAAAAAACCTTTTATAAACATCGCTCACCTAAATTAAATTTGAAAACACAATAGTAACAAAAGATGCTTTAAAGCTTACATAACCCAAATTTAATAAAATTTTGGCGATAATAAGAGCCAAATTTTATGTGAAATGGATCAATTTTGAGCGAGAACGTGCAAGAAAACGAGAGATTTTTACCGCCAACGCAAATTCAAACTTCAACACCTTATATATCGCTTAAAGAATTAAGCAAGCAACACAGCGTACCGGTAGAATTTATAGATTTTAAAATTTTAGATATTTTGACTTATTATAAAAATAAAGATAATGAAGAGCCAGTTTTTGTCCCCGAAGAAAATTTAGACTTTTTTGATGATAATGCATTTTATCTTGACGAGACACTAGAGATCGAGCAGGTCTATGACGTGGAATTTTTTGATGTTAGGCTAAATGCTGTGCCAAAGCTTCCAAAGATAGAAATCGGTGTAAATTCAATGGTTACAAAAGTAGTCGCAAAGGTAAAAGCCACAAAAGATTGTGAATACGAACATCATTACGAAGATAAGCTTTTTGAATATATCGCCAAACAGCTTATGAAGGCTCAAATTTTAATAGGTATAAGGATCGGCAAACTAAAAGACGAGCTAAAACAAATCGCCTCAGTTGTGCATGTAAAGGGCGAACTTGATAAAGACTACATACTAAATATAACACAAGGTATAAATCCAAAAAAAGCTACCGATGCAAAGATACTTTACTACTACAAAGATAAACTTGATGCGATAAAAGAAGAAGACAAGATTGATTACGCTGATAGAGGTTTTGTTTTTGGCGTGGCACAAGATGAAGTGATAATGGAAGAGAAAAAGTCTCACGAAGGGCAAAATGGCCGTGATGCGAGAGGCAAATTATTAGCAGTAGAAGAGCCAAAAGAAGATACTGGCAAAGAGATAAGTATAAGCGAAAATATAGAGAGAGTAGAAAATGACGATAGCATAATATATATCGCTAAAAAATCAGGATATGTAGTTGAGAAAAATGGCTCATTTGATATTGAAGAGCGTATAGAGATAAATGAAGCAAATTTTAAAACAACTGGCTCTATTCAAGCAGGCACTGATACAAATGTGACTTTGGTGGTTAGGGAAACTGATACTATAAAAGATGCCATCGGCACTGGCATCATCGTAGAGGCTGACGAGATCGAGGTAAAAGGAAACGTCGGTGCAAATGCGATGGTTAAAGCAAATGAAGTAATAATCGGCGGTCAAACACACCAAAAGGCTAAAATTTATGCAAAGAATGCAAAAATTTCTATCCATATCGGTAAGGTTGAAGCTGAAAATGTCGAGATAGATAGGCTAGAAGGCGGAAACGTCGTAGCAAAAAGAGTTAAGATAAATAGCGTCGTTGGTGGCTCTATAACCGCTCAAAATATCCAAATAAATACGCTCGGCTCAAACTGCACTATCACAGCTTCACACTTAATAGACGTAAGATATCTAAGAGGCACTGATAATAAATTTATAATCGATACTAGCAAAATGCCCGAAAGTGCTGAGGCTACGCAAGAGCAATTAAATAAGATCGAATATACAAAAGCAGAGCTTGCTTCGCTTCTAAAAAATATTGAAACAAAGAAAAATGTCATAAATGAAAATAAAGACTCGATTTATACCATAAAAGCAAAGGTAGAAGAGCTCTCAAAAGCTAAAGTGATACCGCCAGTTACCTTCATGAAAAAGCTAAAAGAGTATCAAGGTCTAGTCAATGAATACAACACTTTGCTAAAAATTTTTAAAGATAAAAAAGAGTTGCTAGCTACTCTAAAAGATGAGCTTGAGATCATGCAAAATGGAATATTTTCTGCAAAAGTGATAAATAGAGGCAACTGGGTTGAACTAAATGAGATTAGATTTGTTATCGTTGATCCTCCACAAAATGTCACTTATATCTCAAAGCAAAATGAAACTGCTCATGCTATTACTTTGGAGAAGATCGGCGATGGCGATGAGGCTGAGTATAAGATCAAAAAGTCAAATAAATTAGAAGACTACACAGATACAAATTTTTAAGAATAAAAGGTTAAATGATGATAAAAGCGATCGAAGGTATCGTTAGCAAAAAAGATCCCGCATTTGTGATACTTAAAACAAATAGTGGCGTAAGCTATGGAATTTTTATCTCACTTTTTTGCTCAGCAAAACTTAGTAAAGGCGAAAAGATCGAGCTTGCCATAACGCAGATCATAAGAGAAGACGCAAATTTACTATACGGCTTTTTAGACGCAAATGAGCAAAAGATGTTTGAGATGCTTATCAAGCTAAATGGCATCGGAGCTAGCACAGCGATGGCGGTTTGCTCAAGTCTTAGCTCACAGGCATTTACAAATGCCATAATAAGCGGCGACGCAGACACCTTTAAAAGCGTGCCAGGTATCGGACCAAAGACAGCTAGACGCATCATAGCTGAGCTAAGCGACGCAAAGCTAATAAGTGACGAGAGTGTGCCAAGCTACCAAAATGAGGCACTTTTAGCACTTGAAGCGCTTGGCTTTAAGCGTGAGAAGATAGTGAAAATTTTGCCTGAGTGCAAGAGTGAAAATACAAGTGATCTTATAAAAGAAGCATTAAAGAAATTAGGATAAGGATAAAAAGATGAATTTAGGTGTGATATTTGGAGCAAAGAGCTATGAACATGAGATAAGCATAGTTAGTGCGATAGTTTTAAAAAATGTCCTAAAACAAGAGCTAAAATTTATATTTTGCGACGCAAATAGAGATTTTTACCTGATCGAAGAGAAAGATATGAGAGCAAATTTCTTTAGCTCTGGTAAATACAAAAATTCAAAAAAGCTCATTTTGTCTAAGGGCGAATTTTTCATACACTCTCTCTTTGGCGATAAAAAAGTAGAGTGCGACGTCATTATAAATTTGATCCATGGCATGGACGGCGAAGATGGCAAGATAGCGGCACTTTTTGACTTTTACGGCATAAAATATATAGGTCCAAGGCTTGAAGTAAGTGCGCTTAGCTACAACAAAGAGCTTACTAAATTTCTAGCACAAAAGGCTGGTGTAAAGGCGCTTGACTATGAGATGCTAACTCGTCAAAGTGAGCCAAAATTTCACTATCCTATTATCTTAAAGCCAGCAAGACTTGGAAGTAGCATAGGTGTAAACATAGTGCATGACGCCAGCGAGCTAGCTTATGCAAAAGATGTGGCATTTGAGTTTGATAAGGATGTGCTTGTCGAGCCTTTTATAAAGGGAGTAAAAGAGTACAACCTTGCAGGCTGTAAGATAGATGGAAAGATAAAATTTTCTATCATCGAAGAGCCAAAAAAGAAAGAATTTCTTGACTACGAGCAAAAGTATCTTAGCTTTTCAAATGAAAATAAGGTAAAAGAGGCTGAAATTTCTGAAGAGCTAAAGCAAAAGCTTAAATTTAACTTTTCAAAAATTTATGATTGTGGATTTGACGGGGCGATCATTAGATGCGACTTTTTTGTGATAGATGATGAGGTCTATCTAAATGAGATAAATCCAAATCCAGGAAGCCTTGCAAACTATCTATTTGAGGATTTTGAAAGCACTTTAAATGCTCTTGCAAACTCACTTCCAAGAGAGCGTAATATAAAGATCGATTATAGCTTTATAAACTCGATCACTTCAGTAAAAGGTCGCGGAAAAATTTAGGCCATTTAGTAGATTATAAAGTAGTTTGTGATATTTTACGTAAAATTTTACATAAAGAGCGACAATGGTAACTTTTACAAAAGATGAAATTTATACAGCAACTGAAGTGGTTAGAAATTTTAGTTCAGTGCTCTCTCGTGTGGGAGCTAATGAATTAAAAAGAGCGGTCATTGTTAAAAATAATAAATTTGAAGCAGTG
The DNA here is from genome assembly GCF_003048775.2 of Campylobacter concisus. Classification (NCBI taxonomy): domain Bacteria; kingdom Pseudomonadati; phylum Campylobacterota; class Epsilonproteobacteria; order Campylobacterales; family Campylobacteraceae; genus Campylobacter; species Campylobacter concisus. Next base: position 1,066,098 of record NZ_CP049272.1, on the reverse strand, counting down.
CTTTTAAATATGGAAGAGTATGAGCGCCTTTGCGAAGCAGTGAGCGTGCTTGAGAGTATTTATACTGCAAAAAAAAGAGAGAACGATGGCGAGTAGGGCGGTAAAATACAGCTCAGACGAGTATGAGATCAGCTACGAAGTAGTAAATCCAAAATGCAAAAAAATAGTGCTTTTCTTGCACGGCTGGGGCGCTAATAAAGAGATAATGAAAAAGGCTTTTGGCTCATATTTGAGCGAGCTGTGCCATGTTTATATCGATATGCCAGGCTTTGGTAAAAGCTCAATTACTGATCCTTTAAAAACAAGCGATTATGCAAAAATTGTTGAAAATTTCTGTGATGAGCTTGGCATAAAGCCAGATATCATCGTAGGTCATAGCTTTGGTGGTAAGGTCGCAACGCTTCTAAAACCGCCACATCTTGTGCTTTTAAGCTCAGCTGGCATAGTTGTCAAAAAGCCATTTATCGTGCGAGCAAAGATCGCTATTTTTAAAATTTTTAAGCTTTTTGGATTTGGAAAATTTTATAAACTCTTTGCTACAAAAGATGTGAGTGGTATGAGTAGAGTGATGTATGAGACCCTAAAAAACGTTGTTGATGAGGATTTTACAAAGCATTTTGCCAGCTTTAGTGGTAAGGCTTTGATATTCTGGGGCGAAAATGACAAGGCAACGCCTATAACAAGCGGGGAGAGCATACATAAGCTTATAAAAAATAGTTCATTTTTCCCGCTTAGTGGCGATCACTTCTTCTTTTTACTTCACGCTAAATTTATAAGTGACGAGATAGAAAAAGGGATAAATTTTGAGCCAAATGAAGCAAAAAATGTTGTGCTTGACGATGAGAGCGGTATCGAGGAGATAAGATGAATGTATTTTTAAGCATAAGCACAGTTTTATTTATCTTTGCGCTCGCTTTTTATGTGATTACTTGCTTTCAGTGGTTTTCATATAGGCCTGAGCGCGTACTCTTTCACTTCACAAAGCCCGCTTGGCACGTCTTTTTCTTCATCGTGCCTTTGGTGCTATTTTATACGACTGGCAAGTGGTTTTTTATCTACTTTTACTTTGCGCTTTTGCCAGCTCTTTATCTGTGGCATAAAAAACTTGATAAAAAGCTAGTCTTTACCGCCAGGATCAAGCACTTTTTTGTGATCCTTGCTTGCGCTATTATCCTAAACTATGCTTTAAATTTCATCATCCACAAGGCGTTTTTAGCCCCGATGCCACTTTTTGTCTTGGTTGTGAGCCTATTTTTTAGTGAAATTTTAGAAAAGATTAAATTTCAAGGCTTTAAAAACAAGGCGCTTAAAAAACTGGGTGCAAATAAAGATCTAAAAATCATCTTGATCACAGCAAGCTACGGCAAAACGAGTATCAAAAATTTCTTATTTGAAATTTTAAAAGATAGCTTCGTCTGCTACAAGACGCCTCGCAGCGTAAATACAATGGCTGGCATCATCAAAGATATCAATGAAAATTTAAACGAGCAAACGCAAATTTACATCGTTGAAGCAGGTGCTAGGCTAAAGGGTGACATTTTAGAGATCACTAAATTTCTAAATCCGCAAATCGTAATCGTAGGCGAAATCGGCGCGCAACACATTGAGTATTTTAAAACGCTTGATAATATCCGCTCTACCAAGCTTGAAGCACTTCAAAGCGCTCGTTTGCAAATGGCATTTTTACATAGTTCGACAAAAAAAGAGCCAAGCGAAAATATAGAAATTTACGATGAGAGTCTAAAAGATATCAATGCAAATTTAGATGGAATATCATTTATGCTTGATGACAAGAGTTACGCTTCGCCGCTGCTTGGTAAATTTAATGCTACAAATTTAGCCGTTTGTATAAAGGTGGCAAGATATCTAAAAATGAGCGATGAGGCGGTAGATAAAGCGCTATCTAAGATGAAAAACGTCGAGCACCGCCTAAGCAAGATCGAGGCTGGCGGCAAGCTGATAATTGACGATAGTTTTAATGGAAATTTCTCAGGCATGAGCGCAAGCTACGAGCTTGTAAGCACCTACGCTGGCAGAAAAGTGTTGCTAACACCAGGCATCGTCGAGAGTGACGCGGAGCAAAATGCAAATTTAGCCAAGGTGATAAATGAAATTTTTGATCTTGTTATCATCACAAGCTCGCTAAATGCTGAAGTTTTACTAAAGCACATCGTAAAGCCAAAGATCATCATCTTAAAGGATAAAAATAAAATGCAAGAAATTCTAGCTCAAAATACGCGTGCTGGCGATCTCATACTATTTTCAAACGACGCACCGAGCTTTATATGAAAAAGATAATTTTTTTAATCCTAGCTTTAAATTTGGCATTTGGCTTTGATATTGATGATTATGACAGAGGCATTGAGACGCTAAATGCCGGAGATTACGTAGCTGCGTATGAAATTTTTTATGATGGCTGTGAGCAAAAAGATGTGCTTTCGTGCGAAGCTTTGGGCGATATGTTTATAAATGAAGAGATAAATGAGCAAATGGATAGTGATCTAAAAAAGCACTCAAATATTGAGCTTGGCGTGAGTTATTACATGAAAAGTTGCGACCTTGGCTACCAAAATGCTTGTGATGATGTGATGAGCTTAAGGGACGATTTAAACATAAGCCTTCCAGCTGGTGTTTATGAAAATGCCAAAGCAAGGTACGATGAGATAAGACAAGAAGACGAAAAAGAAGAAGCCCTAAGCGAGCAAAATGCAACTTTGCAAAAATAAATTCTCTAGTTTTAGACTAAAATTACTTTTAGCGTATGCTCTTTTAGGCTTGCTGGAATTTTGCCATTTTCAAGCTCGATCAGTTCGCTAACTCTTAAAATATAAAAATCCTGCAAACTTCTGTTTACAAATTTTTCAAGCTTTTTTGAAAGCGTGTCAAACATATAAAACTCAGCCTCATTGCTAGCTAGTAAAAAATCAGCCCCGCTATCAAACGCATTAAAGATAGTCTTACTTGCAAGTGTAAATGCAAGCTTTTCGTTTGCTTTTAAAAGTTCAAATCCACAAGGAAATTTATTGTTTAGATTTATAAAATTTGCTCTAAATTTATCTAAATTTTCAGGGATTTTATCGCTTACGGCTATTTTAAACTCTTTAAATTTATCCAAGCTCTTTATCTTTTCAAGCTCATTTTTTGAGGTTTCATTCTCTTTTATCCCTAAAATTTCTTTAAAAAACCTAATCGCTTCGTTATAAATTTCGCTTCCGCTAAAGATAAAATCATCAATCTTGCAAGCTATTAAAATACCATTTTCATTGTTGATAAGCCTCATAATCTCATCATTTTTTTCTTTTTTATAAAGATGGTGAGCCAGTATGATAGCAGCTGCACCTATAAAATTTGGCTCGTATTCTCTCACAAAATCAGCATAAAAATATGGCTTTAAGCTTGCATAAAATTCTTTGTCTGCTTGATCACAAAATTTATCAAATGGCTTAAATTTCTCCCAAAAGTCGTCATCATTTATCTCAAGATCTAAAACCGCTCGTTTTTCATCAAGTGGCGAAATCACAAGCTCGTCTGCAATTTTTTCATATAAATTTACTAATGGTTCAGCAGTGCTCACTACGACATCATTTACTTTCACAAAGCCAGTTGTTGGCTGAAAATATGGATCAATTTTTTTAATATGCAAAAATAGTTCATCAAGGTTTGCGTAATCTAAAATTTCTAAAAAATATGGTTTAAAATACGACAAAATATCTTTTTTTGCATTAAATCTAAAAATTTCTATTTTTTGCATTTAGCTCCTTTTTTGGCTTATTTTATCCTAAAATTAAAAGGAGTTTCATTATAATGGCCCGATGGATAAAGAAAATTTCACGATTGAATGCTTTGGTAACGCTTATATTGGCGATGATGCGGCTGTGCTTGGCAAGCAGGTCTTTAGCAAGGATATTTTTGCTGAAAACTCGCACTTTAAGCATGGCTGGCTAAGCCTTGAAGAGATCGGCTACAAGGCGATGATCGTAAATTTTTCAGATACAATCGTGATGAATGCTAGGCCAAAATTTGCGCTTCTTGGACTTAGTTTGCCAAAGAATTTTTTGCCGCAGCAAATCAAAGAGCTAAGCGCTGGCATAAACAGAGCGTGCGAGGAGTTTGGCGTAAAGATAATCGGTGGCGACACGATAAGTAGCAAAATTTTAAATATAAGCGTTAGTATAATTGGCGAGCTAAATGGTAAAGCTGTGCTTAGAAAAAATGCAAAATACGGAGATCTGGTAGCTTTTACGGGCGAGCTTGGAGGTAGCAAAAAGGGGCTAAATTCGCTTCTGAGGCTAGCTAAAATTTCAAAAAACTCGCGATTTAAAAAACCTATTTTAAGAGATAATTTTTTCTACAAAGCAGCTCATCTTATAAACTCCGCTATGGATATCTCAGATGGGCTAAATGCTGATCTTGCTAAGCTTTTAAAGGCTAGCAAAAAGGGTGCTAAATTTACAAAAAAGCTAAGTAAATTTGAGCTTAGTAGCGGCGAAGAGTATGAAATTTTATTTACTTTTTGTCCTAAAAATTTAAACGCTATCAAAAGGATCGCCGCAAAAACACGGACAAAGATTAACGTCTTTGCAAAAATTTCAAATAAAAGGTTAAAACAAAATGCAAGAAACCACCACTTTTAAGCCACTTTATGCGCTCACTCATGCACCCATCGAGGCTTATTTTTCTAAAAATTCAGATGATTTTGTCGTGCGTGAGATACCGCTTTACGAATTTAGTGGGGATGGCGAGCACTTGATCGTTGAAATTTCTAAAAAAGATATGACGACACAAGAGGCCTTGCACGTCTTAAGTGAGGTCACTGGAGCTAAGATGCGCGACTTTGGCTATGCTGGGCTAAAGGACAAGCAGGGCATGACGACGCAGTTTATCTCTATGCCACGCAAATTTGAGAGCAATTTAGCGAATTTTAGCCACGAAAAGATGAAAATTTTAAGCCTAAATGCGCATAAAAATAAGCTTCGCATCGGACATCTAAAGGGAAATAGCTTTTTTATCCGCTTAAAAAAGGTGCTACCAAGTAATGCCAAAAAGCTAGAGCAAGCATTTGTTAGTATTGATAAAATGGGCTATGCAAACTACTTTGGCTATCAGCGTTTTGGTAAATTTGGCGACAACGCCGAAACTGGACTGGAGATACTTAAAAATGGGACGATAAACGGCAAAAAGAGTAAAAATCCAAAGTTAAACGACTTTTTGATCTCGGCATATCAAAGCGATCTTTTTAACCGCTGGCTTAGCAGACGCGTGGAGATTTCGAGGTTTGCGCAGGATTTTAGCCTAGGAGAGCTAGCTCAAATTTACCCGTATTTTGACAGTGCGATTTTGAAAAATTTAAAATCGCAAAAGAGATTTTTTAAACTGATAGAGGGCGAAGTTTTGGGCCACTACCCGCACGGCAAGTGCTTTTTGTGCGAGGATTTGGGCGCGGAGGGCGCGCGATTTGACGCTAGAGATATCACTAGCTGCGGGCTGATCGCGGGCGCGAAGGCGTATGAGGCGCAGGGGGCGGCGAGAATGGTAGAGGATCAAGTTTTCGCGCAGGCAAATGAACACAAAGCTAAAATGACGGGATCTAGGCGCTTTGCGTGGTGCTACTTGGAGGATACAAGCTACAAATACAACGAGGAAAAAGCGCACTTTACGATAAATTTTACGCTGCAAAAAGGCAGCTACGCAACGGTGGTGCTAGAAGAAATCTTGCATAAAAACATCTTTGAATAGGGCGGCGACTCGTCTTGTGAGCGCTTTTAAATGATTTTTGTGTCTATGCCGGTAACTGCAAGCAGAGTATAAATTTTGCTCTGCGATAGGCTGTATGCCTTATTTTTGGACGAAATTTACTTCTTTTGTTTAGCTACGAGCATAGTGGCACATAAAACATTTAAAACCATCTCGCAAAACTTCGCCTTAACTTTCAAGTTTAAATTTCACAAATCAAAATTCACCTCGCCTGACGCTCTTTAAAAGCTGTGAGCCAAGCGGTACAAAAATACTTTACTTTATTATTTTAAATTTAAATTTGTGGCTAAATTTATCAAATTTTTGCACCAAGATCCTTATCCTAAAATCGCTAAATTTTACCCGTAAAGCAAGATGCGCTGGCGACGCGAAACACAAGTGTTTCTAGGCTCGTTTGGATATAATGGGTTTGCAAATTTATATTTTAAAAGGATTAAAAATGGCAAATATTTTTCTTTGCTCTTACTTTGCGGAGGTTGCGAGCAAGATTAATGAAGTGGTAAATTTTCAAGGCAAAGATATTGTTTTTATAGATACTGCGGCCAAATTTGAAGAGGTAAATTTCTACGTCGGCGAAGCGGCGGAGATTTTAGAAAATTTTGGTGCGAAGCTAAGACACCTTGACGTCTCTTGCGCCAAGGATTCGGCAGCGCTAGTATCTAGCCAAGATGAGCCATCTTGTGAAGATAAAATTTTATCTACTATTAGTCAGTGCGACATCATTTACGTTAGCGGCGGAAATACGTTTTATCTGCTTAACGAGCTGCAAAAATCGCGCGTCTGGCAAGCTATAAAAAATGCAGTCAAAGCGGGCAAAATTTATATCGGTGAGTCGGCGGGAGCGATAGCGGCGGCTCCAGATACGAAATATGCTACGCTAATGGATGAAAATAGCCCAAATATGAGCGATTTTACGGGGTTAAATTTAGTTAATTTTTGCGTCGTGCCACACTTTGGCTGCGAGCCTTTTACGCAGGCCACGTGCGAGATAATGGAGAAATTTGGGGACTCGTACGATTTACGACCTATGAATAATGCTGAATTTATTTCACTTTGAGATAAAAATACAGCTGTTTTAAGAGTAAAATTTATATAAAATGTTAAGCTAGGCTTTTGCTCAAAAGGTTGTCTATAAAGTCGCTTTTTGTGTGTAAAATTATATGGCTTAGAAGAAGTAAGTGTAGTTGTAATAAAAGCTAAAGCTATAAATTTAAGCCAAAACCGCTATAATTTTGACCTGGCACGGTAAGTGATCGCTTTTGTTTTTACAAAAGAGGAAAGTCCGAGCTGCGATAAGACAAGGTTCCATCTAACGGATGGCTAGGGAAACCTAAGGGATAGTGTAACAGAAAGCAGACTTCCGCTTCGGCGGTAAAGGTGAAACGGCGGAGTAAGAGCCCACCGGCACGCTTGGTAACTTGCGTGGCCATATAAACCCAACCTGCAGCAAGAAGGGATGGTTTTGGTCTTATATTAAAACCCTTCGCTAGAGTTTGTTTGTAAAAGCAAGCGTAGATAAATGATCGCTCAAGACAGAACTCGGCTTAACGCCGTGCCTTTAAATTTATAAAAATTGATTAGTTTGTTACGTATTTTTGAGCTTTTTGTAGCTTTATAAGCTCATTTTGGATGTGTGAAGACTTACTTTTTAAAAGCTCTATTGCACCGCCAATTAGTGCTTGTGCTTCTTGTGCTAGAGCTAGGCTAGTAAACATATCTTCACTAAAATTTTGTGATAAAGCAGCTATCTTGCCTGTATCTTCGTTTATCAATGCTAATTTAAACTCATTGATCCAACTATTCACCTGACGTTACCTCTCTCCATGCTTCAGATAGTTGCTTTACAACATTGGTTACTTCATTTAAAGCTGCGACATCGTTTTGTATATTTGCCATAGCAAGAAGCTGCATCTGTCTTGTATAAAGGCCGCTAAGATAGTGAGCTACATCGCCTTGAGAATAATCAAGCGAATTTAAAAGCTCAACAAAAATAGCGTTTGTCCTATTTATATAATAAACTTTTTTCTCTATATCTCCAGCTTCTATCGCCTTTTTTGTACGAAATATAAATTTTAAAATCCCGTCATAAAGCATTTCTATTAATTTAGTTGGGGACTCAATGCCCCCAAAACTAGACTGTGCGTATGCACTATATGCACTTTGATTCATCTTTCTCTCTTATTTTCTGCTATTTATCTCTGCATCGATCATTGATTTTAGTGTTGAGAACTGATTTTCTAAGCTTGCTATGATAGCGTTATACTTGATAAAACGCTCTTGCATTGTTGTGTACTTTTCATCTAAAAGCTTTTGTGTGCTCTCTTTGTTTTTTGTGATCGACTCATTCTCGTCTTTTAACTGATTTTGCATAGCAACCATCGTACCACTTTTGCCAACGACACCATCAAGCATTTTAGCTAGCTTTGTAAATAGCCCATCTGTCTTTTTGGTTACTGGATTTATAGTAGCTTCATTCATACCTAGAGCTGTTAAGGCTGAATTTTTACCTTTTACCTCGATATTTTCGCCATCGCTTCTTTTTAAGACGATTCTTTTGCCACTTTTATCAAGACTAGCTGTAACTCCAGTTATACCAGCGTCATTTATGGCTTGTTGAAGTTTTAGCGCGTTCTCTTCGGCTGTGGCTGTGGCAGTAGTTGAGAATGTAACTGACTTGCCGTTTATCGTAAGATCGCCAGCTTTTATGTCTAATGCTCCAGCGCTAACAGTCGATGCTCCCATATAGCTTATTGGCTCGATCTTGCTTGATCCCATGAAAAATTTCTGAATCTCTTCAGGATCTTTGCTAAGAGCTGCATTTAGTTTATTTAGATCAAGCTGAAGCTGTCCGTCTTTATCAGGCACTATGCCATATTTACTTAATGCTTTGCCTTCGCTATCTTGTCCATTTACAAGACGACCAATGTTTGATCTTAAACTTGAAATTTCGCTAACGCCTTGGAAAGTGCCAGCCCCCTTTTCCTCGTCATATTTTGTGGCTATACCAAGGTTCATGGTCATTAGGTTGTAGTCTTTGATAAATTCTTCAACCGCTTTTATTACCTCTTTTGTATCCTGAGAGACGCTTACGTTTGTTTTACCAGTTTCATTTAATGTAATAGAAATTCCCGGTCTTAAGTCGTTGAAAGTATTCTTGCTTCTTTTTACATTTACTCCGTTATATGTAAATTCCGCATCTTGTGCCTTTAAAATTCTATTTTTTTCAAAATTTGATGTCATCTTTGGTGTGCCATCAGGATTTGTTAGCAGAGTGCCATTTGCATCTTTATCTTGAAACTGCGTACTATCCCAGCCTAGCTTATCTAAAACGCCAGCTGTATCATTTGAAAATTTAATAGTCTGTGTTGCGCCAGTGTTGCCTGATTGAAGCATGATTTGATTTGGTTTATCTCCGCCAACGTTTAAAATTCTAGCTTGCAATTTACCGCCACTAATATCATTTATCTTGTCTACAATATCTTGATATGTGGTTGATCTAGTTACGCTAATAGAAAATTTTTGTCCATCGATCTCAATGTCAAAAGAGCCGTTATTTGTCGCACCTACTAAGTTTGAAGCGTTTTTGAAATTTGAGCTTTGAAATGTATCTTTTTGAGCAAGTTTTTGCACATCGATACTAAAATTTTGCACGCTAACACCATTTGCCGCTGAGGCTGTTACGCTTTTGCCAGCATTATTTGTAGTTCTTTTTAGATAAAGTGCCTCTCCGCCAAGTGTTTTGCCACTTACGTTTACGTTGCTAACTAGAGTTTTTAGCGCTGCAAGGTCTTTTTGCTTTAGGTCGTTTCTCTCTAGCCTTTTTGTTAAAGGCTTGATCTGTCCTGCTTCATCTGCTTCTTTTAATTTCTTGATAAGATCATCATTTAGTCCGCTATTTTTTGTGCCGATGCCTAAATTTGTTACATTACCTACTGCCATTTTTAACTCTCCTTGTCAAAAAGTATTCCGATACTTTCTTTGAAATACTCACTTATTCTTATAGCCTCTTTGCTTGGAAGTTGTGTTATCTCTTCGCCAGTTTTAGCATCTTTTACTTGCACGACCATTAAATTTAGCTTCTCATTGTAAGCAAACCTTACATTAGTATCGAGTTGCTGCATTTGATAGTTTAGTCTGTCAGTGACCTCTCTTGTTCTTTTGGCAAGCTCTTCGTTGCTAAGTCCGTCTAGCTCGTTAACATCTTTGGTTTCATTGTTTTTATCAGCATTTAATTTTATATCAGAATGCTCAATAGGTCTGCTATCTATTTGACGCTGAGCAGATGTGCTCATGCTCGTATCTAGCACCTGATTTGCTGCTGCCTTAAAGATTTCCATAGTTTTACTCCTTAAAACTTACGTTATCTTCTACATCGGTAAAATTTTAAAATCCTTTAGTGTTTATATAAATTTTTGATTATTTAGGCTAAAATCGAGCAAAAATTTATAGGAAGAGATATGAAAATTTCATTTGAGTGCGAGTGTATTTTACTTCAAAAGACACTGCTGCTTTTTTGTGGAAATTTGGCTGCTCATCATAAGGATTGTGATTTTGTAGTGAGTGACCGCGAGATCGTGACAAAAAAACCGCTATTTATAATAGGTAAAAATGCTCATCTTTCTCATCCTTTTACTAAAACGACACTCCTTGATACGCTTGAAGAATTTTACTCAGCTATGCAAATTTCAAAAGTAAATGAGCTAAATGAAGCTAAAAATGAAAAGAGCTTAGAAGAGAAAATCTCACTTTTGATAGATAAATTTAAAGCCGATTTGCTTGAAATTTTAAGGGCAAATCAGTGAAGCTTTACACTAAAATTTCAAGTGGTAAATTTAAAGGCAAAAGGCTTGAACTACCAAGCCTAAGCACGACTAGAAGCACAAAAAGCATCGTAAAAGAGTCCTTTTTTAACGTCATTAGAGATGAAATTTACTCACTTACATTTATAGAGGGTTTTGGTGGAAGTGGCGTGATGGCAAGCGAGGCCGTTAGCAACGGAGCGCGTGAGGCTATCGCTATAGAAAAAGATAGAGCTGCTTTTAAGATTACGCAAAGCAACCTTGCTAGCCTTGGAGTTACAAATTTAAAAGCGATAAATGGTGATACTTTTTCTGTCTTGCCTGATCTTGTAAATTCTCAAAGTGGTAAAGTCTTGCTCTACCTTGATCCACCGTTTGACATAAGAGCTGGCTTTGATGATATCTACGAAAAGCTTGTAAATTTAATATCACAGCTAAAAAAAGAGAAAATTTACATGATAGTTTTTGAGCACAACAGTGACTTTAAATTTAGCGATGAAATTTCTACATATAAGCTTGTAAAATTTAAAAAATTTGGAGTTACTTCGCTCTCTTACTTCCAATAATTTATAAAAAATTGGAACATCTTTTGCTTTAAAAACCTAAAATAGCTAAATTTTAGGAAAAAATATGAAAAAATTTTTATCTTTTGTAGCAGCTTCAGTGATAGCTACTTCAGCTTTTGCTACGCAGATAAAAGAGCTTGCAAGTATAGTTGGCGTAAGAGATAACCAGCTAATAGGCTATGGTCTAGTTGTCGGACTAAACGGCACAGGTGATGGCTCAACGTCAAAATTTACGATCCAGTCTTTATCAAACATGCTTCAAGGTGTAAACGTAAAGATAAACCCAGATGATATCAAGTCAAAAAACGCAGCTGCTGTTATGGTAACAGCTAAGCTTCCTGCATTTGCAAGGCATGGCGATAAGCTTGATGTCGTGATCTCATCTATCGGCGATGCAAAAAGTTTGCAAGGTGGTACTCTTCTCATGACGCCACTAAAAGGCGTTGATGGTGATATTTATGCTTTGGCTCAGGGTGCTTTAAGTATCGGTGGTAAAAGCGTGGGCAGAACAGGTGGCAACCACCCAACCGTTGGCTCTATCCTAAATGGAGCTTTGGTTGAACGAGAAGTTACTTATGATATTTACAATCAAGATAGTATAAGACTAAGCCTAAAAGATACAAATTTTAAAACCGCTCTTGATATCCAAAATGCTATAAATGCAAATATCTCTGACGATACCGCAAAGGCGATCGATCCAAGAACGGTTATCGTTAAAAAGCCAGATGATGTTAGTATTATCGAGCTTGTAAGTGCTGTGCTTGATCTTGATGTGGAGTATAAGCCAGATGAAAAGATAGTGGTTGATGAAAGAACTGGCACGATAGTAAGTGGCATAAATGCTGTGGTTAGTCCAGTTGTCTTAACACATGGTGCAATCACAATAAAAATAGAGCCAAATAGCTACGATGAAGCAGCGCAAAACGATGTAAATATAGGAAGCGACACATCTGTTGCACCTAGTCAAAATTTACTTAAAATTTCAGGTGAAAAAACAACCGTTGCAAATGTAACAAGAGCTTTAAATAAGCTTGGGGCAACACCAAGCGATATTATATCGATACTTGAAAATTTAAAGCGAGTTGGTGCGATACAAGTTGATTTGGAGATAATATAATGCAAATAGATAACACCTTAGCGCTAAATTCATACAATGAAATTTCTACAAATAAGATAAAAAACGCAAATGCTAAACAAGATGCACTTTTAAAAGAGCAAACTGATGCGTTTGAGGCATATATGGTAAAGGCTGTGCTTGATATTGCTTTAAAAGAAGATGAGCACAACTCGCTATATCCAAAGGCTGCTGGTAGCGATATCTATAGGTCAATGTATAACGATGCAATGAGTAAAGCATTGAGTGGAAATCTTGGTTTTTCAGAACTTTTGTACGATTTTTTAAAGAGAGACTCTTAAGTAAATTTATATTCTGCCGATGTAGTGATATAAATATTTTATTTTAAGAGGTATGAATATGATAAGGCCTTTAAATCAAAGACCAAATTTTCAGGCAAATACGCTAAATAAAAATAGCGATGCCAAGGTCGAAACTCAGAGTAAAGAAGTAAGAACAAACGAAAACGCAAAGCTAAAAGAGATAGCTGATGCCATAGCAAATGGTACTTATCAGGTTGATATCTCAAAAACGGCTAGGGCTGTGGCTGATGCGTTGCTGTAATTAAGGAATTTAAATGATAAAAAAGCTTTTGGACGAGGCTATAGGCGAGCTTGATGAGCTCATAAATTTAACCATACAAGATATCGCAAATATAAAAGAAGCTAAGCACTCAAGTGTTGATGAGAGTGTAAAGAAAAAAAATGCCTTAGTTCGTGCATTTGAAGATATAAAAAGAGCACTAGATAAAGAGCTTTTAAAGGTATCAAAAGAGAGCGGTACGACTACACTTGCTAGTGTTTTAGACGATGAAGTGAAGTCAAAGCTTGTTCTTATGCGTTCAAAGCTTGAAAATTTACATAAAGTTAATAAAGAATATGCAAGGCATGTTGTTGCTGTTAAAGAATTTTTTGACTCACTTAATGAAAAGATTTTTGGCACTAAAGCAAGTGAATACGGCCAAGATGGGAATAGCATAGATAATAATTTTTATAAATCAAGGGTTTAAAAAATGGCTAATATTTTTATGTCATTAGGCACGGGTGTTTCAGGACTAAATGCAGCCCAGCTTCAAATAAGTACAACCGGAAATAATATCGCAAACGCCGATAGCAACTACTATACAAGGCAGCGTGTTGTCCAATCTGCATCTCCAGCGATGAATACAGTCCCTGGTGGAGTTGGCACAGGCACACAAGTAGATACTATAACAAGGCTTCATGATGAGTTTGCCTACTCAAGACTAAAATACTCATCGTCAAATTTAGAAAATACAGCCTATAAACAAAGAATTTTGCAAGAAGCTACAAAATATTTTCCTGATCTAAAAGATAATGGAATGGTGAAGGATATTCAGGAGTATTTTTCCGCGTGGAATAACTTTGCTTCAAACCCTAATGCAGGTGCTCAGAAAGTAAATTTGATAAATAAAGCAAGTGTATTGACTGCAAGTATCAACCGCTCATCAAAGATGCTTTATGATATGCATGAAAAGATTGATGAAACAATAAAAATAAATATAAATGAGATAAATTCGCTAGGCAGGCAAATAGCAAATATTAATAAGCAAATCCAAAGAATAGAATCAGGCGCGGACGCTGGTATAAAAATAAATGCAAACGATCTTCGTGATAAACGTGATGAGCTTGAGCTTGCTATGTCAAAGCTGGTAAATACAGCAGTTTATAAAAGCGATCTAAAGAGCAATTCTAGGGTAGATACAGGAATAACAGATCAAGGAAAATACTACAATCTAAACATTGGCGGTGTAAGTATCGTTGATGGTGTAAATTTTCATGAAATTTCTATGAGTTCAACCGAAAGTGGACGATATACAAAAATTTATTATGAGAGAGAAGACGGTAGAAGAATCCCAATGGAAGAAAAGATTACAGGCGGTAAAATCGGAGCCGCACTCGATCTTAGGGGTAGAAACTACGAGCCAGATAATGATAAATTTAGCGACGGAACGATCCAAAAATACATTGATAATCTAAATACATTTAGTAAAACCTTAATAACAAGTACAAATAATATCTATGCCGAATCCGCAGTTGAAATTTCTAACTCAGATCCGATAAGTTATTTAGAAGGCGATAAGACATTGATGAATCATGATAATAGTATAAGAAACGGAAGTTTTGAAGCTATTGTTTATGATAACAAAGGCAATGTCGTGGCCAGAAAAACTATAAATGTAAATGGTACGACGACGATGAATGATACAAGATATGGCAACTCTATCGTAAAAGACTTTAACTCAAACTCAGATGACAATAAAGATAATAATATGCTAAATGACGTTGATGACTTTTTTGAGGCGTCATATTTTTATGATAAAAATACTCAAAAAGGTACATTTTCTCTCATTCCAAAACAAGCTCAAGGGCTTTATAGTATATCGATAGTCGATCACGGTACAAATTTTCCAGGCGCTGTTGGCATAAATAGATTTTTTTCAGGTACTGACTCAAATAGTATCGGCATAAATCAAAATTTTACCCAAGACCACACAAAGCTTCGTGCCTATTCAAAGCCAGTTATCGGAAATAATGAAGTTGCAAATAAAATGATCCAGCTTCAGTATCAAAAGCAGACCTTTTACTCAAGTGGTATAGCGCTTGATAGAGATGAGACGATCGAGGGATATTACCGCTATCTTACGACTGACATGGCGAGTGATACAGAGGCAAATAATACGATCCACGATACAAATACATCTTTGCAAAAGACAGCTGAAGAGGAATTTCAATCAACAAGTGGCGTAGACACCAATGAAGAGCTTACAAATTTGATCCGCTTTCAAGCAAGTTATGGCGCAGCAGCAAAGATCATCACAACCGTTGATCAAATGCTTGACACGCTTCTTTCACTAAAACAATGATCGAACTAAAGAGCCTTTTAGACTCGCACGTACTTAGCAAAAATACAAATTTGGGGCTGTTTGAAGCCCCAGATCCACTTCAGGTAGCCACTAAATTTAAAGAGCCAAACATAGCGCTCATTTGTGCGTTATTTGCTTATGGCAACGCAAAAATGATAGTGAAATTTCTAAATTCGCTTGATTTTGGTTTGCTTGATGAGAGCGAGCAAAATATCAAGAAAAATCTTTCAAGTTTCAAATACCGCTTTCAAAATGAAAAAGATGTAAAAGAAATTTTTATCACTCTCTCACGCCTAAAAAAAGAGGGTGACATAGAAGAAATTTTACGCCAAGGTCTTGCAAAAAATGGCGAGATGATAGAGGGCGTAAATGAGCTTATAAAATTTATATATAAGCTAAATTCTTACCGCTCTGACGGATATGAGTTTTTCTTTTGTAAGAGTTTTGACAAAGAGCCACAAAGCCCATATAAACGTTACAATATGTATCTTCGCTGGATGGTAAGGGATAGCGACATTGACCTTGGACTGTTTAAAAATTTACCAAAAGATAGGCTTTTGATGCCACTTGACGTGCATACGCATAGAGTTTCTTTAAATTTAGGACTTATAAACAGAAAGAGCTACGATTTCAAAGCAGTCATGGATCTTACAAAAAAACTTAGAGAATTTGATGAGTTTGATCCGATAAAATACGACTTTGCGCTTTATAGAATAGGGCAGAGTAAAGAGTTAGAAACTATCATAAAAAATCTTAATCAATAAAAATTATTGCTAAATTTTTAAATTTAGGGTAGACTTGCCATACAATTTTATCCATAAGGAGCTTGTATGAAAAAAATCGTTTTACTAAGTGCAGTGTTAGGAACTTTGCTTTTTGCTCACGAAGGCCATCACTTTGATCCAAAGGCTGGAGAGCATCTAGTTATACCTGTTAATGAGCTAAGCGAGAAGGGCGATAAGAGTGTCGGCGAAGTAGTAGCTGTTAAGACAAACTACGGCGTTGCATTTTTTCCAAATTTAAAAGGACTTACTGCAGGGCTACACGGCTTTCACATCCATGAAAATGCTGACTGTGGCGCGACTGAAAAAGGCCTTGGCATGAAAGCAGGCGGTCACTGGGATCCAGCTGGCACAAAAATGCACTCTTTTGCTTGGGATGATAAAGGTCACAAAGGCGATTTGCCAGCACTTTACGTAGATGCTGAGGGCAATGCGAACTATCCAGTGCTAGCTCCAAAGATAAAGAGTCTTGACGAGCTAAAAGGTCACTCATTAATGGTTCATGTTGGTGGTGATAATCATAGCGACAACCCAAAAGCACTTGGCGGTGGCGGTGCTAGAATGCTTTGTGGCGTTATTAAGTAGTCACTTTAATAAACGAGTCTTTGAGCTAGATCCAAAGGCTCGTTAAAATTTATAAATTTTAAAAATCTCTCATTTCAAATATAAAAATTTTACAAAAAGATAAGTACAAATAAATTACAATCTGCTTTTATTTCAATTATCAAAAGAGCAAAAAATGGAATTTGATCTACTTAGCTATGTCGTTTTTTTTGTAGCTGCGTTTTTAGGTGGTTTTATCGATTCTATCGCTGGTGGAGGTGGGCTTATAACGCTTCCAGCTATTATGGCGATGGGTGTGCCACCACACCTTGCACTTGGTACAAATAAGCTTCAAGGTGTCTTTGGTAGCTTTACAGCGACTCTAAATTTCACAAAACGGGGATTGATTAATTATAAAGAGTGTTTTGTAGGTATCGTCTTTACTTTTATTGGAGCTATCATCGGAGCGGTGGTTATCTTATTTTTAAATACAAATTTTTTAAAGATAATTATCCCATTTTTACTGATTGCTATTTTTATATATACGCTTTTTATGCCAAAAGTCGGCGAAAATGATAGAGCTGCAAAGATGAATGAAAAGCTATTTTATGTATTTTTTGGGCTAATACTTGGCTTTTATGATGGTTTTTTTGGCCCAGGAACAGGCTCTTTTTGGACATTTGCGATAGTGGCACTAATTGGGCTAAATTTAAAAAAAGCTGTCGCTCATACGAAACTCTTAAATTTTACTAGCAATATCGTTGCTCTTGGCATTTTTATAGCTGGCGGACAGATGCTTTGGGCTGTTGGACTTTTGATGGCAGTTGGTCAAATCTTAGGCGCATATTTTGGATCAAATTTAGTCATCAAAAAAGAGGTAAAATTTATTAGAACAATGTTTCTAGTGGTAGTTGCAGTGACTATTTGTAAATTGATTTTCGATTATTTCAGAGTTTAAAATTAAAAATGTTTTAACAATAATTTTGTTACAATCACGCAAAATTCTAAATCCAAGGTAAATTAATGAAAGATTTGTTTTTGTTTTCAAATTTTCTAAACAACTCCCACGCCTTTATCTATGCATTTCACTTTCTACTTGTAGCTTTGATTGTTATCATAGTTGCTTATATAGCAAGGAGTAAGATGCAGCTTGTACCAAGAGGTCTTCAAAATATAGTTGAAGCTTATTTAGAGGGCGTTATATCGATGGGAAGAGATACTTTAGGCAGTGAAAAACTAGCTAGGAAATATCTTCCACTTGTTGCAACTATCGGTTTTATCGTATTTTTTTCAAATGTTGTAGGTATTATTCCTGGATTTGAGTCACCAACATCAAGTCTAAATTTAACTCTAGTTTTGGCTTTAGTTGTATTTGTTTATTACAACTTTGAGGGCATTAGAGAAAATGGATTTTTCAAATACTTTGGACACTTTATGGGACCGAATAAATTTCTAGCTCCTATTATGTTTCCAGTTGAAGTCATCTCGCATCTTTCACGTGTAGTTTCGCTATCTTTCCGTCTTTTTGGTAACATCAAGGGCGATGACTTGTTCTTACTTGCGATGCTTACACTTGCACCATGGTTTGCTCCACTTCCAGCCTTTGCACTTCTAACACTTATGGCTGTTTTGCAAACATTTATCTTCATGATGCTAACTTACGTTTATCTAGCTGGTGCAGTCGCTATTAGCGAGCACGAGCATTAAAATTTAAAGCCATATTTTTATATGGCTTTTCTCTTTTTAAATTTATTCTCCAAAAACCTTTTTAACCTATATAAATAGATCGCTAAAGCTCCCCTTTAGATATTTTAAAAGAAAGTATCGCTAAAATACGCACTAAAAATTTGCATAAATTTAAAGGTAAAAATATGTTTGAAGTCGTTATCGGTTTAGAAGTTCATACTCAGCTTAATACAAAAACTAAAATTTTCTGCTCTTGCTCAACTAGCTTCGGTGACGAGGCAAATACTCACGTTTGCCCAACCTGCCTAGCACTTCCTGGAGCGCTACCTGTGCTAAACAAAGAAGCTGTCAAAAAAGCGATCAGCTTTGGTACGGCGATAAACGCTAAGATAAATAAAAAATCAGTCTTTAATAGAAAAAACTACTTCTACCCAGACCTTCCAAAGGCATATCAAATTTCACAGTTTGAGATTCCTATCGTAGAAGGTGGCGAGCTAATAATCGACGTAAATGGTACTAAAAAACGCATCGGCGTAACAAGAGCACACCTTGAAGAGGACGCTGGAAAGAACATCCATGAAGAAACCGAGAGTTTGGTTGATCTAAACAGAGCCGGCACGCCACTTCTTGAGATAGTTAGTGAGCCAGACCTTAGAAGCAGTGATGAGGCGGTGGCTTATCTTAAAAAATTGCACTCAATCCTTCGCTTTTTAAATATCAGTGATGCAAATATGCAAGAGGGAAGCTTCCGCTGCGACGCAAACGTCTCTATCCGTCCAAAAGGTGATACCAAGCTTTATACAAGAGTTGAGATAAAAAACCTAAATTCATTTAAATTTATCCAAAAAGCGATCGACTACGAAGTAGAGCGCCAAAGTGCAGCTTGGGAAGATGGCAAATATGACGAAGAGGTCTATCAAGAGACAAGGCTGTTTGACACGACAAATTTAGTGACAAGATCAATGCGTGGAAAAGAGGATAGTGCAGAGTATAGGTATTTTCCTGACCCTGACTTGCTGCCTGTTGAAGTGTCAGAGCAGATGTATAATGAAGCGATAAAAATTCCAGAGCTTGCCGAGCAAAAGGTCGCAAGATATGTTAGTGAGCTAGGCGTAAAAGAGAGCGATGCGCTAAATTTAACTCAAAGCGTTGAGATGGCTAGATATTTTGAGGAGTTGATCGCTGCTGGAATTCAGCCAAAACTAGCTACTACATGGCTTATAGTTGAGCTTCTTGGTCGCTTAAATAACGGCGTAACGATCGAGACAAGCCCCGTTAATAGTGCTAAAATGATAAATTTACTAAAACGTATAGAAGATGGCACGATAAGCGGCAAGGCTGCAAAAGAGGTGCTAGACTACATAATGGAAAATGATGCGGACGTCGATAGTGTCATAGAAAAGCTTGGCTTAAAACAAGTGAGCGACGACTCAGCGATTATTGCGATCATAGATCAAATTTTAGCTGCAAACGCCGACAAAGTAGAAGAATATAAAAATGGTAAAGACAAGATGTTTGGCTTCTTTGTTGGTCAGGTGATGAAAGAGGGCAAGGGTGCCTTTAACCCAGGCAAGGTCAATGAGCTTTTAAAGGCCAAAATAGGCTAAAAAAGGGCTAAAATGAGCATAGCAGTCATCGGAGCTGGCAAGTGGGGCAGTGCACTATTTCACGCATTTAGTGAAAATAACGAGTGTGTCATCAGCTCAAGAACGCCAAGAGAGATGCCAAATTTTGTAAGCTTGGATGAAGCTTTGGAGTGCGAATACCTAGTCTGCACAATCCCAACGCAAGCTACAAATTTATGGCTAAAGCAAAACTACAAAAACAAAGGTCAAAAGATCTTAGTCGCCAGCAAGGGCATAGATACGGCAAATCTTAAATTTCTAAATGAAATTTATGAAGACTTTGTTGATAGAGAAAATTTGGCCTTTCTTTCAGGGCCGACCTTTGCAAAAGAGATCATGCAAAAGCTGCCTTGCGCCTTGGTGGTAAATTCTAAAAACCAAAATTTAGCTTCAAAATTTGCCTCATTTTTCCCAAGCTACATGAAAGCCTACACTTCTGATGATGTGATCGGCGCTGAGGTGTGTGGGGCGTATAAAAACGTGATCGCCATAGCTGGTGGCATCTGTGACGGACTTGGTCTTGGCAACAATGCAAGGGCAAGCCTCATTTCACGTGGGCTTGTAGAGATGGCTAGATTTGGTAAATTTTTTGGCGCAAAAGATGAGACATTTATGGGGCTAAGCGGTGCAGGGGATCTATTTCTAACCGCCTCATCGATACTTTCACGCAATTACCGCGTAGGCCTTGGCATCGCAAGGCACGAGAGACTAGAGAAAATTTTAAATGAGCTTGGCGAGGTGGCAGAGGGTGTGGATACTGCAAGGGCTATTAGCAAGATCGCTAAAGAGAGAGGTATATATGTCCCAATTGCTAGTGAGGTTGAAAATATGCTAAATGGCAAAGATGTTTTTAAGAGCGTAAAATCGCTTTTGGGAAGAAGATGAAAGCATTAAAATTTATATTTTTTGTGGCCATTTTTGCTTTGGGGCTTAATGGCGCAGAAGTGAGCCTAAGAGCCAAAGTCTCGCAGATGATAATGGTTGGCTTTAATGGAGCTAGTACAAAAGACGCTGCGTTTCGCGCTATGCTAAGCGACGCTGGATATGAGAGATTTGGCGGTGTGATGCTACTTGGCAGAAACGTCACCAACAAAGCCCAGCTAAAAGCTAGCATAAAAGCAATCAAAGAAAAAAGTCCTAAAATTTTTATAGCTATAGACGAAGAGGGTGGAAATGTGAGCCGAATGAAAGATAAGAGCTTTGACGACCCATATCCTAGCGCATACGAGGTCGCAAGTACGCTTGACATCAAAAGTGCATATGATCTCTACTCAAAAATGGCTATAAATTTAAAAGAGTGCGGCATAAATTTAAATTTCGCTCCAGTGGTCGATCTGCACGATGAAAACTCGCCGATCATTGCTGCTAAGCAAAGGGCGTTTAGTGAGTATGCAAGCAAGGTGGTCATCTATGCTGATGCTTTTATGGACGCATTTAAAGAGCAGGGTGTGATAACTACGATCAAGCACTTTCCAGGGCATGGCAGCTCAAAAGAGGACTCACATAAAAATAAGAGCGAGGTAACGCTAAGCAAAGATGCTCTACTGCCATACAAAGACGCCATAAGCACAGGTAGAGCGCAGATTATTATGGTCGGACACCTTTTTGTAAAAGGCATCGACGAGGACAATCCAGCCACACTTTCTAAAAAAATAATAACCGATCTTTTGCGAAATGAGCTTAAATTTAATGGCGTAGTCATTAGCGATGATATGCTGATGAAAGGCGTTGGCGACGAAGCTTTGGCTCAAAAAGTGGTGAAATTTATAAATGCTGGTGGCGATATCTTACTTTTTAGCGAGTTCAAGATAAATAACCAAAGGACAGCCGATCTAGTCACTCAGATCATAATTGACGCGGTAAATGAGAAAAAGATCAGCAAAGAGCGAATCGACGCTTCATACAAGAGGATAATGGCTCTAAAGGCGAAGCTTTAATGGTCACCCTAATGAGTTGCAATCCACTTTATAAAGAAATAGAAAATTAGTGGAATTTTAAGAGACTTTAAAAAGTACTTTAGACTAGTAAATTTCTAACAATCTCGTCTTTTTCTAAATCAAAGTATAAAACATTAAGCCACATATTGTTTTCATATTTAAATTTCATAGCTTTTTGGTCAACGCCACTTATTCTTGGGTATACGAGATAAAGCCTGCCGCACTCGTATTTCTTACCATAAGCGTAGAGTTGATATAGGTCGGCTTGTGAGATATCATCTCTTGACTTTACGATCTTCCACTTTGCGTCAGCTATAAATTTATCTTTTAAGAATATATCTGGCTTTAACCAAAAGTCTCTTTTTGGCTCTTCAATAAGATATTTTCCTCGATGCTGCAATATAGTATATGGAAGCTTTTTCTTTATAAAATTTCCGACATAGCTTTCAAAAAGCGTATTCATATCAAACAGCAAAGCAAAAGCCACATCGCTACCTCTATACGGACTAAACGACTTGTTTTGTAAAAATATCTTACTCCATAAAAGCGCTTGCTCATAGTGTTTTGTTTGGCGATTTAGTTTTAAGCGGCTAAAGTCTGCGTTTATATCAGAGCTAGATGAAATTTCATCAAAAATAAATAAATATTCCCTAATAAGCCGTTGATTTTTGCTTGATTTTGAGTGCCTGTATAAAAACTCGAGCGTACTTTTTATGAGGCGATTTTCGGCTCTATCTATGGAAAATTCCTGATAGCAAACGTAAAATCTCTCTTTATGGACGATGTTTTTACGTATTTGCTCCGAGATTTTCAGCTTTCCTTTTAAAAATTTTAGATTATCTTCTAGCTCTACATAGTCGCTTTTTATGCCTATTTTTACGAGTTTTGATACTTCATCTAAGAACATCGATATAAAAATTTCAAGAAGCGGCAAATTTAGGCTTTTTAAATTTGCTATGTTTATATTTTTAAATGGATGGTTTTTTAAAGTTTTTAACATTCTTAGTAAAATTCTTTTAGAATTTTCTACCGCTTCTTTATTGCCGCCATTGTCATTATCATGGATTTTTGGAAGTATCTCAAGACTATCGCCACTTTTTGTCTGGATGATACCGACATAGTTTTGAGCTTGTAAAAAATCGCTCTTTTTGTCTCTACCGGGCTTTAAAAACTCTACTGCGGCAAAATTTTCTCTAGTAAATGCATCTACGGCT
The DNA here is from genome assembly GCF_003048775.2 of Campylobacter concisus. Lineage (NCBI taxonomy): Bacteria > Pseudomonadati > Campylobacterota > Epsilonproteobacteria > Campylobacterales > Campylobacteraceae > Campylobacter > Campylobacter concisus. The sequence goes on along the minus strand of NZ_CP049272.1, from coordinate 1,043,194 downwards.
TTAAATAGGTCTTTGTCGTCTTCCGGGCGAAATTTTTCAAACTCTATTAAGTATTTGGTCATTGCTCTTGCGTTTTGTTTTGTTCGTAAATTTTTATATAACTTTGAGGGTTGTTGAAAGTTTCTTGATCGCTTATCTCATATAGTACTTTATCGTCTATATCGTCGATTTTTGGTCCAAATAATTCTTTTGTAGCCATATTTTTCTTGATTTTAACAAACTGAAGATCTTTGTTTTTCTGATTATCTCCTAGCACTAGCCTTATCTTTTCCCAATCGTCATAAAAATACTCTTGCAGTAGCGGTAAAATTTTGTTTTTAAAGACATTTGCAAGCGTTTCCATATCTGACACATTTATAAAATAAGCATGTCCTATCGTGTGGTCTCTGTCGTAAAGATACTCTATGCGTTCGTTTATCGTTTTTAGCATTTGTCCGATATCTATGCCAGCAACTTCTTTTAGATTATTGTATTCTGGCATCATCTCCACAAATTCAAACCTTCTTCTAAGTGCCGTATCCATAAGGGCTATGCTGCGATCCGCCGTATTCATCGTGCCTATTATGTATAAATTTGACGGCACTCCAAATTTTTCTTTTGAGTATGGTAGCTCCACCATTATCTCATCAGTCGCTCCGAGCCTTTTTGACGGCTCTATAAGAGTTATGAGCTCCCCAAAAATTTTAGAGATATTCCCACGGTTGATCTCATCGATAAAGATGGCATATTTTGGTGTGTTTTCATTAAAAAACTTTTGTCGCTCATTTTTTGGCAAATCGCAAAAATCACTAAGCTTGCCCTTGTAATTACTAAGAAGCAAGGCATTTTCGCAGCACTGATAAAAAATTCCTTTTGATATCTCATAAGTTATATCGCCATCTTCGTTTTCGCTATCAAATAGAGGCTTTATGCCCTCAACAAATTCCTCATATCCATAGCTTTGGTGAAATGTTATAAATTTAAAATTTTCTTTAGTGTAGCTTGTTCCTACCTTTTGCTCTTTTATCTCTTTGTATTTTTCGTAAAGCTCTATGGCTTCAGGGCACTCATCATTAAGTAGCTTTATATCTACACACCATTCATTTTTCTCGTTTTTCTCAAATATAAAAGGTGAGCCTTTTCTTTTTACATTTACATATTTGCAATCCATTTTTGTATGAACCAGCAAGTCTGTTGATATTGTCTGGTTTGGTTTTTTTGAATTCGATTTTATTGATTTTAATTTAAATAAAATGTGATTTACTATGCCGTTGTTTAACCTAAGCCAACCGCCATTAGTGTTTGACATAGCCGCATCATACAAGATAGCTGCTGCTACTTGAGACCAAGTGTAGGTTTCTATTTTTAACATTTCATATAGTGCATCAGTATCATTGCTCGATTTTACATCGAGATTTTGAGTAAATTTATTCATGATTTTTGAAAGTTTATATGTCTTTCCAGTTCCTGGAGGGCCATATAAAATTTGATTTAGTGAAAAATTTGCTTTTCTTTCTTGTTGTTGGTTATTTGTTATTGGCATTGTGTCTCCTTTGCCACTTTTAAATTCTATATAATAATTTACTGCACGCATATATTTATTAAAAGTTTGTTCGTCTCTACCTGTTTTTATAAATTCTTTTTCTAAGTATTTTTTATCTGCATTGTGATAATCAGAAAATGAATAAATTTTATTATCTTTTAAAAAATTAATGGAGCTTCTTAGATAGGACTGATAGGATTCAGTAGAGCTCTTTATCATTTTTTTATTCTCATCACAATAAATCTTAAAACCGTCGTAGTCTATATCTTCAAACATGCTTATTCCCTTAAATATAAAATTTATTTGAGTTGATATCACAACCCATCAAATTCTCTCTTTAGTTCCTCTCTTAACTCCTCTGCTCTATCTTCGCCGTTTTTGAAATTTATCTTTATAAAGCCATCTAGCTCGTCCAAGATCGCAAAGAGTTCGCTCTCCCAGCTTAAGTTTTCTTGCTTTGATAAAGTTTCTAATTTTTCTCTTATTTGCTCTAGAGCATCTAACGCTTTATCTTTATCAGACTCACTATTTAGCGCATCTTCAAATAAAATATCTTGCCTTAAGGCGTTTATTTTTTTAAATATTACGTTGCAAAATTTTGGATATTTCTCAGCATTGCTTAAATTTTCTAAAACCTCCTGTGCGGCCTTTTGATAAGCTGGAACCGCTCCCTCTTCGTCGAGCTTTCTGGTTAGTTTTTGTATCTGAAAATATAAAATAAGCGCTGCAAAAAACGCAAGTAGCAAATAAATCGTCACGCTATTCATTTTTACTCCTTTTTCTAAATTTATCTATGCTAATTATCGCAAGTGCCAGCCAGATCATACAAAACGAGATGACCTTATAGCCGTCTAAATTTTCGCCGTAAATGAAGACCGCACAAAGGATCGCGATGGTCGGCGAGATGTATTGCAAGTAGCCAATCGTTGTTAAATTTATCCTTGTTGCGGCTGCGTTAAATGCGACAAGTGGCACGATGGTTACGATACTTGAAGCGATCATTAAAAGTGAGTCTTCATTTAGTCCAAAGTGGCTTTTATCTAAAAATGCTATGTAAAGGACGTAAGCAAGTGCAAATGGGAACATAAAAAATGTCTCTATAAAAAGCCCGTTAAATGCGCTAATCTTTGCCATCTTTCTAACTGCTGCGTAAAATCCAAATGAAAGTGGCAAGATAATGGAAACTAATGGCAATCCACCTTGGGCATAAATTTGTACACTAATGGCTAAAACGACTATACAAATGGCTAAAATTCCGCTTTTATTTAGCCTTTCTTTAAAGATGATAACACCAAGAAGCATACTTATTAGTGGATTTATAAAATAGCCCAGGCTTGTGTCCAAAATTTTGCCATTGCTAACTGCATATACATAAACGCCCCAGTTTGTGGTGATAAATATACCACTCAAAAATAAGGTTTTTAGCGAACGAATATCTTTAAGTAAAGTAAAAATTTCGCCCATTTTGCCACTAAAATAAAGCACTCCAGCCATTAAGAAAAATGACCAAATGACTCTGTGGGCTAAAATTTCATAAGCATCGATATCTTTGCTAAAGAGGTTGAAATAAACCGCCAAAAACCCCCACATAAAAAAGGCGCTAAGCGCGAGAATAACGCCTTTTTGGCTCTCATTTAGTCTTGGTATTTTTGTCGCCTTTTATAGAATTTATACTATCTATCATCAAAAGTGTGACAGAGATGGCTAGGCAGATCATTAAAAAGTATGAGCTTTTCTCCAGTCTCTCGCCGATGGCAAATGAGACAAAAAGCATCATTATAGGCTCAAAATATGTAAGCAAACCTAGTACATTTATCGGCACGAGCGTGCTTGAGAGGATCTGGGCGATGAGGGCTATGCCGCTGATAGCACCAAGCAAGATGAGCAGATAGTAGATGTTTGGATTTTGGCTCATTACGTAGTCCATATCGGCTGTGAGCGCAAAATAAAATGAGAATAAAAACATAAAAATTATCTCGATAACAAAGCTTGAGAAATTTGCAAGGTTGTAGTACTTTCTAATGGCAAAATAGACTGGATAAAGGCAAAAAACTACAGCGCTCTCCCACGAGATGCCACCGCTTATGACCGCTGTGCTAAAGACGCCAATGGCAGCGAAAAATATCGATGCTAACTTTATTTTTGAGAGGTGCTCTTTGAAAAATATCCGTCCAAAAAGGACCATGACTATTGGCATGATGAGGTAGCCTATCGAGACTTTTAGCGCTGCGCCGTTACTTGGAGCCCAGAGATAGAGCCACATCTGAAATGAGACAATGAGCGAGGTAGCAAGCAAAACTAGTAAAATTTTAGGTTTTAGCTTTATTTTTAGAAGTAAAAATTTGAAATTTCGCTGCTGTTTTAACAAAAAAATGGCGGCGATGACAAAAGGCATGGCAAAGATCATGCGGTATCCAATAAGAGCTTGCGTGCTGATGGGGTTCATGAGCACTGACATGTAGTAGATGCAGTTAAACAAAACAGATGCCAAAAGCGAATAAAATATGCCTTTTATCATGAAAAAATTCTGCTCCTTTTTGGGTAAATTTAAAGTAGCGATTGTAGGCAAAATATCTTTAATAGCCCATTAATGGCTTTTATTTTTTAAGTTTGCCGTGATATAATCAGCGTCTAATTTAAGGCAAAAAAGATAGGAAAATAAATGACTTGGAACCGCGATAGCTGGAGAGAATTTAATATCTTGCAACAACCAAAATACCCAGATTTAAAAGAGCTTAAAGAGGTCGAAGAAAAATTAAAATCGCTTCCTCCTTTGGTCTTTGCTGGCGAGGCTAGAAGTTTAAAAGAAGAACTTGCAAAAGTTTGTAATGGCGAGGCATTTTTGCTTCAAGGTGGCGACTGCGCTGAGAGCTTTACAAATTTTAATGCAAACAACATCAGAGATATGTTTAAGGTTTTACTTCAAATGGCGATAGTTTTAACCTTTGCTGGTGGCTATCCAGTGGTCAAAGTGGGCCGCGTGGCAGGGCAGTTTGCAAAGCCTAGAAGTAGCGATTTTGAAGAGGTAAATGGCATTAAGCTTCCAAGCTATAGAGGCGACATCATAAATGGCTTTGAATTTGACGAAAAGGCAAGAGTGCCTGATCCAAAACGCATGATAGAGGCATATTATCAAAGCGCATCTACGATGAACTTACTTAGAGCCTTTTCAAGAGGTGGTTTGGCCGACCTTCATCAAGTGCATAAGTGGAATTTAGGCTTTGTTAAAAAGCCAGAGATCGGCGAGAAATACGCAAAACTAGCTGATGAATTAACAAAGACGCTTTCATTTATGGCAGCTTGTGGCATCACTTCAGCAAATACGCCAGTCATAAATCAAACCGCGGTTTATACATCTCACGAGGCACTTTTGCTACCTTATGAGGAGGCATTGACTAGGGTTGATAGTCTTAGCGGTGAGTGGTACGACTGCTCGGCTCATATGCTTTGGATAGGCGAAAGAACGCGTGGTATAAATGACGCTCACGTACATTTTTTAAGTGGTGTGAAAAATCCTATCGGCGTAAAGATCGGACCAAGTGCAAAGGCTGAAGATGTCGTCGCACTTGCAAATAAACTAAATCCAGAAAATGAAGCTGGCAGACTAAATGTGATAATCAGAATGGGTGCAGATAAAATCGGTGAAAATTTACCAAAAATTTTAAGAGAGTTAAAACGCGAGGGGCTAAATATCGTTTATAGTATCGATCCGATGCATGGCAACACTGTTAAGGCCTCAAATAACTACAAAACTCGTGAATTTAGTAAAATTTTAAGCGAGGTTAGAAGCTTTTTTGAAATTCATAAAGCTGAGGGCACAAGAGCAGGTGGCGTGCATCTTGAGATGACTGGTAAAGATGTGACAGAGTGTACCGGCGGCGCGCTAAACATCACTGAAAGCTCGCTAAAAGAGAGATATGAGACGCAGTGCGATCCAAGACTAAATGCTGATCAGGCACTTGAGCTTGCTTTTTTGATGGCTGATCTGGTTAAAAAAGCTTAAAATTTATAAAATTTGGAGAAAAAGATGGTGAATGTTTATGATCTAATTGTTGTTGGTGGCGGACCCTGTGGAATTGCTAGCGTAGTTGAGGCAAAAAGAAATGGCTTAAACAACGTTTTGCTTCTTGAAAAAGGCGATAATCACAGCCAAACGATAAGAAAATTTTATAAAGATAATAAACGCGTAGATAAAGAGTATAAAGGGCAAGATAGCACGATACATGGTGTAGTTTCATTTGAGGATGGCACGAAAGAGAGCACGCTTGATTATTTTGACAAGCTGCTTGATACTGAAAAGATTGAAGCTTTTTTTAACTCTGAAGTAGAGAGTGTAAAAAAAGATGGAGAAATTTTTAAAGTAACTACCTCAAAAGCCGTCTATGAAGCTAAAAATGTAATGATATCAATTGGCAAAATGGGACGACCAAATAAGCCTGATTATAAAATCCCACCTTCACTAAACGCGGTTGTAAATTTTAACCTTGATAGCTGCACAAACGGCGAAAAGGTGCTTGTTGTAGGTGGCGGAAACTCAGCGGTTGAGTATGCGATCGAGCTTTGCCAATACAATAAAACCACAATCGCTTATAGAAAAGATAATTTTAGCCGCGTAAATGAGACAAATTTAAGCGCACTTTGGGAGCTAGAAAAGCACGGCAAGATAAAAGTTAGGCTAAATCACGATATAAAAGAGATAGATAACGAATCAGGCAAAGTTAGAGTGCATTATGAAAATGGCAAAATTCGCGTTTATGACAGAGTTGTCTATGCAATAGGTGGCTCAAGTCCGGTTGATTTTTTACAAAAATGTCAGATAAAAATTGATGAAAAAGGCACTCCAATAGTTGATAGTAGCTACCAAAGTAGCGTGCCAGGACTTTATGTGGGCGGTGATATCGTGCTAAAAAATGGCGGCTCAATAGTCGTTGCTCTAAATCACGCTCATCACGTCATAAAAGACATTTTAAAGGGCAAGGCATAAGCTTGATAAATAAAATTTTACTAGCTATTTTTTGTTTGATAGTTGGCTTTTGCCTATCGTTTTTTAAATCTCCAAAAGAAGATGAGACGCTAAAAGATACTAATCAAACGATTTATTCTATAAATTTTGATAATTTGCCAGAAGAAGAGAGACAAAAATACATCAGCAAAGACGATCTTTACGAATATGGCGGATATATAACTCCAAAAAGCTATATCCAAAATTTTACTGAAATGAACGATCAAAATTTATCAAATGATGTAAACGAACTTCAGGAGCAAGTTCGTGAGCTAAGTAAAAAAAATAAAATTTTAGCTACTGATAATGTCGATATCAGCGAGAAAAATTTAGACTTTATAAGCAAAATTTCAGAGATGAAAAAAAATATCAAAAATGAAAAAAATGAGATAGTTGAGAAAAACCAAAAGACGCTTGGCGAGCTTGAAGCACAACACTTTGAAAATATACAAACTCTCACAAAACGGCTAAATGAAGCTCAAGCTGATATGATAGAGAGCTCAAAAGCCTATGAAAAAAAGATAATAGACCTTGAAAATGCGATAAATGAGGCAAAAAATGGCGATGAAAGTAAGGTAAAAGATATCGAAGCAAATTTTGCTAAATTTAAAGAGGCAGCTGAGGCAAATTACACAGCTTTAAAAGAGCAAAATATAGAGCTAAATACGACACTGGCTCAAAAAGATGCGCTAATAAAAGAGTATGAAAATACTCAAAATGAAAAAGATAAAAACGAAAAAAAAGAAATTTTGCTTTTAAAAGAGGAGATCGAGCGAGCAAAAAATGACGCTAAGACACAAAAATTTAGCTATGAAAAAGAGATAAATGCACTAACTGATGGCTTTGAAACGCAAAAAAGCGTTATGGAGGATGAGCTTTCAAAAAAGGCAAATAAGATAATTGATCTTGAGGAGGCTCTTGAGTCAAGCAAGACTGCCTTAAAAGACAGAATTTATGAGCTTGATGAGATAAAGAAAAATTTAAACTCAAAAGATTTGGCAGTTGAAAACTATAATGGTAAAAATTTAGAGCTAAATGCCTCTCTTGCGGCACTTCATAAAAGTTTTAATGATTTAAAAGAAAAAAATCTTAAAAGCGAGCAGGAAAATAAACTCGCAAATGAAAATATAAATTCGCTTAAAAAAGAGCTTGAGCGAGTAAATTTGATAAATAAAAAGCTAGAGAAGCAAAATTTAGATGCAAATGCAAGTCTAAGTGAGCTAAATAAAAAGCTAAATTTAAGTGAAGAGAGCTTTAAAAATGCACGAGATGAGTTAAAGACGCTTGATACAAAGACGAATAAATTTTTAAAAACTTTGTTTGAGCAAAACCAAACTATCTCTTTGCAGACCCAAAAGCTTGGTTTAAATGACAGCGAATTAAAAAATTTAAGTGCAAAGATAAATTTAAAAGATGAAAAGATAAAAGAGCTGGAAAATAATCTTACACAAACTAGTCAAATGTTAGCTTCAAAGCAAAATGAGCTAGAAGCTCAAAAAAGAACGCTAAAGATCGATATGCAAAACTATGAAATTTTGCGCCAGCAAATAAATATTTTGCAAAAAAAGATAGCTGATACGTCGGCCCTTTTTGCTGATAGTAATAAAAGCGGTGGTAAAAATTTACTAAGCTTACAAAATGAGCTTGAAAGTGCAAAACATAAGTTAAATGAGAGCAATAAGACGATTGAGAGGTTAAATTCTAAAATAAACGAACTTAGCTCATCTAGCGCAAAAGGAAGTCCAGTAAATGCCAAAATCATCGAACTTCAAAAAGATATCGAGCAAAATTTAAATAGACAAGATGAGCTTGAAAATGAAAATGTGAATTTAAAAAATATCTTGCAGGCGACAACTAAGCCAGAGACGCCAACAAAGCTAGTTTTGATCTCTAGCCTTGAGTGTGATGACATGGACGCAAAAGATAAGATTAGCGTGATGTGTAAGAATAAGGTGAGCGAATTTTTGCAAAGATTTAACTCAAACTACCTTTATGAGATAATTCCGATCGTAGATAAGAAAAATTTTGTCATCCCATCAAATGTAGCGCAAAGCATCAAAAAAGATGATCTTGGCAGGCTAAATAACTATGTAAATTATGGCGTTGGTAAAGAGCGCGCAAAGGCAGCAGCCGAGCTTATAAAAGAAGAATTTGGCGATTTTGCAAGGATCAGCTTTAGCTCCGAAGTGATCGTAAAAGATGTCACGCGTGGCTTTATCATCAAGGTTTATAGATGATCTTGGCTCAGCTAAAAAGTGGCTATCGCTACAACAGCGATACGCTGGTACTTTATGATTTTATAAGCTCAAGTTTGAAAAATTTTTCAGGCAGGATTTTAGACGTTGGTTCAGGGTGCGGGATACTTGGGCTTCTGCTTAAACGCGACTTTAAAAATTCCAGCCTAAGCTTGCTTGATATCTTACAAATAAATGGTGGAATTTCTAAATTTAATGCCAGTAAGAACGGCTTGGAGGCAGAAATTATAAATGCTAATTTTGCAGATTTTAAAGATAGTGAGAAATTTGACCTCATCGTCTCAAATCCGCCATTTTATCACGAGGGTGCAAAGCAGAGCGAAGATAAGCATATAAAAGCTAGTAGATACACAAGCTCTTTAAGTTTAAAAGACTTTATAAGAGGTATAAGCATAAATTTAAAGCCTCACAAAAGGGCGTTTTTTTGCTACGCACCTGATGATCTTAGTCTGATCGCAATGTGTCTAAAAGAGTTTAAACTAAATTTAGTAAGCCTAAAATTTATTCATACAAAGGCTGATAAGCCAGCAAATTTAGCCTTATTTGAGGTAAGAAATAATTCAAACTCAAAGCTAAAAATTTTGCCGCCTTTAGTGATGAGCGAAAATGGCTCGCATACAAAAGAGGCGATTGAAATTTTTAAAAAAGCTGATACAAACAGCGTTGATTATCAGGAGCTAACGTGAGAGTGCAAGGCTTTAGCTATGAGTTTGATGCCAGCTTTTGCGAGAGCTGCGGCGGTAAGTGTTGCACGGGAGAGAGTGGCTACATCTGGATAAATGAAGAAGAAATTTCAAAATTTTGCACTGCATTTCATATGAGTAAAGATGAGTTTGAAAAGCAGTTTTTAATAAGAGTTGGGCTAAGGTGTAGCATAAAAGAGAAGCCTTATGAAGATGGCTTTGCTTGTGTATTTTTTGATGAAAAAAATAAAAACTGCTCAGTTTATGAGCTAAGGCCACAGCAGTGTAGGACTTTTCCGTTTTGGAATTATTTTAAAAAAAATTTAAAGGAGCTAAAAGCAGAATGCATTGGCGTAAAATTTTAGTATTTTTTATGAGCGTATTTTTTAACTCGCAGCTACTTTTGGCTGACGATAATAAAAGTATAAATTTACGTCTAATGCAGGCTTTATTGTTTCAAGATAGTGGAGATGTGAATGCTAGCATTCAAGCTTACTCAAACATTTTTAAAGATACGAATCAAAAAGCTTATTTAAAAGAGGCGATCAAACTCGCCTTTGCTACAAAAAATGAAAATTTAGACGCTTTGATAAGTGAAGGCGAAAAAAGCTTAAAAGACGATAGCGATTTTATCCGTATAAAGGTGGCAAATTTAGTAAATCTTTCAAAGCTAAATGAGGCTAAAAGTTTAATGCAAGAGCTTGCCACAAAAGAGCCAAATGCCCAAAATTTACTCATGCTTGGCACTATTTGTATGATGCAAAATGAAACAACGACTGCGCTAAAATACTTTGAAGAGGCATACTCGCTAAAGCAAGAAGAAGAAAATTTGCTCCGTATCGTTGATATTTTGATAAATCGCATGGATAAGATAAAAGACGCTACAAAATATCTTGAAAAATTTAGAGATGAACAAGGCTGCACGCTAAAGACTTGCGAGCTTTTGGCTGAAATTTACTCCCAGCAAAGAAATTTCCCAAAAGTGATCGAGCTCTTTGAAGAGCTTTATGAGCTAAATCACGATACTTCGTATATTGATAAGATCGTGCAGTTTTTTATCTATGATAAAAATTACAAAGCAGCAATTGAAATTTTAAAAAAATATAGCTACAACGATGTGGCACTTATGGATCTTTATGCAGCAACTAGTAATTTTGGTGATGCATATATACTTGCTGTTAAAATTTATAACGATAGCAGGGATTTAAATTTTTTAGCAAAAGCCGCGATTTACGAATACGAGATGAATAAAGACAACTTGAACGAACAAAAAATGTCTGAAATTTTAGATAAATTTGAAGCTAGCGTGCCAAAGCTAGAAAATGATATGTTTTTTAACTATTATGGCTACTTACTGATAGATCATGATATTGACCCTAGAAAGGGTATAGAGCTTGTGCAAAAGGCGCTTGCTATCTCGCCTGAGTCGCCTTATTATGAGGATTCGCTAGCGTGGGGATATTTTAAGCTTGGTGAGTGCAAAAAGGCAAAAAGCATTATGCAGCACGCGATGAAAGATGTTGATTTTAGAGCTTCAAAAGAGGCAAAAGAGCATTTGCACCTAATAGAGCGCTGTATAATAAATCTAAACAAAAGGCTTAAAAAATGATACTTGATGAGATAATTAAAAAAACCAAAGATGATCTTGAAAAAAGAAAAGCAGACTTCCCTGAGGAGTGGCTTGGTCGCTCGCTCGCGTATAATCCATACGTGCCAAGAGATGTTTTAAATGCACTTAGAGCAAGTCAAAATGAGCCTATAAAAATCATAGCTGAGATCAAAAAAGCAAGCCCAAGTAGGGGCGTGATAAGAGAGGATTTTGAGCCGATAAAAATAGCTCAAGAATACGAGCAGTACTCAAATGCCTTTAGTATCTTGACTGAGCCACATTGGTTCAAAGGCAACATCGAGTATATCACTCAAGTTAGGCGCTACGCATCAAGGCCGATCCTTAGAAAAGATTTTATCGTTGATAAGTATCAAATTCTTGAAGCTCTTGTTTATGGGGCGGATTTTATCTTGCTCATCGCAAAAGCGTTAACTCAAAATGAGCTAAAAGAGCTTTTAGACTACGCTCATCACTTAGGGCTTGAAGTTTTGGTTGAAACTCACGACGCGAGTGATGTGAAAAAGGCTATCTTTGCAGGAGCAAATATAATAGGTATAAATCACAGAAATTTAGATGATTTTACGATGGATATGAGCCTTTGTGAGAAGCTCATACCACTTTTGCCAAATGGCAAGATAATAGTTGCTGAAAGTGGCCTTTACGAGCATGAACAGCTTAGAGAGCTAAGTAAAATAGGCGTAGATGCTTTCTTGATAGGAGAGCATTTTATGAGGCAAGATGATATAAAAAATGCCGTCAAAAAGATAAAGGAGGGCGAGTAATGCAGCACCTTTGTGCCCCTTGGAGAAGCGAATACTTTAGCGCTAAAAAAGATAGCTGTGTTTTTTGTGATGTTATAAACTCAGATGATGATGATAAAAATGGTGTGCTTTTTCGAGCTAAACATTGTTTTGGGATTATGAATTTATATCCGTATTCTCCAGGGCATTTTATGATAATACCAAATCAGCATACCGACAAGATCGAAGAGCTTGATGAGCAGACTTGGTTTGAGATGAGTAAATTTGTAAGGCTTGGAGTTGAAATTTTAAAAAAAGAGCTTTATGCTAATGGCGTAAATATAGGTATGAATTTAGGCAAGGCAGCGGGAGCTGGGATAGCTGAGCATGTGCATTATCACCTTGTGCCAAGGTGGAGCGGAGATACAAATTTTATAACCACCATCTCTGATGTTAGAGTAAATGGCACACCATTTCATCCACTTTTTGAGAAACTAAAAAAGGCATTTAGTGCCGTTATTTGAGCTTGATGTAGAGCAGTGGCTAGAGAAAAGAAGCTCTTTTGAAATTTTAATAGACGCAAGATCGCCACATGAATTTTTATATTCTCACATAAAAGATGCCATAAATTTATACGCTTTAAATGACATAGAACATAAAGAGGTAGGCACGCTCTATAAAAGCGATAGATTCCTAGCAAAGAGTCTTGGCGCAAAATATATCTGCAAAAATTTACAAAATATCATTGATGAGGTTTATAAAAGAGCCAAGGTTGGTTCAGCTATTGGTATCTACTGCGCTAAAGGTGGGCTTAGATCAAATTCTGTTGGCTATGTGCTTAGCATGATAGGATATAGAGTTTTTAGGCTTAGTAGTGGCTATAAAGCTTATAGAAATCATGTTTTAGAATTTCTAAATCGACCTTTGAGCACAAAATTTATCACTCTTTTTGGCAATACTGGCTGCTATAAAAGTAAGCTAATAAGGACTCTAAGCCCGTCAATAGACCTTGAAGCTATGGCAAATCATTTAGGCTCTGTCTTTGGGGCGATAAATGGCGCGCAGCCAAGTCAAAAAAGCTTTGAAGATGCGTTATTTGAAAAGCTCATAACGCTAGAAGATAAAATTTGCTTTATTGAGGGTGAGAGCAGAAGGATAGGCTCATTAAGCTTGCCAAAGAGCCTTTATGAGGCAATGCGTAGTGGCATAAATGTCGAAGTAAGTGCAAGTTTAGAAAAAAGAATTTCTTGTATAGTAGATGACTATAAAAGTGTGGATAAAGCTTTTTTTGACGAGTGTATGAAGAAAATTTCACCATTTATCGATAAAAAAGCTAGAGATGAAGCTGTGGCTAAATTTAATGAAAATGACATTGCTAAAGTAGCTGAAATTTTACTCACAAAATACTACGATAAAGTCTATAAGAAAAATGAAAATATTAATGTTTTCATAAATTCTGATAACTTTGACGAAGCCGTTAAAAAGCTAAATGATATAAAAAATGAAGCAAAATTTTAGGCTTATTTTAATTAAAAAATTAAGCCTAAAATTTATACAAATGAGTTTTAGCTCTTAAAATTTTATAGTCTTTGCTCACTTAAATTTATCAATTTTACTAAAAATAATATGTTTAATTTTATGTAAAATATTTTGTATTATTCTTCTAAGCTAGTTAAAAATTTTTCAAGAAAATCAAAGCAATACCTAAATTTCGCTAGAAAGTTAAAATGGATTTAAAATGCTTTGGGATATAATCTGCGATAAATTTATCAAAAGGCTAAAGTGATGATAAAACAGATTTCTGGTTCACAGATGATAAGCGAGGCCTTGCACGAAGAGGGCGTTGAGATAGTTTTTGGCTATCCTGGCGGTGCAGCTTTAAATATCTACGACGAAACATACAAGCAGACTTATTTTAAACACGTTTTGGTTCGCCACGAGCAAGCAGCCGTTCATGCGGCCGATGGATACGCTAGGGTTAGTGGTAAAGTTGGCGTTGCTTTTGTGACAAGTGGCCCTGGCTTTACAAATGCAGTCACTGGCCTTGCAACAGCTTATAGTGATAGTATTCCAATCGTGCTTATAAGCGGCCAGGTGCCAACATTTATGATCGGTACAGATGCTTTTCAAGAGATCGATGCGGTCGGCATTTCACGCCCCTGTGTTAAGCATAACTTTTTAGTTAATAGCGTTGAAGAGCTACCTCGTATCATAAAAGAAGCCTTTTATATCGCAAGATCAGGCCGTCCAGGACCGGTTCATATCGATATCCCAAAAAATATCACATCAAGACTTGGTGACTTTGTCTATCCAAAGGAAATTTCTATCCCAAGCTACAAGCCAACCTATAAGGGCAACTCAAAACAGATAAAAAAAGCAGCAGTTGCGATAAATGAAGCTAAAAGGCCGCTTCTATACATCGGTGGTGGCGCGGTCGCATCTGGAGCTAGTGATATTATCCGTAAATTTATGCAAAAAACTGGCATCCCAGCGGTTGAGACGCTGATGGCTCTTGGAGTGCTTGATGCAAAAGATGAGCTAAATTTAGGCATGGCGGGCATGCATGGCAGCTACGCTTCAAATATGGCACTTAGCGAGTGCGACCTTCTCATCTCGCTTGGAGCTAGATTTTGTGACAGGATCACTGGCAGGACGGATGAGTTTGCCAAACATGCAAAGATAATTCACATCGATATCGATCCAAGCTCAATCTCAAAGATCATAAATGCTCACTATCCAATCGTTGGCGATCTTACAAACGTGCTAACTGAGCTTCATGAAGAAGTCAATGCAAAGCCTGAAAACTACGCACCTTGGAGAGAAATTTTAGATAGATATTCTAAGTTAAATCCACTTGGCTACACAGATAGCGACAAGGTCTTAAAGCCACAATGGGTCATCGAAGAGACCGCAAAGATAGCAGGAGCTGATGCGATAATCTCAACAGACGTCGGACAGCACCAAATGTGGGTGGCGCAGTTTTATCCGTTTAACCGAGCAAGACAGCTTGTCACAAGTGGTGGACTTGGCACAATGGGATTTGGCCTCCCTGCAGCGATCGGCGCAAAATGTGCAAAACCAGAAAATCTTGTTATAAATTTTACAGGTGATGGCTCAATACTTATGAATATCCAAGAGTTAATGACTGCTCATGAGATAAATATGCCAGTTATAAACATCATTTTAAACAACAACTTCTTAGGTATGGTTCGTCAGTGGCAGACATTTTTTTATGAAAAACGCTACTCATCGACTGATCTTAGCTTGCAGCCTGATTTTGTAAAGATAGCTGAAGGATTTGGCGGAATTGGCTTTGTTTGCAAGAGCAAGGATGAGTTTAGAAAGGCTTTAAAAGAGGCGATCGATAGCAAAAAATCAGCGATGATCGACGTTAGGATCGACCGCTTTGAGGATGTGCTTCCTATGGTTCCAGCTGGAGCTGCGATTTATAATATGATATTAAAGAGCAAGGAAGAAAAATGAGTATCAGAAGAACGATTTCGGTTATAGTTTTAAATGAACACGGCGTTTTGGCTAGAATTTCTGGGCTTTTTGCGGGCAGGGGCTACAACATCGATACGCTCACCGTTGCTCCGATACCTGAGAGCAACTTCTCAAGGCTAAGTATCGTAACAAGTGGCGACGAGAGAGTTTTAGAGCAGATCGTAAAACAGCTTCATAAGCTCATCCCAACGTATAAAGTCATAGAAAGTGGCGAATTTGTCGAAAAAGAGATGGCTCTTGTGAAAATCCCACTTGGTGAAAATTTTGCCGGTCTTGAGGCGATACTAAAGTCGTATAACGGTATCGTTACAAATACAAACGAAAACTACATCGTTGTCATGGTGGCTGACGATGCGAGTAGGATAGAGAACTTTTTAAAATCGATAAAGAAATTTAACCCAGTTGATGTCGTGCGCGGCGGATCTGTGATAATGGATATATGATGAAACTAAGTGAAATAGCCTCAAAAGTAAATGCTACTTTTAGCGGAGAAGATCTTGAAATTTTTGCTCTAAATTCTTTAAAAAATGCAAATAAGGCCGAGCTAACATACTGTGATGGCGAGAAGAATGCCAAATTTATAAGCACTTCAAATGCTGGAGCCATATTGGTGACAAAATCGCTTTTAGGCTTGGTGCCAGCTGGCATGGTCGCACTTGTGTGTGATAACCCGCACCTTGCATTTGCCTTGCTTAGTAAAGATTATGCTAAGCCACTTTTTTGTGAGCCAAAGCCATCAAATATCGCCAAGAGTGCAAAGATAATGCCAAATGTCTATGTAGGCTCAAATGTGAGCGTGGGCGAAAATACGGTAGTCATGGCTGGGGCATTTTTGGGCGATAACGTAACTATCGGTAAAAACTGCATCATCCATCCAAATGTCGTCATCTACAACGACTGCGTCATCGGTAACGAGTGCCACCTACTGGCAAACTGTGTGATCGGAAGCGATGGCTTTGGCTATGCACATACAAAAACTGGCGAGCATGTAAAAATTTACCACAATGGCAACGTAGTTTTGGGTGATTTTGTCGAGATCGGTGCTTGCACGACGATAGATCGTGGCGTCTTTGAAAGCACGATGATCGCAAACTACACAAAGATAGATAATCTCGTTCAAATAGGCCATAACTGCGAGCTTGGAAATGGCTGCCTCATCGTCTCACAAACTGGCCTTGCTGGCTCAACAGTGCTAGGCAGAAACGTCGTTATGGGCGGACAAAGCGGCTCGGCTGGTCATGTAAAAGTGGGTGACTTCGCACAGATAGCAGCACGTGGTGGTGTTAGCAAAGATCTGCCTGGTGGCAAAAAATACGCCGGAGCTTATCCAATAATGGAGCTTTCAGATCAGTTTAAACTCCAAGCAAAAATTTTGAGATTTTTTAAGAAAAATTGATTGCAAGCTTTTGCGAGCTTAAAATCGCAAAAGCTTTTTATCTCGTAGCCTAAAAATGCTAATTCTATTTTAAAACGAGCTAGACTTAAAATTTATATGTTGAGTTTGGCAAAACACAAATTAATCATTTTATTTTAAATATCTATTTATTTGGCTTTGCTCTCTTTTATTACTCTAGCCGTTTCTATCGCGATTTCTAGCTCTTCGTTTGTTGGGATGATGAGTGTTTTTATCTTAGCATCATCCCCGTCTATGCATCTCTCGCCTCGCATGTCTTGGAAATTTAGATCGTGATTTATGTGAATGCCAAGATGTTTTAATTCATCACAAATTTTTTGCCTTGTATTTGGTGCGTTTTCGCCGATACCGCCAGTAAATATAAGTGCATCAACGCGTCCTAAAATGGCGTAATATGAGCCAATATATTTTTTTACTCGGTAGCAAAACATCTCAAATGCAAGCTTTGCTCGCTCGTCATTTTGCATTTTAGCCACAACCTCTCTCATGTCACTTGAGCCACAAATTCCAAAAAGTCCGCTTTTTTTGTTTAAAAAGTTATCGATCTCGTTCCACTTTAAAACGCCGATATTTAGCAAGTAAATGACCACAGCTGGATCCATATCACCGCTTCTTGTACCCATTATGAGTCCTTCAAGTGGGCTAAGCCCCATCGAGGTATCGATACTTTTGCCGTTTTGTACCGCACAGGCTGAGGCGCCGTTACCTAGATGAAGTGAGATAGCGTTAAATTTATCAAATTCTATGCCAAGCATTTTGGCTGCTTGCTTGCAAACATATCTATGTGATGTGCCATGAAAGCCGTATTTTCTGATGTGATGAGTCTTGCAAACGTCATAGGGTAGGGCGTAGCGGTAGGCGTACTCTGGCATGCTTTGATGAAATATCGTGTCAAAAACGACCACGTGAGGCACATTTTTGCTCTCTTTCATCGCGTTTTTAATGCCAGCAAGGTGCCCTGGATTGTGAAGTGGGGCAAGCGGACTTATCTCCTCGATCTTTTTGATGACACTATCATCAACGATCATTGAGCTAAAAAAGCTCTCGCCGCCGTGAACTATCCTGTGTCCGATACCATCAAGTTCGCTTAGATCGTGCAAGGTGTGTGAAGTGACAAAGAGCTCGTTCATCGCCTCAAGTCCGTCATGGTGGTCTTTTATGAAGCGTTTTATCTCGTAGGTTTCGCCATTTGCTTTTAGTACCGCTCTTGAGCTGGAGCTACCGATTTGCTCGACTAGACCGCTTGCTAGACTGGTTTTGGTATCCATTGCAAAAAGTTGAAATTTTATTGAGCTACTACCCGAGTTTAAAACCAAAATTCTCATATTATTCTCCTGCTTGTATGGCGCTGATTAAGATAGTATTTACCACGTCTTCAACGAGGCAACCGCGGCTTAGGTCATTAACTGGCTTTTTTAGCCCTTGAAGTATCGGACCCACGGCTAGAGCGTTTGCGCTTCGCTGAACCGCTTTATAGCAGATGTTTCCGCAGTTTAAATTTGGAAAGATAAAGACATTTGCATGCCCAGCAACCTCTGAGTTTGGCATCTTTTTACTAGCCACGCTTAGATCAACTGCTGCGTCAAACTGAATTGGCGCTGCGATCTTTAAATTTGCATCAAGCTCGCTCGCCTTTTTGGCAGCTTCTTTTATAAATTCCACATCGGGCCCACTTCCACTATCAGCCGTAGAGTAGCTTAGCACGGCGATCTTTGGGCTAAGTCCAAAAGCACTTGCCGTTTGAGCGCTGCTTAGCGTGATGCTAGCTAGCTCATCTGCGCTTGGATTTGGCGTGACGGCGCAGTCGGCAAAGAGTAAAATTTCCTCTTCAAGTGCCATGAAAAATGCCCCACTTACCACACTTACATTTGGCTTTGTTTTTATGATCTGCAAAGCTGGGCGGATCGTATCAGCCGTGCTCATCGTAGCGCCACTTACCAAGGCATCGGCTAAGCCTTCGTGAATTAGCATCGTAGCAAAGTAAATTTTATCTTTTGCAAGCGCGTTTGCCTTGGCTTCATCAACGCCTTTATGTTTTCTTAGCTCATAAATTTTCTTTGCAAATTCATCTGTCAGCTCATTTTGTTCTGGATTGATCACTTTGGCTTTGCTTAGATTTAGCCCACAAGCGGCCGCTTTTTTTAAAATTTCATTTTCAAGTCCTAGCAATATGATATTTGCCGCGTCTTTTTCTAGTACGATATGAGCCGCTTTTAAAATTCTCTCATCGTCACTTTCAGGCAAAACGACGGTCTTGTTTGCCGCTTTAGCTCTTTTTAGAAGCAAGCTTTGAAATTTAAATGGTGTGATGATGTCAGCTTTGTAGCTCAAAATTTCATCAAATTTATCGGTGATTAGAAGCTTTGAGTTTGGATTTAGCGCTTTTAGCTCGCTTGCGTTTTCGTCAAAAATTGGAGCGTTTAAATTTCTTGCTAGCTTTAAATTTAGCTCGCTTTTGCCAAAGACACTAAAGCTCTCACAGCCAAGAACTATGACAAAGTCGCTTTTGGCTTTTAACTCTTCAAATTTATCTATAAATTTTAGAAAAAACTCTTTTTCATTTGAATTTATTAAGTTATTTTTATCGTTTTCATCTGGGATTATCTTAAAAATCTCAACTTTTTTGAATTTTGTAGCTATAATTTCTTGCAGTTGTGCTAAATTTTTGTCTGTAAAAACGTAACAACTTTTCATTTGCGACCTTTTTAGGAACTTAAATTGCTTAATTTTAGCACAAAGATACTTATTTTAAGGCATTTTTTATGAATCATAAAACGATTTGGCTCGTCTTGTCTGCGGGCATTATTTGCACTGGCTGCACACCAAGTGCTGATCCTCATATCAATATGAAACCCCCAGTTTATGTCGAGCAACTCCCTTCAAAAGATAGTGGCACTGGACAAAGCAACGCCGGCAGCCTCTTTGGCAAGGGCGAAAATCCTCTTTTTTCAGATAGAAAAGCGATGAATGTAAATGATATCGTGACTATCGTTATCTCAGAAAATGCAAGCCAAACTTCAACTGGAAGTAAAAGTACAAATAAAGATAGCACTATCTCGCTTGGTGGCGGTGTGTTTACGGCTGGAGCTGCTCCACTTTCAAATATAGCTGATAATCTAAACAAATACGGCGATATCGGCTTTAAAGCAGGCGGTGGCAATAAATTTACAGGAAGTGGCACGAGCAATAGAAGCGAGAAATTTACCGCAACCATTTCAGCCAGGATCATAAAAATACTAAATAACGGCAACTATTTCATAGAAGGTAGCCGCGAGCTACTTATAAACGGCGAAAAGCAGATCATGCAAGTAAGTGGTGTCATCAGACCTTACGACATCTCACAAAATAACGAAATCGACTCAAAATATATAGCTGACGCTAAAATTTTGTATAAAACAGAGGGCGAGCTAGACAAATCTACCAAAAAACCTTGGGGTACAAGGCTTATGGAAGCTATCTGGCCATTTTAATGCAACTTTAAAAGCCTAAATTTCATCCATTTGGGCTTTTAAAAATTTTTATCTCAAAAATTTCTCTCGTCTTAAATATGCTAAATTTTTAAAAATCATTAAGAATTATAGTTGATATTTACTTTCAGAATAATATGCTTAAAATATTGAAAATTCATCAAAACAAAATAGAATTTCTCAAAATATTATTTTTTATATTTTGAAAATATATCGCAAAAAAGGGATTTTAAATTTTTTAGTTAAAATTTATTTAATTACAAATATTAATTTTATAAAATAATTTTTTACTTCTTTAAACAAAGATATTATTAACAAAAGCAAAATTTTCAAGCAAAGGAGCTTATATGAATAATGACTTGCGTCAAAAGATAGATAGACGCTTAAGTGAGCTTAGTGCGTTGCCTAAGATGAAAAGCGACTCGAGTATTGCGCAGCTTTTAAAAGAGAAGGGCTTTACGAGGCGTGATTTTATGAAGTGGGCTGGTGCGATGACAGCTTTTATGGCTCTACCAAGTGCGATGACACCGATGGTTGCTCGTGCTGCTGAGCTTAGCGATAGGCTTCCTGTGATATGGCTTCATATGGCAGAATGCACAGGCTGTAGCGAGAGCTTACTAAGAACCGATGCTCCAAGCATAGATAGTCTTATATTTGACTACATAAGCCTTGAATACCACGAAACTATCATGGCAGCTTCTGGTTGGCAGGCTGAAGAAAATTTAGAGAGTGCAATCGAAAAATACAAAGGCAGATACATCCTGCTAGTTGAGGGCGGTATCCCAACTGGTGCGACTGAAAATTTTCTAACTGTTGGACCTCGTGGCACAACAGGTAAAACTCATGCTGTAAATGCTTCAAAAGACGCAGCTGCTATCTTTGCGATCGGCACCTGTTCTAGCTTTGGTGGCATTCAAGCTGCAAGGCCAAATCCATCAAATTCAGTGGGACTTTCAAAGGTAACTGATAAGCCAGTTATTAATGTTGCGGGCTGTCCACCAAGTGAGAAAAATATCGTTGGCAACGTGCTTCACTTCTTGCTTTTTGGCACACTTCCAGCACTTGATGTTTACAATAGACCAAAATGGGCTTATGGTTTAAGAATTCACGATCTTTGCGAAAGACGTGGTCACTTTGACGCTGGCGAGTTTGTCCAAAATTTCGGTGATGAAGGTGCAAAAAATGGCTACTGCTTATACAAAGTAGGTTGCAAAGGTCCATATACATTTAATAACTGCTCACGCGAGAGATTTAACCAGCACACATCATGGCCAGTTCAAGCAGGTCACGGCTGTATAGGCTGCTCAGAGCCAGACTTCTGGGATACGATGGGACCATTTGAAGAGCCTATGGCAGATAGACTCTTTGATACTGTTTTAGGTCTTGGAGCTGATAATATCAGCGATAAAGTTGGCATCGGAATTTTAGCTCTTACAGGCATTGGCATAGCAGCTCACGCTGTTATAGCTTCTATGAGTAAAGATAAAGAATAAGGTGAAAAAATGAGTGAAAAAAGAATAGTAATAGACCCTATAACACGTATCGAGGGACACTTAAGAATAGAAGTTGTTGTAGATGAAAATAATGTTGTAAAAGAGGCGTATTCTGGCTCAACTCTTTGGCGTGGTTTAGAGCAGATCGTAAAAGGTAGAGATCCAAGAGATGCTGGCTTTTTCATGCAAAGAATTTGTGGTGTTTGTACATACTCACACTACCGAGCAGGCATCATCGCAGTTGAAAATGCTCTTGGTATCAAGCCTCCGTTAAATGCAGAGCTAACTAGAACGCTTATGAACGCAGCTTTATATCTTCACGATCACATCGTACATTTTTATCAGCTTCATGGCATGGACTGGGCAGACGTGGTCTCTGCACTAAGCGCAGATGTGCATAAAGCTAGCGAAGAGGCGTTTAAATACACTGGTTTGCCATTTGCCACGGGAGCTGATAAGCTAAAAGAGGTAAAAGAGAGAGTTGAAGCCTTTGTTAAAAAGGGCAATCTTGGACCATTTGCCAACGCATACTGGGGACATAGTACATATAAATTTACTCCAGAGCAAAATTTAATCGTCCTCTCTCACTACTTAGAGTGCTTAAGGATTCAAAGAACAGCAGCTCAGATGATGGCAATCTTTGGCGCAAAAAACCCACATCCACAAAGCCTAACAGTTGGCGGTGTGACCTGTGTGATGGACCTTATGGATCCAGCTAGAATGGGCGAATATATGAGTAAATTTGCCGAGATCAAAGAATTTGTTGATAGAGCTTACTATCCAGATATCTTGATGGCGGCTAAAGCTTATGGTAATGAGCCAAGCGTTCTAAACGACGTTGGTGTGGCAAATTTACTCTGCTACGATGAGTTTTTGATCGGCAAAAATGACCATCTATTTAAAGGTGGCTATATTTTAAATGGCGATCTTAACAAGGTTTATGATATCGATGAAAATAAAATCACCGAAGAAGCTACTAGGTCTTGGTATAAAAACGACAAAGCACTTCACCCATATGACGGCGAGACTGAGGCAAACTACACAGGCCTTATTGACGGCGAGAGCATAGACGCCGAGGGTAAATTAGCTCACAGTAAGCTTTTTGATACAAAAGGCAAATATAGCTGGATCAAAGCGCCAAGATATGATGGCATGTCTATGCAAGTAGGACCAATAGCAAGTATCGTTATAAACTACGCTAGAGGCAATGAAAGAGTTAAAAAGGTAGTTGATGAGTTTTTAGCAAAGAGTGGCTTGCCATTAAGCGCAGTTTTCTCAACTCTAGGCAGAACCGCTACTCGTATGCTTGAGGCAAAAGTAGTCGCAGAGCATACAATGGACGCATTTAATGCCTTAGTAGAAAATTTAAAATCAGATCAAGAGACCTGCGCAAAATATGTAATCGATAACAAAAAAGAGTACAAAGGAAATTTCCAAGGCAATGCTCCAAGAGGTGCGCTTAGCCACTGGTGCCGCATAAAAGATGGTGTTATCACAAACTGGCAAGCAGTCGTGCCAAGCACATGGAACGCCTCTCCAAAAGACGCACAAAATCAAATGGGCAGCTACGAAGCGTGCTTAGTTGGTTTAAAGATCGCTGATCTTTCAAAACCACTTGAGATAATACGAAAAATTCACTCTTACGATCCTTGCATCGCGTGTGCTGTGCATGTTATGGATACGAAGGGAAATGATTTGAGTACTTATAAGATAAATCCAAATTTGTAAGGAGAAAAGATGTCACATAAAAATGCTGACAGGATCAGCGAATACGAATTCTCCATCGGCGTTAGGCTGACACACTGGATTAGATTTGCAGCGATCACACTTTTAGTTGTGAGTGGCTACTATATCTCGTACGTTTTTGTGAGTCCAGAGATCACGAGCGAGCCTACAAATTTTATGCAAGCAAAGTGGCGTATGGCTCACCAGATCGCTGGCTTTGTGCTAATAGCGGCGTTTATCTTTAAATTTTATCTATTTGTCTTTGATAAACATAGTAAAAAAGAGTGGATGAGTGTGGTTGATTTTCTAAATCCAAAAATTTGGATCGCACAGATCAAATACTATCTTTTTATGGGGCCACATCCGCATTTAAGGGGCGTTTATAATCCTTTGCAGTTTGCCTCATACTTTTTCTTTTATCTTATTTTGACTCTTATTTGCCTAAGTGGTCTTGTGCTTTACGTTCATGTTTATCATGAGGGACTTGGCGGAGCACTTTATGAGCCAGCGAGATTTTTTGAAGAGCTTATGGGCGGACTAGCAAATGTCAGAACGATACATAGAATTTGTATGTGGGTCATTATGATATTTGTGCCGATTCATGTTTATATGGCGGTATTTAACGCTGTTAAAGGCAAAAATGGAGCGATGGACGCTATCGTTAGTGGCTATAAATTTGTAAAAGAACACTGATGAGAGTGCTGGTTCTTGGTATCGGCAACGTGATGTTTGCCGATGAGGGCATAGGTGTTCATTTTGTAAATTTGATGGCTAAAAACTATAAATTTACAAGCTCTAAAAACGAGCTTACTCTAATGGACGGGGGCACTTTAGCCCTCGCTCTAACTCACATAATAAGCGAATTTGACTATCTTATCGTCGTTGATTGCATTAGCGCAAATGGCGCAAGCGTGGGCGATGTCTATTTTTTTGATTTTCTAAATGTGCCAAATTTTATCAGCTGGGACGGCTCGGCTCACGAGATCGAGATGCTTCAAACCCTTCATCTAATGGAGCTTGCAGGCGATAGGCCGACAACCAAAATCTTAGGCATCGTGCCTAGCCGCATAGAATCATCAAATTTTAGCCTCTCAGATGAAGTGATAAAAGCTTCTAATATCCTAGAAAAAACGCTGCTTGATCACTTAAAAGAGCTTGATTTTAAGTGCGAGAAGGTAGCAAATTTCACCCTAAACGACACCCTCGATGACTACGCCAAAAAAGGTTTAAAATGATACTTGCTTTTAAATTTTACTGCTTTAAATACCCAGCCTTTTTGGCACCATTTTTACGCTCATTAGCTGGGGAGCTTAAGCACTCTATAAGCTGTAAAAATGATCAAATTTGCCTAAAAGTAAGTGGCTTTGCCAATGAGCTTAGCGCCCTAGCAGACAGAGCTAGCGCCATTTTGCCTTATAGCCTTTTTATAAAGCATAGCGAGGTTGATGTGGCAGATGAGCTTGATGAAGCAAATGAGCTAAAAGAGATAAAATTTGGCACGCTTAGCCCATCTCAAGCGGCGGCATTTTTGGCTAACGGCAAGGCTATTTTAAATGAAAGCGGCGTGCTCTCTTTGAGTAAATTTGATGGCGAGATAACGCTTGGTAATTTTAATGAAAAGCTAAAAACCTGCCTAAATTTATTAAAAAACGGCAAAAGTGTTTGCATAGAGCAAGATGAAAATTTATATGAAATTTCTCTTGGCGTAAATTTTGATGCAAATTTCTTGATGCCTGTAAATTTAAAAGAGCTACCAAAAATTTTCATCGCCGATGATAGGGCACAGATTGCGCTTGCTAGCTTTGAAAAGCCACTTTTGGCACTAAAAACGACAGCCATTTACAGGCAAAACCACGAGGGCGCACCGCTATTTTTTGACGTGATGGCGCCAAATGACCTTTTTCTTTACGCCCTTTGCGAGCAGCTAAATAAAGAAAATTTTAGCTTTTTAAGCATTAAAGTAAAGGAGCAAAAAAATGCTCTTTCAAGGCTTACTTTGCTTGAAAGTAGCGCAGTTTTAAGCCCATTTTTCTATGCAAAAAACGAGGAATTTGGGCTTAGTAATTTTAGCGATATAGCTTTGGGGCTAAAATTTAGCAAATTTAGTGATGACGAAATTTGCCTGCTTTCAAAATCAAGCAAAACGCAGCTTCTATTTTTGCCAAAATTTAGTAGCTTTGAAGAAATTTATGAGCTTATAAGAGCCCAGGAAGGCGGCGAAAGGCTACTTGAAAATTTCAGTAAAGAGCATGCCCTGCCAAGTGGTAAATTTAGCTCAAATGCTAGCTTTTTCTCGCTATTTTGCATAGCTGGGCGCATACTTGGCTTAAGTGATGAGTTTAAAAAAGCAGGGGAGAATTTGCTCCTTATGGCAGCTGATTTTAGCGGTCAAAAGGGAGTTAGGATCGATTATAAGATGAAAGATGACTTTGGTTTAGACGGGGTTAAGTTTGTAAAAAGTATCATTTCGTTTGTCCTTGCTGGCGCTGGAGAGAAGAATATCAGCTTTGGTTGCACCGAGTCTTTGGCGCATTTTTTGAGCGATTTTAGCTATGAAAAACGAGATAAATTTAACATCAAAAATGTTACTTTAGGCGGGGATTTATTTTATAATAAGGTAGTTAGCAACTTGATAAAAAAGCACCTAAACCCAAATATAAAAACAAATTTTGACCCCGGATTTGGCGTTGAGATCAAGCTTTAGATATGAGATCAAAGGCTTAGTCCAAGGTGTGGGCTTTAGACCTTTTGTCTATACTTTGGCGCATAATTTTAAGCTTGTTGGTGAAATTTACAACGATGACGAGGGCGTGAAGCTAAATTTTAGTGGCGAAGAGGCCAGCTTTTTGGCTTTTGAAAAAGAGCTTTATGAGAAGCTGCCAGCCCTTGCTAGGATTGATGAACTAAAGAAATTTAAGATAGATAAAATTTATGAAAAGCTTGAGATCATCGCTTCAAAGTCAGCGACCAAGCAAGCGCCAATTTTGCCTGATTACGCGCTTTGCGATGACTGCTTACGCGAGTTTTATGACCCCACAAATCCACGCTACAAATACCCATTTATAAACTGCACCAACTGCGGACCGAGATTTTCCATCATCAAAGCATTGCCCTACGACAGGATAAATACGACGATGAACGAGTTTAAAATGTGCAAATTTTGCGAGAGCGAGTACAAAGATCCGCTTAATCGCCGCTATCACGCAGAGCCGATATCTTGCCCAAACTGCGGACCAAAACTCTATCTAAAAGATAAATTTGGCAAAGTCTTGGCTAGCAAAAATGAAGCAGCCAAAGAGGCAGCTAAGCTCATAAACGAGGGCAAAATTTTAGCCATTAAAGGGCTTGGTGGCTTTCATCTGGTTTGTGACGCGACAAATGAAGGCACAGTTAGCGAGCTAAGAGCTAGAAAACACCGCTCAAGCAAGCCCTTTGCTCTGATGAGTAAAAATTTAGAGAATGCTAGAAAAATAGCGCAAATTTCAGAGGCGGAGGCAAAGCTTCTTAGCTCAAATTTAAAGCCGATCGTCTTACTTGAAGCAAAAAACGGCTCAAATATCGCAAAAAGTGTCGCACCAAATTTAAATAAGCTTGGCGTCATGCTCGCATTTAGTGGCATACATCTTTTGCTTTTTGATTATTTAGAGCACGACATCATCGCAACTAGCGCAAACATCTCAGGTGAAGTCGTGATAAAAGATGAGAGCGAGCTAAGAGAAAAACTAGGTGATGTCATAGACTTTTACCTTGATCACGACCGAGAAATTTACTCACCGAGTGACGATAGTATCGCATTTTGCGTTGGTGATGAGCCGATTTTTACAAGAACGAGCCGTGGGCTAAATCCAAATTTCATCCATACAAATTTTAAGCAAAAAGGGACATTTTTAGCCCTTGGAGCCGAGCTAAAAAGCTCATTTTGTATATACAAAGACGGACTTTTGATGATTAGCCCGTATATCGGCGATCTAAAAAACGTAGCGACTTTTGATAGATTTAAGGATATTTTTACCCTTTTTGAAACGACTTATGATCTAAAAATAGACAAAGTTATAGCCGATCTGCATCCAAATTTTTTAAATACAAAATGGGCAAAGGATCAGGGCTTTGAGCTAGTTCATTTGCAGCATCACTACGCACATTTGCTAAGCGTGATATTTGAAAATGAACTAGTAGACAAAGAGTATCTTGGATTTTGTTTTGACGGCACTGGATACGGGGAAGATGGCAAAATTTGGGGTGGCGAGGTCTTTAGGCTAGATAAAAAGAGTTACGAGCGAGTTTATCACTTTGATGAATTTAGCCTATTTGGGGGCGAAAACAGCATCAAAAATATTTATCTAATCGCATATTCTATTATTTTAAAATACTCTCTTGAGGACGAGGGACGTAAATTTCTAGTAAATTTTGATGAAAAAATGCTTGCAAATTTTAAAAAAATGGAGCAAAAAGGATTAAACTTAGTAAAGACTAGCTCAGTTGGTAGGATATTTGACGCATTTGGGGCGATTATTTGTGGGCTTTTCCACTCGAGTTTTGAGGGCGAGAGTGGTATGAGACTTGAAGCACTTTATGATAAAAATTTAGATGTGTGTTATAAATTTAGCCTAGATGATGGAGTGATCGGCTTTAAAGAAGCTTTTAAAAGTGCTTTAAAAGATGAGCCAAGAGTGGCTGCAACGGCATTTATAAATGGCTTGGCTGATATTATTTTTGAAATTTCAAAAAAAGAAAAAATGGAAATTTTACTAAGCGGCGGAGTTTTTCAAAATAAGACTTTACTCGAACTTATTTACAAAAAATTTACTAAAGTAAATTTAAAATTTTATATCAATAAAAAATTCTGTAGCAACGATTCTAACGTAAATTTAGGGCAAATTTATTATTATTTATCCACATTTTCTAATAAGTGATGTATAATGATTATAAACGGTAATCAAACAAGAAAGGAGCAGAAAATGGATAGTGTTATACGTTTTAGTGTTTCTTTACCTAGTCAGTTACTAGACGAACTAGATAAAAAGGTTAGCGAACAAGGCTACGCTTCTAGGAGCGAATTTACGAGGGATTTGATACGCGAAAAGATCGTAAGTGATAGCTGGAAGGACGCTAGTGAGGAGTTGATCGGGGTTTTGACGCTCATTTATATGCATCATCACAACGATTTGGTGAATAAAAAGATGGATATAGAGCATAGCTCTGATGTGAAAATCATCTGCACAAACCATGTTCATGTCGATCACCATAACTGCTTAGAAACGATTTCAATAAGAGGCGAGGCTGGCAAAATTGAACGCTTTGCTGAAAGGATCGCCGGCTTAAAGGGTGTAAAATTTTCTAAACTCACAAGGGCAGCTATTCCTAGGTTTTAGTTTTTTAAGGGTCTTTATGTGTTTTAGGAATTTTTGGGATTTTTTTATAGGTGAAGCTAGCGGTGGTATCTTTCCTATCGCTGCTGCTTTAGTGGCTTTTATCTTTGAAAATGTTTTTTTAAGCAGTTTTTATAACTCATTTTTACAAATCGATACAAGGCTAAATTTTGGCAGATCGCCGATACAAAAGCCCCTTATCCTTTTGGTAAATGATAGTTTGATTGCCGTTTTTTTCTTTTTACTTGGGTTTAGGCTTAAGCGAGAAATTTTTAAAGCAAAGCTTAGGAGTCTGGCCCAAGCTACCTTGCTAAAAATTTTTATCATCGGTGGCATTTTAGCTTCTGTATTTTTTTATATTTTAAATCACAATTATATTTTTTGTTGAAAGACTAAGGCAGTGTCAATGGACATAAATACGACATTTAAGACACTTGCTGGAAATTTAGTGTTTTGTATATCTTATAAAAGAGAGTGTGAATAATGAACTTTTTAAATAGAATTTTTCTAACAAAAGAGCTGGATCGGTGGCAAAGTGACGGCATAGTCGATAAAGAGACTGCTATAAAAATAGCAAATTTATATGACATCGACCCTGATGCCCATAGTGACAAGATAAGTTTTGTCTTAAAACTCGTAGCATATCTCTTTTTTGCGCTAGCCTTTTTTACGCTCGTTGGTGCAAATTGGGAAGAGATACCAAGACTAGGACGTTTAGCACTTGTATTGTTTGTGCTTGGGCTTGTAAATTTTGGTGGAATTTACTATCTCGCAAAGGGAAAGGAAAATCTATCAACGGCGATGTTTTTTCTTGGAAATTTCTGCTTTGGTGCGGCGATTGCGCTTATTGCTCAAATTTATAACATTAGTGATGAGCCAAGCGGCGGTATCTTGCTTTGGAGTATCGGAGCGTTTGCGGTTTCTTTTGCTAGTAAAAAAGGTGTGTTGGTAGCCCAAAGCCTTATCTTTGCGACAGTTTGGTTTTTTATGATAGCTTATCAGAGCGACTTTGGCTTTGGCTTTATCATTTTTATAGTGCTTGGCGCATATACGCTTTACAAAGACGACTCAAAATGGCTTGCTTTTGTGCTTTTTATAGATATTTTTATATACATCATTTCATTTTGCGGCTACATTAGTGGTTTTAGAGCGATATTTGATTATGGATTTTTGTTTGGACTTCCGATGGTTGCGATTGTATCGCTATCTTATGCACTTTTACTTATTAGCATTTCGCCGCTACTAGATAAATTTAGAGTAGGGCTTGGTGCATTTGCGAAAGAATTTGGTAAAAATTTTGGCGTTTTTGTGTTGTTATTTTGTCTATTTTTATTTGAAGAAAGAAATTTATTTGAGGTTGGAGATGAAGAGCTTTGGTTTGTGAAGTCGTTTTTTAAAAGCAATTTTGGCTTTGTCTTTATTTTATTTAGCGTTGCTTATTTTGCACTATTTTTTAAAGAAAAAAACAAGAGTGGCTTGCTGCTTGGGGCACTGCTCGTATCGTTGCCATTTGTCTTTAGCTACGGTCCTGGCTACGCAAATATATTTTTTTCGCTCGCAAATATCATAACAGCTGCGGTTCTTATCAAAAAGGGTGAGTTAAAACTTGGTCTTTGTATGATATTTTTGGTTGCAGCCGTGAGGTATTTCCAACTTATAGGTGATTATATTGGTGCTACGGCGCTATTTATGGTGTTTGCTTTCATAGTGCTAGTTGTCGCTAGAAAAGGACGTAAAAAATGAAGATAAAAGTATTAATAGTAGCTGTAGTTTTTCAAATTTCGCTTATTGGCATTATGCTTGGCTACGCGCTTATGCCGCTTTATTTTGGACAAGAGGTAAGAGTAAGGGTAAATCTTTATGATCCAAGAGATCTTTTTCGCGGAAACTATGTTGATTTAAACTATGAATTTTCAAATTTTCATTCAAGAAATTTTGACGAAAATGATAAAGATGACCGCTATATCGACCAATACGATGATAGAGTAAGAGATGGGGCTAGAGTTTATGCTGTTTTAAAGCCAGATGTTAATGGTACTTACAGCTTTGAAAAATTTAGTGTAAGCAAGCCAGAAAATGGAGTGTTTTTAGCTGGTAGATATGACGGCTACTCGCTCGTAAAATACGGCATAGAGCACTTTTATATGTCACCTGATAGTGCAGCTAATACTGAAGATGAAATGAGAGAAGAAGACGTTGATGCGTATGCTGTTTTGATGGTGATGGATAATGGCAAAGCTAGACTAAAGGATCTAATAATCCAAAAGAATGCCCAAAAAAATAGTAAAAAACTACTTGGTGATGAAAATTTTGATAAGTTGGATGAGATTAGGCAAAAAGAGTAAAGTAAATTTAGTCAAAATTCTTTTGCAAATTTCATTTATATTTTTAAATTTAAATAAAAATTTAAATAAATTAATTAATTTTGATCTATTTGCAAAAACTCCTAAATTTTAATTTTATTTTTAAATTTAAGAGTTAAAATCTCCATAAATTAATAAAAAAGGATGAAAAAATGTGTAAAGATTGCGGTTGTTCAATGGGTAATCACGCCCACGTTCACACTCACGCTAATGGCACCACTCACTCGCACCCACACACTCATGATGGACATACAGATCACGCTCATGACGCACATGAGCATAGCCATGAGGCTCACGCACACCCTGTGCTAAACGAGAGCAAAACCATAGACGTGATAGAGAAAATTCTCTCTGAAAACGATAAAGAGGCCGCCCACAATAGAGCTCATCTTGATGAGAAAAAGATACTTTGTGTAAATTTGATGAGTAGCCCAGGCGCTGGTAAGACCACGCTTCTTGAGGCTACGATAAAGGCTGGTAAGTTTAAAATAGGCGTTGTTGAGGGCGATCTTGAAACCAATCAAGATGCCGACCGTATAGTAAAAGCTGGCGCAAAAGCTCATCAGATAAGTACAGGTCAGACCTGTCACTTGGATGCATTTATGGTGCATGAAGGGCTTCATCACCTGCCACTAAACGAGCTTGATCTAGTCTTTATAGAAAATGTTGGAAATTTAGTCTGTCCTGCAAGCTACGACGTTGGCTCACATTTTAATGCTGTGCTTCTTTCAGTGCCAGAGGGCGATGATAAGGTGAGCAAATATCCAGTGATGTTTAGGGCTGCTGATGTGCTTCTCATCACAAAAGCTTCGCTTGCACCACACTTTGACTTTGACATCGAGCGAGTGAAAAATGACGCTAGAAAGCTAAATCCAAAGGTTGACATCTTTGTGATAGACAGCAAAACAGGTGAGGGCATTGATAAATGGATAAGTTATTTGGAATTTAAAAAAGAGCTAAGATAATGTGCCTCTCAATCCCTTCAAAAGTAATAGAAATAGATGAAAATAACGTTGCCACCGTTGAGACATTGGGCGTTACTAGAAAGGTAAGCCTAGATCTCATCTCTGAAGAAGTAAAAGTTGGCGAATATGTGCTAATCCACGTTGGATACGCTATGCAAAAGATCGATACGCAGTTTGCGCTTGAGAGCTTAGAGGTCTATCAAAAGATCGCTGATGATATGAACGCGGGGAAAATTTGATGGATCTTATCAATGACTTTCGCGATAAAAATTTAATCCTAGCCCTTTCAAAACTCATAAAAAAAGAGAGCACAAAGCCCCTAAGTATCATGGAAATTTGTGGCGGCCATACGCATAGCATTATGAAATTTGCACTGCCAAGCTTAGTTGGAGAGCATATAAATTTCGTCCACGGCCCAGGCTGTCCAGTTTGTGTGATGCCAAAGAGCCGCATAGACGAGGCCTGTAAGCTAGCTAGCATGGAGAATGTGATCTTTTGCACGCTAGCTGACATGCTAAGAGTGCCTGGCTCAAAGACAAGCTTGCAAAAGCTTCGCGGCGAGGGACACGACATAAGAGCACTTTACACGCCACTTGATGCGCTAAATATAGCTAAGCAAAATCCAGACAAAAAGGTCATATTTTTTGCGATCGGATTTGAAACTACAACGCCAATGAGCGCAAATTTAGTTGAAAAAGTGGTGCAAGAGGGCATTAAAAATTTATATTTTCACATAAATCACGTAACAGTCCCAGCTCCAGTTAGAGCTATAATGAGCGATGAAAACGTGAGGATAGACGCATTTTTAGGCCCAAGCCACGTAAGCGTCATCACTGGAAGTAAAATTTACAAAGAGCTAGCAAATGAGTTTAAAAGACCAATCGCCATTAGTGGTTTTGAGCCGCTTGATATCATGGCAAGTGTTCTAAATTTAGTCCGTCAGCAAAACGCAGGCACTTATGAAGTCTATAACGAGTACGCAAGGGCGGTCAAAGAAGAGGGTAACCTCAAGGCAAAAGAGCTTATCGCTAAGTATTTTGAGCCTTGCGACTTTGTCTGGAGAGGTCTTGGCGAGATAGCGCAAAGCGGCATGAAACTAAAAGATGAGTTTGCCTACCTTGACGCCAGAGTGCAGTTTGACTGCAGCATAGAGAGCGCTGGCGAGAGCAAGGCTTGCATTTGTGGGCAAATTTTAAGAGGGCTAGCAAAGCCAACAGAGTGCAAAGTCTTTGGCAAGGTTTGCAACCCGCAAAATCCGATAGGATCGTGCATGGTCTCAAGCGAGGGCGCTTGTGCGGCATATTTTAAATACGCAAGAGTTGGTTAAGGAATTTAATGAAAAAGATAATGCTAAGTCACGGCGGCGGCGGCGAGGAGATGAACTCGCTTATTAACGAGACGATATTTAAAATTTTTGATAATGAAATTTTAAGGCAGAGCAACGACTCAGCGATATTAAATTTAAACGGCAAGATCGCATTTAGCTCTGATAGCTTTGTGGTAACTCCCATTTTTTTTAATGGTGGCGACATCGGCAAGATCGCGGCTTGCGGCACAATAAACGACCTAGCGATGGTTGGAGCAAGCGCAAAATACCTAAGCTGCTCGCTCATCATCGAAGAAGGGCTTAGTATAGAAGAGCTTGAGCGTGTGCTTGGCTCGCTTGCAAAAACTTGTAAAGATAGCGGTGTGAGCGTAGTTTGTGGCGATACAAAGGTCGTA
Source organism: Campylobacter concisus (assembly GCF_003048775.2). Classification (NCBI taxonomy): domain Bacteria; kingdom Pseudomonadati; phylum Campylobacterota; class Epsilonproteobacteria; order Campylobacterales; family Campylobacteraceae; genus Campylobacter; species Campylobacter concisus. Next base: position 1,009,361 of record NZ_CP049272.1, on the reverse strand, counting down.
CCAAAGGGAAAATGCGATAAAATTTTCATAAACACAGCAGGCATCGGCGAGATAGTTTGCGAAGGCGTGGAGCTTAAAAATTTAAAAGCTGGGGCTAAAATTTTAATCTCTGGAGATGTTGGCAGACACGGCGGCGTGGTACTAGCAGCAAGAGAAGAATTTGAGCTTGGACTTGATCTAAAAAGTGACTGCAAGAGCTTAAAAGAGGTTACTTTAAAGCTATTTAGCGCTGGCATAAAGCCGCAGTGCATGCGTGATGCGACAAGAGGCGGACTAAGTGCAGTACTAAACGAGTGGGCTAAATTTAGTAAATTTGACATCTTGGTTTTTGAAGAAAATATCAAGGTCGCAGACGAAGTGATGGGTGTTTGTGAGCTATTTGGATTTGAGCCTTATGAGCTCGCAAATGAGGGTACTTTTGTGATAGCAGTTGATGAGAGCCAGGCCGAGGACGCACTTGTGATTTTGCGAGAATTTGATAAAAACGCGATGATAATAGGCGAGGTAATGGAAGCTAAAAACGAGCGCGTCATCATCGAAAACGCCTATAAATCAAGAAGATTTCTCGAGCCGCCAAAGGGCGAGCTACTACCAAGGATCTGCTAATGCACGAGCTTAGTATCGTTCAAAATTTAGTTAGCCTTTGCGAGAAAAACGCCGCCAAAGAAAATGCCAAAGAGATAAGCAAGATCGAGATAAAGGTCGGCCGTTTAAGTGGAGTGGAGCCACACTATTTGCAGAGCGCTTTTGATGTTTATAAGGCTGGTACGATCTGTGAAAACGCTGAGCTTGTCATAAATTTACAAGGCATTGTTGTAGAGTGTTTGGATTGCGGATTTGGCGGAGAGCTTAATGAAAATGACTTCACCTGTCCAAAGTGCAAAAGCCAAAATTTAAAGGTAACTGACGGCGAGGATATGTATCTGATGCGCCTTGAGATGAAGTAAATTTTACATATTTTTATATGTAAAATTTTATGTTTTTTATTAAAATATTTTAATAGCACTAGTATCAAAAAATAGCTATCAAAACCTTGATCTTTAGCTTTTGATATCCTTTTTACGCACTTTGCGAGCCGAGGATAATATATATAATCAAAAATGAGTGCCCACTCTTGGCTTTAGAAGTAGTCAATAATTTTTCTATAATTTTCGTGCGTTGCAGATTTAAACTACTCAAATATCAAAAACGGAGCCTGAATCACGTTTCTTATTATCTTTAGTGGTGAAAGCAGGGCGTCTTGCAGGATCTGCGTCGAGTACTCAGGCTTATCGGTAGTGCCTCGTATGGCGATGACTGTTGAGAGCGAGCGGTCCTTGCCAAGGATTATTTGATTTACCAGTGGAATTTTATCAATGATACTGCTAGCGTCTTTTAGTAACTTTAGCTCAAGGTCGATGTTTATCTTTTTGCTCTTTAGATCGATAGTGCCACGTCCGCCGATATCTGCGCTCGTGCCTATCATCTCAATCGCTAAAAACTCGATCACGTCGCCTTTTCTAGTAAGTAAAATTTTGCCGTTTTTAACAGTAAAACCTTTGTCGTTAAAGTCAGGCGTTTTAAAGCTAAGAAGCGACGGCACCGAGTTTAAAAAGCTTAAAAGCCTTTGATAAAAGATGTAGTCTTTTAGATACGTGCCAAAAAATCTCACCTCAGCCTTGAAATTTTTAGAGTTTTCTCCAAGCATTTTTAGGCGAAATTTACCGCCCTCAAAGCTCTTGATGCCAAAAAGGTCGTTGATAAATTCGCCGCTTATATCAGTTGCGTCTAAATTTATGCTTTTCTCATCGCTAAAATATCCAACTCTGCCTTGCTTTGCTAGTCCGTTTAGCGAGGTGCTTTTGCCCTTTTTCTCGGCGCTAAAGCTAGCAAATGGCAAAGTCTTGTTTAGATCCCTTAAAATGATATCGCCATTTTTTGCTAAAAGCTCAAGCGGCGTGCTTTGCTCGCTGGTTTTGTTATCGTCAAGCACTAGCAAATTTAGATCTTTAGTTTTTACGTTTATGGCTTTTTCTTTTATGTCTAGGCTTAGCTTTTTACTTGCACTATCTACCTTCACACCAGCTTTTGAGACTAAAATTTTAAGATCATCGTTTTCATATTTTGAGCCATTTTTATCTAAAAACGGCAAATCAAAGTTTGCCTCTTTGGCAAAAATTTCAAGATCAGTAAAATCCTTGCTTTTTATGCTAAGCTCATCAAAACCATGCACTCCATTTTCCTTCAAAACAGGCGAGCTCTCTATGAAAAATTTACTATTTTTTGTTGCTATTTTACTTTCACTGCCAAAGCTCATATCAAGCCCAAATGGCTCTATCTTAAGCAAAGTTTCATCAGCCTTGCTAAAGTCCAAAAATGCGTTAAATGGCTCATTTTTAAAGACTAAAATTTCATCATTTTTTTCTTTTAGATCAAAGCTTTCTATCACGCCTTTTATCTCGCCAGTACTTTTTTGTAAATTTATATCAGCCTTGGCATTTGCCTTGAAAAAGTCAAGCCCAAAGCCAGTAGCATCGATGCTTAAATTTATCGTATTTATAAGCTTTACGAGAGCATTTTTGGTATTAAATTTACTTCCAGCAATCTCTAAAATCGCGTCACTTAGCTTAAATTCTCCATTTGCAATGACGCTTTTTTCATCAAAATTTTCTAAGCTTTTCTCATCAAGCTTTATCAAAATTTTTAAGCTAGCATCCATTTTTCCGCTAAGCTGCCTTACTGGCACGATGATTTTATAGGCTTTTAATATCTCATTTATAGCTTCATCATAGATCGATTTTGTCTTTATAAAAAGCTCTAAATTTGCGCTTTTTTCATCAAAGATATTATTTATCACAACGCTTGAGCCATCAAGCTTTTTGCCCTTGTAAATAGGCGAAATAAGATCAAATTTAAGCTTTGAGTTTTTAAGCGTGATATTTGCCTCACCTACATTTACGGCTGGCAAGCCTTTTTCAAATTTAACGAGCAAATTTTTAGTATTTGCGGTGGCATTTAGATCATTTAGATAAAAGTTATTTTTAGCTAGATCAGCCTTGCCATTTATCTCTTTAAGCTCGTAATCATCAGCAACGATGTATCCATATATCCAGTTTTTAACTTCACTATTTAGCTCTATGCGTCTATCAAGCTCGTCAATGAAGTTTTTGATACTTCCAGCCTCGACATCATAAGCTTTGTAAGTTAAAAATGTATCTTTTAGGGCAAAATTTAGCTTGCCATGCAGCTCATGAGAGGTGAAATTTCCCTCAAATTTATAGTCATTTTTATCAAAATCTGCACTTCCTTCGCCGCTAATGCTGACGTTAAAATCCTTAAAGCTTAAATTTCTAACACTAAAAAGATCTATTCCGTCTTGCTGTTCGTTTTGGAATTTAATATCCACATTTAAATAAGGGCTATCAACAAAAAATATATCATCTAAAAATAGAATTTTTAGTTTAAAATCATCTCCTACTTGCACATTTTCAAGTGAAATTTCTTGAAAAATCGTATCTATAAAATCTACGCTTTTACTAAGGTTTAAAAGGCGCTCGTCGCTGCTTTTTTGCTTGCTCTCTTTCTTAAAATTTGGAAGCCTTATCTGCTTTGCTCTTGCAATTATTTTTTTATCTAATTTTATATATAATTGCTCCAATTTTACGCCGTAAAACTCGAAATCGTTAATTTTTATGCCGTATTTTAAAAGTAAGATAAATGAAAGAATCAAGATGATAAAAAATTTTATTAAAAAGCCATATTTAGACATTTTTTTTGATATCGTAGCCATCATTTTCCTAAGTATTTTTGTCTATTTGGCACGCCCTATAAACACAAGCAAGGTCGTTTTTATACCAAAGGGAAGTGTGGGCGAGATTATATCTTATTTAGCTAATCGCAACTTTAACTTAAGCGTGATAGACAAGTACGCCATACTTTTTATCGGCTCTCCGCAATCTGGCTGGATAGAGATCGGTCAAGATAAAATTTCAAGGGTTGATTTTTTAAAAAAACTTGCAAAATCAAAAGCGGCTTTAACCGAGATAACGCTAATACCAGGCGAAACGACTATCGTTTTTTTAAACCAGATCGCCACCCAGCTAGGACTTGATCCAGTTAAGCTAAATGGCGAATATAACGCTCTTGCTCCAGTGAGTGATGGCTTTTTGATGCCAAATACATATAAAATTCCAATAGGCATCAGCGAAAGGCACCTTGCTTTTTATCTTGTAAATTCATCAAGAAAGGCTCAAAGCGAAATCAGCAATAAAATTTTTGGCGAATACAATGAGAAAAAATGGTTTAAAATTTTAACGATCGCTTCGATCATTCAAAAAGAAGCGGCGAATGATGCCGAGATGCCACTTGTCGCCTCAATCATTTATAACCGCCTAAATAAAGGCATGAGGCTGCAAATGGATGGCACACTAAACTATGGAATTTATTCACACGATGTGATCACGGCTGAGCGCATAAGAAGCGATATGAGCGAGTTTAATACATATCTAAACGACGGCATTCCGCCAAGTCCAGTCTGCTCGGTCTCAATAAGCGCGATCAAAGCGGCGATAAATCCTGCAAAGAGCGATTATTTATACTTTGTGCTTGACAAAAAGGTGAAAAAACACATTTTTTCAAAAACCTTAAGCGAGCACAACCAAAATATAGGAAAATAGAGCTAGAATTTGCGACAAATGCCTAAAATACAACGAGATTTAATAAAGAAAGTGATAAATTTTAAAAAAATAAAAGGGCTAAAATGAGTGACATTATCTGGACCAAAACTGACGAAGCACCGCTATTTGCAAGCTACTCTCTCTTTCCTATCGTAAAGAGCTTTTTATCACGCGCTGACATTAGCATAACTAGGGCCGATATTAGCCTGGCTGGGAGAATTTTATCTGCTTTTAGCAAAGAGCTTGGACTAAATAAGGCCGATGAGCTGGAGCTTTTAGGCGAGCTGACCAGTCACAAAGAGGCAAATATTATAAAGTTGCCAAACATCTCAGCCACGCTCGTTCAGCTAAAAGCAGCGATAGAGGAGCTTAGAAGCAAAGGCATAAACGTGCCTTTTTATCCAGATGAGATCATCACAGACTACGACGAAGAGATCGCTAAAAAATACCAAAAAGTGCTTGGCAGTGCGGTTAATCCAGTTCTTAGACAAGGAAACTCAGATAGAAGAGTCTTGCCTCCGGTTAAAGAATTTGCCAAAAAACATCCTCACAGCAATGGTGACTGGAACAAGACAAATAAGACAAAAATTTGCTATATGCAAAAGGGCGACTTTTATGAGAATGAGCGCTCTATTATCGCTAGTAAAGATGAGAAATTTTATGTAAATTTCATAAGTAAAGAGGGCAAAAAAGAGCTTTTAAAAGAGCTTGCCATCCAAAGCGGCGAAATAGTTGACGCTACATATTTAAGCGTAGATGAGCTAGATAAATTTTATGAAAGCTGTTTTGAAGAGGCAAAAAAAGAGAATTTGACCTTGAGCCTACACCTAAAATGCACGATGATGAAAGTTAGCGATCCAGTCATCTTTGCGTATGCGATAAAAAGCTATTTTAAAGAGGTTTTTGAGCTGTTTGGTGAAGAGTTTAAAGCTCACGGCGTGGAGGCTAAAAACGGACTAAAAGATATGTTTTCTAAAATTTCAACTCTTAAAAATAAAGATGAAATTTTGGCTAAATTTGATGAAATTTTTAGCAAAAAGGCAAAAATTTGGGCACTAAATGAAAATGCTAGCAACTTTGACGTGCCAAATGACGTCATCATTGACGCCTCTGTGCCAGCACTCATTAGAAACTCTGGTAAGGTGAAAGATAGAAGCGGCGAGCTAAATTTCTCGCTTTGCATGATCCCAGATAGGACCTACGCTAGGGTTTATGAGGCTTGCGTAGCGGACTTTAAGGAGCATGGCGCGCTTGATGTGAGCAAGATCGGTAGCGTGGCAAATGTGGGGCTAATGGCTAAAAAGGCTGAGGAGTACGGCAGCCACGATAAGACTTTTATCGCAAAAGAAGACGGAGAATTTGTAGTTTTTGATGAGGCAGGCGAGAACGTTTTTAAATTTAGCGTCAAAAAGGGCGACATTTTTAGGATGACTCAGGCTAAAGAAGACGCGATAAATGCGTGGTTTGAGCTTGCTTTAAAAAGAGGCGAAATCTCAAAAGATGAGCTTATTTTTTGGCTAGATAACAGCCGTGCACATGATAGAAATTTGATAGCTAAATTTGAAAGATTTAAAGAGAAATTTGCTAGCGCTGGCGTAAAATTTGAAATTTTAAACTACGAGCAAGCAACCACAAAAACGCTTAGCTTGATAAGAGCTGGCAAAAACATTATAAGCGTAACTGGTAACGTTTTAAGAGATTATTTAACCGATCTTTTCCCGATCTTTGAGCTAGGCGGCAGCTCAAAAATGCTCTCAGTTGTGCCGCTACTTGCTGGTGGAGCGATGTTTGAAACAGGTGCTGGCGGAACGGCCCCAACGCTTGTAAAAGAGCTAAAAGAGAAGAACCATCTACTTTGGGATAGTCTCGGCGAGTTTTTAGCGCTTAGTGCTTCGCTTGAACATCTAGCGTTTGTTAAGCAAAAAAAAGAGGCAAAAGAGCTAAGTGATGCGCTAAATAGAGCGGTTGCTAGCTATTTGGACGAAAACAAAACGCCAAATGCCACTCTTGATACCAGGGAGTCGCACTTTTATCTGGCACTATTTTGGGCAAGAGAAATGGCAAAAAGTGGCGGGATTTTAAGCAAAATTTTTGAAAATTTAGCAGACGAGCTAGAAAAAAATGAGAGCAAAATTTTAAAAGAGATAAGACAAAATGATGGTGCAAGCGTGGAATTTGGCGGATATTATTTGCCAGATGAAGTGAGGGCAAATGAGGTCATGAGACCAAGTAAAATTTTAAATCAAATAATAGGATGAGAAAATGAAAATAAGTATAGTTGGAGCTGGAAACGTCGGTGCAAGCATAGCTTATGCGCTTTGCATGAGAGAAGTTTGCGATGAGATCGCGCTTGTGGATATATTTGGTGACGTAGCACGTGCAAAAGCGATCGATCTAGCGCAGTCAAGCTGCGTTTTTAATGCGAAAACTACCGTTTGTGGTGGCGATGACTTTATGCTAATAGAGGGCAGTGATATCGTAGTGGTAACTGCTGGAAGCCCAAGGAAAGAGGGTCAAACAAGAGAGGACTTACTCCTTAAAAACGCCGTAGTCGTAAAACAAACGGCTCAAAATATCGCAAAATTTGCACCAAATGCGGTGATAATCGTCGTGACAAATCCGCTTGATGTGATGGTCTGGACGGCTCATAAATTTAGTGGTTTTAGCAAAAATAAAGTGATCGGCATGGCTGGTGAGCTTGATGGCGCAAGATGCAGATATGAGCTAGCGCTTCTAAAAGATAAAGATGCAAAAGAGCTAAAGACAAAGATAATTGGAGCTCACAACGACGAGATGATCGTATCAGCTAGTAATATCAGCGAAAATTTAAACGAAAATGAGCTTGCAACTCTTAAAAAAGAGACAAGCACTGGTGGTGCAAAGATCGTTAAGCTCCTTGGCACTTCAGCTTACTACGCACCAGCGGCTGCAGTTGTGAAAATGTGTGAAGCGATCATGGGCAAGAGTGATGAAATTTTAAGTGCTAGCGTACTTCTTGATGATGAGCTAAGTTGCGGCAGGCTAGTAAGGCTTGGACGTGAGGGCTTAAAAGAAATTTTAGAGCTAAATATAAATGAAAGTGAGCAAGAGCAGCTAAGTAAAAGCGAAGCTGATATTAGAAAAAACATTAAATTTTTAAAAGAAAATTTGGATTAGGAATATAGATGATAATAAAAGAAAATGTACCTGTTTGGGTCGATGAGAGCAGGTGTAAGGCCTGTGATGTCTGCGTGAGCTACTGCCCAGCAGGCGTGCTAGCGATGAGACTTGAGCCAAAAGCGGTGCTTGGTAAGATGATAGAGGTCGTCTATGCTGACTCATGCATAGGCTGTCGCGACTGTGAGCTTCACTGTCCTGATTTTGCCATTTATGTGGCTGAAAAAGGCTTTAAATTTGCAAAGCTAACGCCTGAGAGCAAAGAGCGAGCTGCGGCCGTAAAGGCAAATAAATTTGCAAAGCTTGGAGAGAGCGCATGAGAGAGCTAGTATCAACTGGAAATGCCCTAGTAGCAAGGGCTGCGGTCGAGTGTGGCTGTAACTTCTTTGGCGGATATCCGATCACTCCAAGTAGCGAGATCGCCCATGAGCTAAGCGTGCTTTTGCCAAAACATGGCGGTACATTTATACAAATGGAAGATGAGATAGCTGGAATTTCAGTTTCTCTTGGTGCAAGTGCGAGCGGAGCTAAGGCGATGACTGCTAGCTCAGGGCCTGGAATTTCACTAAAGGCTGAACAAATAGGCCTTGGCTTTATCGCTGAGATACCGCTTGTCATTGTAAACGTCATGCGCGGTGGCCCTTCAACTGGCTTACCAACCCGCGTCGCACAAGGCGATATCTTGCAGGCCAAAAACCCAACTCACGGCGATGTAAATATGATAGTGCTAGCTCCTAGCAGTCTAGAGGAGTGCTATACGCAAACAGTTCGAGCGTTTAACCTCGCAGCTAGGTTTATGACGCCAGTTATGCTGCTACTTGATGAGACGATAGGACACATGCAAGCAAGGGTGCGTTTGCCAGAGATTAGCGAGCTAGAAATTTATAAAAGAAGAGAATTTAGTGGCGAGCCAAAAGAGTATAAACCTTATGAGGCCGCACCAGATGAGCCAGCCACGCTAAATCCTTTCTTTAAAGGCTACCACTACCATATCACTGGGCTTCATCACGGCTCAACTGGCTTTCCAACAGAAGATGGCAAGATCGTTGAATACTCGATGAATAGGCTATTTAATAAGATAAATTTACACGTAGATGAGTGCGAGAAATTTGAAGAGTTTATGCTTGAAGATGCAGAAATTTGCATCATCGCCTTTGGTAGCGTGGCGCTTTCGGCTAAGCAAGCGATATTAAATTTACGTGAAAAAGGGCTAAAAGTAGGGCTATTTAAGCCACTCACACTTTTCCCAGCTCCAGCTAAAAAACTAAAAGAGATATCAAATAAATTTAAGAAAATTTTAGTCTGTGAGCTAAATTTAGGTCAATATAGTGGCGAAATTTCAAAGATCATCTTAAGAGATGACTTTGCAAAACTGCTAAAAGCAAACGGCAGACCGATAAGTCCAAGCGAGATCGAGGCGAAGATAGGAGAAATTTATGGCTTTTAATTATGATAAATATTTACGAATAGACAAAATGCCTACTCTTTGGTGCTGGGGCTGTGGCGACGGCGTCATACTAAAGGCGCTCATCCGCGCTATCGACACCATAGGCTGGGATATGAACGATGTTTGCGTGGTCTCAGGCATAGGCTGTTCTGGTCGCTTTAGCGGATATCTCGACTGCAACACCATCCACACAACTCACGGCAGAGCCGTAGCTTACGCCACTGGCGTAAAGATGGCAAATCCAGACAAACACGTCATCGTGGTAACTGGCGATGGCGACGGACTAGCGATCGGAGGCAACCACACGATACACGGATGCCGCCGAAATATCGGGCTAAATCACATCCTTATAAACAACTTCATCTACGCGCTAACAAACTCTCAAACCAGCCCAACCACGCCAAAGGGCATGTGGACGGTCACAGCGCAATACGGCAACATCGATCCTAGCTTTGACGCCTGTAAGCTCGCAACCGCCGCAGGTGCTAGCTTTGTCGCGCGTGGTAGCGTCATCGAGCCAGAGAAGCTAACAAAGCTCTTTGTAGAGGGCTTTAGCCACGATGGATACAGCTTTTTTGATGTATTTTCAAACTGCCATATAAATTTAGGCCGCAAAAATAAAATGGGCGAGGCGGTGAAAAATTTAGAGTGGATAAAAGGCCGCACGACGAGCAAGGTCAAATTTGACATGCTAAGTGACGAAGAGAAAAAGGGCATTTTCCCACTTGGCGTGCTTCACAAAGATGAAGAAAAGATCGAATACACCAAAGCTTACGACAAGGTAAGAAAGGCTGCAATGAGCAATGAAGCGATAAATTTTGAGGAGCTAGCATGAAGTCACAACTAAGATTTGTCGGCGTTGGCGGACAGGGCGTCATACTAGCAGGCGAGATCCTCTCAGCTGCCAAGATAAAAGCAGGCGGATACGGCGTGAAGGCCTCTACTTACACATCTCAGGTGCGTGGCGGCCCAACGAAGGTCGATATCATACTTGACGAGAAAGAAATTTTATACCCTTATGCAAACGAGGGCGAGATAGACTTTATGCTTGCCACCGCGCAGATAAGCTACAACGCCTTTAAAAGTGGCGTGAAAGAGGGCGGCGCGATCGTTGTCGAGCCAAATTTGGTAAAAGTGAGCGATGAGGATAAAAAGCGCTGGAAAATTTATGAAATTCCTATCATCTCTATCGCAAAAGACGAGGTTGGTAACGTCATCACTCAAAGCGTCGTGGCCCTTGGTGTGGCTGTGGCGATGAGTGGGTGCATGGATGAAAATTTAGTGCGTGAAGAGATGCTAGCAAGCGTGCCAGCTAAGGTCAAAGAGGCAAATGCAAAAGCTTACGAGCTAGGCCTAAAATACGCAAAAGAGCTTTTAAAATAAATTTTTGGCTAAATTTAAATTTAGCCAAAACCTCCCAAAATGGATCAGATAAAACTAGAAAATTTCCGCAAAGAATATGGCTTTGAGATGCCGATCATTAGGAGCTTGTCAAACGATGAGTGCTTAAAGATAAGAGAAAATTTACTTCATAAATTTAGCCTAGATAATATAGATGAGTTTTTTAAGATAGATAAATTTAGCAAGCTTGATGGCTTTAATGCGGACGAAGAAAATTTTGATCTCAAGACCGCTTTTAGCAAGCTTGGCATCGCCACGCCAAATGAAATTTACATAAATTTTAATAAATTTGAGAGCATTGATATTTTGCGCTTTGATGATTTAGATAAATTTTTTAGCGATATCTGGTATCCATCACTTGATGATATTGAGATATTTGATATAAATTTAAACTGGATCATCTCAGTCAGACACTACGGCGAGATTTATTACTTTTTAACTAAAAATTAGCCTTATAAAAAACGCTTCATTATAAAAAAATAACCAAAATTTCTACAAAATAAAACGATAAATTTATCTCATATTATTATTTAAATGACCTATTTTACCTCTATTAATTTATTAAATATATATTCATATATTTAATAAATTAATAAATTATATTTAAGATTTGTTCTAGTAATATTTCAGACGTAAAATTTTTATAAAAAGGAGTAAAAATTGAGTTACAAAATCTCGGTTGCAACATGTGCTGCGCTCTTGATGTGCAGTGGTTTTTTAAGTCAAGTTTTTGCTGTGCAAACGACAAAGCTTGAGGGCGTTGAAGTAAATTCTGTCGGTGATAACATCAGCGAAAGTGGTATAGATGAGGGAATTTTAAACAAAAGAGTCGCTGCTGGTCCTTTGGCTGACAAAAAAGTTTTAGATATGCCTTATCAAGTAAATACAATTTCAAAAGAGGTGCTTGATAATCAAGGTGTCCAAGGTTTTGAAGAAGCAGTTAGATATTTCCCATCAGCACAAATTCAATATCGTGGTGGAGCTGAAATCGGTCGTCCGCAAACTCGTGGTTTTCAAGGTAGTGTTGTTGGCAATGTCCTTTGGGACGGCTTTTACTCTACATCTACCACAGCTGTTCCTATGGCGATGTTTGAAAGTTTGCAAATCTAAAACGGACTTGCCGGCTCACTTTATGGCGGTGCTACACCTTCAGGATATTTCCTCTACTCTCGCAAGCGTCCAGTTCCGCTTCAAAATATCATCTGGACTGATTATAGCTCAAGGTCAAATTTAGGCGTCGGACTTGATACTTCAAATAAATTTGAAAAAGTTGGATATAGAGGCGTCTTTTACTACTCAGGCGGTGAAAAGAATGCCAAAGATAGTAAATTCTCTCGTCGCTTGGCTTCATTAGGACTTGATTTTTACCTTACAGAAAATTTAATACTTGAGACAAACTTTAGCCATTACGAGCATAAAAACTCAGGTATGCCAGGTGCTTTTAGTATGCCATTAACAAACGGAGTGGCAAAATTTGATGTACCAAGCCCTGTAAAAGATACTAAAAGAGGGCTTGAACAAACATTTGGTGGTAATCACCTAAAAACAACAACAGCTAGCGTAAAACTAAAATATGCTCCAAGTGAGAGCTGGTACTTTGAGGGTGGCTATCAGTGGCAAAAAGCTATCAGAGATATGTACGGTACAAGCGGGACGTTTTTAAATGAAAATGGAGATTACAGAGTTGTTAAAAGTGGTGGCAGTGGCGCATCTGGTAGATTTGATGTAGATAGTTGGTTCTTAAAAGGTTTGACAAATTTTGAAACAGGTTCTTTATCACATAATTTTGCCGTAGCTACAAATGGATATTGCTGGAACATTTATAGTGCTAGAAATAGTGGTGGTAGAGCAAATCTTGGTACGTCAAATTTGTATAATCCAAGAATCTTTAACGATCCACATGTAGCAAAAGGAAGTGGCAGATATAAAAGTAGTAGTAGCGATATGAAAAATATATCTGTTGTTGATGATATTAAATTTAATGACTACTTCAGCACTATCTTATCAGTTTCAAGAAGCTGGTTTAAAAGCTATAAATTAGATCCTTCTAAAGAGAAAAACTATGATAAAAGTGGCTTTAACTATGGCGTAAGTCTTGTTTATAAGCCACTTGAAAACGTAAGCCTTTATACAACATACGCAGATAGTATCTCAAGCGAAGGAACAACATATACATTTTCAAACGGAGCTAGAAAAGGCGAGACTTTAGTGGTAGAACCATTTAGAAGCAAACAATATGAGATTGGTGCAAAAGCTAGACTAGGTGAGCTCGACCTATCAGCTGCTATCTTTGAGATAAAGCGTCCTATAGCATATCTAGTTGGCAGTGGAGCAAGTGCTGATTTTAAAGTTCAAGGCACACAAAGAAACCGCGGCTTTGAGCTAACTACTGGCGGAAAGCTTGTTGATACATTAAGCATGTATGGTGGCTTTACACTTCTTGATGCTAAGATAAAAAATGCTAAAGATGGCGTATCTGAAGGCAAAATAGTTATCGGTGAGCCAAAATTTCAAGCAAATGTCTTGTTTGACTACGCAGTTCCTAGCACAAATAAACTTGCATTTACAACAAATTTCCACTATACAGGTAAACGCTACATCGACAATGCTAATGCTCATAGTGTAAATGGCTACTTCACAACAGATGTTGGAGCTAGATACACTACAAAAGCTTGGCTAGGCAAAGAGACAACTATAAGATTTGACATAAATAACCTCTTTAATAAAAAATACTGGGCGGGAATGTTCCCATCTGACGTGAATGGAGAGATACCAGACAGAGAAGGAACCTCACTTTTCTTAGGACAAAGCAGAACCTTCATGCTTTCAGCTCAAGTTAAATTCTAAAACCAAAAACTAAAGCCAAATTTATTTTGGCTTTAGGCTCTTTAAATTTGCCCTTTTTGTAGGGCAGATTTAAATAACCAAAGGGAGAGAGATGCAAGGGCTAGTTGATTATCAAGCGATTTTGGAGCGAGTGTTTTTGCCTACTTTGCAAAAGGTAAAAGGCAAAGAAGGTGGCGTAAATTGGGACGATGTCGCGAATATGTATAACGAGATGACGCGCATGGAGGCAGCTTCTACATTAAATTTGCTCTCAAATTTACCTATCACAAAAGATGACAGTGTGCTTGACGTGGGGTGTGGTCCAGCAAGGCTTAGCGTGCCACTTGCAAAGCTAGCAAAGAGCGTTAGTGCGCTAGATCCGTTTGTTAAAATGCTTGAATACGCTAAAAAAAACGCAAAAGAGGCTGGAGCGAAAAATATAAATTTCATCCAAAAAGACTGGAGCGATGAGGCGAGCATAAAGGACTTGCCAAAGTATGACATCGTGCTAGCATCACGCTCAGTTGGGCTTTTTGATATAAAAAAGCTTTACAAATTTGCTAAAAAATATGTCGTGATGACCTCTTTTTTAATGGATTATCCAAGCTTAAAAACGTTCTGGCAAGACTTCTTAAAAGGGATAAAAGATGAAAAAGAGGCAGGTCTTAGCGATAGGAGATTTGGCTATAACTTTATCTTTAATATCGCTTACGACATGGGAGCAAATCCAAATTTAAAGATAATCGATACCATTTATGAGAGGGATTTTGCTAGCCTTGAAGAGGCGTTTTCTTATTTTAGATTTGTCGGTGAGATCACGCCTGAAAAAGAAGAAATTTACAAAGAAAATGTAAAAAGCTACCTCACAAAGACCAAAAGCGGCTTTAAATTTAAAAGAGAAACCAAGAGTTATCTCATTTGGTGGGACGTGCGGGAGATGAAATTTGAGTAGTCAAAATATAATTTTCGCATTATTTGCGCTTCTTTTGCTGGTGCTCTTTTTTTCATTAGGTATCGGACGCTACGAGATAAGCTACGCTCAAATTTTTGAGTTTATAAGATCAGCCATTTTAAACGAGCAGCCAAGCGACGAGCAAGGCTACACGGTCTTTACGCTCATTCGCTTGCCAAGGGTGCTTTTTGCCGTCCTTGTTGGTGCAGCGCTTGCTAGCTCTGGAGCTGTCTATCAAGGTCTTTTTAAAAATCCTCTAGTCTCGCCTGACATCCTTGGTGTCTCAAGTGGCGCAGCTGTGGGGGCGAGCGTGGCTATCATCTTAAATTTTAACTACATAGGCGTGCAGCTTAGCGCCTTTGCTTGTGGTCTATTTGCGGTTTTTGCTGTCGTTTTTATAAGCAGCGTCATCGCAAAAGGCAGGTTAAATTTACTCGTGATGGTGCTAACTGGCATCGTCATTTCATCTCTTTTTGGGGCGCTTAGCTCGCTTATAAAATTTCTAGCCGATAGCGAAGATAAGCTACCAGAAGTCACTTTTTGGCTGATGGGAAGCCTTGCAAGAAGCGGCGGATATAAAAATTTAGCTCTGCTTTTTTGCGTAGTTATGATCTGCCTTGTGCCACTTTTCATGCTTCGCTATAAGCTAAATACGCTTAGCTTTGGCGAAGAAGAGGCTAGGGCGATGGGGCTAAATGTGAAATTTTATAACATCATAATCATCATCGCCTCGACACTTCTAACCGCTACTTGCGTCTCATTTTGCGGTATCGTGGGCTGGGTGGGGCTTGTCATCCCTCACATCATGCGCTTTGTCGTGGGAGCAAATTTCATCACACTCTTTCCAGCTTCGCTACTTGGCGGAGGGCTATTTTTACTGATAGTAGATACCACTTCACGTAGCCTAATGGCAAGTGAGATCCCGCTTGGCGTCATCACTTCGCTAGTTGGCGCGCCTGTTTTTGTCTATCTGCTCTATAAGAGCAAAAAGGGTTTTGCGTGAAATTTGAGATAAAAAATTTAAGCTGTGGCTACGACAAAAAGGTCGTTATAGAAAATTTCAATGCAAATTTACAAGATGGCGACATCTTTTGCCTGCTTGGTAGCAACGGCGTTGGCAAAACGACGACGTTTAAGACGATACTTGGCTTTTTAAAGCCACTTGGGGGAGAAATTTTAATAGACGGCAAAGACGCGCTAAAAATGAGCGAAAAGGAGCGAGCAAGCTTTATAAGCTACGTCCCGCAAGCTCACACTCCGCCATTTGCTTTTAGCGTTTTTGATGTGGTGATGATGAGTGCAAATGCAAGACTTGGTATATTTGAACGCCCTAGCAAAGAGGATGAAAAGATAGCACTAGATGCGCTAAAGACGCTAAATTTAGAGAGTTTTAAAGATAAAATTTACACCGATCTAAGTGGCGGCGAGCGGCAAATGGTTCTGATAGCTAGGGCTTTGGCGCAGCGCTCAAAGGTGATGCTACTTGACGAGCCAACGGCAAATTTAGACTTTGGCAACCAAATGCGAGTTTTAAAAGAGATAAAAAAGCTCGCAAAGCAAGGCTACATCATCATCCTCACCTCTCATCAGCCAGAGCAAGTCTTTTATCTAAACGCAAAAGTTGCGATGCTTGGGCGTGATAAAAACTACATCTACGGCGAGGCTAGCGAGGTGATGAATGGTGAAAATTTAAAGAAAATTTACGGTGTAGATATACGAGTGGTGAAAAATATCATCGATGAGCGCGAGCATTACTCTTGCGTGATGGTGGATTAAAAGGAGAAAATATGTTTAAGAAAATTTTACTTTTGGCTTTTTTGCTTGTTAGTTTGCAAGCAAGAGTGGTGCTTGATAGCGATAATAAAAAGGTAGAAGTGCCTGATGTTATCGAGCGTGCAACGCCTTTGATAGGGGCATTTGTGCAGGTCTCCGCGATGCTTGGCAACGAAGATCACATAATTAGCGGTGCGCCAAAACTGCCTCCACTAATGTCAAAAATTTTTCCAAAGATAAAGAGCAACGAAAATAAAAGCGGCATGCTAAGTAGCAGCATTGAAACGATCATCGCTTCAAAAACGCAAGTTGTTTTTGGGCCAGTTGGCATGATGTTTGATGAAAATAGCAAGGCTCAGTTAGAGAGCGCTGGCATCGCAGTTGTGAAGATAGATAAATTTCAAAGTATCAAAGAGATACAAGATAGCTTTAGCAAGATCGCTGAAATTTGGGGCGAAAAGAGCATAAAAAGGGCACATGAGTTTAATGACTATTTTAACGACAACATAAAATTTGTAAGCCAAAAAACAGCAAATTTAACGCCAAAAAAGAGAGTTTTAGTGCTTAACTATAGCTCTGGGAACTTTAATACCATTAGCTCAAAGGATATCGGCGCAGAGTATATTAGCGTGGCTGGTGGTATAAATTTAAGCTCAGAGCTAAGCGATGGGGATTTTAAAATTTCAAAAGCGATAAATGAAGAGCAAGTCATCATCTTTAACCCAGACATTATCATCACAAATTCACAAAAAAGTGCCGATGCTATCGCTAAAAACGCATCATTTGCCAAGCTAAAAGCTGTGCAAAATGGAGAAATTTTTGTAGTGCCAAGTGGCGTTTATCTTTGGAGCGTAAGAAGTGCTGAAGGTGCGCTCTATCCGCTTTGGCTGGCTAAGACATTTTACCCAGAGAAATTTAGCGATCTAAATTTAGAGCAAAAAACAAAAGAGTTTTATGAGAGATTTTATAACTACAAGCTAAGTGATAGCGAGCTAAAAGAAATTTTGCACCCAAAGGGTGAATTTTGATAATAGGACAAAAATAATGTTATTTATTATATTTAATATATTTATTTAAGTATAAAAGTAAATTTATCTTTCTAATATCCTAAAAAAGTGCTTTTAAAACTTAAAAACTCAAAAATAAAAGTAAACTTCAAATCGGTAGAAATTTTTATATATCTTATAAAATTTCTACCGCTAAATTTATATAAACTACCTTGAAAAGCCCATTTTATCTTTTTTGATTTTAATATCAGCTCTCATTTCTTAATCTAAAATAAATCTTTATGTTTCTTCTAAGTAAATTTAATGTAATCTTTCATTATTAATTATTTAATTAATATAGCTGTTTTAAAAAATATTAAGAAATAAACTGGCGGTGCGTTTTAAACGCTAAAAATTTACTAAGATAGGAAGTTATCAATGAGTGAAAAATTTACCAGAAGAGAATTTCTACAAAGTGCCTGTATCAGCGTAGGTGCGCTAGCTACAACAGCTGGTGCGACCAATATTTTTGCTGGTGAGTTGCCAAAAGGCAATGAAAGTGGCTTACCATCTGTTGATGTGCTAATAATCGGCTCTGGTGGTGCTGGACTTCGTGCAGCAACAGCCGTTCGCAAGCAATATCCAAACTCAACCGTCGTTGTTGCTACAAAGATGATGCCATCACGTAATGCGACCTGTATGGCAGAGGGTGGAATAAACGGCGTTACTGACTTTAGTAATGGCGACAGCTTCAAGCTTCACGCTTATGACACAGTTAAAGGTGCGGCTTATCTTGCCGATCAAGATGCAGTTGTGAAATTTTGCGAGGCAGCAGGCGCAGTCATTCACGAGCTAGATCACAACGGCATGCTCTTTTCTCGTATAGATAATGGCGACGTGTCCCGTAAAGATAATGGCGATGTTGCGTTTCGCTTCATGGGTGGCGCTAGTAAAAAACGCTGTAACTACGCGGCTGATAAAACTGGTCACATTTTGATGCACGCTTGTCTTGATGACGCTATCACAGCTGGCGTTAAATTTTTAATGGATCATGAGCTACTTGAGATCGGTCTTGAGGATGGCAAGGTTGAAGGCGTCGTTCTTCGCAACATCCAAGATGGTCAAATTTACCCAGTTCTTTGCAAATCTCTAGTCATCGCAACTGGCGGATACACTAGAATTTTCTATAACCGCACATCAGTTCCTTTTATAGCAACTGGTGATGGCATCGCTGCTGCGCTTAAAGCAGGTCTTGGTTTTGAAGATCCTGAGATGCTTCAGTTTCACCCAACTGGCGTTCAAAATGGTGGCACACTAATCACAGAAGCTGCTCGCGGCGAGGGTGGATACTTGTTAAATAACAAGGGCGAGCGCTTTATGAAAAACTATCACGAAAAGATGGAACTAGCTCCTCGTGACGTTGTCGCTCGTGCGATCGAGACAGAAATTCGCGAAGGCAGAGGCTTTGGAGAGGGCATGAGCGCTTATGTGCTTTGTGACGTTCGCCACCTTGGCAAAGATACTATTATGAAAAAGCTTCCAAAAATTCGCCACACAGCTATGCTTTTCCAAAATATCGATCTAATTGAGCAACCAGTGCCTATCCGTCCAACAGCTCACTACTCAATGGGTGGCATAGAGGTAGCTAAATTTGATGATATGAGCACAAAAATCCCTGGAATTTATGTAGGTGGTGAGGCTTCATGCGTATCTATCCACGGTGCAAACCGCCTTGGTGGAAACAGCTTAACTGACGCAGTTGTAACTGGCGATCTAGCTGGCAAGGGTGCTGGAGCTTATGCGCAAAATGCAAAATTTGCAAGCGGTAAAAAGACTTCTGAGCTAGCAAAAATGTGGCAGGATAAATTTAAAGCCATAGCAACAGGCGAGGGCGGTGTAAATGATATGTACGCACTTCGCGAAGAGCTTGGTAAAAACAACTGGGATCTAATGGGTATCTTTAGAACTGGCGCAAAACTTGATCAGCTCTCTAAAAATTTAGAAGCCATCCAAGCAAAATATGACACCCTTAAAGTGCCAAATCAAAACCCAGTCATGAACACAGCATTTACCGACTATGTCGAGCTTGGCAACCTTATACTTCTTTCTCGTGCAGCATGCCTTGCAGCGCAAAATCGTCTTGAGAGCCGTGGCGCTCACACAAGAGAGGACTATCCAAAAAGAGATGATATAAATTTCTTAAAACACAGCATAGTCACACTAAAAGACGGCAAGCTTGAGCTTAGCTACAAAGACGTTGTGACAGGCATATTTTCACTTGATGGCAAGAAGCCAGAGTAAGGAGCTAGGATGAAAATTATTATCGACCGCTTTGACGGAACTAAAAAATATGAATCAACTTATGAGCTAACAAATGAAGAGATCAAAGGCAAAACTCTTTTAACGGTGCTTCTTGATATCAAACAAAAAAAGGATGCGACGCTAAATTTCACAGCATCTTGCCGCTCAGCGATATGTGGAGCGTGTGCTGTTAGAGTAAATGGTCACTCGTATCTAGCTTGCGATACGAAGATGAACGAGCTTTTGGCTGAGTATGACAATCCAGAGAGTATAAGAATTTCTCCACTTGGAAATTTCAGGATTATATCTGATCTTATGGTGGACTGGGAGCCAAGTATCGAAAATTTACGCAAGATTAGGCCTAGCATCACTGCTAAGTCAGAATTTAGCGCAGAAAAAGGCTGTAAGCAAAGTCAAAAAGAGTATGAAAAAGTAGCGCTTGAATGGGACTGCATACTTTGCGGTGCGTGCGCTAGCGAGTGTAATAAACTTGAAGCTGATGCGAGCGATTATATGCAGCCATTTGTATTTGTTCATGCTTATAGAGCTGCCTTTGACTCACGCAGTAAAGATCCTATGCCGCACCTAAAACCAGCTATAGATAATGGTCTTTGGATGTGTGTAAAGTGCCAAGAGTGCGCTGATCGCTGTCCAAAAGGCATAAGCGCATGCAAAGACATAACTGATCTTCGCATCATGGCTATACAAAAAGGCTTTGATGATGGTATGGGGCCAGATCACGCTGAGGCGTTCTTAACCGATCTAGTTGATGGCTCAGGCAGACTAAATGAGATCAAGCTTGCACTTCGCTCTGAGGGAGTGTTTAGAAATATGGGCAAAATGGATATCGCTGCAAATTTAATGCTTGCAGGTAAGATGAATCCGCTTCATATTTTCGGCGAAGAGGATATTGAAGGACATGATGATCTAGTAAAAATGATAAATGCGGCTCGCAAAGCTGCTAGTAAGGAGTAACTATGCAAAACGAATTCGCTTTTTTCCCAGGATGCGTACTCTCTCAAGCAGCTAAAGAGGCTAAGATGTCGCTTGAGGCTATCGCTCCGATACTTGGCTGGAAGCTTCACGAAATAAAGGGCTGGAGCTGCTGTGGTGCCCAACAAGCACAAGACGTTGATCCTATCGCTACGCTTGTGGCAAATGCTAGAAATATAGCACTTGCAGAGCAGATGAATATGCCGATGCTTACTACATGCTCAACTTGTATGCTAACTCTAACAAGAGCTAAAACTACGCTTGATAAGGGTGCAAAGGACCGCATAAATACTTTCTTGGCTGAAGGTAATATGAAATATAATGGCTCAACTGAGATCACAAGCCTTCTTTGGGTGCTTTATCAAAACGTAGAAACGCTAAGAGCAAAGGTTGTTAAGCCACTTAGTGGGCTAAAAGTAGCGCTATTTTACGGCTGTCATAGCCTAAGACCTGAAAAAGATCTTCATAACAGGGAAAGCTCAGTCAATCCAAAGAGCTTTGAAACTGTTGTAGGCGCACTTGGTGCTACTATCGTGCCATTTGAGAAAAGACTTGACTGCTGTGGTTTTCACGCTAGTTACCCAGCTGGTACATCTGTAAGAAAAATGTCAAGCCAGATCGTAAATAACGCCGATGAAAACGGCGCTGACGTAGTTGTCACACCATGCCCACTTTGTCAAATGCAACTTGACATCTACCAAGAGAGATATCAAGATGAGAACCACTCAAATGTGAGAAAGCCTATCATTCACCTATCTCAGCTTGTAGGTCTTGCACTTGGACTATCTGTTGAAGATCTTGGACTTGATCTAAATATCATCGACGCTACCAAGATAGCGTAAATTTATCCCACGTCTTTTGGCGTGGGAAATTCTTAAAATTTATTTTTCTATTACAAACAAAGCAAATTTGGCATTTTATAAAAATTTTAATTTATTTTTTAATATAAAAATGGGTCAAAAATAATAAAATTTATTATGTAAATTCTTTTATTTATATAAAATATTTTTTAGCTATAATCGCGTGAAATTTTAAATGGATTGATTATTAAATTTAAAGGACTAAATATGCAAAACGTTGGTATAGTCGCAAAAATAAGTGGAAAAGTATTTGTAAAACGCAATGGAAAGTTGATCGCACTAAAACAGGGAGATGAGATATTTTTAGGCGACGAGATCATAACACAAAGCAGCGGTGATACAGTCGTTATAAATTTCTATCACGCTTCGCCTATTGCGCTACTTGAGCCCCAAACTATCGTCATCACAAAAGAGCTATCAAAAGCAAATTTTAATACGCAAGGCAGCGAAGCCCAGATAGAAGAAGATAAGAGAAATTTTTTTGTTGAGAATGAAGAAACAAAAAACAAAGGCGAAGACGACAGCTCTCATAACGCAAGTCATAGTTCTTATGGCTCAAACCACGGTAGTAGCTTTGCAAGCATAAATGGTTTAAATTTTGATACACAAGGTCATATCTCAAATATTATTAGTGTTGATGGTGGTGCGGTTGTACTGCCAGTCATATTAAAAGAGTCGGCATTGGCACATAGGTCTATTAGCGGTACGGTAGCAGCGGTAGAGCAAAAAGAGAGTATTCCAGTTATTGCAGCACCAAGTGTTAGAATTTTAAAAGACATTGATGGCGACGGCTATATAAATATTGCAGAAGCAGGTGGTGATCCAAACCATACAAGTATAGCGGTTGCTTTTAATAATGACTTCAAGCCAAATGATAAAGTGGCATTAGAAGTCATAAATAACGGTGTAAAGACTATGCTTGTTTATAAAGTTGATCAAGCTGGTACAAGCGTGATAAATATAAATAATCCAAGTGAAATTTTACCTATTGTGCCAAATGCTATAAACCCAGAGCAAAAAGAATTTATCATTCCAAGTGTCACTGTCGCTCCAAATGCTACATTTAGTGTAAATTCTAGTATCACTCTAGCAAATGGTACTAATTCATCTGTGGCAAATATAGCCACAAGTGTTGATACTATCACTCCAACTCTTGCTTTTAAAAAGGTAGTTTTGGATAAAGATTTAAACCGAGATGGCGTCATAGATGCAAGCGAAAATAGCTTTAGTCCAACAGTTAGCACACCAAGTGATGATGCAAAGGTCATCTTATCACCAAATATGAAAATAGGCGACAAGATAAAACTAACTACCACTGATCCTGACGGAACTTTACATGAAAAAGTGCTGGTTAAAACATCTGGTAATATGCTTGTAGATAAAGAGAGCGGTAAGAGCTATCTGCTCACAAGTGAAAGTGGTGGAAATGTCGGTTTTAACGTAGCAAATGCGGTTAAAATTTCATCTTCAACTCCAACAAATGTGAATATCCAAATGATAAGTAAGTCGGGCAATCCAGGCGCAACTGAAACCATAACCATAGCAAACAACAATGACCCAATCGCTGTTTTTACACTTGATGAGAATAAAGATGGCATGATAAATTTAGCCGAGCTCGCAAAAAGTGGTAGCGCGGCCTTAATGATAGATATTTATGTGCCAAACAATGCTACAGCTGGCGACAAGATCCGTATCAAAGTTGATGATCCAGCTAGCACACCAACAAGCGTAACAAAGACATATACCATCTCATCTGACGGACTTACCGCTACGCTTGATGGTGGCACAGAGATTATCCCTATAGAAAATGGCAAGATTACAATTGCTGATCCAACAAACTCGAGCGATCCAAGCATAAAAAGGCTAAGTACGACGATCATTGATGGCACGACTGGCACCCCAAAAGCTTCAAGCGTGAGTGAAATTTCAAGCGATACAGTTGCACCTATTAAATCCCCGCATGTACAGTTTGCAAAAGATAGCGATAAAGATGGTGTTCTAACCAGCAAGGAGAGTGGCTTTAGCCCTGATGGCGTAAAGACACCGATAAAGATAAAAATTCCAAACGATGCAAAAGATGGTGATAAATTTGAGATAGATATCGCAGGAAGTGACGGTAAAACAGATAAAATCACTATTAAAATTTCTCAAAACGCGTCTGGTGTATATAGTGTCACGAGAGATGATGGTGTGCCTATCGGTGTAAATAATGGCACTATAGAGACCACCACAAGGCTTTATGGGCTTACGACAAATTTTACAACTACATTTACTGACAAAGCTGGCAATAAAGCGGCCCCAGTCACAGACAAGATAACTCTAGATAATAGCATAAAGGTGCAGTTTGCAAGGGATAATGATGGTGATGGACTGATAGATAGTATCACAACTCCTTCTGGCTCGTCATCTACTCAAAGCGATCTTGATATCTACCTACCTAATAATACAAAACCAGGAAGCAGCATAAATGTCACGATATCAACTCCTACCATACCATCTGTTACAACAACTGTCAAATATACCATAAGCGACGATGGATTAACAGCCATACCAAGTGATGGTTCAGCACCGCTTCCAATAGCTGGTGGTAAATTTGGCATACCAGACGTTCCTATTTCTATGGATTATTCTACGCCGGTTAGAGCGACTATCACAACACCTGGCGAGGCTACGACGACTGATGGTGTCCGTGGTAGATTATTTGACTTTGGAATTTTAGAGTATATTGACGATGTAAAGCTTGCTACGCAGATAGATGGAGGAGTTATAAATATCGCAAAATACTTAAGGGCAGGAGATAATGAAAAAGTTATTCAGAAAAATAACTTTGATAATGAGAGCAAAACTATAAAAGAGTACAATATTTCTCTTACTAACGATGAGCAACCAAATATAGTCTTTGGTGTAGACCGTGCTCCTGGAACCAAGCTTCGTTTAGCTCTTGAAGATAATCTTGGTAATGCTAAAATTTTACCAAACGGACAAAACTATATAGATCTAGTTGTAGGTGCGGACAAGCGTGTAAATATGGACTTTGAAGCACTTGGGATAAAGCTAGATGAAAGATACTCAAATATTAGAGCGACTGTTTTAAAGAGTGATGAAACAAAAGATGATGATCTCTTGGTTCGAGTCGATCTTGATGCTACTCCAGATGCGATAGCTACACCAAATGCCACGTCTGATGTTACTAGTGTAGATATTTCAGGCAGTATCGGAACCGACTCAAATGGTAACAACACTCTTAATAAAAATACCATAAATAAAGTCGATCTTTATGATTTGCTAAATTCTGTTCACAAAAGCTCGTCTCTTGATAATACACATAGCTATTCTGAAAATTTTGCCATATCAGCCAATAGCACTGGGGCAAATTTTATGATAAAAAATTCTGACGCCGCAGGAAACGTATCTATTAGTACTGTTACATTTATTGGTAACAGCGGTCTTGATGCTGATATGTGGTTTTACAACTACGTAGATCCGTCATGGAGAGCTAGAGTTGGTAACAATTCTGGTGTTTATAGTACGCGAGGAGGTAAGTCTATTTATAAAGACTATATGGAAATTTATTCCCCAAGTGCCTCTACTACCTATGATGTTATGCAGTTTGCTTCAGGAACACACTATAAGACTTTGTCTAATCAAGGAAATATGCATGCAGAGGATTTAGCTAGAGTTGGTAGACATGGAGATAGTGCCTTATACGATGCGTCTAATCCATATGCACCAAAGAAATTTAGAAATGGTGTCGATACTGCTGCTGGCACTGGTGATAACATAGGCTTTGCAAATGGTGTTTTAAAAGGTAGACCCGGCAACTATACTCTTGGTGAGTCAAATCCTGTTGGATCTGATCTTGTTATGAAGATGAAAGGCTGGATATATGTAAGTGCACCTGGAATATACTCTGTAAGAGCAGCAGACTTGCATAACTATGCAGAGCTTACTATAAATGGAACGACACAAAAATTTGGAAGTCCAACAACATATATAAACCCAGCTACGGAAGCATCATATGGTAAAAATGGCCAGTGGTGGAGTAGGGATTTTACATTTGATAAAGCTGGTTTTTATAAACTTGATATGGAGTATATGGACGGAACTGGTGAGATGAACTTATCTTTATATATGCTTCCAAAAAGTGTAGCAAACACTTATGGCCCCCAAGATCCATATCCTTCATCTATGCTAGTTGGAGCACAAGGTAGCGGCACGCATCTATTTAGTAATAATTATGTTGAAGCACTTATTCAAAATGGACATTTAAAAAAGATAGGGACTACAAATTCTTACGAGCTAAGTGACGCTAGTAAATACGGCGAATCAAATTTTGGCGATCTAGTATATCTAAGACAAGAGGGCGATATAAAAGGTGGTAACCTAGACGATGCTTTTGTTTATAGTAAGGGTAGAATGATAGATGGCAGAGGCGGCGTGGACACTCTGATAGTCGTTGATGATGTGGATTTTTCAAATTTAGATAACGTTAAAAAGATAAATAACTTTGAAAAGATCCAGCTAGGAAGTGCCGATCAGGCGGTATCTATAAAATTTAGCCCAGATGGTGTCTTTGATATTATTGATAGCAGAAACACAAGGGATGCAAGCAATAGTGCAGCTAGTGATAGCGTAAATACAGTTCTAAAAGTAATAGGCGACAGCAAGGACCTAGTACAGCTCACGCATGACTTTGTAAAAGCTACAAAAGCTGATGTTGCTACGCTAAATAGAAAACATAGCGTTGTCGGTGACATGTACAACAAAGTAGATGTTACAAGTGAGGGTGACGCAGTAAATCAAGTCTATAAAGCGACATTTGCTCGCCAAGAAACCATCAATGGAAATACAATAAACACAAGACACACTGTTTTTCTTGAGATACAAGATGGCGTACAGGTCGATTTATTATAAGAAATTTAAATTTATAGAAGTAGGTTAAAGCCCAAAATTTCTCTTGGGCTTTATAAAATTAGATAGCTTTTAACATGACTTTCGTTAGTAATTCTGAAAATTTAGCAGGATTTTCTAGGCTCATGCCCTCATTTAGCCTTGCCATATCAAGAAGTAAAGGCGCTATGTCATAAACCATCGCCTCATTTTTCTCAAGTTTTGCAAAAATTTCATGATCAGCGTTGATTTCCAAGATCGGTTTAACTTTTGGAGCGTTTGCGCTTTGTCCCATTTGTTTAAGCATCTCTTGCATAGCATAATCGGGATCGTTTTTATCATAAATTAGCACCGCAGCCGAGCTTGAGAGTCTTGAGCTTAGTCTTACATCTTTGACTTCATCTTTTAAAATTTCTTTCATTTTAACAAGCGTATTTGCAACTTTGCTTTCGTCTACTTTTTCATCGCTTTTTATCTCATCATTTATATCAGCGTGCGAGACTGATTTTAGAGGTGTTTTGTCAAATTCATTGACCATTGGCATAACGATCGTATCGATCTCTTCATCCATTATTAACACTTCTATGTCGTTTTTCTTAAAGCTCTCTAGAAGTGGCGAATTTCTTAGCATATTTTCGTTGTTGCCACTGATGTAGTAGATCGACTTTTGATCCTCTTTCATTGCCTCTTTGTATTCTTTTAGGCTGATTAGTCCATCTCTTTTTGAGCTTTTAAATAGACAAAGATCTAAAATTTGCTCTTTTTCAGCGTTAAATCCATAAAGCCCCTCTTTTAAAACCTTGCCAAATAGTTTGTAAAATTTTATGTATTTTTCGCGGTCGTTATCTTTTAACTTTGCAAGCTCGCTTAAAATTTTCTTCACGCTTTGCTCTTTGACGCTTCGCATGATCGCATTTTCTTGTAAAATTTCACGGCTTACATTTAATGGTAGATCCTCAACATCAATGATACCCTTGATAAATCTTAAATATGGCGGCAAGAGTTCTTTTGCATTATCTGTGATGAAAACTCTTTTCACATAGAGCTTCACGCCACTTTGGTAATCAACTCTAAATAGGTCAAACGGCTCGGTGCTTGGTACATAAAATAGAGTTGAGTACTCGATCTTACCCTCAGCTTTTGTGTGGATGTAAAGGAGAGGATCGCTGCTATCGTGAGAAATTTGCTTATAAAAGTCGTTATAGTCTTGCTCTTTTAGGCTGGCTTTATTTAGCCTCCAAAGCGCATTTGCCTTGTTTATCTGCTCGTTCTTGGTCTCATACGTGCCCTCTTTTTCGCCTTCTTTTGGAGCGACATAGCTTTGTTTATCCATAAATATAGGATAAGGAATGTGATTTGAATACTTCTTGACTATCTCTTCTATACGCCAAGAATTTGCAAACTCATCATCGTTTAAGTGCAAGATGATGTCCGTTCCAAAGCTATCTTTTTTAGCATCTTCTATCTCGTAGCTTTTTGCATCAGATGTCCATTTATAGGCTTTGTCGCTAAGTGCTCGTTTGCTTATGACCTCGATCTTACTTGCCACCATAAATGCTGAGTAAAAGCCAACACCAAACTGACCGATCAGCGAGCTATCTTTTTTGGCATCGCCGCTTAAATTTTTCATAAAACCTTTTGTGCCACTTCTTGCAATGGTACCTAAATTCGCTATAAGCTCGTCCTTATCCATGCCGATACCATTGTCGCTGATGGTTAAAGTCTTAGCTTTCTCATCTACTTTGATGTCGATCCTTGGAGTGTAGCTTAGACTTTTATACTTTTCATCAGTCAAGCATAAGTAGTTTAGCTTGTCAAGAGCGTCATTTGAGTTTGAGATGAGCTCTCTTAAAAATATCTCTTTGTTTGAGTAAAGAGAATGGATCATCAAATTTAAAAGGTCATTGACCTCGGTTTGAAATTCAAATTTATCTGCCATTTTTCTTTTCCTTGTTTTAAAATTTTTGGCAGATTATAACACAAAGTGATAAAAATATACTTAACCTTGATAGCATTACTATCAAGGTTTTTAAATCAAATTTTTAAAATGGTTTTAAAAAAGTTATAATTTATGAATAAAATAATAATGATAATTTATTAATTATTATTAATTATGCATTCTTGTATAAAGTTTGTTTAAAATAGTGCTATAATCAAGGTGAAAAATTTTGGAAAAAGGAGACAAAATGAATTTACGAAGCATTTTGGTAAAAGTTTCAGCAACGATTGCTACGGTTTTGGCAGTATCTATGACATGTTTTGTTGTATATACATCAAATATTTTAGAGCGCGAGATAAAAGATGGTGTGCTTACAACAGTAGAACAAAACGTCCAGCTTGCTATGAATACGGTTAAATTATTTGAAAAAGATAATGTAAGTAGTGCAGAGCTAATAATGAGTGTTTTTAAAGAGATGATTGGAAAAATTTCAACTAATCACCAGATGAGCAAGACTGACAAATACGAGGCGATAGATCTAATATCTCAAAATGGTATTTTAAACAACAACTACGATATTCTGGATAAATTTAATAAAGCTACAAAAGGCGGAATTTCAACCATTTTTGCAAAATCGGGTGATAATTTTTTAAGAGTTAGTACATCGGTGACGAAGGCTGATGGTAGTAGAGCTGTTGGTACGATGATTGACAAAAACGGTCAAGCCTATAAAAATATCATGAATAAAGAGAGGTATATAGGCGTTGTAAATTTATTTGGACGCAACTATATGAGTATTTATGATCCTATTATTGAAAATAACGAGGTAATAGGAATTTTATTTGTTGGTTATGATCCTACCGAGGGATTAAACAATATGAAAAAGACTTTTTCTGAGATGAAACTTGGTAAGCATGGATATTTTTCTCTTTACAATACTAAAACTGGTAAATTTGACTTTCATCCAACCAAGGCAAATCAAGAGCTAAGTAGTGAATTAAAAACTACTATGGATAATATTGTTAAAAAAGGAAAGGGCATTGAGCCTATTATAATTGATGGGGTTGACTGCATAGTTGCTTTTGAGTCATTTGATAAACTAGACTGGATGGTTTTAGGTTCAGCTGTTACTGATGATTTTTTAACACCACTAAAAGTAGTTAGTAAAAATTTCATCATAGCAAGTATCATAGTTACCTTACTTTTGATAGCTGTTTCGATGCTCTTACTTAAAAAGATGGTTGCAAGTCCTATCGATAGACTAGGAACAAATTTAAATGCGATAACATCTGATTTTACAATTAAAATTCCTATTTATGGTAAAGATGAGATAGCTAAGATAAGTAGAGATATAAATGATTTTATTGAAAGAATAAGGGTATTAATAAGTGATACAAAGCACCTTTCAAGCGAAAATAGCTCCGTTGCAAATGAGCTTAGTTCTACATCTCTACAAACAGGCAAACGTGTAGAAAAATCAACTGAAATAGTAGAAGAGACAAATCAAAGATGTAAAGTAATGCAAGAAAATATGAAAGAATCTCTAGCGGTAGCTCAAGCTGGCAAAGATGACCTTCAAAAGGCTAGCACACATATAAAAACGGCAACTGAAGCTATAAGATCGCTATCAGCGCAGATTATTGATTCTGCTAATGTAGAAAATCAAATGGCTGATAAGATCGATCAGCTTAGCCGTGATGCCGAGCAGGTAAAATCAGTTCTTGTTGTTATCAATGATATAGCTGATCAGACAAATTTACTTGCACTTAATGCCGCTATTGAGGCTGCAAGAGCAGGTGAGCATGGACGTGGCTTTGCCGTTGTTGCTGATGAAGTTAGACAGCTAGCTGAGAGGACTCAAAAGAGCTTAACTGAGATAAATGCAACTATCAATGTCATCGTTCAAGCGATCAATGATAGCAGTGAGCAAATGGGTATCAACTCTAAACAGATCCAAGAGCTAACTCACGTGGCAAGCGACGTTGAAAAAACTATAAATGTTATGAGTGAGACAATGAATAACGCTATAGCAATGTCTGATAAGACTATGCAAGACTACATAGCAACTGGCAAAAATGTAAATGAAATCATGGAAGGCATCTCAAATATCAACCAAATTTCATCTGAAAATGCTAGAAGTGTCGAAGAGATAGCTTCAGCAGCAGAACATCTAAACAAGATGACAGATGCATTAAATTCAAAACTTAGTGTCTTTAGGACTTGAAAGCTTACCTCTTAAGCTAATATTTTTAGGTCTAGCTCCCGCTAGACCTTTTTAAATTTATTGATAAAAATTTCTAGTATATAAAATCAAATTTTTATAGATAATGATATAGAAGCAGGGGGCTTTGTAAATTTGCAAAGCCAAATTTATTTTCTATTTTCGTCTAGGACTTTTTGCATACTCTCTCTAGTCGTCTCTAGCCAGTTGTCTTTTGAAGTATCGACTAAATCAAGACAAAAGAGCTTGATATCTGCTTTTTTAAAGCTAAATTCTTTTACTTTCATAGCATCGCTTCCTACTATAACGATAGGTTGAACTTTTAAATTTAGCTTTTCAACTAATAGTTTTGCACCGCCCTTAAAAGGTAAAAGCTTATTAGTTTGAGATCTAGTTCCTTCGGGAAATATGGCTAAAACGCGACCATTTTCAACCCTATCTTTTGCTTCACTTAAAAGCTTTATTAGTGAATGTTTATTTTCACGCTCAACCGCTATCATTTTTGGTAAGCTTAAAATTTTACCAATTATAGGAATTTTACCGATCTGTGCCTTTGCGATCCAGCAGACATTTTTTGGGTGAAGCTCTTCGATGACTATGATATCAAGCATGCTTTGGTGGTTTATAAGTAAGATATTTGCCTCGTCACTAAAATTGCCTATCACTTCAAGTTTATATCCACCAAAAAACCTTTGCGATCTTCCCCAAAATTTTCTTATGGCTCTATTTTTGTTATTAAATAGCCACATAAAAAAGACGACTAAAACAACGCTGATAACAAACTCAATAGCAAAAAATAAAGCTCTAATTTTTGACAAGATTATCCTTTTTTACCCAGCCGATTTTACCGTCCGCAAATAAAATTTTTGAGTAGTCGCCTTTTGTGTCTAAAATTTCTACATTTTCATTTTTACGGGATGTGTAAAAGATAGTTGAGTTTTTTGTAGGCAATATAGAAACGCTAATATCTGGTTTTAGAACAGCCTTACCAAAAGGGTTGTAGGTATAAATTCCAAGTGCTATAAAAATGGTTGCTACGAAAAAGTAGCTAAGCCTTCTGCGCCAAATAGCTAATAATATAAAAATTACCGCACAAGAGTAGATCGTGACATCTTTATAGGTGCTAAATTCACTTTGTTTTGGGTTTAGTCCGATTTGTGTGCTAACATCGTCATCTTCGACACTCACTGGTAAAGAAAAGCTTTCAAATTTAGCCTTTTTTAGGTTGTAGTAGTTAAAGTCAAGCGATTTTTTGTTTGGCTTAAATACTGCAAAATAATATGCACTTTGTGAGTTAAAGTCGCCATTTATCGTATCTACGCCTTGCTTTAAAATTGTCTTATTTTCTATATTAAAAGCACTTAGATCTACGTTGTTACCATAAATTTCTACAACCATGATATTGTTTATATCATCAAATTTTGTTGTCTTAAATTTCTTAACTTCAAGATTATCAGCCACGATGTGGTTGTAATTCTCATCACTTCTAAGCTCTTTTAGCTTTGGTAAAAAGATATTTATACTTGAGCTTTGATAGTTTTCGCCATTTCTTTTTAGGGCTAAGCTAACTTTTAAAGTCTTTGCGTCAATGCTTGTTGCCTCAAGATAAAAAGTACCTACATATTTGTTGTCTTCACCTTTTACCCATTGAAAATTTTTCTTATTTAGCCATTTGATATTTGTTTCATCAAGCTGTGTCTCAAACTCAAACTCAAAGTCATTTTGTGTATCAGCCACTATCTCAACACTAAAAATTTCTCCTATAACAACATTTTTTGGTACGTTTGTGGCTTTTAAAAGAAGCTCTTTTACTTTGATATTGTCATATACTTGATTGTCTGGGACGCTAATATCTGGCTCATTTGTTGGCACGATGTTTCGCATCTGCTCTGGAGTGATACGCTCTGGCTGTGGTGATACAAATTTTCTTGAAAAATCTTGTTCTTTTGGCGGTTTTTGAGTTTTTGGATTTGAAGTAGGGCTATTTACAAATTTATCCTCTCTAGCTTCGTCCATCATGTCAAAAACGCTTACTTCATCGGTATTTACAGCAAATAAATTTAGTACGAGTAGGGAGATAAAAAGAAAATGTTTTACCAAACTAGGCCTTTTAGCATCTTTATACCATCATCTGTACCTAAAATGTTCTCACAAGCGCGCTCTGGGTGAGGCATAAGACCAAAAATCTTTTTGCTCTCATCACAAATTCCTGCTATGCTATCGACTGAGCCGTTTGGATTTATTTCGTTGCCTTTAGCATCACAGTATTTTAGCAATACTTGATCGTTGTCGTAAAGGCTTTTTAGAGTGTTTTCATCAGTATAATAGTTGCCCTCGCCATGAGCGATAGGGATATTTACTACTTCGTTTTTGGCTAAATTTGCTAAGAATTTATTGTTATTTGAGATTACCTTTAGGTGGTGATATTTTGAGACGAAATTTAAATTTTCATTTCTTCTCATTGCACCCTTTAAGAGCCCAAGCTCAAGCAGCATCTGAAAACCATTGCAAATTCCTAAGATATAGCCGCCTTTTTTTGCATGCTCTTTTACAGCCTGCATCGCTGGGCTAAATTTAGCTATCGCAGCTGTTCTTAGATAATCTCCATAGCTAAAACCGCCTGGAAGTACGACTAGATCAGCATCAATCTTATCTTCTTTGTGCCAAATGATCTGTGTTTGGCATCCAAGTAATTTAAATGCGTGAGCTGTGTCTTCTTCGCAGTTTGTGCCAGGAAAAAGTATTATCGCTACTTTCATAGCACGATCTCATAGTCTTCGATGACGGTATTTGCTAAAAGCTCTTCGCACATCACTTTTAGCTGCTCATTCGCTTTAGCTTTATCACTCTCATCGATATCTAAAACAATTTGTTTGCCTATCCTGACATTTGATACACCGCTAAATCCGAGAGAATTTAAAGCGTGCTCTACTGCTTTGCCAGCAGGGTCAAGGACCCCACTTCTTAATGCTATATTTACAACAGCTTTCATCTTTGTCCTTATGATAAAATTCTTCTTAAAACTTCTTCATAAGCAACTTTTACGCTACCAAGATCTTGTCTAAATCTATCTTTGTCAAGTTTTTCATTAGTTTTAGCATCCCAGAATCTACAACTATCAGGGCTTATCTCATCAGCTAAAATGATATTGCCATCTTTGTCGATACCAAATTCTATTTTAAAATCAACTAGTTTTAGATCTCTTTCGGCAAAAAATTTAAATAATATAGAGTTGATCTCTCTTGCTGTGTGTCTTAGAGTTTGAAGATCTTTTTC
This sequence comes from Campylobacter concisus, assembly GCF_003048775.2. Lineage (NCBI taxonomy): Bacteria > Pseudomonadati > Campylobacterota > Epsilonproteobacteria > Campylobacterales > Campylobacteraceae > Campylobacter > Campylobacter concisus. The sequence goes on along the minus strand of NZ_CP049272.1, from coordinate 975,685 downwards.
GCTCTTTACTAATCCCATAATGATACAGTGCTCATCTGTTACTAATGGATCGTGCAAATCGTCGTTTTTGTAGTAAAACTCAACAAGAGTAAAAGGTAGAACTGTGCCTTCTTTTATGCCAAGCCTTTTGCTAAGTGAACCAGTTGCGATATTTCTAACAACAACTTCAAGAGGTATGATCTCGCATTTTTTGACTACTTGCTCAGTGTCGCTAATAGTCTCAACTAGGTCAGTCACGATACCTTTACTCTCCAAAAGCTTAAAAAGCTGTGTTGAAATTTTATTATTTAATGCGCCTTTACCAGCTTCGTTACCTCTTTTTTGAGCATCAAATGCTGTTAGATCGTCTTTAAATTCAGCCACAAGCAGATTTGCATCGTCTGTGGCATACATTTTTTTACCTTTTCCCTCGTAAATAAGCTCTCTTTTTTGCATGGAGATCTCCTTCTAATTTATTGTTTTATTTTTAAAATTTTGATCGTATCAATTGCTGTTTTTAATTGAATATCTTCATCAACTTTTTTTTGCGTGATTATCTTTTTATCATCTTTTGCTTCAGTTTTATTGCCCTCGCTTGTAGGATTTATCTTGTTTAGCTCGCTTTTTAGGTGCGCTTTTAGCTCACTTTCTTTGATGCTAAACGCACTATCGTCGCTTTGTGGTACTTTACCAGGATGTACGATTACATCGGGTGTTACGCCAACCGCTTGGATGGTTCTGCCACTTGGCAAGTAGTATCTTGCGATGGTTAGCCTTAATGCTTCTGTATCGTCTATTGGAAGGATTACTTGAACGCTTCCTTTGCCAAAGGTGTTTTCGCCGATTATTACAGCACGTTTATGATCTTGAAGTGAGCCACTTACGATCTCGCTAGCACTAGCACTTCCGCCATTTACTAGTGCAACAAGCGGTAGTTTTGAAAGAGTTTTACTAGCGCTTGCTTTATACTCTACATTTTCAGATGCATCGCGACCTTTTTGAGAGACGATGACGCCGTTATCTACAAAAAGATCCACTAGATCGACAGCTTGATTTAAAAGTCCGCCAGGATTGTTTCTAAGATCAAGTATGATGCCACTTGCTTTTGGATATTCTTTGATCGCTTCTTTTACCTTTGTAACAACATTTTTATCAAAATTTGTGACACGCACGTAAAGAATGTTGTCATTTTCTATCATTTTTGCATAGACAGATTCAACCTTTATAAGATCTCTTATTATTTTTACGTCAAATGGTTTTTGCTCACCTTTTCGTAAAATTGTGATAGTTATTGGAGTTTTTGGCTTGCCGCGCATTTTATTTACAGCTTCATCTATCGTTGTGCCGATAGTCGAGTTACCATCTATTCTTAAGATGATATCGCCCGATTTTATACCTGCTTTATCAGCTGGGGTATCTTCTATCGGTGAGATAACGGTTAGTGCGCTATCTTTCATGCCAACTGTTATGCCAAGGCCACCAAATTCTCCACTTGTTTGCACCTGCATATCTTTGTAAGCTTTTTCATTTAAAAAGCTTGAATGGGCATCTAAATTTTGCATTAAACCAGCGATGGCTTTATCGATGATCTCTTTAAATTTAATGTCATCAACATAGTATTTTTCAACGGTTGAAATTGTTTTTGTAAGCTTTGAAAGTGCTTCAAGCTTCGCACTTGCTTCGTCTTCACTCTTTGCAAAAAGTGCATTCACTGCTACGCTTGAGATAAGCAAAGCACCTGTAATTTTTAGTGCAAAAAATCTACTAAATTTATTCAAAATTTCTCCTATAATTTTTGGCTCAATTCTATTAGCTTTTGGCTAAAAAAAGTATAAATTTAAGCTTATATTTTTGCTTTTGGATAGTTTTTGATACAAAATTTATAACGGTAAATTTTAGCAATTAAATAAAAAGAGTGACAAGCATTATAAAAATACTTGACAATATAAGACTAAAGTTATATAATGGCGACCATATAAAATAATCCAAGGAGATTTAATGGCTGATATAACAGAAAATTTAACAGCTCAGATGCAAGAAACTCTTGAAAAAGGTATTAGTTTAGCGATATTTTCTAAAAATCCGCAAGTTGTTCCGCTTCATATTTTTTGGGCTTTGCTTGCAGATAGTAATTCTATTTTAAACCAAGTGTTTAATAAAATGAATGTAAGTAAAGATGCTGTCGAGCTTGAAGTAAAAAGTAAAATTTCTTCACTTCCAAGTAGCTCAAACATTACAAAAGATAATGTTTCAGTTTCAAGAGAGCTTATAAATTCTCTTGAAAATGCAAAAGCGTTGATGGTAAGTATGGGCGATAGCTACATAGCTGTTGATACATGGATCATCTCATCTCTTGAACTTAGTGAGATCAAACAAATTTTAAGCAAATTTTGCGATATCTTAGAGATCAAAAAGAACCTTGAGAGCATAAGAGGCGGTAAAAAGATAGATAGCCAAACTGGCGATGATACTCTTGATAGCTTAGAGAAATTTGGTATCGATCTAACGCAAAAAGCGCTAAATAAAGAGCTTGATCCAGTCATCGGCCGTGATGAAGAGATCACTAGGATGATGCAAATTTTAATAAGAAAGAGCAAAAATAACCCTATCTTGCTTGGTGAGCCAGGTGTTGGTAAAACAGCCATCGTTGAGGGGCTAGCTCAAAAGATAGTGGCTCGCGATGTGCCAACAAGCCTTGCAAACAAGCGTGTCATCGCACTTGATATGAGTGCAGTCGTAGCTGGTGCAAAGTATAGAGGTGAGTTTGAAGATAGATTAAAAGCTGTCATCGACGAGGTGAAAAAAGCTGGCAATATTATACTTTTTATAGATGAAATTCACACCATAGTTGGAGCTGGTGCGAGCGAGGGCGGAATGGACGCTGCAAATATCCTAAAACCAGCTCTTGCGCGCGGCGAGCTTCACGCTGTTGGTGCGACAACATTAAAAGAATATAGAAAATACTTTGAAAAAGATGCAGCACTTCAAAGACGTTTTCAACCAATAGACGTCAAAGAGCCAAGTGTAAATGAGGCACTTCAAATTTTACGTGGTATAAAAGAGCGTCTTGAAGTTCACCACGGTATCACGATAACAGATAGTGCGCTAGTTGCCGCAGCAAGGCTAAGTGACCGCTACATCGCAAACCGCTTCTTGCCAGATAAGGCGATCGACCTTATAGACGAGGCAGCAGCTGAGCTTAAGATGCAAATAGAGAGCGAGCCATATGAGCTTTCAAAGATAAAACGCGAGATTGTAACGCTTCAAGTAGAAAAAGAAGCTCTAAAGATGGAAGATGCGGATAAAAATAAAGAAAGACTTGGCGAGATCGAAAAAGAGATAGCTGATCTAAATGAGAAAAAGCTAGCACTTGATACAAAATTTGAAAATGAAAAAGCTGTTTTTGGCGGAATTTCAAAAGCTACAAAAGAGATAGATAGCTTAAAATCACAAGCTGAAATAGCAAAAAGAAATGGCGATCTTCAAAAAGCTGCCGAGATAGAATACGGCAAGATAGCAGAAGCTAAAAAGCAAAAACACGAGCTTGAAGAAAAATGGGATTACATGAAAAAAGAGGGCGTGCTTCTTAAAAATCAAGTCGATGAAGAGCTTGTGGCTGAAATTTTGAGCAAATGGACCGGAATTTCAGTTAAGAAGATGCTAACAAGCGAAAAAGAGAAATATCTGCGCATCGAAGAGCATCTAAGAGAGAGCGTTGTCGGTCAAGATGACGCACTACACGCACTTGCACGTGCTGTTAAGAGAAACAAAGCTGGACTAAATGAGGGTCAAAGACCGATTGGTTCATTTTTATTTCTTGGACCAACAGGCGTTGGTAAAACTCAGTCTGCTAAGGCTTTGGCTAAGTTCTTATTTGACGATGAGAAGGCGCTTATCCGCTTTGATATGAGCGAATATATGGAAAAACATAGCGTGAGCAGGCTTCTTGGTGCGCCTCCAGGATATGTAGGCTACGATGAGGGCGGTCAGCTAACAGAGGCAGTTCGCAGAAGACCTTACTCAGTCATACTTTTTGACGAGGTTGAAAAGGCCCATAAAGATGTATTTAACATACTTTTGGGAATTTTAGATGACGGACGTGCGACTGATAACAAAGGTGTAACGGTTGATTTTAAAAACACTATCATCATTTTAACTTCAAACATTGCTTCAAATTTCATAATGGAGCTAAAGGGCGAAGATCGTGATGTGGCTGTTAAAAACGAGCTTAAAAACTACTTTAAACCTGAGTTTTTAAATAGGCTTGATGATACTATCATCTTTAACCCTCTAAATGAGCAAGGCCTAATCTCTATCGTTGAGATCATGTTTAAAGAGCTTGAAAAAACTCTTCATAACCGCGGTATCAAGGCAATTTTAAGCGAAGAGGCTAAGAAATTTATCGCAAAAGCTGGCTTTGACATAGTTTATGGCGCAAGACCTCTTAGAAGAGCGCTTTATGAGCTAGTTGAGGATAAGATCGCTGATATGATCTTAAAAGATGAGCTTCAAAGTGGCGATGAGATCACCATCGATAGCGACGGCGAGAAGATCATCATTAAGAAAAAATAACTTCAAATTTACTTGGCAGGTTGGATCAACTTGCCAAGCTTTCATATAAAAATTTATACAAAAAATATCTAAAAAATAGGGCGGTTTAGCTATTTAAAAATATAACTAAACGCCTAGTAATTTAGCAAGAGCAAAGTAAAATATAGCCGATGAGATAGCAGCTGCAGGAAGTGTGATGAGCCAAGCAAGGATGATTGGTTTTACCATTTTCCAGTTTGCATTTTTATTTACGATACCGATACCTAAAACTGCGCCTATTAGGATATGCGTCGAGCTAACTGGTATGCCAAGCTTTGTGGCTAGAAGTATGACGATACTTGAGGCAAGCTCGGCGCTAAAGCCAGTTGTCGGTAAAATTTCAGCTAGTTTTGAGCCGATGGTGGTGATCACCTCTTTGCCTAAAAACCAAAGTCCAACGACAAGCGAGATGCCAAAGGTTACCATCGCGATGCTAGGTATCGGTGAGCTTTCGTTTATAGAGCCAGTTTTTAGCACGTCGAGTACGGCTGCAAATGGTCCAACCGCATTTGCGATGTCGTTTGCACCATGTGAAAATGCAAAAGATGAAGCGGTAAAAATTTGAAACCATGAAAAAATTCTATTGATGCTCTTTTCGCTATCGTTTTTGCTCATGACATTTATGATAGCAAGGCTTGCAAGATATGCTAGAGCCCCAATCACAAAGATGATCCAGACGGTTTGGATGATACTAAAGGCTAAATTTATATGCTCAAGCCCTTTAAAAAGCATCATTGATGAGATGACCATCGCGGCAAATCCAGCGATGATCGGGATATGCTTTTTCATCGCTTTAAAGGTATCTATCTCTTTTTCACTATCTTTCATAATGCGGATTTTTGAGCGATACTCGCTGTATTCAGTGGTTTCGATCTCGTCCTCATCGATAACTGCAATCTTTGAAAGAGTAGCTATTTGCTCCTCAGCCGGCTTTGTTTTTAGTGCTTTTATGAAGCTTTCTTTATAAGCTTTTCGCTCAGCTTTTAGAGCTTTTAGATTCATTTTAAGTTCATGTGTTGGCTCAATAATCTTACTTTTTACGTAGCCAAATATTATGTAAGACATCACGCCGCCAAGCAGTGGTGAGACGACCCAGCTTACGGCGATCCTACCGATCTCGCTCCATGAGACCATGCTAAATGGTTCTGGATCTTTTATCATAAAGCCCATAGCAAGTCCTGCGCCAACGATGCCACCGACAATCGAGTGGGTGGTTGAGACTGGCAGACCTTTTTTGGATGCGTAAAATAGCCAAAGCCCAGAGCTAAGAAGGGCTGAGATCATGATGATGACAAATTTCATCGGGTTTAGATCGCTTGGGAATTTTACGATCTCGTTTCTAATCGTATTTGTAACCTCTGATCCTGCAAATATAGCACCGCTAAGCTCAAAAATGGCTGCGATGATGAGAGCTTGCTTAAGCGTAAGAGTCTTAGCGCCAACGCTTGTGCCAAAGCTGTTTGCAACGTCATTTCCACCGATATTAAAGGCCATAAAAAGACCAAACATGCCAGCGATCAAGAATAAAAAGTAGTTATTTGTCGGGATGTACTGATAGCCCCAAACGAAAAATCCAACGCTACAAATTGCAAAAATAACAAATGCCAATAAGTTATCTCGAAGCAATCAAGCCCCCTTATAAGGTTTTTGATAGGGATTATATCTTGAAAAATATTAAAGTTTTTAGAATTTTTCAACTTTAAATGATACTAAATTATCATATGTTAGAATCTGCAAAAATTTTTAAGGATAAATTTTGGTTATAGCGATCGATCTTGGCTCAAACACATTTCGCGTAGCGCTTGTCAAAAAAGAGGAAAATGGCTTTAGTAACGAGCAAATTTATGAAAATATAGTAGGAGCTGCTAGAGGGCTAAATGAAAGTGGCAAGATAGCAGATGAGTCCAAAAATAGGCTCTTTGAAGCGATAGCGGAGGCTAAAAGTAAATTTGACTTTGATAAATTTAAATGCGTAGCAGTCGCAACTGAGGCTTTTAGGGTTGCGTCAAATAGTGAGGAAATTTTTAGCGAGATAAGAGAGAAATTTGGCATAAATTTTCATCTAATAAGCGGTAAAGCAGAAGCAAAGCTTACATTTTTGGGTGTTCAAAATGCTTTTAAAAAGCTTGGAATCAGTGAAAATTTTAGTATCATTGACATCGGTGGAGCAAGCTCAGAGATCGGTGAAGATGGAAATTTTATGAGCTTTAAATTTGGCATTATTACATTTTTTGAAAAATTTAAAACACTTGATTTAATGCAAGAAAATGCAAAAATTTATACAAAAGATGCAAGAGAATTTTTAAATAGTTTAAAAAATAGATTTATCGTGCTGACTTCTGGCGTACCAACTACTATCGCAGCGCTACGACTAGGACTTAACTACGAGAACTATGATCCAAAAAAAGTAAGCGGATTTGAGCTTAAAAATGATGATCTTGCTTGGTTTGTGGATGAGCTTTTAAAGATGGATGACAAAAGCGCTGACGCGGCAGTTGGAAGAAGTAGAAAGTATCCGCTCATCGCTGGGACACTACTCTTAAAAGAGCTACTAAGCGGGCAAGAAGCTAAATTTATAGTTATCGACGATGGGCTTAGAGAAGGTGTTGGGGTGACCTATCTGCAAGGAAAATTTCAAGAAATTATCACAAATTTTTAGTTAATATTTCAAAAATTTAAAGGAGAGAAAATGAGCATAAGAGAGCAAATTTTAGCTGATATAAAAGAGGCTATGAAGGCAAAAGATGAGTTCAAAAGAGATACCTTAAGAACGCTAAATGCAGCACTTAAGCAAGTTGAAGTCGATCAAAGGATCGAAATGACTGATGAAGTAGTACTTCCACTGCTTCAAAAGGAGATCAAAAAGAGGGCTGACTCAGTTGAGCTTTATATAAAAGGTGCTAGAGAGGATTTGGCTAAAAAAGAGCAGGGCGAGATTGAGCTTATTAAGGCATATTTGCCAGCACAACTAAGTGATGAAGAGCTTAAAGAGAAAATAAAAAAGATTATTGAAAGAGTTGGTAAAAATTTAGGCACTGTAATGAAAATGGCAAAAGATGAGATCGGAGCAAGTGCTGAAGCAAAACGCATAAGTATGATCGCAAAAGAGCTTTTGGCTTAAAATCTACAATCTTATAAAACTTCTAATTTTGAAAACTTACTTCTAAATGTTGTAAGTTTTCAAAAAATCAAATACGACTTTCATTTTAAAAAGATAATTTTAAAAGCATAATACTTATATGAATATGTTAAAAGGTAAAACACAAGATTTTTTATATATTTGTATTGAAAACTATAATTTTCAAATTGTTATTTTAATTTTCTTATTTTTTCTTTTATATGAATTTAAATATTGATTTATAGGCTTATTTTGGATTTTATCTTTTGTATGATTTTAATTTATCCATTAAATTTGACATAAAAATATTTGTAAGAAAATTAGTTAAATTTTATACTTTTCAAAAAATGTGAAATTTGTATTTATCTTATATATAACTTAAAATTTGATCTACCCTATTTTGAAAAAGTGAGCAAGAGCTATCTTTGGAGTTTGTGGTTCTTACTTTTAAGCACAGAGCACTAACCTTGCAGAAACTGCGATAAATGTACATAAAGCGCTCGCTCAAGAATTAAATTTTATCGTCAAAAAGTGTGCGGATATCCAGTGTGTAGTTTTTAGGCATAAAGATCGGCGAGTCTAAAATTTCAAGCAAGCCATCATCAAATGAGAGAAATTCCACTACTCTTTTGCGCCTATTATCAGTTTTTATGCTCATATCGGCTAGGTGCACTACCTTTACGATCTGCATTTTATCTGCCGTCCATTCAGAAAAAGCTAGAAATTTAGAGTCCTCTGAAAACAAAAAGCAAGCAGTCGCCCTTTCGCTAAGTAAAATTTGAAGCGCATCGTCATCTTTAACTAAATTTTGATCAAAATTTGATAGTCTTTTTTCGTGGTTTGAAGGCTCATTTTTTAAATTTAGACAGTGCTCGCTATTTATAAAAAGCCGTAGCTCGCCAATGGTTGGGAGCGCCCATGGCGACCTCGTAGCCTTCAAATTTGGTGCTAAATTTGCCATCACTGCTACACGCATTTGCCTCATAGTCCCAAGCCGAGCTCATAAATTTACCTATTAAATTTGCCTGCCATGGCTTTGTAGATATTTAGCTCGTCTTGTAAAAGCGTGTATTTTGCTTTTAAAAGCCCTATTTTTGCCTCTAGCTCGCTATTTTTAGCCTCTAAAAACTGCTTTAGCTCGACCTTGCCATAGGAGTATTTTAGTTCGTAAATTTTTGAAATTTCCTCGTAGTTTTTTATCTGCTCTTGATAGTTTATAAGCAGCGCTTCGTCGTTTAGGTAGCCTTTATAAAATGCGTCTATTTCGTTTAATGCGCTATTTAGAGTGCTTATGTAGTTTAGCTTTGCAAGCTCAAAATTTACCTCACTAATCTTTAAATTTGACTTTAGCTTAGAGTAGTTTAAAAACGGTAAATTTAAAGCGATATTTCCATTTAGAAATTTAAGGCTAAAGGCTTCCTCTTTTTTGTCGGTGCTGCTTTTAAGGCTGGCTCCTAGCGTGATGCTTGGATAAAACTCTTTTTGGCTCGCTTTGTAGTTTAAGATGCCCTCTTCTATGCGGTAAATGGCCGCTCTTAGATCAGGGCGGTTTGCTATGGCGCTTGTTGGCACATCTAGATCAACGCCCACACTTTTTACAGGGCTTAGCGTGAGGCCCTCAAATTTAAGCTCAAAATCCGGCCTCTCATTTAGCAAAATCCTAAGCGTTTTTTTAGCACTCACTAGCTCTTTCTTAGCACTTTCTATCTTATTTTGAGCGCTTAAGAGCTGCGAGTTTATCTGTTTTAGGCTTAGCGCCTCCTCTTTGCCAAGCTTAAATTTAAGCCCAACTATCTCATTTAGCTTGTTATAAATTTCTAAAATTTGCTCATAAGTTTTGATGCTCTCGTTTAGATATAAAATTTGAAAATAGGCATCTGCTACTGAGTTTATAACGCTTAGTTTGCTAGCCTCTAGATCAAATTTAGTAGCATCCGCTTCAAACATCGCCGCATCTTTGCTGTTTGCTAGCTTTTGCCAAAGATCAAGCTCGTAGCTAAGCCCTATGCTTGAGCCAAAACTTCTAGTGACCGCACCGCCCTCTTTTATGTTTTTACTGCTTCCAGCCTCAAAACCAGCGTTAAAACTAGGGATCAAATTTGCTTCTAAAACGCCAGCTTGAGCGAGCGCTTTATTTACATTTATCGCAGCTTTTGCAAGGTCGGTGTTGTTTTTAAGAGCAAGTTCTACAAGCTCATCAAGGTAGCTTTGCTCATACTGCTTCCACCAAGAAGTGTCTAAATTTAGCTCGCCACTGGCGTTATCTTCAAGTAAAATTTGCTTATAGTTTTCATCTATATTTTTAACAGCGCAGCCGCTTAAAACGAGCACTAAAGCTAGGCTTAGAAATTTCATATTACTCCCTTGAAAGCGCATCTATTGGATTTAGTTTTGAGGCATTTTTAGCTGGCATGTAGCCAAAGATGATGCCAATAGCCATCGATGTAACAAGCGCAAGTACGATTGAGCCATTTGAAAAGATCATGCTAAAGCCATCTAAAAAGTTATTAAATATGTAGCCGATCGCATAAGAAAAGGCTATGCCGATAGCTCCACCAATTAAGCAAAGTAGCACCGCCTCTATCAAAAACTGCTGCAAGATGTTGCTCTGCCTAGCTCCGATTGCCATTTTTATGCCTATCTCTTTGGTACGCTCTGTAACTGAAACTAGCATGATATTCATCACGCCTATACCACCAACTACTAGTGAAACTACGGCGATACTTGATATTAGAAGGCGCATGGTTGAGATCGTCTCTTCGATAGTCTGCTTGATGCTATCAGAATTTCTTGTAAAGAAGTCTTTTTTGCCGTGTTTTATCGTTAAAAGATCGGTTAGGCTCTTTTCTGCGATCTGAGCATTTACACTCTCATTTACTTTTACGGTTATTGAGCTAATAAATTTATCTCCCGTTATCTTGTTTATCACAGTCGTGTATGGAGCATAAATTTTAAGCAAGCTAGCATCACCGACTTTAAACTCATCTTTTTGCAAAACGCCTATAATGCGAAGTGGCTTTTTGTTAAAAAGAATGATCTTGCCGATAGGGTCTTCATTTTTAAATATACTGTTTTTGGTATTTTGATCTATTAATGTGACAGAATCTGAGTTTAAAACCTCGTCGTCATCGTAAATTCTTCCTTTTTCTAGCTTTAGTCCATTTACGTCAAAGCTCCCTACTCCACCGCCCTTTAGTGTCGCTGTTAAGGAGATATTTTCATATGTTAGTACGCCTGAAGTACTTGTGTTTGGAGTGACTGAGTCCAGAAATGACTGCTTTGAGAGCATATTTGCGTCACTTATAGAGAGCGTTTTTACCCTGCCTGAGAGCATATCGCCAAAGCCTTTTCCTGGCATGATATCGATAGTATTTGTACCGATCTTTCTGATGCCAGCTAAAATTTGCTCCTGTGAGCCTTTGCCAAGAGCTACGACGCTAATGACCGCGGTTATGCCAATAATAATGCCAAGCATGGTTAAAAGTGATCTTAATTTATGAGCTAGCATCGCATTTACCGACATTTTAAAGCTTTCAATTAGCTGATCTTTATAGTAGGTAAATTTGCTTTTTTCTGGCTGAGTTTGCTTTTTGACCTCAAAAATTTCACTATTTTTTACGTTATCGTTTACGATGTTGCCATCTTTTATCTCGATCACTCTACTCGCGTACTCGGCGATCTTTGGGTCGTGCGTGACGATGATGATGGTGTGACCTTTTTTGTAAAGATCCACTAAAATTTCCATCACTCTAAGACCACTTTTGCTATCAAGCGCGCCTGTTGGCTCATCAGCCAAGATGATCTCGCCACCATTCATCAGAGCCCTTGCTATGGAGACCCTTTGCTGTTGTCCGCCTGAGAGTTTATTTGGTAAATTTTTTGCTTTTTCGCTAAGGCCAAGAGAGTCTAAGATCTCCATCCCTCTTTTTTCTCGGTCGCTCTTATTTGCTCCTGCGTAGATGCTAGGAAGTGCGACGTTTTCAAGAGCATTCATTGTGCTAAGCAGGTTATATCTTTGAAAGATAAAGCCAAATTTATCTCGTCTAAGCTTAGCAAGTGCGTCGCTATCAAATTTTGATATATCTTTGCCATCTAGCAAGTACTGCCCGCCACTTGGGCTATCAAGGCAACCAAGGATGTTCATCAGAGTTGATTTACCAGAGCCAGACTGACCGATGATAGCTATAAATTCGCCCTTTTTTATCTCTAAATTTATGCCATGAAGAATTTCTATTTCATTCTCACCTAGCTTAAAGCTTTTTGTGATATTTTTTAGACTTATCACTTAAAACTTCTTATTTTCTTTTTCGATCATCTTGGCTATCTCGCTTGCTGAGCCTTGTGATGTGATGATCTCATCACCCTCATTTACACCGCTGATAATCTGCGTATCGAGGTTGTCTTTTATGCCGGTTTTGACCGCTGTTTTTACCGCTTTGCCATCTTTTAAAACATAGACAAATGTGCCGTTTTCATCTCTTTTGATGCCGATACTTGGTACGATGATAGCGTCCTTTACGTTTGCTATTAAGAGTTCATTTTGCGTTGTCATGCCTATTCTTAAAATTTTATCTTTATTTTCAACTATGCTTTGAGCATAATAATAAACAGCTGAGTTGCTTGAAGTGCTTGAGCTTGTGGATTTGCTACTACTGCTAGAGCCATAGCTACCATCGCTTAATGTCGTTAAGCCAGGGTCGATTGAGCTAACCGTCGTTTGAAATTTTTTCGTTGGCTCAGAGAGGATCGAGTACTCAACTGGTGTACCAACTTTTATCTTTGTGATGTCGCCCTCGGCTATTTGCATCTTCATCTTAACATAGCTAAGATCTGCGATCTTTACGATAGTTGGAGTAGTTTGATTGGCATTTACAGTCTGTCCCTCTTCGACCTGCACGCTTACTACGGTGCCATCTCTTGGAGCGGTGATCTTTGTGTAACCTAAATTTATCTTAGCAGTACTTAGCTCGATATTTGTCTGCTTGATCTGAGCTTCAAGCTCCTTTATCTTGGCACTATTTGTGCTATAAGTGTTTTTTGCGCTTTCAAATTCTTGTTTTGAAGTGGCGTTTCTGGAAAAAAGTGCATTTTCTCTATCAAACTGCGTTTTAGCGATATTTAGAGCCACTTTTGCACTTTCAAGCTGAGCTTTGTAGATAGCAAGCTGAGCTTCTTTATTATCTATGCTATTTTGCTGGGTCGAACTATCAATACTTGCGATCATATCGCCCTTTTTGACCTGATCTCCAAGCTTAATGTAGAGTTTTTTTATCTGGCCGCTTACCTGCGCACCCACATCAACTAGCTCGGTAGCAAAAATCTCTCCAGTTGCATCGACTTTCTTGCTAAATGATCCCCTTTTTGCCTTTTTGGTGATAAATTCCACCTTTTCATCTTTTATCTTAAAAAAATTATCATAGATAAAATATCCACCGACGCCTAAAATAAGCAGGATTATTAAAATTTTAGATTTTTTCATTGCTTCTCTTTGTAAAAAATTGGTCAATTTTACTTAATAAGATTAAAATTCTCTTTAAACTTCCTCTTTCGCCATGCCAGCCTCTATCAAAAACCTACTTGGTTGGTAGGTCACCTTCTTTATCTTGTCGTATTTTGCATAGCTAAGATAGAGCTCGTCTTTTGCACGAGTTACGGCTACGTAAAAGAGCCGCCTCTCTTCTTCTAGGCTGCCACCCATGCTCATTAGCTTTAAATTTGGAAAGCGGTTTTGCGCAAGATCGACGATAAAAACTTGGTCAAACTCAAGCCCTTTGCTCGCATGCACGCTAAGCAAGCTAACGCCCTGCCCTTCGCTCATCTCGTTGCTTCCAAGGGCTAAGAAGTTATAAAATTTACTGATATCTTGATACTTTTTAGCTAGCTCGCTTAGCACCACGCTCTTTGCCATTATGCGCTCTTTGACCTCTTCTTTGAGTGCTAGGTCGACGTTGCCGTTTTTTAGAGTTGCCCTTTTTGTGCTGAGATTTTCAACGATTAGAGAGTAAATTTTGCTAGTTTTTATCTCATTTATCATCGTGGCTGGCTTTGAGATATTTCTCATTCCTCTTAAAAAGTTGTAAATTTCATATAAAAACTGCGCCCCACTCTCGCTTAGCTTTTGTAGTTTTAGCACTGGATGGCCTAGGAATTTATCACTAAAGCCAAGCTTAGAAAACCTTGAAACTTCGGCAAATTCGTCAAGATCGTCAAAAAGGCCAAGCTGGTAGTTTCGCCTTTTGTTTGATGAGATATTTACGCTCTCATCTGGCTCAACTATCCCTTTTATCAAATTTCCATGCCCAAGCTTAAGCAGCGCGTCAAAAATTTCTTTGCTAACGGCGCTACCAACGCCTTTTGCGTATTCGCAGATGTGGATAAATGCCATTATATCTTTTGGATTGACATAAATTCCCATGATGTCGATGAGCGCCTTGATCTCACGGCTCTCAAAGAAGCTCACCCCGCCCTTTCGCTTTGAGCTGATACCTCGCTCTTTTAGCGCAACCTCGATACCGTCCGCTGATGAGTTATTTCTAAAAATTATGGCGATATTTTCTCTATTAAATGGCGAGAGCGAGATGATGTCGGCGATATTTTGATACTGATCAAAAAGCTCGTTATAGACAAGTAGCCTTGGAGGCTTGAAATTTCCCTCGCGGCTAACTGTGAGGTGCTTTTCATAAAGCCTTGGATTGTTGTTTATGACCTTGTTTGCAAGGGCAAGTATGCTTGAGCTTGAGCGGTAATTTACATTTAAAGCGTAAATGTTTGCGCTTGGGAAGCGATCTTTAAATGAGCCAATGATCTCGATATTTGCGCCGTTAAATGCGTAGATACTCTGATCAAAATCGCCCACGCAAAAGAGGCTCTTTGTCGCAAATGCGTCTATGAGGCTGCCTTGAAGCGTGTTTGTATCTTGATACTCATCGATCAAAATTTCATCATAAGCTAAATTTGTCCCATTTTTTAGCTCGTCGCGCATTTTGATAAGAAGGTCGTTAAAATCAGCGTAGGCAAATTTAGCCTTTTCAGCCTCAAACTCTTCTAAGACATCTTCATAAATTTCGGCATAAACGCCCTGCTCTTCGCTCTTATCGCTTATCCATTTGCCAAAGGTGGTGCCTTGCTCGCTGTTTTGAAATAGCGAGTAAAGGTCATATAGATAGGCTCCGCCGTAAGGCTTGACGTCGCTTAAATGGTAAAATTTACGCCTCTCAACAAGACTTTTTAAAAGCGTCTTTAGCTCGCTTGGCTGCTTTAGCGTGACGCCTTTATCAAGGCTTTTTAAAAGCGAAAATGAGACCGAGTGAAAGGTGCCTGCGGTGATTTTAGAAGTGATTTGTTTATCAAAATACCTATTTAAGCGCTCTATCATCTCGCTGGCTGCTTTGTTTGTAAAAGTTAGAAGCAAAATTTTCTCTGGTTTTACGCCTAAATTTAGTAGATGAGCGATGCGCGCGACTATGGTGCTAGTCTTGCCAGTGCCAGCTGAAGCGATGATGAGATTGTGTCCAAATGGCGCAGTTGCGGCGGTGTATTGTTCTTTGTTTAACCTAGATAAAGGCATTGTTTCCTCTTTTTTAAAAAGGCCTAATTATAGCTACTTAAACTTTAACAGCTATAATCACGCGGATGAAAAAGTTTAAATTTCTAAAATTCCTTGCCCTATTTTTGGCTTTAGTGGTCGCTATCTTTTTGATACTTGATCAAATTTATCCACTAAATTTAGACGCGCTTAAAAAAGACGAAGCCAAAATTTTGCTTGATAAAAATGGCAACATTATAAATATGAAGCTTAGTAGTGATGGAATTTGGAGATTTCACGAGCAAAGCTTCCCAAACTCACTAAAACAATGCGTAGTGCTCTTTGAAGATAGGTATTTTTACTACCATTTTGGAGTAAATTTTGCCTCCATTTTTAGAGCATTTTTTCACAACCTAAGAAGTGACAACCGCATAGGGGCTAGTACCATCACGATGCAAGTAGCTAGGATGCTTGAGCCAAGTGATCGAAGCTATAAAAATAAGATAAGAGAAATTTTTAGAGCATTTCAGCTTGAGCTTCACTTTAGCAAGGATGAAATTTTAAATTTTTATCTAAATTTAGCCCCATATGGTGGCAATATCGAGGGTGCAAAGGCGGCAAGTTTTTTTTATTTTGGCAAGGAGCTAAATGAGCTAAGCTACGCTCAGGCCGCACTTTTAAGCACGATACCAAAAAATCCAAATAAAAATAGACTAGACCGCGTTTCAAACATAAATGCCTTAAAAAACAGGGTCATAAAGATGCTTTACAAGGCAAATTTAATCGATCTTAGCGCCTTTAAAAGAGCGCAGGCTGAGCCATTTAAAAATGTAAGAGCAAAAGCTATCGTAACCGCGGAAGATTATGCAAATGTCGCTTTTAAAAACCAAATTTCAAAGGCGAGTTTGGATCTAAATTTACAAAAAGATATGCTTAAAATTTTAAAAGATGCGATGTTTTCGCTAAAGGCTAAAAACGCAAACAACGCAGCAGCCGTGGTCATTGATAATAAAAAAATGAGTGTTGTTGCCTTTATCGGCTCGCACGATGAGCGCGCACGCGATGGCAAAAACTCAGCCCTAAATATGAAGCGAAACACCGGCAGCACATTAAAGCCTTTTATTTATTCGCTAGCACTTGATAGTGGGCTTATAACGCCAAATTCGCAGTTAATAGACACGCAAATTTATATAAAAGAGTATGCTCCAAAGAATTTTAGTAATGATTTTTTAGGTATCGTAAGCGCAAAAGATGCTCTAAATTTCAGCCTAAATATTCCGGTTATAAATTTAAACTTAAAACTAAAAGACAATTCGCTTTACGAACTACTTGAAAAGGTAAATTTAGTAGATGAAGATAAAGAGTATTATGGAGCTTCTATAACGCTTGGAAGTGCTGAAATGAGCCTGCTTGATCTTGCTCATCTTTATACTATTTATGCAAATGACGGCATTTATAGGCCGCTTGAGTTTGCTGGCAAAAACTACAAAAATGAGGAGAAAAATGTAACTCTCATCTCGCCTCAAAGTGCTTATTTAACCGCTAAAATGCTAAGCGAAGCCTCAAGATCATATCTAAAAAACGCTTGGCAATACGCGCAAAACACGCCAAAGATTGCCTTTAAAACTGGCACAAGTGCAAGCTCACGTGATCTTTATGCAATAGGCGTTGATGAAAATTACACAATTGCTATTTGGATTGGAAATTTTAATGCCAGTAAAACTGATAAATTAACAGGACTAAATGACGTATCAAAGAGTCTTTTTGATATGTTTAAGATAATCGCTCAAAAAGAGAAGTTAAGATTTATGAGTGAGCCAGATGGCATAGAAAAGCTACCGACCTGCCTTGATGCCTTTAACTATGAAAAGTGTAAAAAAATGGCGCTTGATGATAGGATAAATGGTGTAGATTTAAAGGATAAGTGCGAAAGTTTAAGAGGCGAAGAGCTTGATTTTTTGGTTAAAAATGAGCTTTTGGATAAAGATGAGATACAAAAAAGTCCTTGTGCTGAAATTTTTAAAGACAAAAAGCCAGTTTTTGCCTATCCGTATGACAATGAAGAGATAGTGACAGATGAAAATATTACACAAGTTATGGTAAAATGCTACGCGTTTTTAGGCGATGAAATTTACCTAAAAATAGATGATTTGAGCTTTTCTAAGATAGAAAATGCAAGCGAAAAAAAGTTTGATCTAACTCTTGGCGAGCACAGCATAAAATGCCTTGATCAAAACTCAAATCAAAGTGAAATAACAATAAAAATAAGGAGATAAAATGTGGCAAAAAGTAGCGCTTCTAACACTTTTGGGAATGACAAATTTATATGCTTTGAGCCTAAATGGTACAGCACAGATAAAATCACCCCTAAGCGTAGAGTTTGGACTAGAAGATAAAGTAGATAAAAATTTTGTTGGTATGCTAAGCGATAAAAAGCTACTTTTGTGCCAACCAGCATTAAATGGTACGGTTAGATTTAATAATCAAAGCTTGCTGCTTTTTACAAAAGATATGCATGCTGGTTTGGATTATAGCTGCAAGCTTGAAAATGGAAGCACTGCTAGTTTTGCTACGAAAGAATTTGAGCTAACAAAGATAGAAAAAATAAGCGATAGCAAATATATACTTAAATTTAATGATGAAGTAAATATTGAAGCTATCAAAAATATTGCCGTAAAAGATGCGAAATTTAAAGCAATTGAGCTTTCTAACAATAGCTTTGAGCTTAATCTTGATAAAAATTTAAGCAATCCAGTTTTTGATTTTGGTGAAAAATTTGAGAGCAAATTTGGCGCAACGCCTTCAGGTGAAACGATAGTAAATTTTGCCGATGAAATAAGCGAAGAAAGCGTAAATATAAATGATAATGCAAAGAGTCTTGAGATACCAGAAATTTATCCAGTAAGCCTTGATAATGGCATCTTGGGCTTTAGAATTTATCTAAAAAATTGGCTTGATGACGACATTAACTTAAAAAAATTTATAAACATTAAAGGTGTAAAAAACTTTAGCATTAGTGATGTTAAATATAGTGACAACTATGAAGAAAACTCAGAACTTAGCGAGTATTATTACTACATTGATATCACAAGTGACGATTTTAAGCCACAAAATAGTTATGAAATCACCATTAAGCCAGGCTTTGGCGATGATAGAAATGTAGTAAGAGAAGAAAGTAGCTATGAAGTAGTAGCTGGCAATTTTACTCCGTTTGCAAATTTTATAAATAATGAACCATATATCTCAAGCGTCGGTGAGATCGGTATCAGAAGTGCAAATTTGCCTGAGCTAAATGTAAGCATTGAAAAGCTAAGCGATCAAAATTTTAGATATTTCTTAAATTTTAATGACAACAACGAAGAGTTAAGCAACTTCAGCACAAAAGTAGCAAGCAAAAGTTATAAGCTTGATGGCGCATTAAATGAAATTTCTCTAAATAAAATCAAACTTGACTTTGCCGGAGCTGGAGACGGCGTTTATAAGATAAATTTAAACTACGGCAAAGATAAGAGCGTCTCAAAAGTAGTCTATCTAAGTGATATCGCCGTAAATGCAAAGCTTGGTAAGGATGAAATTTTCGTATTTGCAAATCGTCTTGGCGAAAATACAATGCTTCCAAATGCAAATGTAAAAATTTATGGCAAGAAAAACGAAGAGATCGCAGTTGGTGCGACAAATGATATAGGCGTTTTTAAATTCAATAAAAAAGATATTTACAAAGATATCTCCTCAGTGGTTGTCTCTCTTGGAAAAGAGCAAAATTTTCTTATTTTAAAAGAAGACGAAGCGCTAAATGAAGCAAAATTTATGAGCCAAAATGCCAGTGAGAGTATCGATGCGTACGTTCATTTTGCTTCAAATATCATAAGACCAAATGAGAGTTTAAAGGGTGCAATCTATCTAAGAGATAGAGATTTTAATCCTTTAAAAAATATGCCTATAAAGATAAAATTTTTCGATCCACAAGGCAAAAGTAGTGCTGAAATTTCAAAAAATACAAATGACGTTGGCATGGTAAATTTTGAAAAAGAGATACTAAGCGATCTAAGCGGTAGATTTAATATGCAAGTAATTTACGCAAGCAAAGTGATCTCAAATGTTCCATTTTTTGTTGAGAGTTTTATGCCAAATAGGATAAAAAATGAGATAACGCTTGAGAGAGATAAATTCTTCGCAAATGAGCTTATTAGAGCAAATCTAGCTAGTAACTATCTCTTTGGTGGCGCTGCTAGTGAGCTTGATGGCAGTATGCAGGTTAGCTTTTTTGATGATGAATATAAAAATA
Source organism: Campylobacter concisus (assembly GCF_003048775.2). Lineage (NCBI taxonomy): Bacteria > Pseudomonadati > Campylobacterota > Epsilonproteobacteria > Campylobacterales > Campylobacteraceae > Campylobacter > Campylobacter concisus. The sequence goes on along the minus strand of NZ_CP049272.1, from coordinate 956,188 downwards.
GCGAGTTTAAAGAGTATAAATTTAAAAACAATACGCTAAAACCAAGCGCTTATCCATCTTTTGAAAACGATCTCACTCTTTCAAAAGATGGTAAATCAAGTCAAATGATAGATCTTAGCTTTAGTACTAAAAATGCCTCTTCTATCATAACAGGCGTGATAAATTTCAATGTAAATGATGATGGTAAAAACGTAAGCGATACAAAAAGCTTTACGCTCTATCCTTACAAGGATATGGTCGGTATCGCAGCAAGTACGACATTTGCTGAGCCAAACGAAGATGTAAAAATAAAAACGGTTGTAGTAGATATGTCAAGTCAAAAGGCCGTAAAATCAAATTTAAAATTTGATATAAAACGTGTCACTTGGCAATACCAAAGAGATGCAAATGGCTATATAAAGTGGTTTCAAACGCTAGAAGATGTGGATAATTTTTATAAAGACAATGGCGAGTTTAGCTATAAATTTACACAAAGTGGCTCATATGTGATCATCGCTACAAATCTAGTAAGTGGAGCAAGCACAAGCCTTGATATGGACGTAAGTGGCTACAACTACTCAACTCTAGCGCCTACAAAAGAGCTTAGCAAATCTCAAATCAAACTAAATAAGAATATCTACAAAAAAGGCGATGAACTAAGTGCTGATATAAGCTCAGCTATAAAAGAAGGCATCGCCCTTGTTACACTTGAAGATGGTGGCGTGAAAGCTTACAAGGTTGTTAAGATAAAAAACAACTCAGCAAATGTGAAATTTAAACTTGACTTTGATTTTAGCGGACTTTACGTGAGTGCAAATATCTACCGCATGACAGATGGCGGATTAACTCCGTTTAGGACTTACGGTAAGGTTTATGCTAAAGCTGATAAGTCATCAAGGATACTTGATCTAAGCCTTGATGCACCAAATACGGCAAAAAGCGATGAAAATATAAAAATTTCTATAAAAACAAAGCCAAAAACTTATGTAAATTTATTTATCACAGATGTTGGCGTGCTTGATATAACGTCACAAAAGCCAGCTGATCCACTTAAATTTTTTGACAAAATTTTACCAGATGGCGTTTTTGACTATGACATTTATAATATGCTAACAAACTATAAGGTTGAGGGCAAAACTTTAAGCTTTGGTGGCGATATGGCGGCACTTGCCATGGAGGCAAAAATGGCAAAACATGCTAGCCCGGTCGATAGTAAAAAAGTAAAAACATATGCAAATTTAGTAAGTCTTCAAGCTGACGATAATGGTGAAATTTCATACGAGTTTAAAACGCCAAATGGCTTTAACTCTGCCATTAGAGTAGATGTCGTAGCAAATAATGAAAGTAGTATGAACGCTATAAATAAAGAAATTTTAGTAAAAGATGATGTGATTATTAAGCCAAGTGCGTTAGTTTATCTGCTAAAAGGTGATGAGCTAAATGCAAACTTAAGGCTCATAAACACAACAAATGAGGATAAAAATTTAACCATAAAAGTGGCTAGCAGTAAAAATTTAAGCATCAAAACAAAAGAAAATATAAATTTAAAGCCGCTTGAAAATAAAGCCTTTACGTTTAAAATTTCAGCTCTTGAAGCTGGAGCTGGCGAATACAATATAACAATAAGCGACAAAAACAGCTCAAAAACTGCTCAAAATTTACTTGATGTAGTTAATCCTTATACGATTAGCACCTATGCAAAAAGTAGCGTCTTTGATAAAGAGAGCATGATCTCTCTTCCAAAAGGCTTTCACAATGTTAGTATAGATGCGTCAAGCTCGGTCTCAAGCGTATTATTAGCAGCTTCTAAAAATTTAGTCGAGTACCCTTATGGATGTGCGGAGCAAAGGAGCTCAAGGCTGCTTGCGCTTTTAAATTTAAAGCCAAAAGATGAGCTTGAAAAAAATGATCAAAAGAGATTTATTGCAAGCGGTATGAGTGAGCTAATTAAGATGCAAAAACCAGATGGTAGCTTTGGCTACTGGAGCGATCTAGGTAGTACAAATGCATTTGCTTCGATCTATGCAACTGACGTGCTACTTGATCTTGAAGAGGCTGGATATGAGCTAAATAAAAATGTAAAGCAAAGAGCATTAAATTCGCTCTTAAAATATACAAATACAGACATTGAAGCCCTATATGCTATCTATGTAAGCTCCCGCGCAAATGTTGCTGATAAATCAGTGCTAAATAAAATTTATGATCACAAAGCTTACAATACGACTGCACTTAATAAATATCTAATGGCAGCGGCTCTAAAGCTAAACGGCTTAAATGACGAAGCAAAGGCGGCGCTAAAAGATATTAAAAAAGCTCAGGCGGCTGATTACAGCAGGGATTATTCTAGCTTTGGCTCAAAGATGAGAGACAATGCATTTATCTTGTATCTGCACTCAAAATATTTTGAGAAAAACGACTACTCAGATGATCTTGCAAATTTCTTGATCACAAATTTAAATGAGCTTAGCTCAACACAAGAGCGTGCATTTACCCTTAGAGCACTAAATGCTTACTTTGGCAAAGATGTTGGCGAGAAAAATAATAAATTTAAGCTTAGCTACAATGGCGAAAGCAAAGAATTTGATGGCCTTTTAAGCGTATCATTTACAGCAAAAGATGGAAATTTTACCATTACACCACTTGGTGAAAACAAGCTATATGCCACTATTTTAAGCTACGCTTATGTGCCACTTGAGATCAAGCATAAAATAGAGCCAAAAGAGCTTGATATTTATAGAACGTTTGTCGATGAAAAAGGCAAAGAGCTAGGTCTTGACAGCCTAAGAGTAAATGATGTTGTCTATTCAAAAATAGTGATAAATTCTAAAGCTATGGTTAAAAATGGAGTAATAAACGAGATCGTAAGCAGCTGCTTTGAGCCAATAAATGAAAATTTGAGTGGTTTTAATAAGAGCCTTAAAGATAGCATTGAGCTTGAATATCAGAGCATAAAAGATGATCACGTTTTAAGTTTTTATGCACTAGATAGCGACAAAAGAGAGGCTGTGCTTTATACACCTTATCGTGTAAGACTTGGTGGCAAATGCTCGCTTGGCGCGGTCACAACTGAAAATATGTATAACGAAAGACAAAACGATTACGACCTAGCTCAGCGAAGCTTTACTGTCAAATAAGCCATATAAATTTTGGGGCGTTTAACCGCCCCAAGCCCATATTTCCCCACTTTTGCAAAGATTTTTTTAAACAAATTTTAGATAACATTAAGCATTTTTTAAACGAAACTGAGGAGACAAAAGTGGCAGAATTTTACAATGCAAAAGAGATAGAAGACAAATTTTATAAAATTTGGGAAGAACGCGGATACTTCGAGATAGACGCAAACAAAGATATCCAAAAAGATGGACGTAAATTTTGCATTATGATGCCACCTCCAAACGTGACTGGCTCGCTTCACATAGGGCACGCCCTAACCTTCACACTTCAAGATATCATGACTCGTTATAAAAGGATGGACGGATACAAGACACTTTGGCAGCCAGGCCTTGATCACGCTGGTATCGCTACTCAAAACGTAGTTGAAAAGCAGCTCCTAGCACAAGGGATCAAAAAAGAAGAGCTTGGACGTGAGAAATTTGTAGAAAAAGTGTGGGAGTGGAAGGAAAAAAGCGGCGGCATGATCGTCCACCAGATGCGAAAGCTCGGCATCACTCCGGCTTGGAGCAGACAAAGATTTACAATGGATGAGGGATTAAGAAGAGCTGTGAAAAAGGCCTTTGTAAATTTATACAACAAAGGGCTGATAGTTCAGAAAAACTACATGATAAACTGGTGTACGCACGATGGCGCACTCTCTGACATCGAGGTCGAACACAAAGAAAATAAAGGCAAGCTTTATCATTTAAGATACTACTTTGCAGATAAGCCAAGCGAATTTGTAGTGGTTGCTACTACTAGGCCTGAAACCTACTTTGGCGACACCGCCGTAATGGTAAATCCAAACGATGAGCGCTATAAAAATTTAATCGGCAAAAAGGTTGTTCTACCTATCGTAAATAGAGAGATCGATATCATCGCAGACGAGCATGTCGATATGGAGTTTGGTACAGGCCTTGTTAAGGTCACGCCTGCGCATGATCAAAACGATTACGAAGTTGGCAAAAGGCACGACCTTGAGTTTATTACTGTATTTGATGAAAAGGGTATTTTAAACGACAAGTGCGATAAATTTGCAGGTCTTGAGAGACTTGAGGCTAGAGATATCGTCGTGGCCGAGCTTGAAAAACTTGGCAATGTCGAGAAAATCGAGGACTACGAAAACCAAGTGGGCTACTGCTACCGCTGCAAAAATGTCGTCGAGCCATACATCTCAAAGCAGTGGTTTGTCAAAAAAGAGATCGCAGACGAGGCGATACAAAAAGTCTCAGAAGGCCTTGCTAAATTTTACCCACCACACTGGATAAACAGCTTTAATGCGTGGATGAGAGAGCTAAGAGACTGGTGTATCTCACGCCAGCTTTGGTGGGGGCACCAAATTCCAGTATTTTACTGCGATGAGTGCGGTCATATGTGGGCTGACGAGGGCGAGCCGTGTGAATGTAAAAAGTGTAAAAGTAAAAATTTCCACCAAGATCCAGACGTGCTAGATACGTGGTTTAGCTCTGGTCTTTGGCCATTTAGCACGCTTGGCTGGGGCAATGAAAATGAGCTAAAAAATGAAAAATGGTTTGAAGGAGACCTCGCTGAGTTTTATCCAAACAACCTTCTAATAACTGGCTTTGATATATTATTTTTCTGGGTTGCTAGGATGATGTTTCAGGGTGAAAATGCCCTTGGCAAGCTGCCGTTTGACGACATCTACCTGCATGCGCTTGTAAAGGATGAGTTTGGCAGAAAGATGAGTAAAAGCCTTGGCAACGTCATCGACCCGCTTGATAGCATAAATGAGTATAGTGCCGATATATTGCGCTTTACGCTAACGCTTCTAGCCGTTCAAGGACGCGACATCAAGCTAAGCGACGCCAAGATGAAGCAGGTAAGAAATTTCACCAACAAGCTTTATAACGCAAGCAAATACCTCATGCTAAATGAGAGTAAATTTCCAAATTTAGAGGATATCAAGCTTGAAACAAAGCTTGGAATTTATATGAATAGCCGCTTTAACGAGTGCGTGAGAGAGGTTCGTGAAAACATCGACGCATACCGCTTTAACGACGCGGCAAACACACTTTATAAATTCCTTTGGGATGAGTTTTGTGACTGGGGCATCGAGCTTAGCAAGGCTGATAAAGCGAGCGTAAAAGAGCTTGGAAGTATATTTAAAGAGGTGATGAAATTGCTAAATCCATTCATGCCGTTTCTTTCAGAGTATCTTTTTCAAGAGCTTAGCGGTATAAATTTGGAAGATGCAAAGTCGCTTATGGTGATGAGCTACCCAGAGATAAAAGAGCGAAATTTAGAGGTTGAGAAGAAATTTGAGCTAGTTATCGAAGCGATCGTCGCTATTCGCCGTGCAAAAGCTACTATCGATCTTGGCAACTCAAAGATAGCAAAAGCCTTTGTTAAATTTAATGAAAAAATAGACCTTGACGAGGTTAAAGAGTACATCAAACTGCTTGCAAAATGCGAAGAGATCGGCTTTGTAGATGAGAAAATCGAAAATTCAATAAGAGACGTGAGCGAAAATTTAGAGGCATTTGTCCCGCTTGAAGGGCTTGATATGAGCGGTATCATCACAAGACTCAAGTCTCAAAAGACGAAGCTTGAAAAAGAGATAGCTAAGCTCTCAGGTATGTTAAATAATCAAAATTTCGTGGCAAATGCACCAAAAGAGGTCATAGAGACAAACAAAGAGGCTTTGCGAAGCGCTGAGGCTAAATTTAAAAAAGTATGTGAAGAATTAGAAGCTCTTGGAGAAAAATAGTGATAAAGATAGAAAATTTAAGCAAATTTTATGGTGATACGCAGATCCTTTTTGATATAAATTTAGAGGTTAAAAAGGGTGAAATTTTTGCTATCGTGGGACACAGCGGTGCTGGTAAATCAACGCTTTTAAGGTGCATAAATGGGCTTGAAAGCTATCAAGGCGGTAGCTTAAAAGTCTTTGATCAAGAGATAAAAAATTTAGATGAGACACAGCAGAGACATTTAAGGCGAGATGTTGGGATGATATTTCAGCATTTTGCATTAATGGCTAGAAAAAATGTCTTTGAAAACGTCGCTACTCCGCTTAAATTTTGGGGTTACAAAAACGATGAGACCGAAAAAAGAGTAAAAGAGCTTTTAAATTTAGTCGGTCTTGAAAGTAAGGCAAAAAGCTATCCAAGCGAGCTAAGTGGTGGTCAAAAACAGCGTGTAGCGATCGCTAGAGCGCTTGCTTTAAATCCTAAAATTTTACTGAGCGACGAGGCGACTTCGGCTCTTGATCCAAACACGACAAATCAAATTTTAGAATTGCTTGAAAAGATAAACAAAGAGCTAGACATCAGCGTCGTCATCGTCACGCACGAGATGGAGGTAGTAAAATCGATCGCAAAACGCGCGATTTTGCTTGAAGGCGGCAAGATAATAGGCTCTGGAAGCATCGAAGAGTTATTCTTAAAGCCAGACGAGAAGATGAAAGAGTTTTTGGGTGAAGTGGAAATTTTGCCGAGCACTGGCACAAATATCAGGCTATTTTTTCCAAAAGAAGTGGCTCAAAACAGCGTGATCACACACATGGCAAGAAGCCTAAATATCGACTTTAACATAGTATGGGGTAAGCTTGAGAAGCTAAACGAAAATGTTCTTGGCTCGCTTGTCATAAACATAGATGAAAAAGATAAAGAAAACGTACTTAACTACATCAAGCAAAGTGGCGTTTTATGGGAGGTTGCTTGATGTTTGGTATTGATTTTTCTAAATTTCCAGATGTTTTTTCTAGGATACTTTTGCCAGCTATCGGCGAAACGCTATATATGAGCATCGTCTCCACCCTACTTGCCTTTGCCATAGGCCTTATACCTGCGGTTTTGCTCATACTTTCAGACAAAGATGGACTAAAGCCAAACAAACAGCTTTACTTTATCCTTGATATCGTTATAAACGTACTTAGAAGCTTTCCGTTTATCATCCTCATCATCGTGCTATTTCCAGTCACAAAAATGATCGTAGGTACAAGTATCGGTACCACAGCTGCGATCGTTCCGCTAACTATCGGAGCAGCTCCATTTGTGGCAAGACTCATTGAAAATGCGCTAAAAGAGGTTGATAAAGGTATCATCGAAGCTGCTCAAAGCTTTGGTAGCTCGAAATTTCAGATCATCTTTCGCGTGATGTTTGTAGAGGCGCTTCCTGGCATCATCTCGGCTTTTACACTAACGCTTATCGTAAATATCGGCTTTTCAGCGATGGCTGGAGCAGTTGGTGGCGGCGGACTAGGATCTGTCGCTATAAACTACGGATATCAAAGATTTCGCCCAGATATCATGCTCTACACCGTGGTTATTCTTATCATTATGGTTCAAATTTTTCAAGTTTTAGGTAACTACTTATATAAAATTTCTAAAAAATAGGCCTTTGTTTTTATCTGATTTTAAGCTTTTTTCCTTAAAATTGCCCGAATTAATTTTTAGCTGAAAGGATAAAAGATGAAATCAGATATGTGCCACATGTGCCGCCTAGTAAAAAACGCGTTGTCGAAAGACTAATCTCTAAGCACAAAATTTCTTTTTAAGTGCTTAGAACTAGCTTAAGCGCTTAAAAAGAAATTTAACCCTCTAGCTTAAATTTATCCTTTTTTGGTGCTTGGCAAATTTTAAAAAAGGATAATAAATGAAAAAACTACTTCTCACTTCTTTAGTTGCTCTTGGTCTTAGTGTAAGTGCAAATGCAGCTGATAAATCAAAAACAATAATCGTTGGTGCTACACCTATCCCACATGCTGAAATTTTAGAGGTTGTAAAGCCTATTTTGGCAAAAGATGGCTATACGCTTGAAATCAAAGAATTTAACGACTACACTACGCCAAACCTTGCAACAGAAGATGGCGATTTAGATGCAAATTTCTTTCAGCACCTTCCATATTTGGACGAATTTAACAAAAACAAGGGCACTCATCTTATAAAAACAGTTGGCGTTCACCTTGAGCCAATGGGAGTTTATTCTAAAAGGATAAAAGACATCAAAGATCTAAAAGATGGTTCGACCGTATCTATCCCAAATGATCCGACAAATGAAAGCCGTGCTTTAGATATCCTTGCAAATGCTGGACTTATTAAGCTAAACGATAATCCACTAAAAACTCCACTTGATATAGTTGATAACCCTAAAAAGCTTAAATTTGAAGAGATAGAGACTGCTCAAGTACCAAGAACACTTGATGACGTTACTATCGCAGTTATCAACACAAACTACGCTCTAAATGCCAATCTTAATCCGGTAAAAGACGCACTTGTGCTTGAAAGCAAAAATAGCCCGTATGTAAACTACGTTGTAGTAAAGTCTGGTAACGAAAATAGCCCTAAAATAAAAGCTCTTGATAAGGCTATAAACTCATCAGAAGTTAAGAAATTTATCGAGATCAAATACAACGGCGCGATTCTTCCAGCATTTTAATTAAAATTTTAAATAAGCGACGTGGAAGCTTTTACCTTTTTAGCGTCGCTTAAACCAAATAAAAAAGGAAAAACAATGAAATTTATCAAACTTTTAACCGCATCTTTAGTTGCTCTAAGCCTTCACGCAGCCGACAAGGACCATACCATAGTTGTTGGCGTTTCGCCAGTACCACACGCTGAAATTTTAGAATTTGTAAAGCCAAAGCTAAAAGATAAAGGCTACAACCTTGTTATCTCTGAAATTTCAGACTACTCTATCCCAAATGTTGCCACAGAAGATGGCAGCTTGGACGCAAATTTCTTTCAGCATTTACCATATCTTGAGGAGCAAAACAAGGCTAGAGGCTTGCATCTTGTAAGTGTTGCAAATGTCCATGTTGAGCCACTTGGCTTTTACTCTAAAAAGATAAAAAATATAAAAGAGTTAAAAGATGGCGCAAAAGTGGCGATCGCTTACGATCCATCAAACGGCAACAGAGCGCTTAGAATTTTAGAAAAAGCTGGTCTTATAGAGATCGATAAAAACGTAAAAGTTGCAACCGTAAATGACATAACTAAAAATTCTAAAAATTTACAGTTTGTAGAGCTTGAAGGTGCTCAGATACCAAGAACGCTTGACGATGTCGATATCGCTGCCATTAGTACAAATTTCGTCCTTGATCTTGGTATGAGCGTGGCAAAAGACGCACTTTTGCTTGAAGATGCCAACAGTCCTTACGCTAATATTATCGTCACAAAGGCTGGCAACGAAAATAACCCTAAGATCAAAGCTTTGATTGATGCGGTGCTTAGCCCTGATACTAAAAATTTCATCATTACTCGCTATAAAGGCGAAGTTATACCTGCATTTTAAAAATTGGGCGAGCTTTCGCCCTATTTTGCTTCTACTTTCATCTGGTTTTAATAAGCTACAAACTCTCTTTATTTTTGTCAAAAAGCTTAAGCTATGCTTTGCTAAAATGGCTCACTTTAAAATTTTTCAGGAATTTAAATGCTGCATGATGTTATTGATTTTATAGTTGCGATCGTAAGTAGCTGGGGTTATGCTGGCATATTTATCATGATGTTTTTAGAAAGCTCATTTTTTCCATTTCCAAGTGAGGTAGCGATGATACCAGCTGGTTATTTGGCGCATAAAGGTGAAATGAGTTTAATTTTGGCCTTTCTTGCAGGTACGCTTGGAAGCCTGCTTGGAGCTATTTTTAACTACTATCTTTGCTACTTTTTGGGGCGTGAAATCGTTTTAAAATACGGCAAATTTGTGGGAATTACTCATGAAAAAATGGATAAATTTGAAGCATTTTTCAATAAACACGGCGAAATTTCTACATTTAACTCACGTCTGATTCCTGGCATTCGCCAATACATCAGCCTACCAGCTGGACTTGCCAAGATGAATATATTTAGATTTTGTCTATTTACCACACTTGGAGCTGGGATTTGGTGTACTGTTTTGCTTGGAGTTGGCTATTTTCTAGGTTCAAATCCTAGCAAACAGACACTTTTATTAATCACGATCACTCTTTTGGCTGTAGTTACTGTAATAAGCGTGGTCTATATAATAAAGCAAAGAAAAGCCTAAATACATATAAAAGTATGTAAAATTTAATGTATTTTCTAAAATTTGGCTCAAGGTTTTAGCTAAATTTAGTCTAGTAAATCTCTCTCATCTTCTCTAATCTAGCTAAATTTCTTGAAATTTTATCTAGCTCAAATTTACTGAATACTTCATCACCAGAATAGAAAAATCTAACTTTTAGGGCTTGATCTAAAGTAGAAATTTTTAGTCCAAGCTCACTTATAAGGCGATTTATTGTCCCTTCATTGCCATCAATTATGCTTATATTTGACGGCAAAATTTCTCTTAGGCTATCTTTAAAATAGTTAAAATGTGTGCAGCCAAGCACTAAAAAACCAAATTTACTTAGATCAAATTTAGCTAACTCTTCTTTTAGATATGATTTCACATTCTCGGTGTCAAATTCCCCATTTTCAGCAAAATTTACAAGGCGTGGTAGAGCAAGTAGCTCAGTTTTATCTTTTGCGTGTAAATTTGCGATCAGCTCTTTTAGTTTTGCACCATTTACGGTGACCGGAGTGGCTATGACAAGCGTTTTTAAGGCATCATCATGGCTTAAGTCATGAGCTTTTTTTACAGCTGGTTCCATGCCGATTATAGGTATATTTAAATTTGCTCTAAGCTCTTTTATCGCTACGCTTGTTGCCGTGTTACAAGCTACTACAACGGCGTTTGCGCCATTTTCTATGAGAAATTTCACCGCATCAAAGCTAAATTTTAAGATCTCATCCCTGCTCTTTTGTCCGTATGGGACATTTTTAACGTCTGCGTAATATAAAAATTCATGCTCGCTAAGCTTGCTTAAAGCTTCATTTAAGACGCTCAGCCCGCCAAGCCCTGAGTCAAATATACCTATTTTCATACCCTTCCTTAAAGCCTGCAATTATAGCAAATAATATCTTTGTAAGCCGTTTTTTATTATACTTTGGCACTTTTTAAACTTGGAGTTAAATTTTGGCAGTTGATAAGATCATTTTCTATCTTTGTTCGACTTTGATCGCTATAAGCATTATTTTTTCACTATCTTTGCCAGTTTTTACGGTTTTATTTTTTAATTACGACGAGTTTCACTTTTTTATCCGCCAGTTTATTGTTGGTTGTATCGGAATTTTCATTATGTGGTGGCTCTCTAGGCTAAATCCTGAAAAGACGCTTGTTTGGATAGGGTTTGGCCTTCTTATATCTTGCGGTATCGCCATGGGGCTAATGCATGCATTGCCAGCTTCTATGGTGACTGATGCTGGTGGTGCTAGGCGTTGGATCAGGCTACCTGGTTTTTCACTAGCTCCAGTTGAGTTTTTTAAAATCGGTTTTGTCTACTTCTTGGCTTGGAGTTTTACTAGAAAATTTAGTGAAGGCAAAAGGACCCTGCTAGACGAGATTAAGATACTTATGCCTTATATTATTCTTTTTGGTGTTGCTATCTTTCTTATCGCTGTTATGCAAAATGACCTTGGTCAAGTGGTCGTACTGGCGCTTACATTTGTGACGATGGCACTTTTTGCAGGAGCAAGTGCGAGACTTTTTAGCATCGGTATCTTAGGAGCTGCTTTTGTTATGACAGTAGCGATAATCAGCTCTGAGCATAGAATTTTACGTATAAAGTCATGGTGGGGCACGATACAAAATATGGTGCTTTCTTTCTTGCCTGATAGCGTTGCAGATGTATTAAGAGTGGCTGATGCGCCAGAGCCATATCAAATTTCTCACTCATTAAACGCTATAAAGCATGGCGAATTTTTTGGCGAAGGGCTTGGCGCTGGTATATTTAAGCTTGGCTTTTTAAGCGAGGTCCATACTGACTTTGTACTAGCTGGTATTGCTGAAGAGGTCGGTGTATTTGGTATTTTGTGTATAGTAGCTATATTTATAACGCTACTTTATAGAATTTTTAGAATTTCAGCTAGAAGCGAAAATAAGGTATATCATCTATTTACGCTTGGTGTCGGGCTTATCTTATCGTTTTCATTTTTAATGAATAGCTATGGCATCACATCGATCACGCCTATCAAAGGTATTGCTGTACCATTTCTTAGTTACGGTGGTAGCTCTGTGCTTGCGATTTGTATCGGTATCGGCATGGTTTTGATGGTTAGTAAAAGGGCAAAATTATGATTGTTATTTGCGGTGGAGGTACTGGTGGACATTTAGCGATTGCAAAGAGCTTTTGTGAGGAGCTTAATACTCGTGGTATCAAGCCCATTTTTATTGGTTCAACTAGTGGACAAGATAAATTTTGGTTTGAAAATGACGATAACTTTTTACAAAAATTTTTCTTACCAAGCAGTGGTGTGGTAAATAAGAGAGGCTTTGTTAAGCTAAAATCACTAACAAATATCGTAAATCTTGCTTTAAAATGTAGAAAAATTCTTAAGCAAAATGACGTTAAGGCAGTCATTAGCGTTGGTGGCTATTCAGCAGCTCCAGCAGCCATTGCGGCAATCATCTCAAAAGTACCACTTTTTATCCACGAACAAAATGCTGTAATGGGCAAATTAAATAAAATTTTAAGGCCTTATGCGAAAGGCTTTTTTATCTCTTATGATGAAGTTTCGCCCTACCCTTATCCCGTAGCAAAGAAATTTTTCAATAGTGCAAGAGTGAGAGAGGAGCTAAAAACTATTTTGTTTTTGGGCGGCTCGCAAGGCGCAAAAGCGATAAACGAGCTAGCTATAAATTTAGCTCCATATCTTAAAGAAAAAGGCATAAATATAATTCATCAATGTGGTAAAAACGGCTTTGATGAACTTAAAAAAAAATATGATGAACTTGGCTTTAATGAAACGAATTTAGAAATTTTTGAATTTAGTAAAGAGATAGAAAATAAGATGAGCAAAGCTGACCTTGCCATATCAAGAGCAGGAGCTAGCTCGCTTTGGGAGCTTTGTGCAAATGCTTTGCCATCTATCTTTGTGCCATTTCCTTATGCTGCTGGCAATCATCAGTTTTATAACGCTAAATTTTTAAAAGATAAGGGCATTGCTGAAATTTGCTTGCAAAATGGAGAAATTTTAGACAAAGACGAAGTTATAAGAATTATAGAAAATTTTGATCTAAACAAAAGCAGTAAAGCTCTAAAAGAGATCCTTTTGCCAAATGGAGCAAAAGAGATAATTGATAAAATTTTAAACTAGCTCCTCGCCTATCGCACAAGCTTTTAGTTCTTTTAGCTCAAAGATCAAGTAGTGATAAATAAGCTCATTTGTATTTAAAATTTTTGCACTAAAGACTGGTTTTATCATAGTTATTATCTTATCAGTTATACCCGCGATCTCCACCAGTAAAAGTTCATCTTTGCGTTGTTTCGCTGCCTTAATACAATTATAAAAGAACGTATAAATTATCTTAAAATTTTGTAAAATAACATTTGAAACTATCCTAGAATGAATATGCAAAACATTATGTATACGCTCTTGTAGAGTATTTAGCTCCGCAAGCAGTGATTTTATTTGAGTAGTGTCTGTTGTCCTAGAAAAGAGATTTTTCGCTTTATTTTTGTTTTGTATTTGATACTCTGCTACCAAAATTTCTATTATATTTAAAATAGCGACATAGCTTTCTTGTAAATTTTCATTTGCCTTAAAGCTCACGCCGTTTTTCTCAATTTTATAATTTAAGCTTCTCTTTATCTGCTCCAAATAAGTACTAATGTTTTCATAATAGTCCTCTGTGTTGAAGACACTTTTAAAGAAATCGCTTTCACCTTTTAAATTTGTAAGCTTTTTTTTAAGTTCGTCAGCGTTTTTATTAAACTCAACAACCCCAACTGCCAAGCCGATCTCATGCTCACTATTTTCTTCTAATGCTGTCAAACTTTCTTTTAGTACCGAAATTTGTTTTTGAATATTTTGAAAATCCATTTTTTCTCTTTTAATTTTTTTGCTTATTTTACTATAAAAATCATGAAGTTTGTCATTAAGAATTAAAAAGATGGTGCGCCCGAGAGAATTCGAATCTCTGACCTTTTGAACCGCAATCAAATGCTCTATCCAGCTGAGCTACGAGCGCACAAGAAAGTTAAGTCGAGATATTAACCAAACTTTCCTTAAAAAAAAATTGTATTCATTGTAATTTTATAACTGTTTTAGTAAAATTCTACAAAAAGAAAAAGGATGTAAAAATGAATGATTTTTTTGATAGCTTAAAAGAGATAAAAAAAGAACTCGCCAAAGAGCAAGGCGGAGCTAAAAAAATACAAAAAGAGGCCGTTTCTCACACAAAAGAAGAGGCGATCTCGTATAAAGAGAATAAGTTAAAAGACGAATTTGCTGAGTACATCAAAGGTCAAGATATAAGAAAAATATAAATTTGGAATGCTTATTGCTAAAACATGTAATATTTTATTTGGAGTAGGCAATGAAAGTTACACAAACACTAGAATCTCTAAGCATTTTAACCGAAAACGATAAATTATTTTGTGAGCTTAGAGATATGATAAGTAAAAATTTCACCAAAATTTTGTCAAATAAAAATAAAATTATCTCGTTTTATGAAGAGAGCGAGATCCCACAACGCAAATGCTTTTTAAAATTTATAAAAAAACTTTACGAAAAACAAAGTGAAGATAAACTAGATATTCGTTTTGCAAACTATAAAACTATAAAGCTTGGTTTTATTCAAAAAAATACTCTAACTCCTGTCATTAGCCTAAATGTAAATTTTGTAAAAAATGAAGCCAAATTTGAACTAAAGGATGCACTTTGCAGAGATTTTGCCAACTATATCAGCGAGAGTCTAGTAAAAAGCAATGTTGCTTTTAGCAAAAATGATGATTTTTTAAACATTACTATCTCAAACGACAACGACATATATACATTAAACAAACTACTCTACAAAAGAAGCTATCCAAAATTTAGCGTAAATTTTATCTATGATGAAAAAGATTACAAAGCCTTTAAACAAGGCATCAAGATAAAAAGCTCATCAAAATTTATAAGTAGATTTTCTGTGCTTGCAAATTTGCTTGAGGAAAATTTTGAGATTTTGGGTTGCAAAAAAGATGATGACTTTGAAACCATCAGACAAAGCTACCTTTCACTCGCAAATATCTATCACCCAGACAGGCACGCCAACAAAAATCTTCTCATACAAGAAGAATACGCAAAGAAATTTAAAAATATTCAATCTGCTTATGAGAGTCTAAAGCCATACTTTAAAAATCAAGAAAATTTTGTGATGGTTGGCTAAAGCACGGCTTGCCATAAGGACTGCTAAAAAGAACAAAAATGAATGGCGAAATGTTTAGCATATGCACCATTGTTGTTACTTGGTTTTTTAAACTCTACTGCAAAATCAGTCATTAAGATATTTAATGCACCGCTTATGCCAAAGAAAAATTTAGCTCTTTTTGCTGTAATGTTTTTAGTGGTATGGGCTCTTGTAACGACGATGCAGCAGGTATAACACAACACAAAAACGTGGTAAAGAGTACGAATGGCTTAGTAGCAAACTCTTTACGCAAATTGCGCAAAACCATACTTTTTGCCGTAAATGAGTGGTAACTAGCCGTTTATCTGATAGACTCTTTTTCGCTGGCTTGAGCTTCCGATGTTTAGGATTTTGCGGTATTTTGTGATGGTTCGGCGAACGATTTGGATGTTAAATTTGGCCTGGATCAGCTCTTGAATTTTTAGATCAGAAAGTGGCTTTTTGTGGTCCTCGCCTCTAATGAGCTCTAGTAAAAATTCTTTTATCGCAGCATTTGAAGTCTCCTCGTCAAAGCCAGTTGCAAAGAAATTTTTAAGTGCAATAGTACCCCTTGCACAGCTTAGATACTTATTTGCAATAGCTCTTGAGATGGTTGACGGATTGCGCCCAAGCTCGTCTGCTAGGTCTTTTAGCTTCATAGGCTTTATATCGCCGCCCAAGAAGTAGTCGTACTGATACTCAACTATCATAAGCCCTATTTTATAAAGTGTTGATTTTCTCATTTCAAGAGCATCTATGAGCTCGCTAGCCTCTTTTATGCGCGAACTTACAAAGGCCTCTTTTTCGTCTAATCCTTCGGTGTCAATCGAAATTTCAGGATAGTAATCGTCATTTATCTGCACACTCACGCCGCTACTTGTGCTTAGCACGAAGATGTCAGGCACCTTTTGGCTCGCCTCTTCTAGATACTCGATAGCCGGTGGATTTTTAAACTTTTTTATTATCTTTAGCGCATCGTCGTAAAATTTAAGTTTTCTAAGCTTTTCTATACTTTCAAAATTTAAGATGATCTTTTTCGCGCACTCTATGATATCTTCACTTGCTTCTGCCTCGCCAAGCTGAAACAAAAAGCTCTCTTTAAGATCCTTTGCGCCCACGCCGCATGGCTCAAGGTAGGCAAATCTCGCTCTAACTCGCTCCACTTCGCTCTCGCAAAAATCAGCAAAAATTTCATTATCATAGGAAAAATAACCCTCGTCATCTAAACACTCAATAATCTTATACGCGATATCTTGTGACTTTTGCGTGGGAAAAAGTGGTGGATTGATCTGACTAATTAGCTTTTCATAGAGGCTTTCTTTATAGATGCTTAAAGTCTCGATGCTCTCACTTACTGAATTTTTACTGGCTTGCTCGAAAAAATTTCGCTTTTTTTCGCTTTTTTCTAAATTTTTATGCTCAATTGTGGCAAATGGATTGTCTTTTATAAAAGGTTCAAGCGTCTCTTTTAGCTCATCAAGCCCGCTTTGAAGTATGGGAAGCCAGCTTCGCAGCGTTTGGTTTAGTTTGATCTTTGGTGCTAAAGTTTGCTTTTGCCTTAGCATCATCTACTCAAGTAGCTTAAATTCTTCGCCAAGATAGTGCGTTCTAACGAGCTTGTTGTTTGCTACCTCACTCGCACTGCCACTTGCTAGAAGTGAGCCATCTTTGATAACGTAGGCTCTGTCGCAAATGGCTAGCGTCTCACGGACGTTGTGGTCTGTTATCAAAACGCCGATACCTAGCTTTTTAAGGTCTCTAACGATACTTTGGATGTCGCTAACTGCGATCGGGTCAACACCAGCAAATGGCTCATCGAGCAGTAAAAATTTTGGCTTTATGATGAGACTTCTAGCGATCTCACAGCGTCTGCGCTCGCCGCCACTTAGGCTAACGCCCTTTCTTAGGCGGATAGGCTCAATATTTAGCATATTTAGCATCTCATTTACTTTTTTAGAGATCTCTTCTGCGTTTTGGTCTAAAATTTCAGCTCCAAGAAGTAAATTTTCTTCTACACTTAGCTCTTTAAATATGCTTGACTCTTGCGGTAAATAGCCGATGCCAAGGTGTGCCCTTTTATGAAGCGGGACGCTTGTGATCTTTTGATCATTCAAAAAGACATCTCCGCTAGTTGGCGAGATGAGCCCACAGATCATATAAAAAGTAGTCGTCTTTCCAGCACCATTTGGTCCAAGAAGCCCCACCACTTCGCCACTATTTACCTCTAAAGATATGCCTTTTATGATTTCAGTTTTTTTGATCGTCTTTTTTAGATCTTTTACTTCTAGTTTATGCACTTATAACCTCGTATTTTCTGCCATTTTTGCTAGGAGAAATTTTTATCATCGTATAGCTCTCGCCGTTTTTCTTTAGAGCCTTTTCTAAATTTTCATCGCCCCACTCTACCAAGTGAAGCCCCTCTTCAAATAAATTTTCAAAAAGACCATTTTTGGCCATCCCATCAAATCCAATCTGATAGATGTCGTAGTGGTAGATATCTTTACCATAAATTTGCATCAAAGAAAATGTCGGCGATGTCACACTCTCATCTATGCCGTGAGCCTTGATAATAGCCTTTACAAGCGTCGTTTTGCCACTTGCTAGATCGCCACTTAGCAGCATCACGCCACTTTTTGGCAGCACCCGCACAAGCTCGTCAAGCTCATTTTCTAAAAGCTCAAAAACCATCAAAGCTCTTTTACATATTCGCTTTGAGCGCTTTTTGGTATGCTTTTTGTAGTTGGTATCGCTAGCACCTCGTATCTCGCCTCACGAGCTAGAAATTTGATGGTAATAACATCGCCGATCTTTACATCTTTTGCCGCTTTTGCCTGCGCGCCGTTAATGCTCACAACACCGCTTTTGCACATATCTTCGCTAACGGCACGCCTTTTGGTGATATTTACTACGTTTAAAAATTTATCTACTCTCATGAGGCGGATTTTAACAAAAATAGCCTTAAATTTTTAATCCTTCAGATATTTTAAAAGCTCTTTTAAATTTAGAGGTATGACGCTGCCGTGGGTTTCATTTTTAAAAAGCTCAAAGTGGGAATTTATGCCACTTTGCTTTAAAATTTGAGCTAGATCGCTCGCCTTTAAAGTTCCAGCTTTGTCTGTTTTGCCTTTTCTCTTTTCAAGCTCGCCAACGCTAAGAAAGACAAATTTAGCTCTTATTTTCTCTTTAAATTTACCCTCTCTCACGTTTTGTTTTAATATCTCAGACTCGCCCCACCAAAGAGATGGTGAAGCGATAAAGAAATTTTGAAAAATACCCTCATTTTTAAGCATGGCATAAAGCGTAAAAAGACCGCCAAAAGAGTGTCCATAAAGGCTTCTTGGGAGGTCTTGCACGTTAAATTTCTGATCGATAAGCGGCACTAAATTTCTTGTCAAAAAATAGTAAAACGCATCTGCGCTGCCACCTTTGTCAAATTCCTCACCCTTTGCTTTTGGTGTGAGATCTCTTGTGCGTTTTTCTACCTCGTAGCTTTTGTCTGTATCATATCCTATGCCTATTATTAGCGGGGCAAAAGAGCCATCAAATTCATTTAAAAGCATGTTAAACTGGGCATTTGCATCCAGTAGATAGAGTACATTTTTAAACTCATTTTGCCCCTTTAGCTTGGCTGTGAAAATTTTATAAATTTCATCATTTGCGCTCATTTTAAAGGTTGAAATTTCAAATTTACTAGCAGCTTTTTGGCTAAGTGGCTCAGGCGTTTGGCTGGGTCCTGCGTGCAAAGTCTGTGCCACACCAAGCGTAAAAAGCAAAAATTTAAACGCTCTTACCATTTTGCAGCGACCTTAAACCAAAATCTCCTACCCTCTTGCGGATACCAGTAGTAGTTGCCGTCGTCTGCTAGCGCCTCATCGTATCTTACTTTATCAAAGATATTGTAGGCATTTAGGCTAAGTGTTAGGTGTTTATTTGCATCCCAGCTTACACCTGTATCAAATGTGAGTAAATTTTTGTCATTTTCACTCACTTTGTTGCCAGGGCCAAATTTCACGCTAGTAAGCTTGCTCTCATAGTTTGTGGTGAAGAATGTTTTTACGCTCTTAATTGGCTTATAAGCAAGTGTTGCATGAAATGCGTGCTCTGGCGTTGCTGTAAGGCTTTTTGCATCAAGTCTGCCAAGATTTGTCTCACTAAATTTCATAGGGCCTCTTGGCGTATTTATCGTTGGGTTGCCAGTTTTTATCTTTGACTTATTATAGGTGTAGTTTGAGCTTAGATTTAGATTTGAAAGAACGTCATAGTCTCCGCTTAACTCCACTCCCCAAACAGTTGCACCTTCTATGTTAAAGTAAGTTCCCCAGCCAGGACAATTAACGTGTGGTGCACCTGCGCAAGTGCCAAAGGCAGGAATTTTATTGACATTACTGCCATCAGTGTCTAGGATCTTATCTTTAAACTCATTTCTAAAAAGCGTTACCGAGCCTCTAAAATCAGCCTGATTGTCATAATATGCTCCAACTTCGTAAGTTATGCTTTTTTCTGGTTTTAAATCTTTGTTACCAAAATCAACTATTCTCCAGCCACCTTGGATAGTGCCAACCGCAGGAGAAATTTGATTTACATTTGGCGTTTTATAGCCAGTTGCTACGCCGCCTTTTAGACTTAGCGTATCTGTGGCATTATAGACTAGGTAGGCTCTTGGCGAGAGGTGGTTACCAAAAAATTCGTTGTGCGTGAGTCTTGAGCCAAGCGTTAAAAATAGCTTCTCATCTAAAATTTGCCACTCATCCTCGATAAATCCCGCATGCTCACTCATTGAGTAACTTTTTGGATTTTTAAGACCATTCCTTGAGGCGTTTGAGACGATGAAGGTCGTGCCGACATTTTGCTTGCTAAAGTCATAGCCAAAAGTTAGTGCGTGAGCACCAAGAAAGGTTGTAAATTTTGAATTAAAGTTGTGATTTTTAGCTTTTGCAGGTATGAGGCTGTCAAAAAGGCTCGTTCTTTGTGTCTCATCATAAATGTAGCTGATATCGGCATTTAGGTTATCAAATTCGCCAAGATAGCCCACTCCATAGCTCTTCTTCTCGTAGTCATAAGCGTTTAAGACGTTCATTCTCGGATTTGGATCGGCTGACTTGCCAACAGTTCTTGAGTAAT
This sequence comes from Campylobacter concisus, assembly GCF_003048775.2. Lineage (NCBI taxonomy): Bacteria > Pseudomonadati > Campylobacterota > Epsilonproteobacteria > Campylobacterales > Campylobacteraceae > Campylobacter > Campylobacter concisus. Next base: position 935,767 of record NZ_CP049272.1, on the reverse strand, counting down.
CATGCCTTTCGTTTGAGCCAAGGATGTAAAATTTATTGTGTTCATCTGGCGTGATCCAAAGTTTTGCGCTTAAATTTCTCTTATCACTCTTTTGATAGCCACCGATGTAGCCATCTTCATCTCTTAGCTTTTTATATCCCCAAAGCTGAAGTGTAAAAAGGTCTTTATAAAGAGGTAAATTTAGATAAAAGTCGCCTTGCCTGCCATCGCCTATACCTTTATGAGTGTTTATCGTGGTTGAGATGCCGACATTGCCACTAAATTTTGAAAAATCTTTTTTAGTGATGATATTTATCACGCCACCAACCGCGTCGCTACCATAAAGCGAGCTCATAGGACCACGGATGACCTCTATACGCTCGATCGCCTCGGCTGGTGGGATGAAATTTGAGTTCATATCCCCTGCTCCGCCCTTTGGATTTGCGCTGCTTGAATTTACTCTTTTACCATCAATCAAAACTAGCGTTTGAGACTTCTCCATGCCACGTATTGAGATACCGCTAGCTGCTCCGTCTTCGCCACCAACGACATTTACACCTGGCACCTTTTGAGCGATAGAGTGGAGCGAAGTAAAGCTATCTTTTGTAAGCTCATCGCCACTTATCACGCTTATGCTCGCGGGTGCTTCTTTGATCTGCTGCGAAAAGCCACTCGCACTTACTACGACGCCATCAAGCCTTGTTTCGTTATTGTCTTTATGCTCTGCTCCAAAGAGTGAATTTGCCACACAAACACTAAGGCAGATGGCAATAAATTTTGTTTTTCTCACGACTATCCTTTTAAAATTTAATTTGAAAAAGTTTGAAATTTAGCGAAGTATCTTTTAAAACAATATTAATTATCATAATTCTAAATACTAATCTTTTTTATAAAATTTTCTAAGAAAAAACTTACATTATTTATTAAATTAGTTTATTAAAAATTAATCAATTTAGGCTAAAATACGACCATTTTAACAAAAGGAAGAGCTATGAAAAAAGACGTAAAAAAAGTGGTTTTAGCATACTCTGGCGGACTTGACACAAGTATCATTTTAAAATGGCTTCAAGATGAATATAACTGCGAAGTAGTCACATTTACAGCTGACATCGGCCAAGGCGAAGAGCTAGAGCCTGCACGTAAAAAAGCCCTAGCACTTGGTGTAAAGCCTGAAAATATTTTTATAGAAGATTTAAGAGAAGAATTTGTACGTGATTATGTATTTCCAATGTTTAGAGCAAATGCAGTCTACGAGGGCGAGTATCTGCTTGGCACATCGATAGCACGCCCACTAATAGCAAAACGCCAAAGCGAGATCGCAAGACTTGTTGGCGCTGATGGCGTAAGTCACGGAGCAACAGGCAAAGGCAACGATCAAGTTCGCTTTGAGCTTGGATACTACGCGCTTGGCGACAACCTAACTATTATAGCTCCATGGCGCGAGTGGGATCTAAATAGTCGTGAAAAACTTTTGGCATACGCTGAGAAAAACGGCATAGATATCACCAAAAAACCAGGCAAAAGCCCATACTCAATGGATGCAAATTTACTTCACATAAGCTATGAGGGTCTAGTGCTTGAAGACCCAAGTCACGCACCAGAAGATGATATGTGGAGATGGACAGTAAGCCCCAAAGATGCTCCAGATAAGAGTGAGATCATCGAGATCGGCTATGAAAAAGGCGATCCAGTGAGCGTAAACGACAAAAAAATGAGCCCAGCTGAAATTTTAACCGAGTTAAACCGCCTTGGCGCAAAACACGGTATCGGCAGACTTGACATAGTAGAAAACCGCTCAGTTGGTATGAAGAGCCGCGGCTGCTACGAAACACCTGGTGGCACGATAATGCTAAAAGCTCATAGGGCGATCGAGAGCATCACGCTTGATCGCGGTGCTGCTCACTTAAAAGATGAGATCATGCCAAAATACGCCGAGCTAATTTACAACGGCTACTGGTGGTCACCTGAGCGAAATATGCTCCAAGCTCTCATCGACAAGAGTCAAGAGCACGTAAACGGCTCTGTTAAAGTTGAACTTTATAAAGGCAATGTGACCATTCTTGGCAGAAGCAGTAAAAATGATAATCTATTTAGCGAGGCATACTGCACATTTGAAGAAGATAGCGTTTATGATCAAAAAGATGCAGCTGGGTTTATCAAGCTAAATGCGCTTCGTTTCATCATCGCACGCAAAAATGGGCGAAAATTTGACTAAAAATAAAATTTAAAAGGATAAAAATGAAAGTATTATTAATAAAAGATGTAAAAGCGCTTGGTAAAGCTGGCGAGATAAAAGAGGTAAAAGATGGCTACGGCAACAACTTCTTAATCGGCAAAGGCTTTGCAAAAGCAGCTACTCCAGATGTCCTTCGCCAATATGAAGCGGCCCAAAAAAGAAAGGCCGAAGAGCTAAAATATGAGATCGCAAATTTAGAAAAACTTAAAGAAGAGCTTGCAAAAGTGACAGTCGTCATCAAAAAAACTCTTGGCGCAAATGGCTCTCTTTTTGGCTCGGTCTCAAAAGAGGAGATCGCAGCAGAGCTTGAAAAAACTCACCATTTAGTAGTCGAAAAAAAAGCGATCGACATGGACACTCACTTAAAAGCAGTCGGCCTTTATGATGTTCATGTAAAGCTAGGACACTCGATAAATGCGAGCTTGAAGGTTGATGTGCAAGGAGAGTAGATGTTTCATGCGACAACCATCTTAGCCTACAAAGGCAAAAACAAATCAGTCATCGGCGGCGACGGACAAGTGAGCTTTGGTAATACTGTCTTAAAAGGCAATGCCGTAAAAATCCGCAAAATTCACAACGGCAAAGTCCTAGCTGGCTTTGCTGGTAGCACCGCTGACGCGTTTAATCTCTTTGATATGTTTGAGAAAAATTTAGAACATGCAAAAGGCGATTTGCTAAAGGCGGTGATAGAATTTAGCAAAGAGTGGCGCAAAGACAAGTATCTAAGAAAGCTTGAAGCGATGATGCTTGTGCTTGATAGGGATAAAATTTTCTTGCTTAGTGGCACTGGAGATGTGGTCGAGCCAGAAGATGGCAAGATATCAGCTATCGGAAGCGGCGGAAACTACGCACTTTCAGCGGCTCGTGCTCTAGATAAATTTGCTGATATCGACGAAGAGGAGCTAGTCAAAGAGAGCCTTAAGATCGCCGGCGAAATTTGCATCTATACAAATACAAACATCAAAACTTATGTTTTAGAATAAGAGAGAAAATGAACTTAACACCAAGAGAAATTGTTAAATTTTTAGATGACTATGTGATCGGTCAAAAGGACGCCAAGAAGATCATAGCGATCGCACTTCGCAACAGATATCGCCGTATGAAGCTTGAAAAGAGCTTGCAAGATGACATCATGCCAAAAAATATCTTGATGATCGGCTCAACTGGTGTTGGTAAAACTGAGATCGCAAGGCGTCTTTCAAAGATGATGGGTCTGCCATTTATCAAGGTTGAGGCTAGTAAATATACTGAGGTTGGCTTTGTTGGCCGCGATGTTGAAAGCATGGTAAGAGACCTTGCAATGGCCTCATATAATCTCGTAAAAAACGAGCAAAGCGAGAAAAACCAAGACAAAATCAACGCCTACATCGAAGAAAAGATCGTCTCAAAGCTATTGCCGCCACTTCCAAAAGGTGCTAGCGAAGAGAAACAAGCAGAGTATGCCAAGAGCTATGAAAAAATGCTAAATAGGCTAAGAAACGGCGAGCTTGACGAGCTAAGCATAGAGATCGAGGTACAGCAAAACCCGCTTGAAGCTGGCTCAAACGTACCACCTGATATGGCGCAGATGCAAGAGAGCTTTATAAAGATAATTGGCATCGGCGGTAAAAACATCAAAAAAGAGATGAAGGTAAAAGACGCCAAAAAAGCCCTTCAAAGCGAAGCAAATGATAAAATTTTAGACCTTGAAAGCGTAAAAACTGAGGCTTTAAGAAGAGCTGAAAACGAGGGCATCATCTTTATAGACGAGATCGATAAGGTAGCCGTTGGCTCAGGTAGCTCAAACAGGCAAGATCCTAGCAAAGAAGGCGTGCAAAGAGACTTGTTACCGATCGTTGAGGGCTCAAATGTAAATACAAAATTTGGAAATTTAAAGACAGATCATATCTTATTTATTGCAGCTGGCGCCTTTCATATAAGCAAACCAAGCGATCTCATCCCAGAGCTTCAAGGTCGTTTCCCACTAAGAGTCGAGCTTGATAGCCTTGATGAGGACGCGCTTTATCAAATTTTAACTCAGCCAAAAAATTCGCTTTTAAAGCAATACATCGCACTTCTTTCAACTGAAAATGTCGAGCTAGAATTTGACGATGAAGCGATAAAAGAGATAGCAAGGATCGCTCATGCCGCAAATGAAAAGATGGAAGACATCGGTGCTAGACGCCTTCATACGGTAATCGAGCGCGTGATAGAAGATATTAGCTTTGAGGCTAGCGAAAAGAGCGGCGAGAAGATAAATGTAACAAAAGAGCTCGTAAAAGAGCGCCTAAAAGACGTGGTTGAGGATCAAGACCTAGCGAGGTATATACTTTGAAATCAGGCTTTGTTAGCATCATAGGACGCACAAATGCTGGCAAAAGCTCGTTTTTAAATGCTTTGTTAAACGAAAAGATCGCCATTGTCTCGCACAAGCAAAACGCAACTCGCAGAAAGATAAATGGCATCGTTATGAATGGTGAAGATCAGATCATCTTCACCGACACGCCAGGACTTCATGAAAGCAACAAGGTGATAAATCAACTGCTAATTAGCCAAGCGATAAAATCGATGGGAGACTGTGATCTCATCGTATTTTTAGCGCCCATCCATGATGATACAGAAGACTATGAGAAATTTCTGGCACTAAATCCTGAAAAACCACACATCTTAGTACTAACAAAAGTCGATGAGAGCTCAAATGCAAAGGTACTTGAAAAGATCACTAAGTATCAAAAATTTCAAGATAAATTTGCAGCCTTACTTACTTTTAGCACCAAGCAGCCTACCTATAAAAAGCCGCTTCTTGATGAAATTTGCAAGCTTTTGCCAGAGCATGAGTACTTTTACGATCCAGAATTTCTTACTCCGACAAATGAGAAGGAAATTTTTAGAGAATTTATACTTGAAGCGATCTATGAAAATTTAAGCGATGAGATCCCATATCTTAGCGATGCGATCATAAAAAGCGTAAAAGAAAAACCTGGCATTACTGAAATTTTTGCAAGTATCATCACTGAGCGTGAAATCCATAAAAGTATGATCATCGGAAAAAATGGTGAAACGATAAAACGAATAGGAATTTTTGCAAGAAAGTTAATACAAAATTTAACCGGATCAAAGGTCTTTTTGAAACTCGATGTAATCGTTAAAAAAGGCTGGAGTAAAGAAGAAAAGAGCCTTAATAAAATAATTGGATATTGATTTTTTATTGTAAAAATATTAAAATACAGCCCAATTAGAGCATTATGAGGTAAATTTTTATGTTAAAGCTTAGAAAAATTAACGATAATCCAATCGTTACGCTAGATCCTTATGAATATGAAGGTTTTAGATTTTCTAATAGCAATGTCGATTCGCTAAGTCTCTCAAAGAATATTTTAAAGCGAGACTTCTTTATATCTTACATCGAGTACAAAGATATAATAACAGCTACCATAAACATCTCAAGAACAATAGATGATGAGGATATTGAAAATAATATCTCGATCAAAATTTACGAAGAGCTCTCTCTTGATCCTGCGATTGACTATAAAATAGTTTATTTTGAAAGCAATGTTGAAAAAGAAGATAGAATTTTTAATGTTTTTATTGCTACAAATGAAACGATAAATAAAATTTTTAAAAATATTTCTAAAAGAGTACCTTTTATAGATTATGTCGTTGTAGAGCCGCTTTTATATAGTGCTATATATAAAAAAGGCTTACTTCCTAGCACTCAGAGTGATTGTTTTTTGACATTTAGGGCCGATGAAGCATTTATAAGCATTTATGTAAATGGGGAATACCTTACATCAAGAGGTTTAAGATACACACTAAATTATCTAAAAGATAAATTTATAGAGCAAAGTGGCGAAAGAGTAAGCCTAGAAAGCTTTTTAGATATCCTAAAGACAAGAGGACTTTTAGATAGCAATGAAGAAGGCTTTAGCTACGATCTAAATACTGTTTTTGAGGACTACATATTTTACGTAAATGACACGATAAATGTTGTCAATAGAATCTATAGCATAAATATAAAAAATATCTATATTGACTGTGACTATAAAATAGAGCGTTTTGAAAAATTTATCAATACAAAGCTCGGCACAAATGCTACGAAATTAAATACAAGCACTGTAATAAATTCTAAAAATTTAGCCATTAGCGAACGATATAACATGATGGCTTTATATGCAAATTTTTACAAAAAAGAGGCCTTTAATGCCGATTTTAACTTCTCAAATTTACTTAGGCCTGATCCGTTCACAAAGAGAAAAAGCGGTAAATTTATACTGACATGTGCCGCTGCTTTTTGCCTAAGCATGTCCTATCCATTTTATAATTATATAGCTGGCAGTATTTTAGAGGCAGATTCGCAAAGACTAAGCGATGAGCTTGATGTTCTTAATGCACAAGCAGCACAAATAAGAAATACTCTTGAAATACTAAAAAAAGAGCAAAACGATATAAAAGGATTAACTGATAAAGAGGAAGAGAAGTTAAATTTTAGAAAAGGATTGCTTCAAGAAATTGAAAACAAAAAAGATCACTACGTAATGAAAGGTTTAAATCTTTTTGAAATTACCGATATGATAAATAACAATAGCATTTTTATAACAAATATTAAAAATAATGATAAAAATTTAACTGTAACGGTTGTTAGCGATAATGAAAAAAGGATTACGCAGCTAATAAAAGATATTAGCAAGATGCCTAAATATTCAGTAAATACAAGAAAAATTAAAGAAGATAGGCAAAACAACGAATATGAAAGCAATATAAGTATAGAGATTAGACAATGAGACAAGACGTTTTAAGTAAAATAGATAAGTATTTTGATGCAAAAAAGCAAAGCGAAACAAATATAATTTTTTTGGGTTCAGCTTTAATTATTATTTATATTGTTTATATGCTTTGCTTTGATCCGTCGCAAGATTTTTATGATGAAAGACTTAATGCGCATACTAAAATTAGCAATGATCTTTCAAGAACAAGAGATTATTTAAGATCGACTAGCTCACCTAGTGGGGATAAAAATTTTAAAATAAATGAAGAGTCAAAAATACTTGAAACACTTAAAGGCAAATATTCTAGCGTTTTAAAATTTAATGCTCATTTTGACTTAAAGCTAAAAGAACTATCGTTTTTATTATTTAACGATCAAAATTGGGCAAATTTCTTAGACAATATCGTATCTTTAGCGAAGCAAAATAATATAAAAATTTTAGAGTTAAAAAGTGATATAAAAGAGCCAAATTTCCAAAAAATTGAGCAAATTTTAAATATTGACTTGACATTTTTGGGAGGTTTTAAAGATATACTTTCATATATAAATGGCCTTGAAGAATCAAAGCTAGTGGTTGATCTTCATAAAATGGATGTAAATTCTACCCAAAAAGAGCTTGGCGCTAAGATCTCAATATCTGTTTGGGGGATGAAATACTAATGAAAATAAAAATTTTATTTGCTTTTTTATTTTTAAATATTGCTTTTGCTAATCAGCTTCAAGAGGAAATGGACTCTTATGATAAAATTTTTGAAAAAATAAAGGAAAAAAGAAGCGGTCTTAGTGATATTGAGCTTTCGAGCATAAAAAATCCTTTTAAGCAAGAACCTATCAAGACGGTAACAGATCAAAATTTATCAATTGCCCCTCAAGCTTCAAAAGGGCTTAGTTTAAAAGCAATTTTATTAAACAAAGCAAATATTGATTCCAAGTGGTATGCTGTCGGTGATATTGTTGATGGTTACAAAATAGCCAATATTACTAAAAATAGTGTTTTTTTAGTAAAAGGCGATGAAAAACAAGAGCTAATTTTAAAAAATGGAAGTAAAAATGTTGAGATTAAGATTAAATAAAATATTAATAATAGGTGCACTAATTTGTCTAAATATGAATTATGCTAGTGCCAACGAAAGTAGTTGTTTAAGCAAGAATTTTAATATGAAAATTTCAGATGATGTTGCGCTAGTAGATGTGTTAAATCAGCTTTCAGAGATGTGTAACTTTAGTATTGTTGCAAAGGATACTTATAGTAAAACGGAGCTAAAAGATAAAGTTTTTGGCGTTAATATCAGAAATATGAGTCTTAGCGAAGTTTTTGACCTACTTTTAAGTGAGAAAAATTTAAGCTACGAGTTTTCAAATAATGTATTAAAAATTTCATCTTTAAAAACTCAAATTTTTAAACTAGATTATATAACTTCTATTAGAGAAGGAACTGCTGTCACCCAAGCTTCAGTGGATGCTACTCCATCTGAAATTTCTAGTGGTTCAAGTAGTAGCGATAATTCCCAAGATGATAGTTCTCAAGGCTCAAGCAACCTTATAAAAACTACTGAGAGGTTTGACTTTTGGGAAAAACTAGATGCTGAGCTTAAAGCTATTTTAAATAATAGTAGCGAACATATCACAGCGCCTGATCCTATCATAAATCAAAACGCAGGCCTTATCACTGTTACGGCCACTCCTTCTCAACTTAAGCGAGTCGAAAAATATATAGATGAAATGCAAAAAAGACTAAAAAAACAAGTAATTATTGATGTTTCTATTATTTCAGTTGAATTAAATAATGAATATAAGCAAGGTGTTGATTGGAGTAAATTTGAACTTGGATTTAATACATACATTGGTAATTCAAGAAATAATCCGAGCTCAAGTGCTACTTGGACAAATAAAGGCAATAGCCTAAGTGATGGATTTGGCCGTACATTAAATATCGCAGCTAATTTAAATTTTAGTCTTGATGGAATGATAAATTTTCTTGAAACAAATGGAAAGACAAAGGTTATATCAAGCCCAAAAGTAACAACACTTAATAATCAGCAAGCGCTAATCTCAGTTGGTGATAACATAAACTACCGTGTTCAACAAAAGACCGACAATGGAAACAGCAATAGTGATAGGCTGACAACTACTTATAAACAATACTCTGTTTTTATAGGCATATTATTAAATTTATTACCAGAAGTCTCTGATAATAATAAAATCATGCTTCGAATCAATCCATCGCTTAGTAACTTTAAATACGCAGAAGACGACACAAGACAAAATGCGTTAAGAGAGATTGCTCCAGATACGGTGCAAAAGAAGCTTTCAACTGTTGTTCAAGTTGATAGCGGTGATACTATTATTCTTGGTGGATTAATAGGCCAGACAAAGGGTAAAAATAATACTTCCGTACCTCTTCTTTCTGATATCCCACTTATAGGTGGTATCTTTAAAAGCACAAGAGACAATATAAAAACAACAGAGCTTATCTTTGTCATCACTCCTCATGTGGTTGATTTTAACAAAAAAAAGCCACTTAATCAATCATTAAAAGACTTAGGTTTTTCTAAAACGATCTATGAATAACAAGAATATTTATACAGATATAAAAGATATCTTTATCAACGAAGACGAAGTAGCTGATTTTGTTAATCTAGATAACTCAATCACTTGTTACAATAAGATCGTTTCGGCTCTAAAAAAGCCATTAAAACTTATACTTTTTTATGGCAAGCCTGGTAGTGGAAAGACCTTTTTGTTAAACAAGATAGCCTCTGATCTTCAAAAGGATAAAAAATTAATTTTTTTTCCGCATCCTTTTTTTAGCGAGGCTACATTTATAGAAGCTCTTTGTGAAGATATATACGGAAATAAGCTTGATAATATAAATAATTTTGAAAGTTTTGTCGCACACTACTCAAAAGAATTTAAAAATAAAGATGAAATTTTACAAAACCAAATAGTTGTCATTCTGGATGAAGCACAACTTTATCCTACTGAATTGATCGAAAAAATAAGGCTAATGGCCGATACAAGATTATTTAAATTTCTATTTACTATTCATAAAACTGAAAATGAAGATGTGTTAGCAAAGGACTATTTTCAAACTAGAATTTGGGAGAGTATAGAGCTTGGAAGTGCAAACACGAATGAAATCATAGTTTATTTGCAAAGAAAAATAGGACAAAAAGGCTACGATAAATACCTAAATTTTCAGAAAAAAGACTATGACAAGGCCTATGAGCTTTGTTGCGGAAATTTACGTACACTAAATAAAATTATGTATAAATTTTATGAAATTTGTGAATATTATGAACAAAATCAGCCATCAAAATTAAGTAGCGAGGACGCAAATATTAAAATTTTGACAATGTCTGCACTTGATACAGGAATAATTCATGCTTGAATTACAAGAAATTCAAAGGCTAGAAAAGCTCTATGAAGAGTACGAAAAAAAGAATAAAAATAGCTTTTTAAAATTGTTATCACATAAAAAGTTAGGCCTTTTAATAATTACGGTATTGCTAATTGCTTTTATTTTTGGTGCTTTTTTATTTTTCTCAAATGCTAAAAACAAAAAAGAGACAACTAGTACTCCAGCTTTAGTTGAGAAAAATTTGACAATACAAACAGATATAAAAGAAAAAAACATAACCTTTGCTGAAACTAATGTCAGCAAAAATATTTTAGAAGATGGCAAACAAAAAAGTGAGCAAGCAAAAGAGAGATTTGAATCAGATAAAAAACAAGATGAACTCGCCGAGAAAATAGCTAAAAAGCTAGAACAATCCATAAAGCTGAATGAAGATAGTAAAGAACAAGCATCAGATAAAAAACAAAGAAGTGGTGGCGGTTGGCTAAAGCTAAATTTACCAACTGAAAATGAAAATATGCAAAATGAACAGCCTCTACCAAATGAAGAGATAATAGAATTGGAACCAAAGGCAAAGCCAAAAATTGATATTCAAATTTCAAGTGAAAACAATGAAATTTCTATGCTAAAAGAAAATTTTAATAAAAATAAAAATCCAGAAATCGCCCTTAAAATAGCAAGAAGATGCTATCAAGACAAAAGATATAGCGACACTATAAAATGGGCACTATCGGCAAATAATTTAGATAGTAGCATTGAGGAGTCTTGGGTCATGTTTGCTAAGGCAAAATATATGCTAAAACAAAAAGATGATGCCTTGCGCGCATTAGAAGAATATAATAAAAATAAAAATAAGCCCGAGATAAATGAGCTAATAAATAAGATAAAAAGTGATACGTTGTGAAATTTTTACTTATTATATTTTTATCATTAAATGCCTTTGCGTTTGGGACGGCTGACATTAAAAGTTATTTTGAAAAAGCTGAATATCCTAAAATTTGTAATCAAAAAATACAAGATCTTTTAAAAGATTCACAAAATGAAGAATTTCTTAATATCTTTGGTATATCTTGCTTAAAAATAAATGATATAGATAGGCTCGCTCTTCCAGCAAGCAAGCTATCAAAAACACAAAGCTCAAGAGAGAATGCAGCATATTTTGCTGATATATTGCTTAAAAAAAAGCTATTGCTTCATGCTATCTTGGATGGGGCTGATATAAGCTATATTAGGCTTCCAAAGAGCGATTACATTCTTTCATTTATATTTGATAAATTTGTCAAAAAAGAATACGTTGAGGAGCTTGGTGTATTTATTTTTGAAGAACCAAATTCAGATACAAGATATGAACTTAGTGCAATCGTTGGCTCAAATTTTGCAAAAATGATTTTAAAAATTTTTAAAAATGACGATCTTACTTCGCAGATTGAGTATAGATAAAGAGAAGAGATGAATAACTTAGAAAATTTAACGCTAAAAACATTAGAGCAACTTAATAAACTAAATGATGAGCAAATTTTAAAGATTGCAGAGATAAAAAAAATAAACGAAAAAAGTCTTTTGGCTATCTTGCTTGAAGAAAATATGCTAGAAGAAGAGATTTTTTTTGAAATTCTATCTGATATTTATAGAAGAGGACACACTGACATTGATGAAATTTCAACTAGTCTTCAGATAGATCAAAAACGCTTCATCCAATATGTATGTGATAAATTTAAAATTACATTTTTTGATCTTGATGATATAGACATCGACTACCGTATTAGTGAAAAGCTAAGCACCTCGCAGCTAAGATCATATAATGCGATCCCTGTAAAAGAAGACGAGATAAGCGTTTATGTTGCTTTTAAAAATCCTTTTGATGTGATCATTCAAGATAAAGTTCAAAATTTATTTAACAGAAAGCTATTAAAAGTAGCTTGCGCCGATCCAGCCCAGATAGAAAAATATATAAACAAAATAGCTCTTAATGAAAGCATTAAAGACGTTATTACAGAGATCAGAAAAGAGCTTTCAAGCTCCAGTAGCCAAGGGCAAAGCACAGAAAGTTCTGGAATTTTAAAGCTAATTGAGATAATTTTAAAAACATCTATTCAAAGCAGAGCGAGCGATATTCACATCGAGCCAACCGAGACAAACTGTATCGTAAGAAGCAGGATAGATGGTATGCTAAGTGAGACATTTATATTTGATAAAGATATCTATCCTCCGATGGTAAGCCGAATGAAGCTACTTTCAAATATGGATATCGCGGAGCGTCGCCGCCCACAAGATGGTAGATTTTCAGCTCAAATTTTAGACAAAGAGTACGATTTTCGTATCTCTACACTACCTATTTTAAACGGCGAAAGCATAGTTTTAAGAATTTTGGACAAATCAAAAGTTATCATAAACATTGAAGACCTTGGTATGCATCCAGATAACTTTGCTAAGTTTAAAAAGAGTATGAAAGCACCTTATGGCATCATCCTAGTTACTGGTCCGACAGGATCAGGAAAAACGACTACACTTTATGGTGCATTAAATGATATAAAAAGTGTAAAAACTAAGATTATTACCGTTGAAGATCCGGTCGAGTATCAGCTAAATATGATCCAACAAGTACATGTCAATGAGAAGGCTGGGCTTACTTTTATCTCGGCTCTTCGCTCTATTTTGAGGCAAGATCCAGATATTATTATGATAGGCGAGATCAGAGATCAAGAGACGCTTAGGATCGCAATTCAAGCGGCACTAACTGGTCACTTAGTCTTTTCCACACTTCATACAAATGACGCTATTAGCGCTTTGCCTCGTATGGTTGATATGGGCATTGAGCCATATTTAGTAAGTGGTGCACTAGTTTGCATTGAGGCTCAAAGGCTTGTAAGAAAGCTTTGTCCGTATTGCAAACAAAAAGTCACGCTATCTCAAAAAGCTCTTGATGAGATTAAGAAATTTCTCCCTGAAGATTATCAGTTTTATAAAAGCGTAGGTTGCCAACACTGCTCACAAACCGGATATCTAGGGCGTGAAATGATAAGTGAAATATTATCTATCAGTGATCACATAGCAAGTATCGTAGCAAATAACGCTTCAAAAGAAGAGCTTAAAAAGGCTGCCTATGACGAAGGCTTTATAGATATGTTCCATGATGGCGTTATACGCGCAGCAAATGGTGTAACAACAATCGAAGAAGTATATAGAGTTGCCAAGATATGAAATTTTACGAAATAGAATATATAAAAGATGGCAAACGCCAAAAGATGAGCCTAAAGGCCAATAGCAAAAATGATGTTAAAAATCGTGCAAATATTCAAGGCATGATAGTAAAGATAAAAGAAGCTCAGGTCTCAAGCATTAACAATGACTTTTTGGATTTGCAAGAAAAATTTAACAAAATTTTCTCTTCTTCGAAAGTAAAAATTCCAGCTCTAGTCGCTACCATAAGGCAACTCAGCGTTATGACTAATGCTGGTATATCAATACATGATGGCATAAAAGAGACAGCAAATGCTACTGAGGATAAAAGGCTAAAAACAATATTTCAAACACTAGATGAAGACCTAAATCAAGGCGCAAGTTTAACTCAAAGTATAGAAAATTTTCAAGAAGAGCTAGGTGATGTCACTGTCGCTATGGTAAGGCTTGGAGAGAGCACTGGTAATATGGCTGATGCATTATCAAAGCTAGCTTCTATCTTGCAAGAAGTCTGGGATAACCAACAAAAATTTAAAAAAGCTATAAGGTATCCAATAACCGTAATATGCTCTATAATTTTGGCTTTTATTGTGCTCATGACATCAGTTGTTCCGCAATTTCGAGAAATTTTTAGCCAGCTTAATGCCGACCTCCCCCTTCCTACTAAAATTTTACTAAACATTGAATACATAATGAGCAATTATGGTATATATATAATAGTTGTTCTTGTTGCTTTTGCTTTTTTGCTAAAAAAGCAATATTCAAATGATGAAAATTTTAGGGATAAGGTCGATAAATATCTACTAAAAGTCTATCTTGTGGGCAAGATAATATTTTTTGCAAATATGAGTAGATTTAATCTAATCTTTACAGAGCTTGTTCGCGCAGGACTTCCTATCGCTGATGCGCTAGATACTGCTGTCGTCACCGTATCAAATCAAGATATAAGAAATAAGCTAACTGCTGTAAAAGTACTGGTTGGCCGTGGCATAAGCTTAACCGAGGCCTTTAGGCAAACTGGACTTTATGAGGGTATGCTCATACAGATGATAGGTGCTGGCGAACAAAGTGGTAGCTTAGACGACATGACACAAAAAGTTACTGATTATTATAGAGTGAAATTTAATGATATTATTGATAATATTTCAAACTATATTGAGCCGATACTACTAATATTTATCGCAGCTATGGTGCTTTTGCTCGCCCTTGGTATATTTATGCCAATGTGGGATATGGCGAAAGCTGTTAAAAATTAAATCAACATTTAAAGGAGTAAAATGCCTATAGAAAGAGAATATGGCGTTGATGAGAACGCATTTTTAGTTTCAAAAACGGATACAAAAGGAAGGATTACTTATTGCAACGAGCCTTTTTTAAATATCGTAGGAGTAAAACAAGGTGATCTCTTGGGAAAACCGCACAATATAATAAGGCACACTGATATGCCAAGAGTTATTTTCAAGCTACTTTGGGAACGCATACAAAATAAAGAGGAAATTTTTGCCTTTATTAAAAATAAAACTCTCAATGGTGGATTTTACTGGGTATTTGGCAATATCACAGCCTCGCTTGATCAGCAAGATAATATCGTTGGATACTATTCTGTTAGACGTAAGCCAAATGCAAAAGCAATAGAGATCATAAAACCACTTTATGCAAAATTACTTGAGCTAGAACGAGATGGCGGTATTGAAGCATCTAAAAAATATTTATTAAAATTTTTGGAAGAAAAATCAACAAGCTATGATGAATTTATAAACAACTTGCAAAGGTTCTAGATATGTTTAAGAAAAAATCAAATGCAATAAATGAGATTTTAAGTGTTGTCAAATCGGCAAGCAATGGTATACTAGAGCCTCGCATTGTAAATGTTGGAGAAAAGGACGAGATGTATGAAGTCGCCCTTGGCATAAATGATCTATTAGATCAAGTTGAGGCGCTTCAACGTGAAATTTCAACCTCAGTCCAAGCTGCACAAAACTCAAAAACATATAGAAATATATTTGTAGAAGGGTTTAGGGGTTTATTTAAACGAAATGCCATATCTATGAGCAAGGGTGTCACAGGTATAAAAGACGGCCAAAAAAGCAAGGTTAGAGGTCTTCTATCAAGCGAGCTTGACAAACTTGGAAACGGCATAAATGGCATAAATTATGTAAGAGATGATCTAAACGAAAGTATCAAAAATTTAAGCCAAACGGCAACAGATGCTAGACAAACTGCACAAATAGCAAGAGAAAATATGTCAAACATCGTCGAACTTAGTCAAAACATGGGAGAGCTTGATGGTCTAGTACAAAGCTGCTCAAATGCTACTGGTATGCTAAGCACTAGGGCCTCTGAAATAAGCTCTGTTTTAAATTTAATAAAAGATATTGCCGATCAGACAAATCTGCTTGCTCTTAATGCCGCCATTGAAGCCGCTCGTGCAGGAGAGCACGGACGTGGTTTTGCGGTAGTTGCTGATGAGGTAAGAAAACTAGCTGAAAACACACAAAAAGCCGCAAGCGACATAGAAGTCAATATAAAAACACTTCAGCAAGAGGTAAATGATATCGATGAAAATTCTAAAAAAATCGATGAAATTTCTAAACTAACAACACAAAATGTAGAAAATTTCAAAAAGGTATTGAGCGAGTTTAATGCAAACGCACAAAATACCGCTCAAACATCAAAATATGTCGAAAATAAAACCTTTGCCATAATCGCAAAAATTTCGCAAATCGCTTACAAAACCAAAGTGTACTCTGACCTTATAAACGAGCAAGGATACAGTGAGGAAATACGTAATTTAGCGCAGAGCCTGCTAGACTGGTATGAGAACGAGAGTATAAGCGAACACAAACAAAACAAAAATTTTGATAAGTCAAAAGAGCTTACATCGTCGCTAAATAATGAAATCAAACTCTTGCTCGAGAAGTCAGCCTCTGGCTACAACGAACAAAATTTGAATTATTTTGTTGATAAGTCTAAGAAAATAGAAGATCTAAGCGAGCAAATTTTTACTTCATATAATGAAATTTTTAAAGATAAAAAATAAAGCAATAAATTATCTTTGATGTTTTTTGGGGTGGTCAAAAAATAACGCTTTTGCACCGCCCTCTTTTAACTCACTAAATTTACATCCAAACTCAACGCAAAATATTCCAGAAGTTGGGATATTGTCTATTGACGAATCGCTTAAATACTCGCAAATTTCGGTTATACTTGGGTTGTGCGTGATTATAAAAATTTCATCCAAACTCTCATCTATATTTTTGACAAATTTTAAAAGATCTTCAAAGCTTATATCATAAAGCTCATCTATAAGACTGGTCTCTTCTTTAAATTTTAAAGTTTTAGCAATAATCTTTGCCGTTTGCTCGCACCTTTTAGCACTGCTTGAAAAGATAGCCCCTGGCATCACATCATACATTTTTAGTCTATTTGCCATAAATTTAGCGTCTTCTTTGCCTTTTTGGCTAAGCTCCCTTAAGGAATCTTTAGCTCCGTCCTTATTCTCATCAACCGCTTTTGAATGTCTTATGAAATAAATTTTACTCACTATCTCTCCTTTGAGAAATTCTTTATCAAGCAAAGCTCTTCTTTGCTAAATCCAGCTTTTAAGCGATCTTGCTCATTGATCTCTCTAACATTTTTAAATGAATTTGGATACAAACTTAAGATAATGCCAAAGTAGCTATTTTCGTCAATACCCTCTTTTTTGCAAGCAAATTTAAACCACTTATCGCCTTTATAAACATGAGAGACTTCCTCTTTTAAGATAACTTTTAGGCACTCTATCAGCTCTTCATTTCCGCCCTCACCTTCGAGCCTTTTTATAATATGAGCGTTTGCATCAAGCCTATTTGCCTCCATATATCTTGGCAGTAGTGCCATACGGCTAGTTAGACTATCTGAAGTCTTTTGAAGTGCGATAAAAAGCCCATCATGCACACTTAGCTCGCCGTATCTACCACCACGCTTTAAGAGCAAATTTTCTATCATACAAAAGTGTCTGATCTCATCTTCAGCCACTTCTAGCCAGTCTTCATAAAATTCTCTTGGCAAATTTCTAAATCTATAACAAGCATCAAGCGCGATGTCAATAGCACTAAATTCAATATGAGCTACCGAATGGATAAAATTTAAATTTTTATCCTTTGGCTTTACTTTTTTGTTTAGCTCTTTCATACTAACCACTTCACAAAATTTTGCGTAGCTTGGCGTTATTAGCTCGTTTGGCTTAGAGCTTTCGTAAAAATTTATATTAAAATCTCGTTTAAATTTCTCATAAAATAGCTCAAATTTTAAAAATTTAAGCCCAATCTCGCCTTCATTTAAAATTTCCCAAATTTCATCAAAAAAATTCATATTTTCTCTTTATATAAATCTGTATTTACGAGTGTAAATTTATATAAATAATGCTTAAAATTTGAGCCTAGTATTTGTTTTAAAAGGTTTTTAGTAAAAATTTCTGATTTATTTTGCTTTGCCATATCCAGCAAATCTATTTGCTGCCAAGCAACTTGAGTTTGAACACCTTACAAGGTAGCTATTTATCTCTTGATTTCCTTTTAGATGCACGTTTTTTTGTTTTAGATTCATATAGCTATGAATTATCTTTCCGCCAGAATTATGTATAAATTTTACCGTCTCATCGCCAAGAACAGCTGTAACTATGCCAACATGAGTGATATTTTTCTTATCTTTATTTTTCTGAATGCCCTTGCCAAGAGTATTTGAAAAAAATACAAGATCACCTATTTTTGGATTTTTATGAGTAATTAAATTCTTACTTTCATAAAAATTATAGATCGCTTTTGACTTTCTACCGCCATTATCGTAGTAGCGATTTATTGTCTTTTCATCAAAATACATATTTTGATACTTTGCATTTACGATAGAAACAAATCCTGAGCAATCGCCGCCCGCTCTTGTATTTAGGTATTTTTTAAAAAAAGAACCAAATTTTTTATCTTCTCTATCATTATCTTCATCTATGATTTCACCAATCATTTGCTCACTAAAATCAACACTTGAAGTTACGGTTTGATTTGTTTCATTTTGCGGAGTTGTCGGTTGGTTAGAGGTAAAAGAACAACCTGTAAAAAATATAATGCTAAGTATAAAAAAGATTTTTTTATTTATTGAATTTGACATATTTATATCCAAAATTTTAGTGTTTGCAATTTTAACTTTTAAACGTAAATGAACCGGAAATAGTGCTTTGCTTTCTTTATTCTAAGTTAAAAAGCAATATAATATCGGCAAAAAACATATTTTCTTAAGGCAAAAAACAATGATGCACTATTTAAAGATAAAAGGAAATGCCAAATTAAGTGGCGAAGTAAAAATAAGCGGTGCCAAAAATGCTGCTCTACCGATCATCGCCCTAACCTTACTTGCAAAAAAAAGTGTAAATTTAACAAATATCCCAAATGTCGCTGATATAAAAACGCTTTGCCAACTGCTAACTAACCTAGGAGCAAAGTGCGAATTTAAAGATAAAAACTCACTAAGCATAGACACAAGCAGTGTAAGCTCAACAACTGCAAACTATGATATCGTTAGAAAAATGCGCGCTTCCATCTTGACACTTGGACCGCTTCTTGCACGCTTTGGCCACTGCGAAGTGAGCCTACCTGGAGGATGTGCGATCGGACAAAGACCTATTGATCTGCATCTAAATGCGCTTGAAAAAATGGGAGCAAATATCGAAATAAAGCAAGGCTATGTCGTCGCAACAGCACCAAATGGACTAAAAGGTGCAAAGATCGTTTTTGATAAGATCACCGTAACTGGTAGTGAAAATATCATCATGGCTGCAGCCCTAGCCCACGGCACGACAGAACTTTTTAACGTGGCGCTTGAGCCTGAAGTGGTGCAAATTTGTGAAATTTTGGCTAAGAGTGGTGTTAAAATAGAAGGCATCGGCACAAGCGAGCTAAAGATAACTGGAAGTGGCCAAAAATTGCTTGAAATTTGCGATATTGAAGTAATTCCTGATAGGATCGAAGCTGGCACATATCTTTGTGCTGGAGCTATAACAAATAGCAAAATTTCAGTCACAAAGGCAAATGCTGCACACATGACAGCCATTTTAAATAAATTTGAAGAGATGGGCTTTGGTATCGAAGTAGACGGCGATAAGATCACGATATTGCCAGCAAAAGAGATAAAACCAGTGGAGATAAGAACCACCGAGTATCCGGGCTTTCCAACAGATATGCAAGCTCAATTTATGGCGCTTTGCCTTGCAGCAAATGGCGTTAGCACGATAGATGAGAGGCTTTTTGAAAACCGCTTTATGCACGTTAGTGAGCTTGCTAGAATGGGAGCGGATATTAAATTAAATGGACATATTGCAAGTGTTTATGCACCAGCTAAGCTAAATGCAGCCGATGTGATGGCGACAGATCTTAGAGCAAGCTCAGCGCTGATACTAGCTGCTCTTATAGCAAATGGTGAAAGTTTGGTACATAGAATTTATCACCTTGATAGAGGATATGAAAATTTAGAAGAGAAATTTCAAGGCCTTGGTGCAAATATTATTAGGCTTGAGGAGTAAAAATGCTACTAAATGATGCATTAGATGCGCTTAAATCTAAATTTAAATTAAAAATAGATAGTGAAATTTTGCCTATCAGTATGGCTCTTGGTAAAACATTGGCAAATGATGTAGTGGCGGTAAAAGACTTACCATGTTTTGATAACTCTGCGCTTGATGGCTTTGCTGTGAAATTTGAAGATAAAAATAAGCCATATAAAATAGTTGCAAGTGCCTTTGCAGGCGATAAAGAGCAGCTAAGCATCGGCAAAAATGAGTGCGTTAAGATAATGACTGGCGCGAAGATGCCAAAGGGTACTGATACAATCATAAAGATTGAGGATTGTGTTGTTGAAGGAAATTTTATAAAAGCACCAAATAATCTTAAAAAAGGTGATGGGTATCGCTTTAAAGGCGAAGAGGTAAAGATTGGTGAAATTTTGCTAAAAAGTGGCGAGGTTTTAAACACTAGAGGCATAATGATGCTAGCAGCACAGGGCATAAGTTTTATAAATGTTAAAAAACAGCCTAGTGTTGGAATTTATTCAAGTGGAAACGAGATCATCGAGCCTTGGCAAAGAGCGAGCGAGGATGAAATTTACAATGCAAATGCCTTTGGCATCGCTGCACTTTTAAGCTCCATAGGGCAAGATAGCTCATATCTTGGCATCATAAAAGATAATTTAGACGCCGTAAAACAGGCGTTTTTAAATACTACAAACTATGACATCATTGTCTGCTCTGGCGGAGCAAGTGCTGGGGAGGCTGACTTTATGAAAATAGCTCTAATCGAGCTTGGATACAATGAAATTTTTTCACATATTGATATAAGACCTGGCAAACCTTGCAAGGCTTATGAAAAAGATGGCAAACTTATTTTTGTCCTTCCTGGAAATCCAATGGCAGCTTATGTTTGCATGATGATGCTTGTTTTGCCTCTTTTAAAAGAGGATTGCTTTGTGATGCAAAATGCTATAAATGCACAAAGTTTAAAGGTAAAATCAGGTAGGATCAATGCTATTTTTGGAAATATTGAAAATGATAAATTTATAGCAACAAATAGTGGAAAATACGGCTCTGGCATGATAGATCATATTTTAAAAAGCACTTTTATGTTTTTAACTAGCCCAGATCAAAGCGAAATTTTACAAAATAGTGAAATTTCTCTTATAAAACTTCCATAAAATCTTGACAAATGAAAAACAATCTGATAGAATGCGGACTTCATTTTAACTGCGGGAATAGCTCAGGGGTAGAGCACAACCTTGCCAAGGTTGGGGTCGCGAGTTCGAATCTCGTTTCCCGCTCCATCTTTTTTATACTCTTTTTTTTATTTTCCACAAAACTTTTTGCAAATGAAGTCAGCATCTATCCGATGTATTGCGTTCTAAATGATCAAATTTCACTTAGTACTTTTGGCTTTGAAGGCGAAGACAATGAAATTTTAAACTTAGAGGGCAAAAGAGCTGCCAAGATAGATAGCAAAAGACTCTATGAAATTCTAACAGCAAATTTTAAAACATATAATGACAAAAGCGGTGGAAGCGTTGCTTTTGTGAAAAACTGCTCTATTATGGATGAGATTCAAATGCAATTTTTAAGATCAATTAGCGATGAATATCCTGGTATCAGCATAAGCGATCTTAGCATCAGCCCACAAAATAAGATTCCAGTAAATTTCAAAGAACTCGTCCTAAAAAATATCTTTTTAGGTGATCAAAATAGTCAAAAAGGTACATTTAGAGCATCATTTGAGGATGTTGATCTGAGTCTAAAAAGTATCTATTTTAAATTTAGCTTTAATGCTAAAATGCCAGCCTTCATAGCAATAAATTCAATAAATACAAACCATATTTTAAGCCTACTTGACTATCAGCCAACGATGATTGAGTTTGGCAAATGGCCAAAAGATGCACTTTCTAACTCAAATAGCTTAGCTCTTATAACAAAAGTGCATATAAAAAGCGGTGAAATTTTAACCAAGCGTCAGTTTAACGCCATAAATTTAGTCAAAAAAGGTCAAATGCTAAATGCAGTTTTGAGCGAGGATGGCGTTAAGATAATAGCTGAAGTAAAGGCACTTGAGGATGGAAATTTAGGTGATATGATAAAGATAAGAACAAAAGATAATAAAATTTTACAGGCCACAGTTTCAGGTAAAGACGAGGCAGTGATAAGATGAAAAAGATAGTATTTGCAGCCACTGGAGCAAGCGGAGCTAGACTCTTTTTAAAGCTTGTCAAGGCTGCCAAAGATAGTTGCGAGGCGCACGTCATAGTTAGTAAAAATGCTATGAAGGTCTTAGAAGCTGAAGAAAATTTGAGGCTAAATTTAGATGAACTTGGCGTAAAAATTTATGATGATGAAGACCTTAGCGCAGGTCCAGCTTCTGGCTCATTTGGCACGGATGCTATGATCATAGCGCCCTGCTCTACCAACACTCTAGCAAAAGTTGCAAATGGCATAAGCGACACACTCATCACAAGAGCTGCAAGTGTCGCGCTAAAAGAGAGACAAGCCCTAGTTTTGGGCGTTAGAGAGATGCCATTTTCTGCGATCGCACTCTCTCAGATGCAGCTGCTCTCATCTCTTGGAGCTATCATCGCACCCCCAGTTTTAGGCTACTACGCAGACATAAAGAGCCTTTCTGATATGGAGAATTTCATCATCGGCAAGTGGCTTGATGCCTTAAAAATCGAAAATAATCTTTACAAAAGGTGGCAAATTTGAAAAAATCTTGCATCTATCCAGGGACCTTTGACCCCATAACAAACGGCCATTTAGACGTTATCATAAGAGCTACGAAAATTTTTGACAAGGTAATCGTCGCAGTTGCCAAAAGTGACAGCAAACAGCCGATGTTTGCACATGAAAAGCGCATAGAGATGGCAAAAGAGGCAGTTTGTGAGCTAAAAAACGTAAGCGTTCTTGGCTTTGATAACTTGCTTGTTGATTTTGCTAAATCGCACGGCATAAACACCGTCATCAGGGGTCTTCGTGCGGTTAGCGACTTCGAGTATGAGCTACAAATAGGCTACGCAAACGCTGCACTTTGGGACGAATTTGAGACGGTTTATCTTATGCCAAGCTTAAATAACGCCTTCATCTCAAGCTCTATCGTCCGCTCAGTCTTGCGCCACGACGGCGATGTGAGCAACCTAGTGCCAGCAAAAATTCTTAAAAATTTAAAGGCGTAAAATGTATGTTTTGTTTGAAGGCATTGACGGCGTTGGCAAGAGCACGCAGATAGAAATTTTAGCTTCTAAATTTAGTGATGCCATCATCACAAAAGAGCCAGGTGGCACAAAGCTTGGTGAAAATTTACGTGAAATTTTACTAAGCTCAAGCATAAAAATAGGCAAAAGGGCTGAAATTTTACTCTTTTTAGCTGACAGGGCTGAGCATTTTGAAAAGCTGGTCGCTCCAAATTTAGGCAAATTGATTTTAAGTGACAGAGGCTTTATCTCGGGCATCGCCTACGCTTTGGCAAATGATGAAAACTTAGATGAAAACATGCTTTTAGAGCTTAATAAATTTGCACTAAATGATAAATTTGCAGACAAGATCATCTTTTTTGAAGCAAGCCATGAGCTTATAAGCACGCGCCTAAAAAATAGAGGCACCAGCGATAAGATCGAGGCTCGCGGGCTAGAGTATCTTTTAAAAGTGCAAAGTCTGATGAAGCAAATTCTCATCAAAAATGGCTTTGTAACGCTTTTTATAGACGCATCTAAAAGCATAGAGCTAATTTCAAAAGAGATAGAAAATTTTATAAATTTTAAGTAAAATCACAAAAAATAAAAAGGATAATGCGATGATAACGGCACTTCGTGGCATGAAAGATATGCTTCCAGCTCGTGCAAAACTTTACGCACGGATAATCAAAACCTGCGAGGAAGTCGCAAAAAACTACGGATATGAGCAAATTTTAACCCCGCACCTCGAGGAGACAGCACTTTTTAAAAGAAGTGTCGGTGAGAGCAGTGACATCGTGGGCAAAGAGATGTATCAGTTTGAAGACAAAGGCGGAAACGACGTTTGTTTGCGACCTGAGGGCACAGCTGGCGTGGTTAGAGCGTTTATCGAGGCAAAACTTGACAGGGCAAATGTGACAAAGCGCTGCTTTTATCACGGCTCGATGTTTCGCTACGAGCGTCCACAAAAAGGCCGCTTAAGGGAGTTTCATCAGTTTGGCTGCGAGTGCTTTGGCGAAGGCAGCGTCTATGAGGATGCGAGCATTATCTTGATGGTGAGTGAAATTTTTAATAGACTAAATATCAAAACAACCCTAAAAATCAACTCACTTGGCGACGAGAGCTCGATGAAGTCTTACAAAGAAAAACTTGTTAAATTTCTAGATGAAAATGACGACAGAATTTGCGAAGACTGCAAAAGGCGCAAGCTTTTAAACCCTATCCGCGTGCTTGACTGCAAGGTTGAGAGTTGCCAAGAAATTTATAAAAACGCCCCAGTTATCACTGATAGTCTAAGCGACGAAGCACAGGCTGATTTTGAAAAACTACAAGAAATTTTAACGGCAAATGGCGTTAAATTTGAGATAGATACTAAGCTAGTTCGTGGGCTAGACTACTACTGCAAGACGGCGTTTGAGTTTATCAGCGACGAGATTGGCTCACAAAGTGCAGTCGCAGGCGGAGGCAGATACGACAGGCTTGTTGAATATCTTGGCGGTAGAGCAAGTTATGGCGTTGGCTTTGCGATGGGCGTTGAGAGAATAATGGAAATTTTAGGTGAAGCTGAGAATGAGCGAGCTGGAATTTATCTTTGCGCGCTTGATGCGGCGAATATTGATTTTATCTATAATCTTGGCACAAAGCTTCGCAAAAAATATCAGGTTGAAATTTCATATGAAGCTAAAAAACTTCAAAAACATCTGCAAAATGCTGACAATAAAAATGTAAAAATTTTCCTTTGTGTAGGCGAAAATGAGATGAAAGAGAATAAAATTTGGTATAAAAATTTAGAAACCAAAGATGAAAAAACGATACATTTAGATGATCTTGAAAAGGAGCTGGGATGAATGATTTTGGACTTAGCATTTGGGGCAATTCAAATTTTGTGATAGAAGATGGCAAAGTCTGTATAAATGCAGCCAGCAAACCAGCGATCATAGACATCGTAAAAGAGATAAGAGACGACGGATATAGAGGGCCACTGCTGCTTCGTTTTCCGCACCTTATCCAAAAACAGATCGAGCAGATCCACGCAAGCTTTGCAAAGGCAAAGAAAGAGTTTGCCTATAAAGGCAGCTTTAACGCTGTTTTTCCACTTAAAGTAAATCAATATCCTGGCTTTGTAAAAAATTTAGTCCGCCTTGGCAAGCCCTATAATTACGGTCTTGAAGCTGGCAGTAAAGCTGAGCTACTTTTAACAATGGCTTACAATAATGAAAAAGCTCCCATAACCGTAAATGGTTTTAAAGATAAAGAGATGATAAATATAGGCTTCATCGCCGCTGAAATGGGACACAACATTACGCTAACGATCGAGGGCTTAAACGAGCTTGAAGCGATAATCGCCATCGCAAAAGAGCGCTTTAAACCAAAACCAAAGATCGGACTTAGAGTAAGACTGCACTCGACAGGATCGGGGCTCTGGGCAAAGAGTGGTGGCATACACTCTAAATTTGGCCTAACATCAACAGAGCTAATAGAAGCTGTAAAGATGCTAAAAAAGGCAAATTTACTTGAAAATTTCACGATGATACACTTTCACATTGGCTCTCAAATAAGCGAGATCCACCCGCTCAAAAAAGCACTCATCGAGGCTGGCAACATCTACGCTGAGCTTAGAAAAATGGGCGCCTCAAATTTAAAAGCTATAAATTTAGGTGGAGGACTTGCGATAGAATACTCGCAGTTTAAAGAAGAAAGCAGCAGAAACTACACACTAAACGAATATGCAAACGACGTTGTTTATATGCTTAAAACCATAAGCGAGCAAAAAAAAGAGATCGAGCCAGATATTTTCATAGAGTCAGGTCGCTACATCGCCGCTTCTCACGCACTTTTAGTCGCCCCTGTACTTGAGCTATTTTCTCAAGAATACACCGAAGAAAAGCTAAATTTAAAGAAAAATAATCCAAATTTAATAACCGAGCTAGTCGATCTTTATAAATCAATCAAGCCTTCAAACGCCCTAGAGTACCTACACGACGCTATCCATCACACAGAGAGCGTTTTAACACTTTTTGACCTTGGATATGTTGATCTTCAAGATAGATCAAACGCTGAGGTGCTTTTAAGGCTCATTAGCAAAAAAGCTGTCGTGATGCTTGGCAATAAGAGCAACTCAAGCGATCTGGCCAAAATTCAAAAAGAAGTGCAAGAGAGGTACTTGCTAAATTTCTCTATTTTTCAAAGCTTGCCTGACTTTTGGGGGCTAAAGCAAAATTTTCCTATCATGCCGCTTGATAGGCTTGATGAGCGCCCTACCCTGCCGGCTTCGATCTGGGATATCACCTGCGATAGCGACGGCGAGATCAGCTATGATGACGAGAAAAACCCACTACTTTTGCACGACGTGGACGTGGAGAAGGAGGATTATTTCTTGGGATTTTTCCTAGTTGGCGCATATCAAGAGGTGATCGGCATGAAACACAACCTCTTTACCCACCCAACAGAGGCCACGATAGAGCTTTCAAATGATGGCTACAAGATCACAAATTTACTAGAGAGCCAGTCGATCCTTGATATCATGGAGGACATGGACTATGATATCTACGAGATCCAAGACACTCTAAATGAGCGCTTAGTAAAATCAACTTTGATAAACGAAACACAAAAGAAGCAAATTTTAGGCGAGCTTTATCTATTTTTAAATGATAATAGCTACTTAAAGACAATCAACTAAAAAGGAAAATAATGCAACTAGCAAACAGAATGCAAACATTAAGCGAATCAATAACGATCGCTATCAGCACAAAAGCCAAAGAGATGAAGGTTGCTGGTATAGATGTGATCTCGCTTTCAGCTGGTGAGCCTGACTTTATGACTCCAAAAAAGATAAGAGAAACTGTAAAAAACGCACTTGATAACGATAGCAAAAGCGGCAAATACACGCCAGTGCCAGGCCTGCCTGAGGTCATAGAGGCCATTAGAGCAAAGTTAAAAAGAGATAACGGACTTGATTATAAAGCAAATCAAATCGTCACAAATATCGGTGCAAAGCACTCACTTTTTAATGTATTTCAAGCGCTTATCAACCCAGGCGACGAAGTTATCATCCCTTCTCCATACTGGGTGAGCTACCCTGAGATCGTTAAATTTTGTGGCGGCGTGCCTGTCTTTATCGAAGCAGACGAGAGTACAAATTTCAAAGTCACAGCCGAGCAGCTAAAAAAAGCGATCACGCCAAAAACAAAAGTCTTTTCGCTAAATCACCCGACAAATCCAACTGGAGCTGTATATACAAAAGAGGAGATCGCGGCATTTGGCGAGGTTTTAAAGGGCACTGACATCATCATCACAAGCGATGAAATTTATGAAAAAGTGATCTACGGCAAGAAATTTTACGCAGTAGCCTCAGTGAGCGAAGATCTTTTTAAAAGAACAGTCACGATAAATGGCCTAAGCAAGTGTGGTGCGATGCCTGGCTGGAGATTTGGCTACATAGCAAGCTCGATGGACTGGCTAATTGCTGGCATCAAAAAGCTTCAAAGCCAAAGCACAAGCAACATCAGCTCGATCGTACAAATAGGCGCTATCCCGTCGCTTCTTGGCGAAACAGATGAAGATATCGAAAACATGAGAAAAGAGTATGAAAGAAGACGCGACGTGGCAGTTGAGATGATAAATGCTATCCCGGGACTAAGCGTTGTAACACCTGATGGCGCGTTTTATCTATTTGTAAAATGTAAAGACGTAGATAGCGACTCACTTAGATTTTGCAAAAAGATGCTTGAAGAGGTAAATGTAGCAACCGTGCCAGGTGTGGGCTTTGGTATGGAGGGATACTTTAGAATTTCTTTTGCAACTGACATCGAGAGCATAAAAAAAGCGATCGAGAGGATCGCAAATTTTGTAAAAAGCTATAAAATTTAATGATCAAATTTAGTGTAAATGGCAAAATTTTCGAGCTTGAAAACGATATAAGCGTTTATGATTTTTTAGCGCAAAATGGCTATGAGATTAAATTTATAGCCCTTGAGCGAGACGGAGAAATTTTGCCAAAAAAGCTTTGGCGTGAGAGCTTCATGAGCGAGGGCAAAGCTTATGAGATCGTCACTTTAGTTGGCGGTGGATGAGGAGAAAATGATAGAGATAGTATTAAATGGCGCAAAATTTAAGGTGCCAGTAAAAAGCCTTAGCGAGCTAAAAGAGCTTGCTCTTGGCGATAAAGAGAGTGAAATTTATAAATTTTTAGAGAAATTTAACGCGACAAAGCCTGACATTTTTATCGTTGATGGCTTTGCTATAAAAGAAGATAGCAAGCTAAAAGATGGCTCAAACGTCGTATTTATAAGGCGTGGCGTGATGCCTGAGCGTGAAGTTTTACGCGCGATGATCGCCTCACGAAACAGCCCTGAGCTAAATTTAGCCCTAAGTAAAGCGGTAATCGGCGTGGCTGGACTTGGCGGACTTGGCTCAAATATCGCGCTAAGCCTTGCAAGAGTTGGCGTAAAAAAGCTAGTGCTTGCCGACTTTGACGTCGTTGAGCCAAGCAATCTAAACCGCCAGCAGTATTTCGTCCGCCACATCGGCTTAAAAAAGACGCAGGCGCTTAAAGAGCTGATAAATGACGTCAATCCCTTTGTCGAGGTCGAAACTCACGATATATTTTTAGACGAAAAAAACGTGGCTAGCGTCTTTGGCGAGTGCGAAATTTTATGCGAAGCCTTTGACAACGTCGCTGGCAAGGCGATGATACTAAACGAAGCTGGGGCAAGCCTAAAAGATAAAAAGATCATCGGCGCCTCTGGCATGGCAGGATACTTTAGCTCAAATCTTATAAAAACCATAAAATTTGCCAAAAATGTCTATCTTTGCGGCGACCTCACAAATGAGGCGAAGATCGGTCAAGGGCTCATGGCACCGCGCGTCGCAGTCTGCGCAAACCACGAGGCAAATTTAGCCATTAGACTACTTATGGGCTTGGAGGCGTAAGTGCAAAGTGATAATTTGATCCTTGGCAGCAAGGAGTTTCAAAGCCGCTTCATCCTTGGCTCTGGCAAGTACTCGCACGAGCTCATCGACTCAGCCATAAACGAAGCTGGCGCACAAATTTTAACCCTTGCTCTTAGGCGCATAAACGAGAGCAAAGAGCGAAATATACTCGACTTTATCCCAAAAGGTGTGACACTTTTGCCAAACACAAGTGGCGCTAGAAATGCCAAAGAGGCCGTTCGTATCGCTCAGCTCGCACGTGAGCTTGGGTGCGGCGAGCTTGTTAAGATAGAGATCATAACTGACTCTAAATTTCTCTTTCCAGACAACGCTGAGACGATAAAAGCGTGCGAAGCCTTGGCAAATGACGGCTTTGTGCCGATGCCTTATATGTTCCCTGATCTAAATGCCGCAAGAGCGATGCTAAGCGCAGGGGCAAGCTGCATAATGCCTCTAGCTGCGCCCATTGGCTCAAACCAGGGGCTAGTTTTTAAAGACATCATCGAGATTTTGATAAACGAGCTTGATACGCAAATCATCGTAGATGCTGGCATCGGTAGGCCATCACAAGCGTGCGAAGCGATGGAGATGGGAGCAGCTGCTATCATGACAAACACAGCCATCGCCTCATCTAAAAATATCCCACTCATGGCAAGAGCCTTCAAAGAGGCTATCATCGCTGGTCGCAACGCCTATCTAGCAGGCCTTGGCGCAAAGAGCAAAAGCGCAAATGCCTCATCTCCGCTCACTGGATTTTTAGACTGATGAAATTTACAAGAACTGATCACATGCAGCTGCTACCTCACATGCAGGATGTTGGCAGCGACATTATGGATGAGATTTTAAAAGAGCGTGCTAGCTACAAGCCAGAAATTTACAGCGAAGCAGACGTAAAGGCAGCTCTTAATGCAAAGCACTGCTCGCTTGAAAATCTAAAAGCCCTACTCTCGCCTGCAGCGGCGCCATTTTTAGAGCCAATCGCCCAGCTAGCTCAAGCAAAGACAAGGGCAAATTTTGGCTCAAACATCACGCTTTTTACTCCTCTTTACATAGCAAACTACTGCGATAATCTCTGCGTTTATTGCGGTTTTAATGCTAAAAATAACATAAAAAGGGCAAAGCTAAGCGACGAGGAGATCACAAGGGAGCTAAGAGAAATTTCAAAGAGCGGCTTAGAAGAAATTTTGATCCTAACTGGCGAGAGCGAGACCAACTCAAGTGTAGCCTATATCGCAAATGCCTGCGCTTTGGCAAAGAAATTTTTTAAAGTCGTTGGGGTTGAAATTTATCCACTAAATTCTGACGGCTACGCTCTGCTTCACAAAAGCGGCGCAGACTACGTGACCGTCTTTCAAGAGACCTACAATCCTACAAAATACGAAAAAATCCACCTTGGCGGCAATAAAAGGATCTTCCCATACCGCATAAATGCGCAAGAGCGAGCACTTCTTGGAGGCATGAGAGGGGTTGGCTTTGCGGCACTTCTTGGCATAGATGACTTTAGGCTTGATGCCTTTGCGACCGCACTTCACGCAAGCTTAGTTCAAAAGAAGTATCCGCACGCCGAGATCGCATTTTCATGCCCAAGGCTTCGTCCTATCATAAATAATGACCGCATCAATCCACGTGACGTGGGTGAGCGCGAGCTTTTACAAGTGATCTGCGCTTATAGGATTTTCATGCCAACAGCCAGCATAACCATTTCAACCAGAGAAAAGGCAAAATTTCGCGACAACGCCGTAAAGATCGCTGCAAACAAGATAAGTGCTGGCGTAAAAGTAAGCATCGGCGCTCACGGCGAAGAGAAAAAGGGCGACGAGCAGTTTGAGATAAGCGACGACAGAAGCGTGAACGAGATCAAGGCTATGCTAAAAGCAAACGGCCTAGAGCCATTAATGAGCGAGTATGTCTATGTTTAAAATTCTCTGCATTGCCGACTTTGAAAGCTATAATGGTGATGACTTTTTAAAGAGAATCCAGCTACTTTGCAAGGCTGGCGTGGATGAAATTTTACTTCGTGCAAAGGGGCTAAACGAGGCTGATTTTTATGATCTTGCTAGGGTTGTGGCTCAAATTTGTGAAAACTACCGCAAGAAATTTATCATTAATCAATTTTTTGACGTAGCTTGCAAGCTAAAGAGCGACTTTTGGCTCACTTCGGCGCAGCTTGAATTTTTTAAAAATCACGGCGTTTTTTTAGATGAATTTAGAAAAATAGCCAAAATTTACGCCCCAGCTCACGACCTAGAGCAGGCTAAAATTTCAGCCTCTATCGCTGACGTGCTCGTTGCTTCTCATATATTTGCCACCTCTTGCAAGGCGGGTTTGGAGCCAAAAGGGCTAAATTTTATAAGCGAGCTAAAAAGCTTTGATAAAGAAATTTACGCACTTGGCGGACTAGATAGCGGGAACTACAAAGAGGCTATAAAAGCTGGCGCAAACGGCATTTGCTTCATGAGTTTAGCAATGAACGGCGATATGGAGCTTATAAAAAAGATAGTAGAGAGCAAAAACGGCTAAATTTAGTATAATAATACGTAAAATTTTACTCATTTTTGCTAGCGATATATGTTTTTATATCAAATATAAGTAGCGTCACAAGCGATGGCAACATATAGGAGTTTAGCACTAAAAGCAGCGACTTTGTCAAATTTGACTTTATTAAAGTCTCTATGTCAAGGCTGCTGTTGTAGTTAAAAAAATATAGCAAGGCAAACTCGCCAACAAGAACTATGCGAGAGATCTTTAGCAAGATGTCATTTCCCAGTCTTGCAAATTTATCATCGACCACAAGCGACAAAGTGATCCAGCCAAGCAGCCAAATTGAGCAGGCTAAAGCATAAACAGTAATGCTTTCATCAAATTTTTCAAGTAGTAAAAATACCAAAGGTTGCAAAAATACAAGGCTAGCGATAAACCAAAGAAGTGAGCTAAAGGCTAGCAGGCAAACACAGCCAAAGATAGAAATGGCAGAGATAAAGCCAAAAACCTCTAACCCAAGATAGTAGGCCAGCGCATAGGATAAAAAAGAAAAAACAAGCCAAATTTTAATAACAAGTCGCCACCTATTTGCAAAGGCAGTGGCTTTTAAATTTAGGCTATCTGTCAAACCCATTTACGAGATTTTCTTTTGTTTTGGACGAAATACTTTCATGACATTTTCGTCAGTTTCAATAAATGCTCCCTCTATCAAGTCAATGCAGTACGGAACTGATGGAAATACCGGCTCCAAGCACTCTTTTATAGCCTTTGGCTGACCTGGTAAATTTATGATGAGCGCATGGCCTCTGATGCCTGCTGTTTGGCGTGACAGGATCGCTGTTGGGACGTATTGCAGGCTTGCAGCTCTCATTAGCTCGCCAAAGCCTGGCATCATCTTCTCGCAAACCGCCTCAGTAGCCTCTGGCGTAACGTCTCTCACTGCCGGTCCTGTACCACCGGTAGTTAGCACAAGATCGCAGCCAAGCACGTCCACCATGTGCATAAGCCTCTCTTTTATCAGCTCAAACTCATCTGGTATAACCTCGTAAAAGTACTCACGCTCGCTCACTATCCAGCTGTCAAGCACCTCTTTGATCGCTGGGCCTGATTTGTCCTCGTATGTGCCTTCGCTTGCACGGTCAGAAAGGGTTAATATGCCTATTTTTGCTTTCACTTTTTCTCCTTTAATAGTTTTCGTTTAAAATTTTTGCCAGCGTCTCTTTGTCTACACTCTCGTACGCTAGCAGATATGAGCTGATCTTTGCGATCTGCTCGTTTGTACCCTTTAAAAAGGACATTATCTCTTCTTTTGCTTGTTTTAAAATTTCTTCTACATCATTTGGATTAGGGACAAATGAACTTCCCATGCCGTATTCATAAACCATCTTTGATGCGATCTCTTTTGCTAAATTTAGATCACTGCTCGAGTTTGAAAAAATATCATTTTCGTCTATTTCAAGCTTACACATGCCAGAGATTAATACTTTAATTCGAGATATCATCTGCGACTTTGACTCGATCTCTTGCTCAGTTGCCATAAAGCGGTCTTCAATGAGTGAAATTTTTTCAAATTTCACATCAAACCAGTAAGCACTAAGTGCCTTCGCGCCTTGATAGACGGCTTGGATTTTTTTCTCACTCTCGCTGTAGCTTAAAACCTTTTTTTTGCCGAGCAAGACCTTATTTAAAACAGCTTCAAAGTCTCTTATTTTTAGTACGCTCTCATTATTTCTTAGAGCATTTATCGCAGCTTCATTTACAAGTGTGCTAAGTGCAGCACCTGAAAAGCCAACGCTCATCCTAGCGATATCTTCGGCTGAAACATCGCACTTTTTATCTTTTAAATAGGTATTTAAAATAGCCACTCTGTCGTTGAAATCAGGCATCGAAAGAAAAATTCTCCTATCAAAACGCCCTGATCTAAGCAGCGCCTCATCGATCATTTCGATCCTATTTGTAGCAGCTATGACGATGACACCTGAGTTATCTTCAAAGCCATCCATCTCAGTTAGTAGCTGATTTAGCGTAGCTTCTCGCTCGTCGTTTCTAGTCCCACCCCTGCTCTTACCAACAGCATCTATCTCATCGATAAAGATGATTGAGGGCGCATAGGACTTGGCTCTACTAAAAAGCTCTCGTACTCTCTTTGCGCCCATGCCGACATAAATTTGAACAAAGCTTGCACCATTTTGATAAAAAAATGGCACATTTGCCTCACCAGCAACTGCCTTTGCCACAAGCGTCTTACCAACGCCTGGAGGGCCGATCATTAGTACACCTTTTGGCATTTTGATACCAAAATTTCTATATTTTTGTGGATTTTTTAGAAAATCAACTATCTCGCTAAGCTCGCTTTTGACCTCACTAATACCAGCTACATCGCTAAATCTCACGTTTGAAATGACTGGCATAGTGTTTTGATTTAGCACGCTTTCTATCTCAAATGCGCCATCTTTTTTGCTAAGCAAGCTCTCCTCTTTTTTCCTGATACTTCTAAAGATATAAGCATACCAAAGCACAAAGCAGACAAAGATGATAAATCCCCAGATCATGCCTGGAGTGATATATTGCTTAGTCTTTTCAACAGGCACCTTTTTTATAAGCTCTTTTAGATCGATGCCCTCTTTTATAATTGAAAAACGATTGTTTTGTGCATAAAGCACGACTTCATCGTCATCGATTACAGCGCGGTCTATAAAATTTCCATCCATTAGCTGCATATATTGCGAATATGTGATATTTCGTGGCTCTTTGCTAACGGCAAATAGCAACACGCTGATTAATGCGATAGCTGCGATTATTAGGATATTTTTCTTATTAAATTTAAATTTTTGCATAATTGGCATCTGGCTTAACTTCATATTCGCTTACCTCCACCCACTCTTTTGTTATATCTTTTTGGCTTAAAATTTTAGCTTTGTTGTAAAACTGATCAAAACCTTCGTAAAACTCACCATTTTTTTGCTCGACTAAAATTTTCAAAGCTCCGTTATGCTTTTTTCTAAAATTTTCATTATTTTGCAAAGCTATGCCTTGTAAAATTTTTAGCCTACTTTTTGCCACATCACCGCCAACATCGCTTTTTAGCGTAGCTGAGTGCGTATCACGCCTTGGCGAATAGACAAAAGCATGCAGATGTGTGATAGGAAATTTTTTAAAATTTTCCACCGCCTCTGCCCAAATTTCCTCACTCTCGCCTGGATGACCCACGATGTAGTCCGTACCAAGCGCAAAGCCAAGAGAACTTAGCTCATTAAAAAGCTCCAGATCACTAAATGCGTTATTTCGTCTTCGCATGATCTTTAGCATCGCTTGGCTTGTGTGCTGAAGTGCGATGTGAAGATGACGCTCCAGCCACTCTTCTTTTAAAATTTCTCTAAAGCTCTCATCTATCTGGCTTGGCTCAATGCTTCCAAGCCTAATGCGTCTAATGCCAGAAATTTTACCTAAGTTTGCCAAAAGCTTACCAAGAGAGCTATTTGTGTCTTTGCCGTAACTGCCTATATTTGTACCCGTTAAGACAAGCTCATTATAGCCGTTTTGGGCTAAAATTCTTGCCTCTTTTAATATCATAGCCTCATCCATGCTTCTAGCCTTACCACGAACCGAAGGGATGATGCAGTAGCTGCAGTTAAAGTTGCAACCTTCCTGAATTTTTATAAAAGCCTTTGTGTGATTTTCGTAATTTGTAACTATATTTTTATCGACTGAGTTTAAATTTCCAAGCTCAAAAAATGGTTTCTCCTGCTTTAAAAGCTCATTTAGATCACTCTTTTTGCTAGCTCCAAGCACACCAAATATACCGCTATTAAATAGCTCTTTGCCCTTACTAACCGCGCCACACCCAGTCAGCACCACCTTTGCCCCGCGCCTTTTTACGCCGTTTATGTAGTTTCTGACACCGCTATCAGCAGAATTTGTAACTGTGCATGAGTTTATGACCACGATATCAGCGCTCTCTTCATCGTTTGTGATCTCGTAGTCCTTGATATAGCTCTTTAAAAGCTCAGTATCATAGATATTTGTGCGACATCCAAATGTTTTAAAAAATATCTTTTGCATTAAGAATTTTCACTCTCTTGCTCGCTGTGAGCGGTGTGATCGCTTGGATTTTCTTTTTTGCCTATAAACATGGTTTGTGTTGGATAAGCGATCTTTATATCATCTTGAGCTAAAAATGCTTCTATAATCTCAGCGCTAATAGTGCTTCTAAGAGCCAAAGTCGCATAAGAATTTGCCATATACCAGCATGAGACATTTATACCATAAGGCTCAAAAAATGTATAAATTCTTGGCTCGACGTTTGGATTTTTGATGCTGTATTGGCTTCTTAGTTTATTCATCTGGCGTTTAGCGATATCAGTGTAGCCTTTTGAGTATTTTTTAACGACATTTCTTGCTAGATAGACGGCTTTTTTATGGTTACTATCAAAACTTATCATGATATCTATACCGTCCCAAACAGTCTTCATGCCATAGTGAGCATAGTTTGCGATTAGGTCTGTAAAAATATAGTTATTTGGCACAAAGATAATTCTACCTGCACGGCGGTTTGTCTTATAAGTCGAGTAGCTAACATCCTCAAAAACAGTCAGCCTAAGTAAAGAGATGTCGATCACATCACCTACAAATTCACTACCATCATGAAGCACTCTGATCCTATCACCCACATGTATAGAGCCGCCAAACATGATCACCATCCAGCCAAGCATGCTCATAAACATATCTTTCATCGCAATGGCGATACCAGCTGAAGCAAAACCTAGCACGGTTACTAGATATGTGACGTTTTCGATATACGAAAAGAGTAAGATTATGATGATAACGGTGATATTTAAAACGTTTAAAAATTTATTGACCGTGTAAAATCTCTCATTATCGGTAATTGTTCTTTTAACGATAAATTTAGCGATAAATGTTAGTCCGATCGTTAAAAGGATGATGATGGCTGTATAGCCCATGCTTAAAAACTGAGCTTTTATGTCAGAGGTTGTTAAATTTATAGCCTCATCAGCCCTTTTTTCATAGACATTATAAGTTGTATCAGCGATCTGTTTTGCCGCTTTAAAGTCGCCTATTTCTTGTTTTACCAAGTTTAGGCTTTCCCTATTTTGCTCATTTTCTTCGATCAAATTTAGTCTATTTAGTAAATTTTCTTTTGTTTCAAGCTTTTCCAAAAGCGTATCAAGCTCTTTTATATGCCTTTGATACTCGATCTTATCACTCTTTATCTTTTTGATATACGAAAAGCCAGATATAAGTGCAACAGGACTTGTTATCCTTGGTGGAGTATCCATTTCAGGGGCTGCTAGCATATTTGAAAATGGCGTTTTTTCATACTCTTTTAGTAAATTTATCTGCTCTTTTAGAGTTTGGATTCTCTTTATGATATCGCTGCCTCTTCTTGAGCTTTTGTCCAGTTTCTTTAGTTCATTTTCATTTTTTTCAAGCTCATCAATAAGCCTTTGATAAGTGTTATAGTTAGCATACCTTGTGATCCAGATATTGTTTTTTAAGGAGTTATCTAGATTTGAAATATCTTTAATAAGCTCGTTATTTTGTAAATTTTGTGAGCCATTTTGCTCAAGAGTAACGTTTTCTTCAGCATAAAGGGAAAAGCAAAAAAGTAGTAAAGCTATGATCTTTTTCATTTAAATTCTCTTAAAATTTTTAAAACATCTTCTTTTTTGACGTCATTTTTTATGATCGCACTGCCGATTTTATCTGCAATGATGAAATTTATCTTATCATCTTTTGTCTTTTTATCCATAAAAAATGCCTCGTAAAATGCATATTCATTTTCTATTTTGTAGTTTACTGGAAGGCCAAATTTTACCAAAACCTGTCTGATCTCTTCGGCATCTACCTCGCTCATGAGCCCTAGTTTTACACTTAAGCGATTTGCCATATTCATACCTATTGCTACTGCTTCGCCGTGTAAAAATTCTTTATAATTTGTCTCATTTTCTATAACGTGAGCAAAGGTATGGCCGTAGTTTAGGATGGCTCTTAGCCCTTTTTCTTTCTCATCTTGTTCAACCACTTTTGCTTTTAAAATTACCGACTTTTCAACCAGCTTAGCTAAGTTTTCATCATCTAAATTTACGCTTTTTAGCCAATCAAACATCTCTTTATCAAAAGTTATCGCCATTTTTAAAGCCTCAGCCACGCCAGCTGCAAATTCTCTCTTTGGCAATGTCCTTAAGAAATTTATCTCACAAAAAACCGCCTTTGGCTGATAAAAAGAGCCTATTAAATTTTTACCAAATTTATTATTTACACCGGTCTTTCCGCCCACACTCGCATCGACTTGCGCTAGAAGCGTAGTTGGGATATTTATGAAATTTATCCCTCTTTCATAGATGCTTGCCGCAAAGCCGGTCATATCGCTTATGACACCACCACCAAAGGCGATTAGCGTAGATGAGCGATCAAATTTGCTCACAAAAAGCTGCTCTAAAATTTGCTCTAACGTCTTTAAATTTTTATACTCTTCACCGTCAGGCACACTTATGATAAATTTCTCATCACACTTCAAAACACTAAGTAGCTTTTCAAGATGAAGCCCCGCTACTTTAGCGTTTGTAACGATGCCAACCTTGCCTTTTATTTCTAATCTCTCAAGCTCGTTTATATAAATTTTATAGCTTGATGCTTTTTCTTTAAGATTTAAATTTATCTGCATTTTTACTCACTTACTGGCACAAAAAGCTGTGCGTTTTGGCTCAGTTTTTTATAAAGCCTATTTAAATTTGTCGATAAAAAGGCAAATGCCCCACCATTTGCCACGCTTTTAGTAAACATTACAAAATGAAGCAAATCTTTTGTATTTTTTAGTTTTACAAGCGGATTTTTAAGATTGTGATTTTCTATCTTTATACGCTTAGAAAATAGCGCGCTAATGCTCTCAAAATGCTCTCTTAACGCCTCATCATCGCTATGCTTATTATCAAAATAGTAAAATTTCATCTCCAAATCAAGCTGTGCACAGCAGTCTGTTATCACGGCTGATTGATTCTCCACTTCTTGACTTTGATCGCCTAGTATCACGCCCTCTTTTATATTTGAGAGCAAAATTTTGCCTGTTTTTAGCACTGGAAGTTTTAGCTCATAAAATAGCTTTTTAAATTTAAAAAAGTACTTATCATCGCTTAAGATTAGGCCGATGTCGTGCTTTAAAACATCATATTTTATAGATTTGTTATTACTATTAAAATAATCCATCAAAACGATGATGTTTTTCTCTTTTATCGCTTTTAAAGTATCTAAATTTTCACCTAAAGTTGGATTTATCACTCTAAAAAAAAGGCGTTTATTATTTAGCTTTGAATGCAAATACAAGCTATCCTTTATGAGCTTGTTAACACGTTCTTTATCCATTGAGATCATATCGATCAGCACATAGATATTGCTACCAAATGGACTTGGAAACTGCCCACTTTCACGCTTAATCGAGCGGTAAACATTTTGAAGCACATTTGGATCACCAACGATTAGTAATATATCGCTTGGCTGTATCATTACATTTGGCTTTGGCAAGATGATCTCGCTGCCTCGATATATGAGAGCTATTCGCCATTTTTTCTGAGCTACCGAGCTGATATGACGATACATATAAGAGCTACCTATTGGCACCTTAACTTCCATGATCTCACCCTCACTAAGTCCGATATTATCAGCTAAAACCGGCAAATCTGGTAAATAGTCCATAAGCCTTGATGCTGCAATATCTCTGATATCAACCACACTTAAGTGTTTATCACTAGCAAATATTTCTTTACATTTTTCATCAAGCTCCCATGAGCTCATAAAAACAGTCTCGGTCTTTGTGCTGATCTGTCTTAAATTTTCATAAACAGCAATCGCCTCATTTTTATCATCACAAACTATACAAAACTGACTAAAATAGCCATCGCTCACGCTTTTTAGCTTTGAGAGGCTAGTTGGGTCAAACTGGTAAAATGTAAAATTTTCATAATTTGATTTTTGACTGTAATCCTCACTTGAAACAACGATATAGTGATGCAAATTTGATTTTGTTTCAAGCAGTCTGTTTAAAAAATTTCTTGCGAAAGTTCCATCTGCGATTATTAAAATTTTCTTCATCAATTCTCCGTATTTTAAAGCTCACATTATAACAAAAGGTCTTTAAAATAAGCTATTTTGGCTATAAATTTAAAAATTTACAGCCAAGAAAATTTAAGAGATTATTTCAGAGATTAGCGTATCGATTGCTAAATTTGTAGCCTTATTTATCGTATCAAAAATAGTACTTGAGCTTCGATCTGGACAAAAAATTTCTTTCGTGATCATGCCAGATTTTAGCGAAGTGTTTGCATTAAATAGCTCATAAGCTAGCGAGACTTCGGCTTTGTCACCTCTTATCTGAAGAGATATAATGCTCACTTTTAGCCTAAGATCTTTTGCATTTGGCGAAAATATCGGCTTTGCAGCGCAGTTTAAATAAAGCCCTTTTACAAGAGATTTATAGACCATTTCGCTTGGCTCAGATACAAATTTAGCATCGCTTAGGTATCTGATTTTATTATTCTCAGCTACGATCAAAATTTTTCTAGTATCGACCATATCAAGAGCGCTTACATTTTCGATGAAGACATTTTTTAGCTCTTTTTGTTTATTTTCAGCTGAGCAAGCCTTATTTGAATAGTGAATTTCATACATCGTTGCAACTGGCACATCTGTCTTTAGCGAGCAGCCAAGAAATAAAAGCATAGCCGTTAGAAAGATTAAATTTCTCATTTTTTATCTCCTTTGTCATTTGGCACTGGATTTGTGAAGAAAAACTCGTAAGGATTATCTTCAAGCCTTTGAAGTGCGCCTCTAAATTCGCGAAGCGTCTTGTCAAATCCATTTAAGAAATCACTCGCTTCTCTTAATAACGGTCCAACCGTATTTCTAAGGTCGTATTCACCATCTTTAGCTTTTTTTGTGATGAGCTCTTGCAGCAAATTATATCCGGTAATAGCCGAATTTGCCGATACAAAAACTTGGTTTGCATTTGAAATTAGTCTGTTTAAATTTTTAGCCAATTCTTTTGTATCGGTTTTGTTTAAAGTATCTGTAAAATTTTTTACATTTTTAACGATACTATCAACCTCGCTTAATCCCTCTTCGTCTGTTAAAACTTGTGTAAATTTATCGATATTTTTAAGGACTGACTCTACGTGAGCGATATTTTCAGGCGAAAAAAAGTTATCGACTTTATCAAGTGTTTGATTTATCTTTAAGGTGATGTTTTCAGCGTTAT
This sequence comes from Campylobacter concisus, assembly GCF_003048775.2. Lineage (NCBI taxonomy): Bacteria > Pseudomonadati > Campylobacterota > Epsilonproteobacteria > Campylobacterales > Campylobacteraceae > Campylobacter > Campylobacter concisus. Next base: position 894,867 of record NZ_CP049272.1, on the reverse strand, counting down.
TTCCAAGCTTTGAAAAGAGGCTCTCTTCAAGCTGTAAGATAGGCTTTTGACCTGATGCAAAGTCTTTTGTACCACGGCTTATGTTTATACTAGCAACGCCGCTAATAGCCTGAACTTCTATACTTGCCACGCTATCGGCCTTTATCGGCAGATCTTCTCTAATTTTCATTGTGATGTTTATAAGAGCGTTTTTATCATCGACAAAATTTATATCACTAACACTTCCGGCTGGCACACCGATAAATTTAACCGTAGAATCGACCTTTAATCCACTTGGCAGCTCAGTCGTGTGGATGTAGTACTCTTTAAAATCAACCTTTGTATTATTTTTACTAGTCATCCACCAAATAAATATCGCAAATGCTGTAAGGCAAGCCATAAAAAACATGCCAACAATGGTATAAGAATTTCTATTTTCCATCTACTTTTTCCTCATTTTAAATAGCTCTTCAAGTGGGTTGTTTTTAAGATATTCAAGCTCTTTTATATTTCCCTCAAAGACTATTTTTTTGTTATCTATTATCAAAAATCTATCCAAAATATCAAAAATACTATCAGCATCATGAGTCACCATGACAACAGTCACACCGATGCTATCACGAAGCTCTTTTATGAGCGCGTCCATTTGGCGTGAGCTAACTGGATCGAGGCCACTATTTGGCTCATCTAAAAATAGCACTCTAGGGCTTAGCACCAAGGCTCTTGCTAGCGCAGCACGCTTTTTCATACCGCCACTTAGCTCACTTGGATAAAGCATAGATACCTCTTTTTTAAGCCCCACTTTTTGTATCCAAAACATCGCTATCTCATCGATCTGACGTTTGTTAAATTTAGAGTACTCATAGAGCAAAACACCCACATTGTCAAGGATCGTCATCGAGCTATAAAGTGCGCCAAACTGAAACATCGTCCCGCTTTTTAGCTTTATCTCTTGCTGCTCCTCTTGACTACTTTTCCACATATTGACGCCATCAAAAAATATATCGCCCTCGCTTGGCTTTTTTAGATATATCATCGTCTTCATAAGCGTCGTTTTTCCAGCACCACTGCCGCCTAAAAAGCCGTAAATTTCAGCCTCTTTGACGCTCCAGCTCACATTATCGTGCATTATCTTATCGCCATAACTTGTCGTTATGTTTTTTCCAACTATTATCTCGTTCATATCTTTAGCCACATAAAAATTATCGCAAAAAATGCATCAAGCGCGATGACCCAAAATATCGCATTTACGACGCTAACTGTTGTCATTGCTCCAAGGCTTTGGGCGTTTTGGCTCACGCCAAATCCTCTCATGCAGCCAATTATTGCTATTACTGCGCCAAAAAATGGAGCTTTTATCATACCAACAGCAAAATGCCTAAGCTCGACCATCTCGCGAAATCTATTTAGATAGTCGCTAAAGCTGATATCAAGTATCGTTTGGCAAATGATCATCTGTCCTAAGATGCTTATCGCGTCAGCTATAAAGATAATGACAGGCACGCAAAGCACCATCGCGATGATGCGCGGCAAGACCAAGAAGTTAAATGGCTCAAAGCCCATTGTCTTCATCGCATCTATTTCCTCAGTTAGCTTCATAGCGCCAATTTGAGCAGTAAAACTAGAGGCTGATCTACCCGCGATGACGATAGCAGCGATGAGTGGGGCCACCTCTCTAAGCGTTAGCATACCCATGATCTCTACTATAAATATACTTGCCCCAAAGCTTGCAAGCATCGCACTACCAAGATACGCAAGCACGACACCTATCAAAAAAGCGGTGAGGGATACGATAAAAACGGCATTTACGCCGCCATCTTTTATGTAGTTACTAAATTCCCTAAATCTAAGACTGGCTGGATTAAATAAAATTTTTACGCTTTTTATTAAAAATTCGCCCAAGAATGTGCCAAACTCAGCTAAATTCACAAAACCTTCACAAATTTTTTCACCAAGACGTGAAAAGAAATTTAGACTATTGTGCGGCGGCATGTAGTTAAAGTCAATCTTTTCATCATTTAAAAGATCGCCCATTGCCTTTATCTTCTCGTCATTTGTGATGATCTCAAATTTCTTGCCATTTAGCGTGTTTTTTAAAAGGATCAAAACAGCATAATCAATGCTCTTTAGCTCGCTAAAGTCAAATTTAACATTACCGCTAAGTTTTTGGATTTTTTTAAAAATGCTTTGTAAATTTTTTGCGTCTTTATAGCTAAACTCACCTATAAATTTTATAGTCTGAGCACCATTTGCCACTACAAAAATGACATCATTTTTCTTTTGCAAAAAGTTCCTTTGCCTTAAAATTTCTGGATTATATTATAAATTTTGTTAAAATAAAAAATCAAAAATTTTAAGGATTTAGATGAAATTTGAAGTTATAAAAAAAGATGGAAATGCAAGGCGTGGTATCCTAACAACTGCCCACAGCGTGATACAAACGCCAGTTTTCATGCCAGTTGGTACGGTTGGCGCGGTAAAGAGCCTTGATGCCTTTGATATGAGTGAAATTTTAGACGCAAAGATAATCTTAGCAAACACCTACCACATGTATCTACGCCCCGGAAGCAAGGTCGTGCGCGATTTTGGCGGGCTTCATGGATTTTCTAAGTTTGAGCGCTCTTTTTTAACAGATAGCGGTGGTTTTCAGGCATTCTCGCTTAGATCAAATACCAAAAACGACGATGGAGGGATAAAATTTAAAAGCCATATCGACGGCAGTATGCACTACTTCACGCCAAGATCCGTCCTTGACACACAGTACGATCTAGGTAGCGACATTATGATGATACTTGATGATCTAGTCGCCTTACCTGCCGAGCCAAAAAGGATCGATCTAAGCATAAAGCGAACGATAAAATGGGCAAAAGAGGCGATTGACTATCATAAATTTATGCAAAGTAAAGGCGTTGGCTTAGAGCAAAATATCTTTGGCATTGTTCAAGGAGGTACTGATTATGAGGCACGTAAATTTTGCGCCGAAGCTTTAAATGAGCTGCCATTTGATGGCCTTGCGATAGGAGGGCTAAGCGTTGGCGAGAGCAACGAGGCGATGTATGACACTGTTGAGGCAGTTATGCCATTTATGGATGAGCTAAGGCCGCGTTACCTAATGGGCGTTGGTACGCCTGAAGATCTCGTGGAAAACGTGGAGCGAGGCATTGATATGTTTGACTGCGTCATGCCAACAAGAAATGCAAGAAACGGCACGCTCTTTACTAGCTTTGGCAAGATCAATATAAAATCAGCCAAATTTATAAACGACCACACGCCAATCGACCCGCAGTGTCAGTGCTATACCTGCAAACGCTACTCCAGAGGCTATCTAAACCACCTTTTTAAGGCAAGAGAGCTCACATTTTTTAGGCTAGCAAGCCTTCACAACCTGCACTACTATCTAAATTTGATGAAAGAGATGAGAGAGGCAATAGAAAGAGGCGAATTTACTAAATTTAAGAAAAATTTTTATGCTAAAAGGGTAAAAAATGAGCTATAAAAGTTCAGTCTGTGGGTATTTTTATGGCGATGAATACGACTACATTTTGCTTGTTTCTTTCACGCAAAAGCAAAGCTATAAATTTTTATTTAAAAATGGCAAAATTTATAAAGAAGACTTTAATCACGAATGCGATAAAAACGAGTTTGAAGCGGCTCTTAAAAAACTATGTAATGAATATGCAAATAAAATTTTAGAGCATCAAGATGAGCTAAATGAGTATGAAAAAATTTATGCTAGTCGAAAAAACTTTAATCAATTTATCAAAAGACACCACTTTTTAAAATATGAGATTAGAAAATTTCAAAACAAGATATCTCATTTTTATGAAACCCTTTCGATTTGTCAAAGCGAGCAACAAAATTTAAAAAAAGAGCTTAAAAATAGTACTCATGAGGCAAATGTTTTTAGAACAATGGCCAATGAGTATGCCTGCAGAATCGATGATATTTATACATTTATACAAAGTATAAAAAATGACAAAATCAATCAAAACATTTACATTTTGACAATGATATCAGCTGTAATGCTACCACTAAATCTGATAACTGGTTTTTTTGGCATGAATACACAAGGCTTGCCATTTAATGAAACTAAAAATGCCACCATGATAGTTGTATCAATAATGTTTGGAGTAATTCTTTGTTGTGTTATTTTTTTATTTTGGTATACAAATAAGAAGAAGTAGAAAATAAATAAATTTAGTATATAAGGTATCTGAAACTTTATATAGAAATTTTTTATATATTTTAAATTTTTATAGCCTAGCGGTAAAAACAATAAAAATAAATAGATCTTTATTAATATTAAAACGATAAAAATATTTAAAAAAATTAAATTTAATAAAGAATATTAAAAGTCCTGAATAGACTTCAGGACAGATAGTAGAATTATTTTCTAAGTTCGCGAATCTTAGCAGCTTTACCACGAAGGTCACGTAGATAGAATAATTTAGCTCTTCTAACACGACCTTTTCTAAGAACTTTTATCTCTTCAATTGAGTCACTAAAAATTGGGAAAATTCTCTCAACGCCAACACTATTAGCGCCAATTTTTCTAATGATAAATGTTTCGCCAGTACCGCTACCACGTCTAGCTATACAAATACCTTCAAAATTTTGAATTCTAGTTTTATCGCCTTCGTGAATACGAGTAGCAACACGCAATGTATCTCCTGCACGGAAGTCAGGAATATTTTTACTAACAATTTGAGCATTTTCAAATGCTTCAATGTATTTATTTCTCATGTTTTTCCTTATTTATGTGGCTTAAGCTTTTGATATAAATCAGGGCGAAAGAACCTTGTTTTGCAGTGAGCCATCTTATTTTTTAAAGTGTGGATTTTAGCATGGTTACCCTTTAAAAACTCTGAAACCACAAAGATTGATCTAAAATTATCAGGCTTTGTAAAAGATGGGGCTTCAAGCAAATTATCCTCAAAACTCTCAACTTCAAGGCTCATATCGTTTCCTAAAACTCCAGGTATATTTCTTGATATTGCATCACTCATACAAAGTGCAGGCAGTTCTCCACCAGTTAAAATAAAATCACCTATACAAAAAACTTCGTCCGCCCAAAGCTCAACAACTCTCTCATCCAGCCCTTCATATCTACTACAAACAAAGCAAATATGATCTTTCTTTGAAAGCCTTTTTGCATCATTTTGACTAAATTTTTTACCAGCTGGTGTCAAAAAAATCACATGGGCGTTTTTATCTTTTTCTTTTAAAAATTTGATCGATTTATCCAAAGGCTGTGGAAACATCAAAAGCCCTGCTCCGCCTCCGATCATATAATCATCAACTTTATTATGCTTATCTTTAGTAAAATTTCTTGGATTTATAAAATCAATTTCAATAAATTTATTACCAATTGCACGTTTTAAAATAGAATCACAAAAATAAGGTTTAACTAAATTTTCAAAAAGTGTAATAAACGTAAATTTCATGAATTTTTCTAAAATGGCTCTAGCACCTTTTACCAAAATCTCTTCATTGTCTAAATTTACACTTATAATAAAATGCTCTAAATATGGAATGTAAAAAAATTCTTTGGATTGCCGTCCATAATAAGCTTTTCATCTGTTTTTTTATGTATAAAAAGTGAATTTGAAAAATTATCTTGGATATCTTCTACAATACCCAAAATTTCACCATTTTCTATAACTTTTAAGCCAATAATATCAAACTGAAAAAATTCATTTTTTTTTAATTTGCAGTTTTTTCTAGTGAGCTCTTTTGTGGTGTATATAGTTCTATTTACAAGCGCTTTAGCAAGATCTAAGTCATCAAAATTTTCAAACAAAACCAGTTCTTTTTGTCTATTGTAGTCTTTTATAGTCAGCTGATCATTGTTTTTGTCAAAAAAGGTTGCACCTTTTTTAAACTGTTCTGGGAAGTCGCTCTTATTGTGAAGCTTTAAGTAGCCCTTTAAACCAACACATCTTCCGATGGTAGCGACTTCAACAATATCACTATTCAATAGCTTTTACCGTTACTCTATAGCTTGTATTATCTTTGGCTTTACAACCAATAATAACAGTCTTTATAGCGTTTATCATTTTGCCGTCTTTACCGATAAGTTTTCCAGTATCAATCTTGTCAGCATTTATGATAATTTCAACAAAATTTTCACCAAGCTCTTGACGCTCTATAGTTACCTTTTCAGGAAAGTCAGCTATTAACTTGGCGTATTCGTATAAAAAATTTTTAACCATTATTTTGTAATTTGTGCAACTCTGTCGCTAAGTTTAGCACCAACGCTTTTCCAGTAATCTAATCTCTCTTTATTAAAATTTATAACATTTGGTTCAACCATAGGGTTGTAATAGCCAATACTTTCTATCCAGCCACTATCGCGTCTTTTTCTACTATCTGTAACAACTATACGATAAAAAGGTCTTTTTTTACGTCCCATTCTTGTTAGTCTTACTACTGTTGCCATATTATATTCTCCTCTTGTTTTTAAATAAAGCTTAAATTTAGATAACAAATATCCAAATTTAAACCCTTTTATCAAACAGGTCTTTTTAAATTTGCTTGAGAAAGCATATTTGCAAGTCCCTTTGCTCCACCTTTTCCTGAAAATTTCTTAGCAAGCTTTGAAGCATTTTCAAACTGCTTTAAAAAACGATTTACCTCTACTTGAGATAGTCCAGAACCAGCTGCTAAACGCCTTTTTCTACTATTGTTTAAAAGGTCTGGATTCTCACGCTCTTTTTGCGTCATAGAGTTTATCATAGCCTTAATATGCAAAATTTCTTTTGAATTATCAAGGTCTATATCTTTTATCTGATTTGCAATATTTGAAAGTCCAGGTATCATCCCCATCAAAGACTTCATACTACCAAGCTTTTTAACACTTTCCATTTGTTCTAAAAAGTCATTAAAATTAAACTGGCCTTTTTTTATCTTTTGATTTAGGCGTTTTGCCTCTTTTTCATCTATAATAGTCGATGTTTTCTCTACCAAAGTGGCCAAGTCACCCTCACCCATTATACGGCTTACAATGCGGTCTGGTATAAAACTCTCGATATCAGCTACTTTCTCGCCAGTACCGACAAATCTAAGTGGAATATTTAGCTGTTTTGCAATACTAATAGCTACACCACCCTTTGAGTCAGAGTCAAATTTAGAAAGGATAACTCCAGAAATTCCCAAAATTTCATTAAAACTTGTAGCTGTTTTTACGGCATCTTGTCCACTCATAGCATCAGCTACGTAGAAAATTTCATGTGGATTTATCGCATTTTTTACATCTTTTATCTCTTGCATCAACTTCTCATCGATCGCAAGACGACCTGCGGTATCCACTAAAAGCACATCATAAAGACCGCTTTTTGCTTTTTCTAGCGCTTCTTTTGCTACTTTTATAGGGTTATTTTCATTTTCTATATAAAAAAGATCGATCTCATTTGCAACGCAGAGCTGTCTTAGTTGCTCAACCGCCGCCAATCTTTGCAAGTCACAAGCCGCAACTAAAACTTTTTTCTTTCTTAGCTTTAGATAGTTTGCAAGCTTAATAGTTGTCGTTGTTTTACCGCTACCTTGTAAGCCAGCCATCAAAACAATAGTTGGTGCAACTGGCGCATAGACAAAGCCTTGGTTGCCAGGAGCTGTTAATATAGTCGTTAAATTTGATTTGATCGAATCTAGGAAATTCTTTTGACCAACGCCAGTTTGCTTTAGCTCGCTTTCGATAGATGTAAGTAGATCTTTAGTGACTTTGTGGTGAACATCAGCTTTTAAAAGAGCTTTTTTAAGCACATCAAGTGCGTTTTTTAGAGCTTTTTCGTCATCTACAAAACGTATCTTGCTAACGGCTAATCTAAAAGACTCGCTAATTTGTTCAAACACTAATCACCTTTCCAAGTTGTTATTAAAGGGCGTATATTACTAAATAATTTCTTTATTGCTCTTTAAATTTCAAATTTATTAAATAGCTCAAACCCAAGAGAATTAAATTCTTTTGGGATCGGCGCTTTAAATTTATAGTTTAAAAGAGCAATAGAATAGGCATGCAAAAACATTCTATTTGCCCTATTTTTGCCGTATTTCTCATCGCCAACGATAGGTAAATTTAAGCTAGCCAAATGCACTCTTATCTGGTGTGTCCTGCCTGTTTTTATGGCAACTTTTACCAGCGTTTTTTTGCCAACAACCATGAGAGGTAAAATTTCACTGATCGCCTCTTTGCCATCTTTTGAGATCTTTGAAATGGCGCCATTTTTATTTTTTATCGTTAAGATTGGCTCATTTACGACCACTTCTTCGCTCATGATGCCCCTAACTACGGCCACATAAATTTTCTCAACCTTCATCTTTTTAAATTCATTTATGGCAAGTGCTGCGAATTCATCATTTTTTACAAGAAGCAACACGCCGCTTGTGTCCTTATCGAGCCTGTGAAGGAGTGGAAATTTATAAATTTGACTAATTTTTTCACTAGTTATGGCAGCTGGCTTACTGATTGCTATTAAATTTTCATCTTCAAAGATAACGCTTGGCTTTGGCATCTCTTCGATGCTAAATTTAGTATTTTCACTCATTAGCGCACGAGCGATCATCACCTTTTGCCCCTTGGCATAGACTAGTCCGCTGTCGATTAGCTCCTTTGCCTCGTTGTTTGAGATATTTTTTTGTTTGGCTAAAATTTTATACGCTTTTTCTTCGCTCATAAAGTGCTCCTTATATCTTCTATGATCGCATCAGCACTTGCTTGCACGGCGATCTTGCTCTTTTTAGCATCACTATCTATTATGCCACTGATCTCGCTTGCTTTTGCGATATAGATGTTTTCAACTAGGCTAAATAACGCCTTTTGGTTAAATATAAACTCGCCACTTATTATCACTGGGTTAAATTGTGCGCACTCGATTGGATTATGCCCACCGATATTTGGCGCAAAACTGCCTCCAAGCACGACTATATCGCTAATAGCATAGACATTTACAAGCTCACCTAAAGTGTCAAGCAAATTTACTTTAGCTTCAAATTTATACGTTTGACTAAATTTCGCAAAGCTAAAGTCATGCTTTTTAGCGTAGTCGCCTGCTATCTTCTCAACCTCTGCGAACCTCTCAGGATGGCGTGGTGCGATGATTAAAAGATCATTTTCTTTTAAATTTAAATTTTGCAAAATCATCTCTTCTTCGCCCAAATGCGTACTTGCCAGCACGATCACTCTAGCTTTTGGCTTTTCATAAATTTTACTCACGCTTGGCAAAAACGCAGCCTTTATGTTGCCAACGACCTCTATTTCACCTGCACCAAGCGACTTTAGCCTCTCTTTATCAAGCTCACTTTGAGCGTAAATTTTATCTATGAATTTAAAAAGATATCTGTAAAAAAAGCCAAATTTTAAGTAGCTTTTGTAGCTTCTATCTGAAATTCTAGCGTTTATCAGTATCACGCGGCTGCCTTTTAGCTTTGCCATGAAAACTAGCATAAGCCAAAGCTCAGCCTCAAAAATTACTAAAATTTTGCTCTTTTTTAGCCAAAATGGCAAGAAAATTTCAAACGGTAAAAATCTCGCGTTAGAGCAAATTTTACTTGCCGCTTCAAAGCCCGTATTTGTCACCACGCTTATGGCTTTACTGTCAAATTTTTGTATCAAAGGTTTAAGCGCTTGCACCTCGCCAAACGAACAAGCGTGAAAATGCACATCTGCATCTTGAAATTTAGGATTATTAAAGAGGAAAAAACGTGCTGGAATCGACTTATGATACTTTTTTTTAAAACTTAAAAAAAATAAAAAGATAGCCCCAAAGAGATAGAGTATTGAGGCTAGAAAGTAATATATTATTATCACGAAATGTGTTATTGCTCTTGTTTATATAAAATTCTGCCACAATGAGGACATGTAACGATATCTTCGCCCTTGATAACAGCAGAGAAAGTTTTGTCGTTTATCTGCATAAAACAACCATAACAAGCTTGTTTTTTTACAGGAACAACAGCTGTGTTATGAGCCCATTTTCTAATTTTTTCATAAAATGCGAGAATTTTTTGATTCATAGTGGCGATAAGCTTGTCTTTTTTGGCATAAACTTCTTCACGTTCTTTCCCAATATTTTCAAGCTCAGATGAAGTTTTACTTTTTATATTTTTTAAATTCTCTTTAAGTTCAGCTTTTTTTGCACCAAGCTCATCTTTTTGACTATTTTTACTATCTATTAGCTTCTCAAGTCTAGCGATCTCCTCATTTGCAGCCTCAAGTTGCTCTTTTGCAATATCCTCTTCAAGACTTAGAGCTTTTATCTCCTTTTCGCTTTTTGCACTTGAGCTTTTTTTGGCTACATCTTTTATCTTTGCGCTAAACTCGGCAATATGAGCATTTGTGCCTGATTTTTGAGATTTTAGGTCATTTACCTCTTCATCTAGTCTTTCTATATTAACCGTTATGGTTTCGCACTCTTCTTCTATATTTTTATAAGCCTTTTCTATGTCTTGAATGCGTGGTATAAAGCCATCTATTTGTTTATCAAGATCAGATAATTCAACTAATTGTTGTAAGTATTTATTCATAATGTTTCCTTTTTTTGTTAGCAATATGTAAATGGATTTTTAGAATTGCGTATTATAACTTCAATTTTCAGATTTTGCAAATATTTTGCTAAAAAATCACCAAAATAACGTTCACTTTCATAGTGATTTATATCGATTAAATTTAGCCCATTTTCCTTTGCATAAAGGGCTTGGTGATATTTTAGATCACCCGTTAAAAAGACGTCTGCTTTTACATCTTGGATGAGATCTCCGCCACTTCCAGTGCAGATACAAATTTTAGAAATTTCATCTTTTGCATGAACCACTCTTAAATTTTCTATCCTAAGTTTTTCTTTTACAAATTTGCAAAGCTCAATAAATTTTATCTTCACATCAGCATAGATCAAAAAGCCCTCTTTGCTTGAAATTTCAAGCCCCAAAACCTGCATCACAAATTTTTCATTTAAAAATGCAAGGTCAGCGTTTGTATGAAGCGAAATAAGCGAGATATTTTTTATCATCATCTCTCTTATGAGTGAGCTTGGATAAAAGCTGTAGTCTAGGCTTTTTAGCCCCTTAAAAATGAGCGGATGGTGAGTGATAATAAGCGAATTTGGCAAGACATTTTGCAAAAGTTCGCTATCTAAATCAAGACTCATATAAATTCGCTCAAATTCGCTATCAAATGAGCCAACTTGTAGGCCACTATTGTCCCAGGACTCTTGGCTCGCAAATGGGCAAATTTCATCTAAAATTTTATAAATTTCAGCTATTTTCATAAAATTTTACTTTTGCTCTAGACTCTCTTTGTAAGTTAGCGCGCACTCTTTGGCCAGCTCGCGAATTTTTAAGATGTAGTCTTGCCTTTGCGTCACACTTATCGCCCCACGCGCATCAAGGACGTTAAATGTGTGAGCCGCAAGCATGCAATAATCATATGCTGGCAGTGAAATTTTAGCCTCTAAGCAGCGTTTGCACTCGTTAAATGCGTTTTCAAACTGGTTAAAAAGCATATCTACGTTTGCTACTTCAAAGTTATATTTACTCCACTCGTACTCACCTTGTTTGTGAACGTCGGCATAGGTTACGATGTTTCCATCCCTGTCATCCCAAACGATGTCGTAGACACTATTTACATCTTGTAGATACATGGCCAAACGCTCAAGGCCGTATGTTATCTCACCAGAGATCAGCTCGCATGCGATGCCGCCCACTTGTTGAAAATAAGTAAACTGCGTCACTTCCATGCCATCTAGCCAGACCTCCCAGCCTAGTCCCCAAGCACCTAGCGTCGGGCTCTCCCAGTTATCCTCGACGAAGCGGATGTCGTGATTTTTCAAATTTAACCCAAGCTTTTCAAGGCTTTTTAGATAAAGCTCTTGGATATTTTCTGGGCTTGGTTTTATGAGTACTTGAAACTGATAATAAGCGCCTAGGCGGTTTGGATTTTCGCCGTATCTGCCATCAGTCGGACGGCGGCTTGGAGCTACATATGCAGTCGCCCACGGCTTTGGTCCGAGGCTTCTTAAAAAAGTCGCTTGATGATAAGTACCAGCACCAGCAGGCATGTCGTATGGCTGAAGTATAACGCAACCTTGCTCTTGCCAATAGTTTTGAAGCGTTAGTATTATTTGTGAAAATGTCATTGCTTTCCTTTTAAAATTTTACTTTACATAGTGTATAACTGCACCAGGTCCTAGCGGTAGATCAAAAATGTACCAAAACGACATTAGCGCTGTCCAAGAAATTAAAAATGCAACCGTATAAGGAAGCATAATAGAAACCACTGATCCGATTTTTAACTCTTTATTGTATTTTTGCATAAAAGCTACTATCAAAACAAAAAACGGCATCAAAGGCGTTATGATATTTGTAGTAGAGTCGCCTATTCTAAAAGCAGCCTGTGTAAGCTCTGGTGAAAGTCCAAGATTCATAAACATTGGTATAAAAATCGGAGCCATCATCGCCCACTTTGCAGAATCAACAGCTATAAATAAATTTATAAAAGCGATCAAGAAAATAAAAACTATAATAAGGCTAAGTCCAGTTAATCCGACTTCTTTTAGAAAAATAGAACCTTTAATAGAAAGTACTAGCCCAATATTTGAGGTATTAAAAAGATATGTAAACTGAGCTGCAAAAAATATCAAAACCAAAAATCCTGATAGCTCAGAAATAGATTGTTCCATAAATTTTATGGCGTCATTACTACTTTTTATACTCCTAGCACCTACGCCGTAAGCGACACCTACCACTATAAAAAGTAACATCATAAAAACAACAATAGAATGCATAAAAGTAGATTTCATAAAGCTTTCATTGCCTTTTGCTCCAAATAAAGAACCAGAAGGCAAAATAGCCACAAGCAGTAAAATCACAAAAACGATCAACGCTATTAGTGAAAATTTTAAGCCACGTTTTTGCTCTGCACTTATCTCGCTATGCTCTTTTAGGCTAAAATCACCTAAAAAATCAAATTTGCCAAGCCTAGGCTCTACGATTTTATCCGTTACAAACCAGCCAACAAATACGATCAAAAATGTCGAAGCGATCATAAAGTACCAATTTGCAGTTGCTAATACTACATAATCTGGATTTAACACGCTAGCTGCTTGCATAGAAAATGCCGCAAACATCGGGTCATTTGTGCCGATTAATAAATTTGCCGACCAGCCACCGCTAACACCAGCAAAAGCAGCAGCTAATCCAGCAATTGGATGGCGACCAAATCCAGCAAATAAAATAGCTCCAAGCGGGATTAGCACGACATAGCCAACCGAGGAAGCAACATTTGACATTACACCAAGAAAAATAACGATTGGGGTTACCCATATTTTGGAAGATTTTAAGGCAATCTTTGTCATAAGTGCTGATAAAAGTCCAGACTTGTCTGCAATACCAATACCTAGAATAATCGCAAAAACTACTCCCAAAGGATAAAAATTAGTAAAATTTTTAAGCACAGATGAAACAAAAGATCTAAGACTATCAGCAGAAAGCAGATTTATAACATTTGCATTAAGCTGTGATATTTGTCCATCTTTGATAGCCTGATAGCTTACGCCAACGCCCATCTTTTCTAATACAAACGATATTATTATCGTAATAATCGAAAGATATATAAAAAGCATAGTTGGATTTGGCAATTTGTTACCAAAATTTTCGATAAAACTTAAGATTGAACTATTATTTTTTTTATTCATTTTTCCTAACCTAAAATAGATATAAAAATTTTTATCTCGTCGCTGCTGTAAAGCTCAAAATCTGTTTCATAGGCTCTTTTTAGCTCGCTACTTTCAAAATATCTCCAAATTTCATCCCAAAATTTTGAAACATTTTGTGGCTCATTTGCAAAACTAAAAAGAGCGTACTTTCCGCTTTGTATCTTTAAATTTCCATCACCCTTTTGGCGTGATCTTGTGCCGATGAAGTTATCGTAATGTCCATCAAAATCGCTTTCATAGTTGCAGTAAACGCTATAAATTTCACTCTTGCCATCGTAGTGCTCACTCATAAATTTAGACCATAAAGCTGGAATTTTACCCTTGCCGCCCATCTCATCTTCATTTTTAGTGCGAGTTTTTACTCCGTAAATTTCAAAGCTATCCTCTAAATTTATAATCTTCATAAACTACTTTTGTCCGTTAAAATTTTCAACCGCTTGGTTCCACATTAGCTTGTATTTTCGTTTTAAAAATTCAACTTCATCTTGTGAAATTTTAAGCTGTTTTGTAAGCGTCTCGACCATTTTTCTATCTTCGTCATAGAGCTCTTGCATAGAAATAAGCGCCTCTTTTAAAAATTTATTCTCATTTCTTAGGGTTTCAAGCGTCTCATCCTTTGCGTCAAGTACCTTTTCGTGTAAATTTAATATCGTTCCAATCGTCTTTTCAACAAAGCTGATACCATCTTGGCTTTGCGGCTGCAAGGATAAATTTTGCGAAACACTAGGCACCACGCTCATCGTTCCCTCGCTCGCTTCTATCAAAATTTCTCCATTTTCCTCTTTGGTTTTCAAAACGCCACGATTTATCATATCTTCGATAACTTCACGCTCCAAGTGCACAAGTTTGCAAAATTCATCAACTCCAAGATAGGTCTGCACCGCTTCTCCTTTTTACAGTATCACTTCAACCTTTGAAGAGTCTTCCTCTAAAGCCTTTATCTTCGCCTCTCTATCGGCTTTTAGAGCACTTGCCAGACTATCATCTTCAAGAGCTAAAATTTGCACCGCCAAATAGGCTGCATTTATCGCGCCAGCCTTGCCAATAGCCAAGGTTGCTACTGGCATGCCGCTTGGCATTTGCACAGTTGAGTAAAGTGCATCAACGCCACTTAGAGCCGAACCTGCCATTGGTATGCCAATCACTGGTTTTGTAGTATTTGCAGCGATCGCACCAGCTAGGTGAGCCGCCATACCAGCAGCTGCAATAAAGACTTTTGCACCCTTTTTCTCAGCATTTGCGACGTACTCGCTCGTTCTTTTTGGGCTTCTGTGAGCTGAGCTGATTATCAGTTCATATTTTACGCCAAATTTTTCAAGAGTTTTTGCCACCTCGCTAACGATCTCATAGTCACTTTTACTTCCCATTATAATAGAAACAAATTTCATATTTTCTCCCTTAAAAAGCTAAATTTTGGTAGCTTAACACCAAGACTTATTCCATTTTCATTGCCGCTATGAATTTCGCTCATAACCTTGCCTTTTTTGGTGATGAGCTGCTTAAATTTGATAAATTTCTTGCCATCTTGTGAATAGACCTTTGAAATTTCATTTTCACTGTCTTCTATAACCGATCCAGTAGGAGCCACGATCTCGTAGCTATTGCCTGGAAAAATTTTATATTTGCACTTAAAAAACTCGCCATCTTCGCTTATTGCATTTACCTGATGAGTACCCTCTTCTAGGCTGCTAACATGATTTTGTGTATCGGTTCGCTCATAAGGTCTATGCACCAAATATCCATCCGTAAAGCCACGATTTTTTAGTGTATTTATCTCATTCTCATAAATTTGTGCGTCAAATTTATTATTCATGGCATCATCTATCGCCATTTTATAAGCTCTTGCTGTGCAAGCTGCGTAGTACTCACTCTTTGTGCGACCTTCTATTTTTAGGCTATCTATTACGCCACTATCAACGATCTCTTTGATGTGCGAGATGAGGCAAAGATCTTTTGAGTTCATGATGTGAGTGCCTTTTTCATCCTCTTCTAAACGGAAAAGCACACCACTCTCTTCGTTTTTGGCATAGAGTTCATACTTAAACCTGCAGTCGTTCGCACAGCTTCCGCGATTTGACATACGTCCGCTTTGCACTGAGCTCACTAAGCACCTGCCAGAGTAGGCAAAGCACATCGAGCCATGGACGAAAATTTCGATATCAAGAGTTGGAATTTCTTCTTTTATCTTTATGACATCTTTTAAGTTCATCTCGCGTGCTACGACGATACGTTTTGCACCCATATCGTGATAAATTTTTGCATCAAGCACATTCATAACATTTGCCTGAGTTGAGAGATGTATCTCGATATCAGGGGCAATAGCTTTTGCTAGACTCATGACTCCTGGAGTTGCAATAATAAAGGCATCTGGCTTCATAGCCGAGATAGTCTGCAAGTGCCTTTTTAGTGGCTCGATCTGCGAATTAAAAGGAAAGGCATTTATGGTCGCATAAAATTTCTTTCCTTTTGCATGTGTGTAGTCTATCGCCTCTTTGAATGTTTCAAGGTTAAATTCCCTTGCTGATCTAGTCCTTAGTGAAAAGCTAGCCACCGAGCCATAAACAGCGTCAGCTCCATACTCAAGGGCGATTTTAAGTTTTGTTAAATTTCCAGCTGGAGATAAAAGCTCAGGCCTTTTTAGCACTATTTTTTACCCAAACTTTCTATCAAGGCTTCGATATCATCGTTGCTGACAAGATTTTCAGTCGTTGTATCACCAGCGATGTGAACAGCAGAGCTAACACGCTTATCATCGTCGATTTTACCTTCAAATAAGGTATTCATATATTTACTTAGCGCTCTCATAACGTTGATAACACGCTCTATCTTTTGTCTGTGGATGTCTTGATACTGCATCATATCCATAGCCATCATGATCTCATCTTGTCCCATTTGTAAATTTCCGATGATATTATCGATCGTGCCAAGAAGCGAGTTGTTTTTCTCTAAAGCCTCACTAAATGCAGCGATATTTGGAAATTTCTCACTTAGTGTCGTAAATAGCTCGATATTTGAGTTTATTGTGTCTTTTAGGCTATTTGAGTCGCTCTCAGCGTCCATAAAAAAGTTATTTATCGTTTCAAGCTTATCAAACATCTGAGTAGCTTTTTCTTCGCTATCTCTTGTTACGTCATCAAGCTGATGAACCATTTTGTGATCTTCCGTTGGTGGTGGTGGTGGCCAAACGCCATCTGCACTCACTCTATAATTTTCTGCATTCTTTGAATTACTTTCTGATTTTGACTGTGGCTCATCTTTAGTATCGATTGCTTCTGCAACTTCTGTTACCTCGTCCGTATCCTCTTTGACGTCCGCAACCTCTTGGCCAGTATCTTCTTTAGCATTATCTAACTCATCATCTAGCCCACCTGCCATAAGTGCGTCAAGTTCCTCTTGGGTCATAAAAGCTCCTAATAAAATTTGGCTTGATTATATAGGATTTAAATAAAAAGTAAGTTTAAAGGCAATGCTTTTATCTTTAAATTTATAAATTTTTAGATAGCATTTTTAAAAATAAACGACCTTAAAAGGCTAAAAATGACCGTCGATCTTCACAACCACACGCCACTTTGCAAACACGCAGTTGGCGAGCCAAGAGAGTATGTACAAAACGCAATAAAAGCTGGCACAAAATACTTTGGTTTTAGTGATCACGCACCGATGAACTACGATGAAGCTTATAGGATGAAATTTGAGGAGATGCAAAGCTACGAAGACGAGGTTAGGCGCTTAAAAGAGGAATTTAGTGGCGAGATAGAAATTTTACTTGGCTATGAGATGGATTTTTTAGATGGATTTATGGATGAGCGAGTTTTTGCTAGAAAGGTCGATTATCTAATAGGCTCTGTGCATTTTTTTAACGGCTGGGCATTTGACAATCCAGAATTTATCGGTGGCTACGAGGGCAAAGACTTGGATCAAATTTGGCAAGAGTATTTTGATCATGTAGAAAGATCTGCTAAGCTTGGTAAATTTGACATTATGGGGCATATTGATCTTTTAAAACTTTTTAAATTTTTGCCAAAAAAGGATGTTAGAATTTTGGCTAAAAATGCAGTAAATGCGATAAAAGAAGCAGATTTAGTTGTTGAGATAAATGCTGCTGGCTTTAGAAAACCTATCGGCGAGCAATATCCAAGCCTGAATTTACTTGAACTAATAGCCGAAAAAGATATAACCATCACCTTTGGCTCAGACGCTCACGCAAAAGAAGATATTGGTAAAAATGGCGAAATTTGCGAACAAATAGCTAGAGATTTAGGCTATTCAAAATGTGCTATTTTCAAAAACAGAGATAGAGAATTAGTAAAATTTTAGATCGGGTTAAAATAAAATATAAATTTAATCTTAAATATTAGGTTTTATGATAGAATACGAAAATTAAAAACCAGAAGGAGAAAAGAATGGGAAAATTTGTCCAAAACGTAGATCATTTTTTTGATTTTTGTAAAGAAAATGAAGTCAAATTTGTAGATTTTAGATTTACTGATTTAGGTGGTGCTTGGCATAGCATTAGCTACAACATAAAAGCTGTTACAAAAGAAAATTTTATAAATGGTATCCCTATGGACGCTAGCTCTATGCATGGCTGGCAACCAATCGATAAGAGCGACATGATAATGAAGCCAGAAGCTACAACTGCATTTTTAGACCCATTTACTTCTGATATTACAGTTGTTGTTTTTTGCGATATTTACGACATTTACAAGGGTCAAATTTATGAAAAATGCCCTCGCTCAATTGCTAAAAGAGCAATGCAATATGTAAAAGATAGTGGTCTTGGTGATGAGGCTTACTTTGGCCCTGAGAATGAATTTTTTGTCTTTGATAACGTCAAAATCATCGATAGCCCAAACTGTGCGATGTATCAAGTAGATAGCGAAGAAGGCGAATGGAACGATGCTACTGACTTCAAAGACAGCTACAATACAGGTCATCGCCCACGCAGAAAAGGCGGCTACTTGATGACTCAGCCAATCGACAGCATGGTCGATCTAAGAGCCGAGATGATGCAAGTTTTAGAGCAAGTTGGCCTTGAAGTATTTTTGGGCCATCACGAAGTCGCTCAAGGACAAGGTGAGATCGGCGTGAAATTTGGCAACTTAGTCGAAGCTGCCGATAATGTTCAAATTTATAAATATGTCGTTCGCATGGTGGCTCACCTAAACGGCAAGACAGTTACATTTATGCCAAAACCACTTTATGGCGATAACGGAAGCGGCATGCACGTGCATCAATCAGTTTGGAAAGATGGTAAAAATTTATTCTACAAAGAGGGCAACTACGCAAATTTAAGTGATTTCGCAAGATACTATATCGGTGGCGTTTTAAAACATGCAAGAAGCGTTGCCGCCTTTACTAACCCAAGCACAAATAGCTACAAACGCCTAATCCCAGGCTTTGAAGCACCATCTATCCTAACATACTCTAGCCAAAACCGCTCAGCAAGTATCCGCATACCTTATGGTTCAGGCGAAAAGTCAGTTAGAGCCGAGATGAGATTTCCAGATAGCACAGCAAACCCTTATCTAGCCTTTTCAGCGATGCTAATGGCGGGACTTGACGGCGTTAAAAATAAATACGAGCCAGTTGGTCCGATGGATGAAAATTTATTTAAACTTCACCTTGATGAGATTAGAGAGCGTGGCATAGAGCAGCTTCCACACACACTTCGTGGCAGCTTAGAAGCACTAATTCGCGATAATGAATACTTAAAACCAATAATGACCGATCTTTTCATAGATACCTATCAACACTTCAAATTTGAAACTCAAGTTTGGCCTTACGAAGCGCGCCCAACCGCTTATGAGTTTAAAACCTGCTTCTCTTGCTAATCTAAAATTTTGCCTTGGCACACACGCCAAGGCTTTTTATACCAAACACAATACATATAAAAATACAAAATATTTAACATAAAATTTTATGTATTTTTATTATAAATTTTAAATCTATACAACTATGGATCATTATAAAAAGGGATATTTTTTATTTTTTGCAAATACACTATGAATTTTATGCAAACATATAAAAATTTATCCGCCTTCATTAAACTAAAATAAAAAAATTTAAAGCCAATTAAATATATAAATAATCATAAATTTATGCCTTTTTTTATAAAATCCTTGAACTTTATAAAAAGGATACCGCATTGCAAGCACTAGCTTTAAAATATCGCCCTAAAAATTTTGATGAACTTATCGGTCAAGAAGCAGTTAGCAAAAGCCTAATACACGCACTTGACGAGGGTCGTATAAGCCACGCATATCTATTTTCTGGGCTTAGAGGCAGTGGTAAAACTTCAAGTGCCAGGATATTTTCAAAAGCTTTAGTGTGCGAAAAAGGACCTACCTCAAAACCATGTGAAGTATGTCCGCAATGCATCATGGCAAATGAGTCAAGGCATATGGACATCATCGAAATGGACGCTGCTAGCCACAGAAAGATAGATGACATAAGAGAGCTAATAGAGCAAACAAAATATGCTCCAGCAATGGCAAGATATAAAATTTTTATAATTGACGAAGTGCATATGCTAACCAAAGAGGCATTTAACGCCCTTTTAAAAACGCTTGAAGAGCCACCAAGCTATGTAAAATTTATCCTAGCGACGACCGATCCATTAAAACTCCCAACAACGGTACTTTCAAGAACGCAGCATTTTAGGTTTAAGCAAATAAGCAGATACAGCATCATTAAACATCTTGAGTTTATTTTAAGCAAAGAAGGCATTAGCTACGAAAAAGAGGCACTTGAAATTTTAGCAAGAAGTGGCGGAGGATCGCTAAGAGATACTTTAACACTTCTTGATCAAGCTATCATTTACGGTGCAAATAATGTAACGGCAAATGGCGTAGCATCGATGCTAGGGCTTCTTGATCCAGAAAAGATCGAAGAGATAATAACTCATGTTTTAAATCACGATAAGAATGCCATTAGAGTGCTCGTAAGCGAACTTGAAAGCTATGATCCTGAGATGATAATAGATGAAATTTTGGCAAATTTAAAGCAAAAATTTATAGAAAACGACTCAAAAATTTCTCTACTTGTTTATGAAAGATTTTTTAGGATTTTGGCACAAGCTAAAGGTATGCTAAATGTAAGTAGCGACAATGGCTTTGTACTAATGCTAATGCTTTTTATGATGATAGAAGCACTAAATTTACAAGATATCGATGACGCTATAAATGAAGTGATCTCAAAAAATAGCGAAAATTCCACTCAAATCACAGAAGTCATCACTCAAAAAAGCCAAGCAGCTCCTGCTAAAATGCAAGGTCCATATGAACTCTTTTTAACAAAAATTTATGATAGAAATTACGATCTTGGCGAGTTTTTTAAAGAATTTGTAGAATTTAGCTTCTTTAATAACAATGAGCTTGGACTGATAGTAAATGCAAAAGATGAAAATCTTGAATACTTTAAGAAAAATTGGAAAATCTTAAACGAGATATTGCGTACGCTTTTTGGACAAAATGCGAAGATAGTAAATGCAAAGAGTGATGAGCAAAAAGCACAAACTAAGACGCCTAAAGCCTCTTTAGAAAATAATGAAAAAAGCGAACTAGACGAGCTTGATGAGGAAATTTTAAGACTAAATGCAAATAACATTGAAACTAAAAATGAGTCAAAAACCGAGATAAAAAGCGAGCTGCAAAATGAGAAAAATAACTTTGCTTTGATGCTAAATAAAGAGCCAAAAACGCCAGAAGAGCTTCAAAGACAAAGAGAACAAGGGGTCTTAAAAGAGGCCAATAGACTTTTTGGCGAGCCAACGATTGAGAGCTAAATTTTATCTTTATTAGATTTTGCTCTTTTTTTGAGAGCTTCTTTTTTGCGAAGCTCTAGTTCATAAGCTTCATTTAGTGCATCTTCATCGTCTAAATTTGCTCCGTCTAAAAATTTTCGGTAGTCCTCAAATTGCTTATTTTTTATCCCCCAAAGCACGCCAAAAAGCAAAAATGCTCCCATCAAAACCGAGATAAAAACTAGCATCGCAAGTGTCGCGCTATCCATTTTTTTCCTTAAATTTTCTAACAATATAAAGCGAGTTTAAGATAACACTTAGCGAGCTAAGCGACATAAAAAGCGCAGCAAATAGCGGAATGACATAGCCAAACACAGCAAATGGCAGAGCAAGAACATTATAAAGAAGGCAAAAGAGCAAATTTTGCTTTATCGTTTTGTAAGTAAATTTTGAGATTTTTATGGCCTTTGCTAGACTTTTTAAACTATCATCAAGTAGCACTACATCGCTTCTTTCTAAGCTTATTGCCGCCCCGCTTCCCATACAAATGGCAACATGAGCAAGGCTAAGCGCTGCTGCGTCATTTATGCCATCTCCTACCATTAGAACCTTTTTGCCCTGCTCTTTTAGTTCGCTTATAAATTTAGCTTTCGTTTCAGGCAACATCTCTGCTCTAAACTCACTCACGCCAAGCTCATCTGCCACATTTTTTACCACTTTTTGCACGTCGCCACTTAAGATACACACTTTCATGCCAGCGCTCTTTAGCTCGTCTATCAAGGTCTTTGCCTCGGGCTTTACACTATCTTTTAGGTAAAATTTCGCCACTAACTCACCATTAAGCCCCACAAAAAAGCTCACATTTTCTTCAGCTTCATCAAAGCCAATACCATTTTCAACTAAAAATCGCTTGCTTCCTGCATAAAATTTCTTACCTGAAATTTCAGCCTCAACACCCTTTGCCACACTTAAATTTGTATTTTTAAGCTCTATTTTCCTTGCGTCTTTTTGCTTTAAAAATTTAGCCACTGCCACGCTTATTTGATGATTTGATATAAGAGCCAGCGAATAAATTTCATCTAAGCTTATGCTCTCTTTTATGAAAAAATCACTAACTTCAAATTCTGCCTTTGTGAGCGTACCAGTCTTATCAAAGACCGCTACATCGCACTTTGCAAGGCTTTCAAAAAATTTAGCCTCTTTAAAAAGCACTCTATTTTTAAAAGCCACACCAAGAGCGCAAACACTGCTAACTGGCGTGGCAAGGGCAAGCGCACAAGGGCAAGCGATCACAATGACGCTAACAGCCGTGACAATAGCTTCTGAAAAGCCAAATTTAAAGTACCAAAACCAAAATGTAAAAAATGCTAAAGTCAGCACACTAAGAGAAAATTTAGAAGCGATTTTATTGACTACTAGCTCGATATTTGGCTTTTTTAGCTCTGCATTTTGGAGCAAATTTATAAGCTGATTTAGATAAGAATTTTTAAAAATTTCCTTTGCTTCATAGATGATTTGTCCATTTTGGCAAATGACGCCACTTTTTACCTCTTGTCCCACTCCCAAGATCACAGGCAGGCTCTCTCCAGTTAGGCTTGAGCTATCCACGCTTGCCTCGCCACTAAGCACTACTCCATCAAGCAGCGCCCTCTCGCCTGATCTAAGCACGATCTTTTCGCCCAAATTTACATCTCTTGGCTCTTTTAAAATATCCTTACCATCTTCTAAAACGCACACCTTTGCAAGCAGCATATCATTTAAGAAATTTGAAGTCTCAAGTGCCTTTTTCTTGCCCAAAATTTCTAAAAATTTACCGATAAAAACAAAGGTGATGATCATCGCAACCGAGTCGAAATAGCTCTCGCCACTCCTCGTAAACATCGCAAAAATAGAGTAGATATAGGTTATGCTAGCTCCGGTGATAACGAGCAAATCCATATTTGGCGAAGCGTTTTTTATGGCTATCTTTGCTCCTTTAAAAAACTCGCTACCAGTATAAAAAAGTACAGGCGTTGCTAATACAAACTGCGCAAAGCTTAAAATGTCTTTTATATCGCCTCTTATGCCACTAAAATACCCACTATACTGAGCAATGGCTAGCCACATAATGTTCATCGTAGCAAAGATACCAACTAGCGCTTTTGTGTAAAATTTTCTTCTTTTCTTAGCTAGCTCGTCCTCTTTCGAACTCGTAGCATAGGGCTTTGGGACGTAGCCAACGGCATAAATTTTTTCAATTATTTGCTCTACCAAAAGCTCTTGCTCATCAAAGACAATAACCGCTTTTTGATTAAGCGAGTTGATATTTACCTCCAAGACGCCAGGCAAGCTAAAAAGTGCCTTTTCAAGTAGCCAGATGCAAGCTGAGCAAGTGATGCCATCGATTAAAAATGAAATTTGACTAAAGTCGCCCTCTTTTGTCACAAGCTCGCTAAAATTTGCTGCTAAATTTTTGATATTTGCACCGTTGCTTGCCGGTGTAAGTGTATTTTTACCAAGACGTTCATAAAACTCGCTAAGCCCATTTTCATTTAAAATTTCATAAACGCCTTTGCAACCAACACAGCAAAATTTAAGTCCGCCTTCATTTGAGATCATCACGCTTTCATCAAATTTTAATCTGCAATGAGCACATCTACTTTGTGGCATTTTTACTTTCTTTTATCTAAAATTTTTACCAATATTATTGCATCACATGCCTATTACACACCATATAAATTTATGGTAGGCAAACTGCAAAAATAGGCACAAATTCTTCTTTTGTTATCGTTATAAAATGGCGAGATTATAGCAAATCAACCATTTTTGAGCAAAAATTTTATTTTATACCATTTCTTGACAACAAAGTTTTATTTTTATAAAATGCCAAAACTTTCAAAAACTTCTTTTTGAAACCTAGAAATTCTGCAAAATTATCCCCGCATTTAAAGAGGAAAAATGGAAAATAACCAAACCGAGCAAAGTGCTGCTCAAAACACAAAAACTACAAAAAAACATCAAGCATCAAGAACACACATACCAGTAGACGGACATAAGATCGAAGAGCTAAGAACGCTTAGTTTAGATGAGCTAGTGCAGATCGCAAATAGCGTTGGTGTCGAAAATCCACGAGAATTTCGTAGGCAGGATTTGATATTTGAGATACTAAAAACCCAGACAAAACAAGGCGGCTTTATACTATTTACTGGAATTTTAGAGATCACAAACGAGGGCTACGGCTTTTTAAGAGCTGTTGATGCGAATTTAAGCGACAGTTCAAACGATGCATACGTCTCAAACTCACAGATCCGTAAATTTGCACTTCGCGTGGGCGACATCATCACCGGCCAAGTGAGAGAGCCAAAAGATCAAGAAAAATACTACGCTCTTTTAAAGATCGAAGCGGTAAATTATATGCCTCTAGCAGACGCAAAAGAGAGGCCACTATTTGACAACCTAACCCCGCTTTTTCCAACTGAAAAGCTAAATTTAGAGTATGATCCGATGAAGCTAACTGGCCGTGTGCTTGATCTTTTCACGCCTATTGGCAAGGGTCAGCGTGGCCTCATCGTCGCACCTCCAAGAAGTGGTAAAACTGAGCTTATGAAAGAGCTAGCTCACGGCATCGCTAAAAATCACCCAGAAGCCCAACTAATGGTGCTTTTGGTAGATGAGAGACCAGAAGAAGTTACAGACATGCAGCGCTGCGTAAAAGGCGAGGTATTTAGCTCGACATTTGACCTGCCAGCGCTTAACCACGTCCGCGTAGCAGAGCTAGTCATCGAAAAGGCAAAACGTCTAGTTGAGATGGGTAAAGATGTCATCATCTTGCTTGATAGTATAACCCGTCTAGCACGCGCCTACAACACAGTAACCCCGCCAAGTGGCAAGGTGCTAACAGGCGGCGTGGATGCAAACGCGCTTCACAAACCAAAACGCTTCTTTGGTGCAGCTAGAAACATAGAGCACGGCGGCTCTCTAACCATCATCGCAACCGCTCTTATCGACACTGGCTCACGTATGGACGAAGTTATATTTGAAGAGTTTAAAGGCACTGGAAACAGCGAGATCGTGCTTGACCGTAACATCTCAGACCGCAGAATTTACCCAGCTATCAACGTGCTAAAATCAGGCACCAGAAAAGAAGAGCTACTTCAAAAACCTGATGAGCTTCAAAAAATTTGGGCTATTCGCTCTGCGATCGCGACAATGGACGATGTCGAAGCGCTTAAATTCTTATACGCAAAAATGCTAAAAACAAAAGATAACAAAGAGCTTCTCTCTATCCTAAACGAGTAAAATTAACTGAGCTTGAAGCACTTGCTTTGAGCTCAAATTTCTTTTTTACACCAAATTTATCAAAAAATATTTCATAAATTTATTAGTTTAATTTTTTCAGTTTTATTTTTTTGTAAAATCCGAATTTCTAACTTTTACAAAAAGGAAAAATATGAAAACAAAAGTCGTTTTTTTCAGTCATTACAGCAACACTTACTTTTGCTCTAACTGGATGTGGTGAGCCAACTACTTTGGCTAAAATTTGTAAAGCTGATATGGGTAGTATCAAACATTTTAAAGGCGAAGTAAGGGTTTATAAAAGGGTAAATTTTGACTAGGAATATAATATAGAGACCAAGAAAAATGAATTAAAAGAAGATGGTATTAAAGGTTATCTGATAGTCGATAAAGATACGAAGGTTGATCTAGAAAATTTAACGTAAAAGCCGTGGCTTTTAGTATGCCAAAAGGTAGTATACCTAAAAATATACTACATATGTATATCTTAAAAAAATATGATGACATAAGCGAAGGTAATAAAACAGAAGTTTTGGCAACTCTAGAAACTTTAAATCCAAGATGTAATGTAGATGGTAGTCTAGAACTTAAACAAAAAGATACAAAAATAATTGCAATAAAATAACAAAAGGTGGTTAACCACCTTTTAAAAACTTATATCATCTCGCTTTAAATTTTATATAACATATCCCGCCTACAAGCATCTCGCTCTGTTTGATAAGCTCATCAAATTTTGGACTAAAAGCTGGCTATGATTTTGATAGTTTTAGAGTTTATGGAGCTTACATTTACGACTTTCAAGCCAAAAAGTCACTTGGCGATGAAGGCGGCACAGTAGTAAAATGGAAAACACACAAATTTATAGTTGGAGCAGACTACACTCCAAGCGTAGCAAAAGATCTTAAATTAATTCTTGGTGGCTACACTGGCTACTCAAAGCTTAAAATGGATGTATTTGACACTCATGATGGCTCGGAAAAAGCTAATACAAATGGCTGGATGCTAGGTGCAAGAATTGGTGCTGAATACTCTATCAACGAAAACAATGCAGTTGAATTTGGTTTAAAAGCCGATAGAACAAAATGTTGCTCTATAGCAAAATATGATAATGCAAAAATAAAAGAGACAAACGTTGGTATTTACATGGGATATACATATAAATTTTAATCACCCACAAGCTCAAATTTCAAAGCAAATTTGAGCTTTTATTAAAAACTATAAATTTAAAAGTTTTTCTAAATTTTCACCGTCCAAGCGGTAGTTTCTCCACTCAAGAGATTGATTTTTAGCACCCAAGCTTTCATAAAATTTAATACTTGGCTCATTCCAGTTTAGGCAGCACCACTCAAGCCTTTTTAAATTTTCATCCTTGCAAATTTGAGCTAAAAATTTAAAAAATGCCTTGCCGATACCTTGATTTCTAAACTCTTTTTTGACATAAATGTCCTCAAGATAGATCCCACCAAGCCCCAAAAATGTAGAAAATGTATAAAAATAGATAGCATATCCTATCACCCTGCCCTCACTCTCGCAGATAAGGGCTTTTGCGTGTTTTTTATTAAAGATGGAGTCTGCAAAAATTTCATTTGTAAAAGTGACTTGATCGCTCAAATTCTCATAACTAGCAAGCTCTCTTACAAGCTCGCAAATTACATCTATATCGGCTCTAGTCGCTTTTCTTATTTGAAATTTCATTAGTTATCGCCAAAAAGTGCTTTTAAGTCTTTGATTGGCTCATTATTTTCTGCATTGCTACTAGTTTTTGAGCCAAGTTCATTTAGCTCGATCTCATAGCCAGTTAGCATGCTTGCCAGGCGGATATTTATGCCGTTTTTGCCGATAGCTTTGCTCTTTTGCTCGCTTGCAAGCGTTACGATTGCCTTATTTTCTTCGATCTTTACAGATGTGATGATCGCAGGCGCCATAGCGCGAGCCACCAAGATCGCTGGCTCTGTGGTGTATTCGATTGCGTCGATACTCTCACCATGAAGCTCTTTGCTTACGGCATTTATCCTAACACCCTTTGTACCGACCGTTGCGCCAACTGGATCGATGTTTGGAGTAGTTGAGATGAGCGCTACTTTAGCCCTTTCACCAGGGATCCTAGCGCTTCCTTGTATGATGATACCACCGTCTTTTATCTCTGGCACTTCTGAATTTAGCAGCGCTTCAAGAAATTTAGGTGAAGTCCTTGAAAGCTCGACCTTTATACCTAAATTTTTATCTGTAAAAACTTTTCTAATGACTGCTTTTACCACGTCGCCCACTTTAAATTTCTCGCCTTTTATGCGGTTTTTGCGTGGTAAGATGGCACGAAGCTCATCTATCTCGATAAAAGTGTTTTCATCGTTATCGACTCTAACAACCGGACCAAAGACCATGTGACCACTCATCTCATTATATTTTTGTAAAATTTTCTCTTCGACTAGACGCTGGATGTGATACTCAAGCTCCTTGTGAAGCGTTTGGGCGGCGGTTCTGCCAAGGTTATCAAGGCTTAGTTCGTAAGTGAGCTCATCGCCGATCTCTACGCCGCTATCTATCTTTTTAGCCTCTTTTAAGCTTAAAAAGTGTTCATTGTCTTCAGCAAGTCTCTCATCGTCGTTTGCTACGATTGAAATTTTTTGATAAAGCTTTAAATTTTTATTTGCATCGATACTCACGTCATACTCATAATTTTCGCCATAAACTCTTTTTGCAGTGTTTATCAAAGCTCTTATGACACGCTCTTTTACATCTTCTATCTCTAAATTTTTCTCATTTGCAATTGACTCGATGATATCTGAAATTCTTTCCATTTTTTCTCCATTGTAACGATAAATTTCGGGGATTTTTCGTGAGGTTTTGAAATTATACATAAGCCATACTTTTAATAACTTTAAGCTTATTATCAACTTTTATTTAATCCTTTTTTTATGATGTTTTGGATATATTGACCGATTAAAATTTAAGATTTTGAAAGGATTAAAAATGGAGCTAAAACTTGCAAGAGCCGAATTAGACGCAAAGCCAAAAACGATTTCACTAGAAAAAATAGAGGCAGCTGTCGAAAAAGAGGGTCAGAAAATTTTCTATTTTGATAAAGAAAACACACACAAACAACTAATCGCCCTAGTAGAGCATTTTGAAGAAAAAGGGCTAAGCGTCTATCACAGAACCGTAAAATACGGACTTGATGATAGCGACTACATGTATGAAGTGCATATACTTTAATGAGTAAAAAACTCTTTATCCAAACTTTAGGCTGTGCTATGAATGTTCGTGACAGCGAGCATATCATAGCCGAGCTATCACAAAAAGAAGACTACTCCTTAACACAAAATATCGAAGAAGCTGATTTAATCCTTATAAATACTTGCTCGGTTCGTGAAAAACCGGTTCATAAGCTCTTTAGTGAAGTCGGCGCATTTGAAAAAGCCAAAAAAAGAGGAGCTAAAATAGGCGTTTGCGGTTGCACTGCAAGCCATTTGGGTAGCGAAATTTTTAAGCGCGCACCTTACGTTGACTTTGTCCTTGGCGCAAGAAATGTTAGCAAGATCACAAAAGCTGTAAATACACCTAAATTTATCTCAACCGATATCAACCACGACGAGAGTGAATACGCATTTGGCGAATTTAGAGGCTCGCCATACAAAAGCCACATAAACATCTCGATCGGCTGTGATAAAAAGTGCACCTACTGCATCGTCCCGCACACCAGAGGAGATGAAATTTCTATTCCTTCAAGCCTTATCTTAAAAGAGGTAGAAAAGGCCGCAAAAAGCGGTGCAAAAGAGATATTTTTACTAGGGCAAAATGTCAATAACTACGGCAAAAGATTTTCTGGCATGCAAGAAAATATTGATTTTAGCGACCTGCTAGTAAAGATAAGCGAGATAGAGGGCGTTGAAAGGATAAGATTTACAAGCCCACACCCACTTCATATGGATGATAAATTTCTTGAAATTTTCACTAATAACCCAAAAATTTGCAAGTCAATGCACATGCCACTTCAAAGCGGAAACACCAAAGTCTTACGCGAAATGAAGCGCGGATATACAAAAGAGTGGTTTTTAGACCGCGCATTAAGACTTAGAAAGATGTGCCCAGATGTAAGCATCTCAACTGATATCATTGTTGCATTTCCAGGCGAGAGTGATAGCGAGTTTGAAGATACGATGGACGTGCTTGAGCAAGTTAGATTTGAGCAAATTTTTAGTTTTAAGTATTCGCCACGTCCGCTCACAAAGGCAGCTACTTTCACAAATCAAATAGATGATAAAACCGCTTCAGAAAGGCTTACTCGCCTACAAAATCGCCACAATAAAATTTTAGACGAGATCGTGGCGGCACAAAAAGATAAAATTTTTGATGTATATTTTGAAGAGCTAAGAGCAAACGGCGGCGTTGCTGGGCGAAGCTTTAATAACTTTTTAATTCAAGTTGATGGAAGCGAAGAGCTTCTTGGCACTACACAAAAAATCAAGATCACAAACCCAAAACGAATGGTTTTGTATGGCGAGCTGCAAATTTAAAAACGTCTTTGAAAAGGTCGCCCTAAGCATTGGCGTCTTTTTCATCTACATTTTGATGTGGCTCATTTTTCTAACCTGCAAAAAGAGCTACACTCCAAATTTCTTACCACAAAATGGCTGCGTCGTAGTCTTTTGGCATGGCAGACTTAGCTTTATGAGCTTTGCCTATAGACGCTGGTGGAGCAGACAAAATAGAAAACAAGGTAAGGTGATAATCAGCGACCACAAGGATGGCGAGCTAATCACTAGAATAATCAAATTTTTTGGCATCGGCACCATTAGAGGCAGCAGCTCAAAAGGTGGCGCAAGAGCACTGATAGAAGCTCTAAGAGAGATAAAGCAAGGCCACGACGTCATCATCACGCCAGATGGTCCAAGAGGACCAAGGCACAGCGTGGCAGACGGAGCTGCTGTGATCGCACAAAAGTCATCTTGTGAAATTTATGCTCTAAATTTTGAAACAAGCTCGTTTTGGGAGTTTAAAAGCTGGGATAAGATGATACTTCCAAAGCCATTTTCAACTATAAATTTTAGCCTCTCAGCCCCTTTTAGCGTGGCAAATTTAGATCAAAAAGAGGCAAAAGAGAAGATACAAAACGAGCTTTGGCAGGCCTCGCAAAACGACGGTGGTAAGAGCGTGGAGCAAAACCAAGAGGACTTTAGAGCAAATTTAAAAATTTGGTGGAAAAAGTATGCGCATAAAAATCCGCAAATAAGAGACGAGATAAAAGAAATTTTGGATGAAATTTATGAAAAATAAACTATCTATTTTTATAGCCATCTTTCTAATTGTTTTATTCGGACTATTTTTTTATAGCGACAACTCCTACAAACTCGCCCTTGAAGCAAAATTTTTATACGAAAACAAAGAATATGAAAAGGCTTTAAATTTAAGCCAAAAAGCACTTGATATAGATATTTATAACAAAATGGCAAATACTGTGCTAAATCAAAGCAAGGCTGCTATCAAATTTAGCTCATACATAAAAAATGGCAAAGAGTATCTTGAGCGTATCAAAAAAATGAGCCAAAGTAGCATCAGCAAGGCTGATAGTGAACGCATTAAGATGATGTGTGATGTGATGATAGAGGATTTTGACGACCTTAAAAACTCGGCCTTACTTGATAGTGAGCTAAAAAATGAAGCTTTAAATACAAAAGAGATTTTCGTTAAGCTTAAAAACGAGCTGTTTTAAACTTATTTAATCCCTTTTTAGCTACCATAACGAAAATTATGCACTAAATTTAGGAGATTTATGTCTTTTAGCGTCAAAAAGCTTTTTTCTAACCTTTTTTTAAGCGTCGTGTTGGAGGGCAATGAGTGCATATTCTTCGGTCAGGTCTTTAGAAATGGCAAACTTTTAAAAACCATAAACGCTAAATTTACAGATATAAATATCGATAATATCGATGAGAAAATCATAAAATACATAGAAGAGCAAGAAAAAGCATATTTTGGCGTATATGTCTCAGTTTTTTTTAACGACGACTCGCAAGGCGCACTTCCTAGTGTTAGCTTTGATGAATACAAAAAATTTAATATAAATACTAAAAATCTTACAAGCCTTATCATGCAGGATAGCTGGAGTATTTATGCAAATTTAAATGCTATAAAAAAATATAAAAATTTATTTGGACAAGATAGCGTGGATCTCATCTACTCACCTATTGCCCTACTCTTTTACGAGCTTTTAAAACGCGGAATTTCTCCAAAAACTACACTTTATCTTTATATCCATGCACATTCGTTTACGCTTGCGATATTTAAAGATAAACAAATGAAGTTATCCACTTTTTTAAATATGGCTGGTATTGAGGAAACTAATCAGGAAGCTGAAAGCCTAAAAGAAGAAGATATAACAGATATTGATAACTTAATCATTAAAGAAGAAAATGACGCAACGTCGCTTGATGATTTTAAAAGTTTAGATGATTTTTTAAGTGATGATAAGCCAAAAGAATTTGAAGATCTAAACTATGAACTAAACATGCCAGCTTCTACAAATGTAGAAAGATCGGTTGCTATTTTTGGGTATGACATGAAGATGTTTGATTACATCGTAAAGGCTGTAAAAGAATTTTACGAAAATCCTCTCTACGGCGGTGATTTTATTGAACAAATAATTGTTTTTGAAAATACAAAAACAAGTGCAACCTTTTTACAATATCTGCAATCTGAGCTTTTAGTGGAGACTTCGGTGTATCCAGTGAATACAAATCATATTATGAATGAAATCATGCAAGAAGAGATAATATTATGAGATTTAGCTTTATTACTCTGGAACCAAGACCACTTATATCTATCTTTAGCAAAATTTGGCTAAGCCTTATAAGCTTTGTGTTTGTAGCTCTTTTGGCAACAAATTTCTTTATACTCTATAAAAATTATTCAATTGAAAAAAATATAAATTTTTTATCAAATGAGCAAAAAGAACTTAGTCAAAAAATAGTCACAACAGATGAAATTTCAGCTAAGCTCACCGTACAAATAGAATCTGCAAATGATATCTTCACGTCAAATTCTATTCTCAAGCAAAGCTTGCACAATCTTTTTGACCTAGTGCCTGACAGCATAACGCTTGAAGAGGTTTTTATGGATAAAAACTCACTCATCATTCGTGGTATAACGCCGACAAAAGATGTATTTAATCAGCTTCTAGCTTCACCTTTAAGATCTATTTTTACGACTTCAAATACTAGCTTTTATCAAAGTAAAAACGGCTGGTACGGCTTTATAAGCACAAATAAAATTGATAATTCTGAGGGATATAATGAGTAAAAAAGATACGAGCTTAGAAAAAATAGATCCCGTCAAGCTTTTACTTTTTATATTTGCTTTTATTGTAGTTTGCTTCATTATGATATTTGGTTTTATCGTCCCAAATATAAAAGAATTTAAAAGCCTAACTAGACAAAATTATTCACAAACCTCATCTTACACAAAAGTAAAAAATGAATTTGAAGCCAAATTTAAAGCTCTTGAAGCAACCAAACAAAAAGATGGAGCTATCATTTCAGCTTTTGAGAATAAATTTGATAAAGATAAATTTATAGAATTTGCCTCTAAATTTTTCAGTGAAGTAAGCCTTAGTAAAATAGAAGAAAGTGATAATAATGCTAGTGAGAAATTTTTTAGATTTCGTCTAAATGTAACTAGCTCTCTAAGGACGCCACAAAAATTTTATGACTTTTTAGATGCGCTTAGCAGCTATGACAGTATCGTAAAGACCGAATTTCCTATCGTCATGAAAGGCGAAAAGGATAAAATCCATACTACTTTTAATATAAAAGTTTTTGGGTTGAAGTAAGAAACTAAAGTCCACCGTTAAGATAAAGTTTAACCAAAAACTCACTATATCTTTTTCTACCAAGATAGTTTAAATGTTCCCAATCAGATAATTCTTCATCGCCAAATTTTAAATTTGTAAGATCAACAATTTTGGCATTTTTGATGGCTGATATTATTTCATTTATACTATATTGAAGTCTCATTCCATCAAACATTGGTTCAAGTAAAATAATTACTTTCATGCCGTTTTTAACCAGTGGATCTATTATATAATTTTGCATGTATTTTAATGTGTTTAAATTCAGCTCTTTTAATTCAATAACCTTGCCATAATTCTCTCTCGGTATTGTATTTGCAAAAAGTATATTATCACCATTGCTACATTTTGCAACAATAATCTTTTTGTCTTTTGTAAAATTTGAATTTACTTCACTTGTGTTAATTAGCTCGCAATCACTATTTGCTTCAATATTAAAGAAATTTTCTACACTAAAATTATTTACATTGGTTGCAGTCTTTGGTGTAAATTTACCATAAGTCATAATTACTCTATTATAGATAGCTTCAGAGTATCTTAAAAATAAATGCAAGCTTGCTAAATAATCTGGCAGTGTTTTTAAAAACGTTATCTTATTTGTGCCAAAATTTGCCATTAGTTCATCAGTGGTATAAATTTTGACATCTCTCTCAATATAATCTTTAAAAAGATCGCTAACTCTTATACTAACAACAACCTCTTTTGCACCAACTTTTTTAATAGCATTTACAATAAAAGGATAGTCACCTATAAAATTTCCAGAAACGCCAAAATTATAAATACCAATATTATTTTCTTTAAAAATGTTTGTTGAAATATGATTAAACGTCCTACTGCTTCCAACAAAAACGATATCCTTTTGTTTTTCGCTATTTATCTTAAAGTGCTCCGCTTTTGAAATTTTATTATCAACGAAATTTGTCTTACTTGTTCTACTTTCTGCAAAAACATAAAGTACAACATCAAGCCCAACCATAGCAAATACTACCAAAGACAGGCATAGAAATATTTTTTTCTTAAAATCTAAAGTATAAAAATTCACTCGCATTATTAAGCCTAATTACCAAGATTGATATAAATAAAAAGAAAGATGTTGCAAAAATTTGCCAGATAGTAAATTTAAATTTCTTATCAAATGCCATTTGCATAGAGTTTTTAAAAAGCAAAACAACCAAAAAAGCTAAAACGACAAAAAATATCTCAAGATAGTTAACGTCTATTTTAAACTCACCAAAAAACATCCCTCGGATCACTTTCATGGCATCTTCAAAGCTTTTTGCCCTAAAAAATATCCATGTAAAATTTACAAAGTTAAAGGTGATGATCCAAGCAATGATTTTATTTAATTTAAAATTTAACTTTTGCCAACATCTGTGAATAACAATAGCAACACCATGTAAAGCACCCCAAACAACAAATGTCCAAGCAGCCCCATGCCAAAGACCGCCTATCAAAAATACCAAAAACAAATTTAGATAGGTACGGCTCTGCCCCCCCCCTATTTCCCCCAAGTGGGATATATATGTAGTCTCTTAAAAAACATGATAGTGTAATGTGCCACCTATGCCAAAAATCCTGAATATTTAAAGCCTTATACGGGGAGTTAAAATTTATGGGAAGCCTTATGTTAAAAAGTAGCGCAAGACCTATCGCCATATCACAATAACCACTAAAATCAAAATAAAGTTGAAAGGTATATGAAAGTGACGTCGCCCATGCTTGCAGAAAAGTCAAATTTCCTTCCACATCAAATCCAGTATTTGTAAAAATCGAAAAAATATCAGCAACCACACTCTTCTTAAATAGCCCCATGCTAAAAACAAAAAGCCCAAGAGCTATAAATTTATAGTTTTTTATAAGATTAAATTTATTTGTAAACTGAGGCATCATTTCTTTGTGATGCACTATCGGACCAGCAATAAGCTGTGGAAAAAATGTTATAAAAAGGCAGTAGTTTAAAAAACTATTCTCTTTTGTCTGCTTGTTATAACTATCCACTAGATATGCTATTTGCTGAAATGTGACAAAACTAAGTGCTAGCGGCAAAGCGATATGAAGTAGACTTAAATTTGTATTTGCTATAGCGTTTAAATTTGAAATTAAAAAATCAGCATATTTAAAATATCCAAGTAAAGCGAGATTGCAAACTATACCAAAAACTAAAATAGCTTTACTATGATGTTTTGCAAGAAATTTTGAAATAAAAAAGTTAAAGATAATGCTTCCTAGTAAAATCGGCAGATAATAAACACTCCAATAAGCATAAAAAAATAAACTAGCACTCACTAAAAAAGCTTTTGCAAGAGTGCTTAGTCTCTTTTTATTTAGAAAAAAATATACAAAAAATACAAGTGGTAAAAATACAAATATAAAGGCATATGAGTTAAAAAGCAATTTTATCCCTTATTTTCTATCCACACATTTGCCAAGCTGGCAGGCTCTTTTGTAAAGTGCGTCCGCCTTTGTTTCGTCCCCGCTTAGCTTTGCAAGCAAAAAGCACGACTGAGCATACTCAAGTTCGCAACTCTTAGCCAAAAGCCTTAGCACTCTAGCCTCAGCCTTGTTTCTATCTATCTTATGAGTCTTTAAATTTTCGCTTTCGATGTAGGATTTTAGCCCCATAGCCTCATTATAACAGCCAACGCCATCGCCACTATCACAAGCTAGTTTATAAAGCTTTAGAGCTTTTTCCATATCTTTTTGCTCATTAACAAGCCCTTGCTCATAGATTTGACCTAAATTTGAGCAAGCCGTAGCAAGCCCAGCATTGCAAGCTTTTTCGTAGTAGTCTTTTGCTTTTACAAAGTCTTTTTCGTTGCTAAAATTTACAGCTAGGTTGTTGCAGTCGATATTATTTCCACTCTCGCAGTTTTGCATCATCTTCTCTTTTTCAAGCTCAATACGCTCCGTCCTAGCCTCTTCATCACTTTGCCAAAAGCCAAAGCTTACCATCTTTTGCCACGACCAGCAACCACTAAGCATAAAGCCCATAGCCAAAATAAGACCAAATTTTAAGACCTTTTTCACTTACATTCCTAGCTTTGTGCCTAGTCTTTTCATCTGCGGGCATGCCTTGCTTAGCCCACGAAAGCAAGCGACTTTATAAATTCCATAAGCCCTTTTTTCGTCTTTATTGACACCAAGACCAAGCTCATACATCGCTCCGATATTAGCACAACTTGGCAAATCGCCAGCATTGCATGCATTTGTATAAGCTTGCATTGCTAAGTAATAATCTTGCTTAACGATCTCACCTTTTCTATAAGCATTGCCTAAATGATAGCAAGCTTGCATGCCTCCGCCATTGCAACTTTCTTTATAAATCGAAATTGCCTTTTTTGGATTTTTTTTGACTCCGAGTCCAAGCTCATAAAGAGTGCCCAAATTTGCACAACCGACTTGCACCTTAGCATCGCAAGCCTTTTTATAATTTGTTAAAGCATTTTCATATTCTTTTAAAAGCTCGTAATTTACACCCAAATCGTTGCAAGCTTCCGTATCGCCTTCTTCGCATTTTGGTATTAAAATTTCGATCGCATTTCTTGAAATTTGCTCTTTATTTTGCACTATTTTTTCATCCTTTGGTTGCTGCCACGAATCATCTTGTTTTTGTCCTACACCAATCACGTTTAAGCAGCCAGTGAAAAATAAAGCCGATAAAAGCAATAAATATTTTTTCATTCTTTTCCTTTTAAAATTGTCCAAATAAGTCATTTAGTGCTTCACTGATACTTGGATGAGTGAAAATTTGATTTTTAAAGAAATTTGCATTTGCTTTTAAATTCATAGCAATTGCAATTTCATTTATCAGCTCATTTGCATAGATGCAGTGAAAGCTAGCACCCAAAATTTCTCCACTTTGTGCATCAACGATAGCTTTTAGCATGCCTACATCGTGATTTAGTACTTTTGCGCCTGGTACTGTTGCCATGCTAAGCTTTAGCTCTTTAAAATTTAGCCCAAATTTACTAGCCTCTTTTGCATTTACTCCAACTCTTGCTAGCGGAGTGTCGGTAAATAGCACATTTGCGTGAATACTTCTATTTTTAGTATTTCTCTTTTTATCACCAAAAATTTGTGAATAAACTATCCTAAAATCATCCAAGCTCGTATAAGTAAAAAGCTCTCCGCCGCGCACGTCGCCTACCGCATAGATGTTTGGTACATTTGTTTGAAGGTTTTCATTTGTCTTTATAAAACCTTTTTCATTTAGCTCAACTCCAGCAGCTTTTAAATTTAAATCATCTACATTTGCTACTCTGCCAAGTGCGATCAAAAATGCATCAGCTCTAAGACATCTTTGCTCGCCATTTTGCTTGAAATTTAATACATTTTCTTTAATGCACCCTATCTCGCAACCCTCTAAAATTTCAACGCCTTGGACTCTAAGAGCTTCTTTTACGCTATTAGCTATATCATCATCTTCGTTTTTAAGTAGTTTTGAACGCCCTACGATAGTCACTTTTGAGCCAAAATTTGCAAACATTGATGCAAACTCTATACCGATAAAACCACTACCGATAATGACAAAATGCTTTGGTAAATTTTTTAGATCAAGCAAAGTTTGGCTTGAAAATACATTTGAGCTTACAACCTCAAAAGGAGTATCTGCCTCTTTTGAGCCACTATTTATGATAATAAAATCGCCCTCTATTATCTTTTTCTCACCACTTGGCGTTGTTACAAGTACGCTATTTTCACTAGCAAATGAGCCAATACCATCGATCACATCTATATTTTCTTTATCATTTAGCATTGCGTAGTTTTTAGCATTCAAAGCTGAGATTAGTTTATTTTTATTTTCCACACTAAGCGTGTAATATTCGCTTTCAACACTATTATTTACAAATTTTGCCTCTTTAGCGGCTGTTATTAGACGCTTGGTTGGTATGCAGCCAACATTTATGCAAGTACCTCCATACATCTTTGGTGATCTCTCTACAAGAGCTACTTTTTTGCCAAGTGCGGCAGCTTTAACCGCTAGCGTTTTGCCAGCTTTTCCAAAACCAATAATTACAATATCATATTTCATTTTCAGTCCCTTATCTTTCCAATTACATAGTAAGTTGTTTCATTTATCTTTTTTAGCTCCATTTTATATTTATTAGCCCAGTTTTTTATGATTTCATCAACTCGCTCTTTTATTTCATTAACGGTAGCTACATTTTTTATCTTTAGTCTATCTTCACTTCCACTCATCGCCACAAAACAAAGGTGTGGCTTTAAATGATCATTTAGTTCAATTATGCTCTTTGGCAAAAGACCATCAGTATTGTTTAAAATTCTACACATTTGAGCAGTGGTCGTTTCATTGACGTTATAGCCAAGCTGGATTAAAAGTGCATTATGATCCATATCGTTCCTTTTGCTTAAAATTTTCGGGCATTATAAGATAAAATTGGATAAAATCGCCTAAATTTTCAAGGACAAATATGAAAAAATTTATCATTTTTGTGTTTAGTGTTTTGCTATTTTGGGGATGTTCATTAGATCAAATTTCACAAAATTTTGGCCTTAGCGAGCCACCACTTGATCCAGAGGTCGAACAAATAGCAGATGCTATATATCTATACAATGAAGGTAACTATCCAAAAGCTTGCAAGAGATTTTACGACTACGCAAAAGATGGAAATGTTCTAGCCATGCAGCAAACTGGCATTTGCTTTCGTGACGGCAAAGGCTTTAGCAAGGATATCTTAAGGGCACTTTTTTGGTTTGAGACAGCTGGCAGATACGGCAACATAGACGGACTAAGAAGTGCTGGATATATATACGAATACGGCCTTGGGGTCAATAAAAATTTAGAAAAAGCGATATATTTTTATGAAAAAGCTACAAGCCTTGGCTCAAGCGAGGCTAGCTACGATCTAGGGCTTATCTATCTAGGCAAAAATGACTATAAAAAAGCTAGAATTTATCTTGATGAGGCTTGCTTTAAAGGCAAAGAAGAAGCCTGCACAAAGCTAAAAGAGATGAAATTTTAGCTCCCATCTCTTTTTGTAAATTTATTACGCCTCAGCCTTTTGAGCGATCAAGACGCCTTCTATCATCTTTTTGATGTCACCATCAAGTATCGCATCAGTCTGTGAGTATGCCTCGCCGCTGCGGTTGTCTTTTACTTGCTGATATGGGAAAAGCACGTATGATCTTACCTGATGACCCCAGCCGATCTCGCTCTTTTCGACGCTGTTGCTCGCCTCTTGTTGTTTCATTAG
This sequence comes from Campylobacter concisus, assembly GCF_003048775.2. Classification (NCBI taxonomy): domain Bacteria; kingdom Pseudomonadati; phylum Campylobacterota; class Epsilonproteobacteria; order Campylobacterales; family Campylobacteraceae; genus Campylobacter; species Campylobacter concisus. Next base: position 855,108 of record NZ_CP049272.1, on the reverse strand, counting down.
CTCAAGCTCGTAAAGGCGTGATTTTAGCATTTTCATCGCTGTGGCTCTATTTTTGTGCTGGCTGCGGTCATTTTGGCACTGCACGACGATGCCAGTTGGTATGTGCGTGATGCGAATGGCAGATTCAGTCTTGTTTACGTGCTGACCGCCTGCGCCACTGGCTCTATAAGTATCTATCTTTAGATCTTTTTCCTCGATCTCGATCTCTATGTCATCATCTATCTCAGGGCTTACCATGACGCTAGAAAAGCTTGTATGACGGCGCCCTGCGCTATCAAATGGGCTTGTGCGAACGAGCCTGTGGATACCATTTTCTGCTTTAAAGTACCCATAGGCATTTTCACCTTTTACTATAAAGCTCACGTCCTTTAGCCCAGCCTCTTCGCCCTCTTGAAAGTCAAGAGTCTCGACCTTAAAGCCCTCACGCTCACAAAATCTAAGATACATCCTATAAAGCATACTCGCCCAGTCATTACTCTCAGTGCCACCAGCTCCAGGATGGATCGATACGATCGCGTTTTTGCCATCATCTTCGCCACTTAAAAGCATAGAAATTTCAAGATTTACTATCTTTTCATCTAAATTTTTAGCGTCATCAAAGAGAGAATTTATAGTCTCTTCGTCATTTTCAGAATTTGCTAGCTCAAAAAGCTCCTTTGCATCACTTACTGCCTGATTAGCATCGTTAAATTTTGCAAGCATATTTGAAATCTTAGTTTTTTCCTTATTTAAAGCACCAGCCTTAGCGATATCTTGCCAAAAATCAGGGTCTTGCTCGGTGGCCTCGATCTCTTTTAGTCTAGCCTTTATCTCGTCAGGCTTTACGATAGAGCCTATGTTTTCAACTTTTGTTTGTAGCTTCTTTAAAAGCTCGTTGTATTCGTAACTATCCAAGTTTTTCTCCAAAAATTTTTGGCGATTTTAGCCAAAAGTTGCTTACATTTTTAAATTTACGCCCTTTTAATCCTTTTTTGTTAAAATGCCAAGTTAAAATTTCAAACAAAAAGAGTCAAAAATGCAAATCATAAGAACTATAAAGGAACTTGAAAATTTCGTCTCTAGCACAAGCGCAAAGATCGGTTTTGTGCCGACCATGGGCGCACTTCATGACGGACACGTTAGCCTTATTAAAAAATGCGTGAACGAAAATGAGATAAGTATCGTCTCAACATTCGTTAATCCAACTCAATTTTTACCAGGCGAAGATCTAGACAAATACCCAAGAAATGAGCAAAACGACATTAAAATTTGCGAGCAAAACGGCGTTAGCGCTATCTTTATCCCAGATGCTGGTGAGCTTTACTTTGAAGATGAACCTCTAATCGTTGCTCCAAAGAAATTTTCAGCCATCTTAGAGGGCAAAACTAGGCCTGGACACTTTGACGGCGTATTAAGAGTGCTAAACAAGCTATTTCGCCTAACTCGTGCAAATAGTGTTTACATGGGCAAAAAAGACACACAACAACTAATCATCGTGCAAAATATGATAAAGACATTTTTCCTAAACATCGAGCTAGTGGCTTGCGATATCGTTAGAGAGCCAGACGGACTTGCACTTTCAAGTAGAAACGTCTATATCTGTGACGAAGATAAATGTAATGCTCTAAGGCTTTCAAGATCGCTAAATAAAGCACAAAATTTGATCCAAAACGGCGAAGAGGACGCAAGCGAGATCAAAACAAAGATGCTTGAAGTGCTAGAGCCGTTAAAGGTTGATTATGTCGCAATTACGGATAGAAATTTAAATGAAATTTCCAAAATAGAAAAAAATAACACCATCATTTTAGTAGCAGCTTGTGTTGGCAAAACTAGACTAATAGACAATATCTGGATATAAAAATGCCAAAGCTTCACTTAATTTCACTTGGCTGTAACAAAAATTTAGTTGATTCTGAGATCATGCTTGGTAGATTGCAAAACTACGATATTACCGATGACATCAGTGACGCTGACGTTATCATCGTAAATACCTGTGGCTTTATCAAATCCGCCAAAGAAGAGAGCATACAAACCATACTTGAGATGCACGAAGCACGTAAAAATGGCTCTTTACTAGTAGTAACTGGCTGTCTTATGCAGCGCTACAAAGACGAACTCATGAAAGAGCTACCAGAGGTTGATCTCTTTACCGGTGTGGCTGACTATGACAAGATCGATGAGATCATCTTAAAAAAGCAAAATTTATTTAGCCCACAAACTTATCTACAAGCAAATGAAGAGCGTGTGATAACTGGCTCAAACTACCACGCCTACATCAAAATTTCAGAGGGCTGTAACCAAAAATGCAGCTTTTGTGCCATTCCAACTTTTAAAGGCAAACTAAAATCACGCTCACTTGAAAACATCGTAAATGAGGTTAAAAATCTAGTCAAAAAAGGCTACTACGACTTTAGCTTTTTATCTCAGGACTCAAGCTCATATATGCGCGATCAAGGCGTTAACGACGGGCTTATAAATTTAATAGATGAGATAGAAAAGATAAAGGGCGTAAGGAGTGCCAGGATACTTTATCTCTATCCAAGCACGACTAGTAAGGAGCTAATTGAGCGTATCATCGCCTCGCCTATCTTTCACAACTACTTTGACATGCCGATTCAGCATATCAGCGAAGACATGCTAAAGATAATGAAGCGTGGAAGTGGCGCTAAAAAGATAAAAGAGCTTTTAAATTTAATGAGAGATGCCGAAAATTCGTTTTTACGAACTGGTGTCATCGTGGGTCATCCAGGAGAGAGTGAGGAGGATTTTGAGGAGCTTTGCGAATTTTTAGAAGAGTTTAAATTTGATAGAATTTCAGCCTTTGCCTACTCAAAAGAGGAAGATACGGCATCTTTTGAAATGAAGCAAATCCCAGCCAAAATTATTTCAAAAAGACTAAACAAGATAGAAAAGATCACCAAAAAATCGATAAATGAGAGCTTGCAAAAAGAGATTGGTAAGCAAATTTATGCTTCTCTTGAGGGCGAAAGCAGCGAGGGCGAGATGTTTTACGCAGCCAAAAAAGATATCTGGGATAAAGATATAGACGGAGAAATTTTAATAAACGAGAGCGATGTAAAAGAGCTTGAGATCGGCTCGCTCTACCTCTGCGAGGTCACTGACGTGGTCGATCAAAAGCTGATCACTAAAATCATCAAAAAAGCAAAATGATAAGTCAAAATGTGCGAGAGAGGCTAAACTTAGGTGCAAACCTGTTTGCATTCTCGCACGGTATAGACAGCACCGCACTTTTTTATATTTTAGAAGAGGCTGGGATCAAATTTGATCTAGCGATGGTTGATTACAATGTTCGAGAGCAAAGTAAAAGCGAAATAGAAAGTGCAAAAGAACTCGCAGATAAATTTGGTAAAAAAATTTATACAAAAAGCGTTTTTTTAGATAAGTCAAATTTTGAAAAAAATGCGCGCGAGGTAAGATATGAGTTTTTTGGAGAAATTTGCCAAAAATTTGGCTATGAAAATTTGATCCTAGCGCATCAGTTTGATGATAAATTTGAGTGGTTTTTGATGCAGCTTAGTAAGGGTGCTGGACTAAAAGAGCTCTTTGGCATGAGCGAGCTTGAAAAAAGAAAGCACTTTTGGCTAGTTAGGCCGCTTTTAAATTTACGCAAAAAAGAGCTTCAAAACTATCTTGATGAGCGAGGTTTGCGCTATTTTGTCGATGAGACAAATTTAAAAGGCGAGTTAAAAAGAAGCTTCATGAGGCTAAATTTTAGTGAGCCATTTTTAGATAGATATTTTATTGGCGTGCAAAAGAGCTTTGAGTTTTTAGAAGCCGATAGACAAATTTTAATGCCAAATATCACAAAAATAAGTGATGAAATTTTTATCATAAAAAATGATAGTAATGCGATACGAGGCGTTGATATGGCGGCAAAAGAGCTAAACGTGCTTCTAAGCAAAGCGCAAAAAGAAGAGCTAAGTGCAAATTTAGCAAAGCAAACAAGCGTGGTACTAAGTGGCAAGATAGCTGTCGGATACGCAGACACTTACCTTTTAGTAACTCCATTTTGCAAAGCCATAATGCCAAAAATTTTTAAAGAGAAGGCTAGAATTTTAAAAATTCCAGCTATAAATAGAGGCTATCTTTTTGCTATAAATTTTGATTTATCAAAATTAAATTCTAATAAGCATTTAAAGATTTGGCTTTTGCCTGAAGCACTCCAAACAAAAGCCAAAATCAATTAAAATAAGCTATTTACGCTTTCATTGTGATATACACGGCGTATCACTTCGCCAAATAAAGAAGCAGCACTTAGCACTTTTATACAAGGAAGCTCCTCTGCTAAAGGTATCGTATCTGTTACCACTAGCTCATCTAAAAAGCCCAGTTTTAACCTATCGTAAGCTGGTCCACTAAGGACTGGATGCGTACAAAATGCCATAACGCTAGTTGCGCCACGCTCTTTAAAAATTTCAGCTGCTTTTACGATCGTACCGGCTGTATCGATCATATCATCAACCAAAATCACATCTTTGCCATTTACGTCGCCAATTATATTCATCACTTCGCTCTCGTTTGCTTTTTCGCGGCGTTTATCAACAATAACCATGTCAAGATTTAGATTTTTAGCCAAGGCTCTAGCACGAGCCACGCCGCCTACATCAGGGCTTGCAACGATTGGATTTGGTAGATTTTTAGCTCTTACGTAGTCATTAAAAATGATGCTTCCATAAAGGTTATCAACCGGAATATCAAAGAATCCTTGAATTTGTCCTGCGTGAAGATCCATAGTGACGACTCTATCGATACCTGCTGTTTGCATCATGTTTGCCACTAGCTTTGCAGTGATCGGTACTCTAGGAGCTGCTTTTCTGTCTTGTCTAGCGTAGCCAAAATACGGCACAATCGCTGTTATAGAGCTTGCACTACTACGTCTTAAAGCGTCAGTTAAGATAAGTAGCTCCATTAAATTTGTATTTGTCGGTGCACATGTTGGCTGAATGACAAAAACATCTTTTCCGCGCACGCTCTCGCCGATTTGCACGCTGATCTCTCCATCGCTAAATCTTTTTATGCTTGCCTCGCTAAGAGGAAGTGAAAGATATTGCGAAATTTTCTTTGAAAGCTCAATATTAGCCGTTCCTGAGAAAATTTTATAGCCTCTCATAATGATAACCTTTTTAGTGATTTTTATGTTGGGATTTTATCGAAACGAGCTTTAATTTAAATTTATTCTTTTTAGGACTATTTTCTAGCCCTAGTTTAATTCTTATCGCCACAATCAAAAATTTGAGCTTTGATTTTACAAACCTTAAAATTTAAACAAGTATAAAAAATATAAGATAACTAAGAATATTTTTTTATTTATAAACGTTATAGGATTACAATCACAACATGTTTAAAGCTTATAGAATTTATGATTTTATCAAAGATGATAGTTTGGATATGAAGGCGGCTTTTGTTGATAGACTCTATCCAAGAGGAATAAAAAAAGAAATATTTTCAAATTTCCTTTGGTTAAAAGATATCACACCAAGCACTATTTTAAGAGAGTGGTTTCATGAAGATAGAGAAGCTAGATTTGATGAGTTTTGCGAAAAATTTGAGCTCGAGCTTGATAATGAAAAAGCGCAATCTTGCTTTAAAATGTTAAAAAAACTAGAAAAAGAGCATGGCGATATAGCACTTCTAACAGCGAGCAAAGATATAAATCTTTGCCATATCGTTGTGTTATTAAAGATTTTAAATAAGTAGTTTGCCCGCCTATTTCGCAAGAGTACCAAGTACCTTTTCAAACTGCACACCATACCATGTGCGGTTCTTATCTTTTAGCGTGATTTTAATGCTACTGAGCACAAAATTTGCCGCCTTTTTTATAGCAGTTTCTATCGTTTTGCCATTTACTAGCGAGCCAAAAAGCACTGAAGCAAATATATCTCCAGTTCCACTCGTGTGAAATGGTAAAAATTCATGGAAATACTCTACTTTCTCTTTTGTCTTTGCGTCGTAAGCTATGATGCCACATTCATTTTGTTTATATCTAATGCCCTTTAGCACGATCTTTCTAGCTCCAAAGCTAGCTAAGCCTTCAAGCAACTCTAAAATATAATCTTGCGTATAGTCACTGCCAAAAAACGGCATCCCACACATAAAGCTTGCTTCAGTTATGTTTGGCGTGATGACGTGAGCCTTTGTGCAAAGCTCACGCATTTTCATAACAAATTTTTCATCAAATCCGTGATAGAGCTTGCCATTGTCGCCCATGCAAGGATCTACAAGTATTAGTGAAGTAGAGTCATTAAACTCATTAAAAATTTTCTCTATCAGCTCAAGCTGACTAAAGCTACCTAAAAATCCGGTATAAATTCCATCAAATGCGATATTTTCTTTGTGCCATACTCGTGTTATTGCGTCAAATTCATCAGTCAGATCACGAAATGTGAAATTTTTAAAGCCAGTATGAGTCGAAAGTAGTGCAGTAGGCAATATGCACGCCTCAATGCCTTGAGCGCTAATTATTGGAAGTGCAATGGTAAGGGAGCATTTGCCAACGCACGAGATATCTTGTATTGTAAGGATTCTTTTCATTTATGCTCTTAGTTTGTAAAATTTTACCCCAGCAACATCGGCTAGATAAACCACATCTTGTTGCAAGAGCTTGTTTAAAATTTGCTTTGAGTGTTCTGAGAAATTCTCTTCAACATTTGCAATAGTTTGCGGACGACGCCTTAGCATTTCTAAAATTTCATCCTCACTAAAGTTATACTTTTGCTCTATTTTGTGAGCCTTAGCTATATTAACCGGTACGCCACTTATCTGCTTGGCTAGCTCCTCTAGCTTTTTGGCGTCTACACCCTTTACATTGTAAGCTGGCGGACGATCTATCGTGCCAATATCCACTCGGTGCGGAGCTATCTCATTTATCGCCACATTGAGTGCTATAAATTCCTCTTCTTTGTCGTTAAATCCAGCCACAACCAAAATTTCAAGCACAAGTTCGCCCCTAAATTCCTTACGAAATTTAGCCATTGCTTTTATGAGCTCGCTAACTTCTATACCGCTTTTGTTGCGGTCTATCTTTTTAAATGTGCTTTGCACTGCGCTATCCAGGCTAAATTTAACTATATCAAGCCCATGTAGCGCTTCACAAATTTTTGGATCACACACGCCTGAGCCATTACTCAAAATAAGTGTTTTTGCGCTACCTTTTAGCTCATTTACTTTTGCTATCAGCTCTTTTAAGTACGGGTAAAGAGTTGGTTCGCCATTTGCTGTAAGCGTGATGACGTCGATATTTTGATGAGTTTTTAATGCTTCTTTTAAATCGCTTATGATCTCATCAACGCTTGGCGGATTTTCTATTGTTTCAACAGTCTTTGCGCCACTTAGCTCGCAATAAACACAGTCAAAATTACATGATTTTTGTTTAGGGCTTAGATCGATGCCAAGGCTCATGCCAAAACGGCGAGAATTTATCGGTCCAAAGACGATGCAAGGCTTGCTACCTTGCACTTTTTGTCTGTACCTGTTTTATAAAATATTTTGCATTCTCAACTGGCACATCAGGCAAAATTCCATGACCAAGATTGAAAATATGTGGCACACCTTTCATAGTGCTTAAAATTTTATCCACACCTTCATCTATCGCCTTTTTGCTATAAAGCCTTGTTGGCTCCATGTTGCCTTGAAGGACGTATCTTGGGCTAAGTTTTTCTTTTGCTAGCTCAATTGGCGTGCTCCAATCAACGCCAAAAACGTCAAATTTACCTGAAATTTTATCCAGATAGCCGCTTATACCTTTTGGAAAAACGATGATCGGGATCTCTGGAAATTCAGCCTTGACGCTATCAACTATTTTGTTTATGTAGTTAAATCCAAACTCAAAATAAGCCTGCTCCTCAAGCGCAGCCGCCCAGCTGTCAAAAATTTGCACGGCATTTACGCCAGCTTTTATCTGCTCTTTCACGTAAAAGATGAGAGCTTGCGTCACTTTTTCTAAAATTTGATGTAAAAATTCTGGATTTTGATAGAGCATTTTTTTGCAGACCGCATAGTTTTTGCTGCCGCCACCCTCTATCATATATGTAACTATCGTCCACGGCGCGCCACAAAAACCAATGAGCGCCTTATCTTTAGCCAAATTTTCTCTTGTAAGCTTTATCGTGTCATAGACGTATGCTAAGCCTTTAACCGATCTTTCGATACTAAGCGCATCAAGTGTGGCCTCATCACGCAAAGGCTCACTAAAAACTGGCCCTTCGCCCTTTTCAAAACGTAGATCCATGCCCATTTCAAGAGGTACGACAAGGATATCGCTAAACAAAATCGCCGCATCAACGCCAAGAATTTCAACTGGTTGAAGCGTAACTTCGCTAGCCTTTTTGTAGTCTTTGCAAAGAGATAAAAAATCCCCTGCTTGCGCGCGTACTCGCATATACTCTGGCAAATATCTGCCAGCTTGGCGCATCATCCAAACAGGCGTATAAGGGGTAGGTTTTTTAAGACAAGCGTCTATAAAAATCATTAAATTTCCTTTAAATTTTTAAAGGGATATTACCTAAAAATAGCTAAAGAAAAGATGTAGGAGAAATTTTAAGCGTAAAAACGCTTAAAATTTTAGTGATCTCCCTTGTGAAGGAAATAAAGTCCAAGACAAAGCGCTAGGATAGAAGCCGCAAGATAAGCCATCTCAAGCGGTGTTGTAAAGTTTGCGTGAAGCACCCTTTGGAAGAAATTTACGATTAAGACCATGACGATCACTTTGCCAAGCTTGTCTTTTAGCTCATCAAGCGAATGCACTTCAAGCACCTTACTCTGCTTTGACTGCTTTAGCTGTGTGATCTCTGAGATGAAAAGCTCATAAATTCCGAAGCTAAATATATAAAGAACAAGTGCCATTAAGTATAGATCGATCGCTCCAACTATCTCACCGACAACTTCTGAGTGGAAATTTTCAACGTGAAAATCTGCAGCAAAGAAATATTTATAAACCTCTAGAAGTACTTTGCCGACGTCGTAACTTGCGATGATAAAAAGCACGATCGCGCCTAAAAGTCCAAAAACTACTGGAAAAAGTGTAAAGCTGTTGCTTGCAAGTAAAATTTTTTCAAATATCTTACGCAATAAAAATCCTTTTTATTTACTCTTGCATCGCGATCCACTTTTGTGCGATCCTGACGGCATTTGTCGCAGCCCCTACGCGGATCTGATCAGCACTACACCAAAGATGAAGAACATTAGGTCTGTAATTATCAACTCTGATCCTACCGACATAAGTCTCATTTGTATCGCTTGAAATGATAGGCATCGGATACTCTTTATTTGCTGGATTATCGACTACAACGACGCTTGGGGCTTTGCTTAAAATTTCTCTTGCTGCATCTGCGCTCACATCTTTATCAAAGTGGATAGTGATCGCCTCAGAGTGGCTCCTAAGCACTGGCACACGCACACAGGTAGCGCTCACTTCGATATCTTTGTGAAGAATTTTTTGCGTTTCATTGACCATTTTCATCTCTTCTTTTGTGTAGTCGTTATCCAAAAAGACGTCGATGTGTGGGATCACATTTAGTGCTAGGCGGTGCGCAAACACCTTTGGCTCGCACTCATCAAGCTTAAACTCAAAGAATTTTTGCATCTGAACGACAAGCTCTTCCATACCCTCTTTGCCAGCACCGCTTGCTGCTTGGTAAGTAGAGACATCAACTCTGTTGATACTAAAAGCGTCGTTTAGTGGTTTTAAAATTTGCACCATTTGGATGGTTGAGCAGTTTGGATTTGCGATGATACCGCGATTTTTCCACATAGCTATATCACTTGGATTACACTCTGGCACAACTAGCGGGATATCTTTATCCATTCTAAAATGGCTGGTGTTATCGATAACTACTGCGCCACTATCAGCTGCAAATTTGGCAAATTTTTCTGAAACTGAACCGCCCGCACTAAAAAAAGCTATATCTATCTCGTGCTCGCTAAAAACCTTTTCGGTTAGCTCTTTTACTTTGTAATATTTGCCATTAAATTCGATCTCGCTACCAGCACTTTTTGCGCTAGCAAGCGGCAAAAGCTCTCCAACTGGGAAATCAACCTCTTCCATCACCCTAAAAAGCTCTTCGCCGACCGCTCCAGTAGCACCAACGACTGCTACGTTAAATTTTCTCATCTGCTCTCCTTATCTTTTTTAATTTTCGTAATTTTACTTAAATTTATGGCTATTTTTTGCTTCTGGCTTGTAAAAATAGATCATTTGGCAAAATTTCATCGTCCTCACTTAGTATCGCTGCACGCTGCACGACTGAGATGAGCTCTCTTATGTTGCCTGGATAGTCGTAGCTCAAAAGCTCTTCTTTTGCTGTTTTTGAGAAATTTTTAGCCTTAAAGCCATACTCTTTACAACACTTCTCTAAAGTATCCTGCGCGATAGGTAAAATTTCATCCTTTCGCTCGCGAAGTGGCGGTATAAAAAGCGGGATCGTGTTTAGACGGTAGAAAAGATCCTCTCTAAACCTGCCCTCCCTCATCGCAAGCTCTAAATTTGCGTTTGTAGCGCAGATGATGCGAACATCTATCTTTTCGCTCTTTGTAGCGCCAAGCCTTGTTATCTCGCGCTCCTGTAAGGCACGAAGCAATTTTGGCTGTAAATTTATAGGCATCTCGCCGATCTCATCTAAAAATAGCGTTCCGCCATTTGCCAGCTCAAACTGCCCTTTTTTGGTAGTTGCAGCGTCAGTAAAGGCGCCCTTTTCAAAGCCAAAAAGCTCACTTTCTATCAAATTTTCAGGGATCGCTGCCATATTTAAAGCGACAAATGCTGCATCTTTTCTAGGTGAGTTTGCGTGGATAAATTTAGCAAAGACCTCCTTGCCAACGCCACTTTCGCCACTAAGCATTATTGAAGCGTCAGTCCTTGCGGCTTTTAGCGCGATATTTAGCGTGGCTTCTAGCGCCTTTGAAGTGGCTAAAAAGCTGTTATTTTTGCTTTTTGTTTCTATTTTTTTTATAGTTTTTGGAGTTTTTTGCTTAAGAAGCTCGACCCTTTTTATCGCTTCATATAGCGTCGAGACGTCAAACGGCTTGGTTAAAAAGTCTTTTACGCCGAGCCTAACGCTTTCTATCGCCTTGTTAAGTGTGGCGTTTCCAGTCATTATGATGACATCAAATTTGCCGTTTAGCTCTTTAATAAACTCAAGTCCGTCCATCTTTGGCATGTTTATGTCGGTGATTATTAGATCAGTGTCGTCACTTAGCTTTTTTAGAGCCTCAACTGCGCTTTTATAGCTCTTGATGTTTAGCTCTTCATACTCGCCAAGTGCGATCTCAAGCGACTTTCGCATATTGATGTCATCTTCTACTATGACGATATTCATTTGATCTCTTTTTATTGAAGTGTGCCGATGATAGCGGATTTTGGCTTAAATTCCACCATAAATCTAACTGGCAAAATTTTCAAATTTGAAGCGTTTGTGACCTGTGCATTTTTGACATTAAGCTCATTTTTTATCATCACTTTTTTTAAGGCAAAGCAGTCAAAAATTTCATCTTTGTGTAAATTTAAAAAGCCAAGAGTTGTGGTGTTTTCATCTTTAAAAGCATCTATCTGGCAAAGAAATTTTGGTTTTGGATTTGATGTTAAAGTCATCGCCTTTGAAAATGAAATTTCCTCAAAGGCAACTATTTGGTTTTTTGTATCGACCTTCGCCCAGAAGATAAACTCCTCCAGGCAAAAGGCGAAATTTAAAAGTATTGTTAGTAAGAAAAGACTTCTCGCCACTTATCTTCGTCTATCTTAAGCTCCATATTTACCTTATAAAGCCCGTCTTTGAAATTTTCATTCACGATCCTTGCGTTTTTAACAAGGCCTTGAACCTTTGAAGTGATAGATGAGTCGTTTAGCATCGCGTCTCTTACGGTGTCTTCAGCATTGATCTTTACGCCATAAAGCTTACCAGCAAGCTGCGAATAAGCATCAGCCATAGCTGCTCTTTTTGCAAGAGTGACTGACTGAGCATAAGAGAGCGAATTTAGCGGAGCTATGCCCTCGCCTGTGGCTCTAAAAGTGGTCTCTTTTGGAGCGCTATCATATATCATCTTCTCTTTTCTCATCACCTCTCTAAGATCGTCTTTATCGACCTTTTGGATGACTACGTTGCGGTTTGATGTGCTAGTTGGCTCGCCCATAAAGCCGTTAAATGAGCAACCGCTAAAAATAGCGACCATCAAAGCAAAAGATAAATTTTTAACCTTCATAAACAACCTTTTTTATGCTTTTATTTAAAATTTAATAGCAAAATTTATTCCAAAAGCCCCATATCTTCGCTTGGTGCTTCTTCCTCATCCTCGCCATCATCTGCCTTAGGGCATCTTGCGATACTTACAACATCATCGCCATCGACATTTACGACGATCACACCACTTGTGTTACGTCCTGCTTTGCGGATGCTTTGCATATCGACTCTTATCATCTTACCACTTGATGTTAGAGCCATAAGATCTTGCTCTTCATCAACCATCACAACGCCCACGAGATCGCCTGTTCTACTTGTTAGCTTCATGCAGATGACGCCTTTGCCGCCGCGGTTTGTCAAGCGGTACTCATCAGCGGTTGTGCGCTTGCCGATACCTTTTTGAGATATGCTTAAAATTTCTTGATCATTGCTTTCAATTACTGCTGCACCTACGACCTCATCGCCTGGCTCTTTAAATTTAATGCCAGTTACGCCGCGTGCAGTTCTTCCCATTTGGCGAACCTTGCTGATCTTAAATTTAAGACACATGCCTTTTTTAGTAACGACAAATAGCATTGTCTCATCGCCTGAGTTTGCGTCCTCTTCGGCATTTACATTATCTTCGTCGATCTCGTTTTGAAGCTCTTCAACTTCAAGCACCTCGGTCTCAACGCTTAGCTCATTTTCTGGGTCAGTCACTGGCATATCATCGTATGTTTGAGCGATGAGCGCAGTTACTAGCTCGTCGTTTTCATCAAGGCTTATAGCCCTTACGCCAACTGAGCGGATGTTTTTAAACTCACTTAAATTTGTGCGTTTTACGATGCCGTTTTTAGTAAAGAATGCTAGCGATTTACTCTCGTCAAAGTCAGTCGTTGGGATGATCGCTTTGATCTTCTCATCAGGCTGCAACTGGATCAAATTTACAACCGCTTTGCCCTTTGCCGTGCGACTTCCCTCTGGGATCTTATAGACTTTTAGCCAGTAGAGCTGTCCGCGGTCAGTCACAAACATAAGCGTATCGTGGGTATTTGAAGTAAAGAAGCTCTCTATAAAGTCATCATCGTATGTCGTGACCGCTACTTTGCCCTTGCCACCGCGTTTTTGCTTCTCATACTGCTTGCTTGGCACACGCTTGATGTAGCCGCGGTGAGTTATGGTTACGACCATATTTTCATTTGGTATGAGATCTTCGATATCGATGTCATCGTAGTCATCAACGATCTCAGTAACTCTTGGTACTTTAAATTTATTTTTGATCTCAAGAAGCTCTTCTTTGATCAAATTTTCAAGCAATGTCTCGCTCTTTAAAATTTCATCAAGCCTTGCGATCTCGGCCATAAGCTCAGCTAGCTCGACCTCTAGTTTTTCTCTCTCTAGACCTGTAAGCTTGCTTAGACGCATATCAAGGATAGCGTTTGCTTGAAGCTCTGAGAGGTTAAATTTACTCATCAAGCCTTCTCTAGCAACCGCCGTATCAGCACTATTTCTAATAAGCTCTATCACCTCGTCGATGTTATCAAGTGCGATCTTTAGACCCTCTAAGATGTGGGCTCTTGCGCGCGCTTTTTCAAGCTCAAATATCGTCCTTCTAATGATAACGGTTTTTCTGTGATTTAAAAATAGCTTAAGTAGCTCGATAAGGTTAAATACCTTTGGCTCTTTGTTATTGATAGCAAGCATAATAACGCCAAAAGTGCTCTCCATCGTGGTTGATTTAAAGAGATTGTTTAGCACGATATCGCTCATCGCGTCACGTTTTAGCTCGATGACGACGCGGATGCCGTCCTTGTCAGACTCATCTCTAACCTCACTGATGCCATCTATCTGCTTATCTTTTACAAGCTCAGCGATCTGCTCGATAAGCCTTGCTTTATTTGTTTGATATGGTAGCTCGTCGATGACGATGACGTCTTTGTTTGGCTTTTTTTCTATGTGAGTTTTGGCTCTTAGTTTGACCCTGCCACGACCTGTGCGGTAGGCCTCTATGATGCCTTTTTTACCAAAGATGATACCACCAGTTGGAAAGTCTGGACCTTTTATAAATTCCATTACCTCTTCAAGTGTCGCATCTTTGTTTTCAAGAAGTAGCAAAAGACCGTCTATTAGCTCATCAAGACTGTGTGGCGGGATATTTGTCGCCATACCAACAGCGATACCGCTTGATCCGTTTAATAATAAATTTGGCACACGGCTTGGAAGTACGTCTGGCTCAACCTCTCTATCATCGTAGTTTGGCACAAAATCAACCGTGTCTTTGTCGATATCTTTTAAAAGCTCTTCGGTAAGCATTGTCATTCTAGCTTCCGTATAACGCATAGCAGCAGCGCTGTCGCCGTCTATTGAACCAAAGTTTCCTTGTCCGTCAACGACTGGATAACGCATAGAAAATTTCTGAGCCATACGAACAAGTGCGTCATAAACCGCTGTGTCGCCGTGCGGGTGATACTTACCGATGACTTCACCGACGATACGAGCCGACTTCATATAGGCACTTCTGCTGCCAACGCCAAGATTGTCCATAGCGTATAAAATTCTTCTGTGAACTGGCTTTAATCCGTCTCTAGCATCAGGCAAAGCACGTCCGACGATGACACTCATGGAGTAGTCAAGATAGCTAGTTTTTATAGACTCTTCGATATCAACTGAAGCGATATCTTGAGTTAATTCAAGTAGATTGTCTTTCATTTTTTTCCTTAAATTTAGCTTGGCTGATTTTAGCTTAAAATTAATAAAAACTTGCTAAATAGCAAATCAGCGACTTTGGCAATAGTGCGATGAAAATTTTAGTCTAAAATTCTTGCTATCTGCTCTTTTTTAAGAATAAAATCATAGCTAAAAGCATCAACCACGACTCCAGCGTAGCTGCTTTCTTTTAGCATCGCAAGATACTCTTTTAGCCCTATTTCAATGCTTTCTTGCTCGCTATCGTTTCGCCAAAGCTTCATCGCCTCTTTGCTAGTAAATGCTGGAAAATAACTAAGCTTCTCGCCCTCATCTTCAAGAAGGATAAATTTGATATTTGAGCCCTCCTCCTCATAAACTACGCCACCATCAGGCTTTGCAAGCGCTTGGTTTAAAAGCACCGGAGCAAAAAAAGTAGCCTTTTTTAAAACCGATATCAAATTTATCTCATTTTGCTGGCTTGGATCACTTAAAAATTTATCCATCGCTTCTTGCATCTTAGCTCCTAAAAGCCTCATCTACGGCCTGGCAGATCGTGTGAATAAAAAATATGTGCGACTCTTGTATCCTTGCGGTATCGCTTGAGCTAACGACTAAATTTAGATCGCAGCCCTCATTCATAGCACCACCGCCTTTGCCGCTAAGCCCAAGTACCGATGTGCCCATTTTCTTGGCACTTTTTATAGCTTCAAGTACATTTTTGCTGTTGCCACTTGTTGAGATCGCCACGAGTAAGTCGCCAGACTGCGCTAAAGCCTCAAACTGACGTGAAAAGACATAGTCAAAGCCGTAGTCGTTGCCAATGGCCGTAAGTGCCGAAGTATCAGTGGTTAGCGCGATGCCAGGTAGTGGCTGGCGCTCGCTTTTATATCTGCCAGTTAGCTCGGCTGCAAAGTGCTGAGCGTCCGCTGCAGAGCCACCGTTGCCACATATCAGCACCTTTTTGCCATTTTTTAGTGTATCAGCCACCATCTGGCAAGCACGCTCCAAGTTACCTAGCAAATTTACATGCTCGCTAAAGGTCTTTTGGTGAGCCTCAAGCTCATTTTTTATCATCGTTTTTAGCATCTTTTATCCTTTTTATTATCCCTGTTGTGCTTTTGCCCTCGACAAAGTCAATCAGCCTGACCTCTTTTACGATCTCGCTGCCAACGACCTCTTTGCCCTTGTAGTCAGCCCCTTTTACAAGCACGTCAGGCTTTATCTTTGTTATTAAATTTAATGGCGTATCCTCATCAAATATCACGACATAATCGACAAACCCAAGCCCACTTAGCACGCAGGCTCTATCATCTTGCGAGTTTATAGGTCTAGCCTCGCCTTTTAGCCTCTTAACTGAAGCGTCTGAGTTTAGCCCGACAACCAAAAGATCGCCAAGCTCCCTTGCGCGCGCTAGGTATTTTACGTGCCCAGCGTGCAAGATATCAAAGCAGCCATTTGTGAAAACAACCTTTTTCTTATCCTTTTGACTTAAAATTTCTTCTAACTCTTCAACAGTTTTAAGCTTATGCTCGAAATTTGCCCCAAACGAGCTATTTAGCAGCTGCTCGATCTCGCTAAAGCTAGCCGTTGCACTACCTATCTTTGCCACTACGACGGCTGCTGCGAGGTTTGCTATCTTTATCGCCTCTTTTATGTCAGCCCCAGTTGCTAGCATGTAGCCAAGTGTGGCAAGCACCGTATCTCCAGCGCCAGTGACATCAAAGACCTCTTTTGCCTTAGCGGCAAAGATGTGCAATTTGTCATCATATAGCGCGATACCCTCTTCTGAGATTGTGATGATCGAATAGGTCAAATTTAGCTCGTCTTTTAGCTGTTTTATCGCCTTTTCAAGCTCGGCCTTGTCTTTTATCTTTAAATTTGTAGCCTCGCTCGCCTCTTTTTTATTTGGCGTTAGAAGGGTCGCGTTTTTGTATTTTGAGTAGTCACTGCCTTTTGGATCGATAAGCACTGGGATATTTAGTCTTGTGCACTCGTTTATGATCTCTTGGCAGACCTTTTCGCTAAGCACGCCCTTGCCGTAGTCGCTTAACAAGACGGCTTTAAAATTTGCAAGATTTTCTTTTACTTTTAAGATGAGCTCATCTTCTAAATTTATCTTGACAACGCTCTCTTTATCGATCCTGACAACTTGCTGGTGCGATGCCATGATACGGCTTTTTATTGAGCTTTCACGCCCTTTTTCGGTGAGTATGAGCTCATCTTTTACGTTTAGCTCAGCAAGCCTCTCTTTTATCTTTTTGCCAGCCTCATCATCTCCCAAAACGCTAGCCACGCTCACGTTTGCGCCAAGTGAGAGCAAATTTCTCACCACGTTGCCAGCGCCACCAAGCGTGTAGGTTTCGTTATTTATCTTTACAACCTGCACTGGCGCTTCTGGCGAGATACGGTCGCAGCTACCCCAGATATAGTGATCTAACATGAGATCGCCGACAACTAAAATTTTAACTCTCTTAGCCATTTAGCTCTTCCTTATAAATTCTCTTTATCTCTGGTAAGTAGTCTTTTATCGCCTCTTCCAAGCTCCAAGTCGCGCTAAAGCCAAATGCTTCGCGAGCTGGGGCAACGTCGGCCTCGGTGTGAAACTGATATGAGCCGATAAATGGATTTTTGATATATTCGTTGCCTAAATTTACGCCGATCTCGCGCTGCAAGATGTCAGCGATATCTTGAAAGCTTCTAGCCTTGCCAGTAGCCGCGTTATAGACGCCACTTGGCGCGTCAAGTGCTTTTATATTTGCGTCAATGATATCTTTTATATAGACAAAGTCGCGTTTGATCTGGTCGCTGCCCTCAAAGAGCCTTGGGGTCTTGCCAGCTAAAATTTGAAGTCCAAACTGAAGCACCATCGAGGCAGTTTTATTTTTGAAAAACTCGCCCTTACCAAAGACGTTAAAATACCTCAGTCCAACCACGCTCACGCCGCGCTTTGCGTAAATTTTATTGATATTATCCATGTTTAGCTTGCTAAAGCCATAGACGTTATTTGGCGCTTCGCACTCGCCAACTGTTTGTGGGCTCTTTGCGTTGCCGTAAGTCGCCCCTGAGCTAGCGTAGATCATCTTTGCGCCCAAACTCTCGCAGATATCAAGCAAATTTACAAAGGCATTTACATTTGTTTTTATTAGCTCGTCTTGCTCTTTTACAGTGGTGTCAGAGATCGCTGCTTCGTGGTAGATGACATCTGGAGCAAAGCTCTTTATCTTCTCAAGTGTGCTCTTATCATTGATATCGCCAGCGTAAATTTCACCTTTAAAGCCAAGTAAATTTTTAAAATGACCAAAGCTTTTTAAGTTACCATTGCTAAATGTCTCGTCGTTTCTAAATTTATCCACGACAAGCACGTGAGCGTCTTTGTAATTTTCATCAAAATAATGCGCCAAGGCTGAGCCGATAAAGCCAGCACCGCCAGTTATAACTATCTTTTTTCCATTTAAATTCATAGTGATTTTTCCTTTTTTAGCTTATTTAAAACATCTCTTACATCTTTAAAATTTATCTCATCGAGCAAGAAATTTCTACCAACACCTGCCCTTTTACCAGCCTCGACGTCACTTGGCTTATCGCCTATCATGAGCGAGTTTTTAAGGTTTATGTTAAATTCTTTGCAGGCATCAAGTATCATCTTTGGATTTGGTTTTCTGCAGGTGCAATCCGCCTCTGGAGCGTGTGGGCAAAAGTAAACTTTGGTGATAAAAATTTGCTCTTTTTGAAAGCTTTCTAACATAAATTTGTTTAGAGCGTCAAACTGCTCCTGCGTGTAGTAGCCCCTGCCGATACCTGATTGGTTTGTCACGACAAAGATCTTATAGTCAGCATCGCTAAATTCTCTCAATGCGTCAAAAATACCATCGATAAATTTAAAATCTTTTATCTCGTAAACATATCCAGCATCTTCGTTTATTACGCCGTCTCTATCCAGAAAAAGTGCTTTAATAGGCTCATTTTTATTCATTTGGTGATTATAGCCAAAATATTTTAACTAGCTTCTTGCGAATTTACCTTTTTGTACTATAATGCATAAACTTTTTTACAAAGGATGAAAAATGAAAAAATTACTAATTGTTTCTAGCGTTGCGGCTCTAATTTCAACTGCTGCCTTTGCTGCAGATGGTGCTGCTATCTACAAAAAATGCATCGCCTGTCATGGCGCAAAAGCTGAAAAAATGTTTAATAATAAAGTTCCAGCTTTAACATCTCTTGATGCAGCAGCTATCGAAGAGGCACTAAAGGGTTATAAAACAGGAGCAAATAAATTTGGTCTTGGCGCTATGATGAAACCAATCGCTACTCCAATGAGCGACGAAGATGCAAAAGCAGTAGCTGAATACATCCAAACTTTAAAATAATAATTAGGGGCATTCGCCCCTCCTGCATTTTTAAATTTATACTAATAATCCATAAAACAATAGTAGGTGAGAATTCTCATTTATATTTCTATGAAATATTTTGCCAAGAGTTAATACAAATTTTACTTTTTTCATTTAAAAAAGATGATGCCTAGTTTTTACTAATCTTCCTTTTTTCATATAAAAATTCCATTCTACCTTATATAGAAATCTTTAAAACCATAAAGCAACGCTTAGAAATAGCTAAGAGCGTAAGTAAAATAGAGGCACGCAAACTCTTTACTGAAACAAAAGACGACCAAGTGCTTCGTATGGCTTACTACTGGGTATCTCAAGGGGCTTATGACAACTGCAAAGACCTACCATTAAACAAGTGCCCTATAACTCATCTAAACCATGACACAGCAAATCGTATGTGGTGGGCTGTAAGAAACCATTTAGGATATAAGGGAGAAAGCAACACTCACGGACTATACGTATTACGCCATACAGTGGCTTCTAGGTTAGTGAGTTTGAAGGGATTTAATGCACATAAACTGATGGCTTTTATGGGTCATACGGATATTAAAAGTAGCTTACACTACGTTCATCTCAATGTAGATGATATACGTGATGGGACAGGGGTTGGCGTTTAGTTTTTAAATGATAAAGATATGAGGCATTTGGTTGCGGAGGACGGATTTGAACCGCCGACCTTCGGGTTATGAGCCCGACGAGCTACCACTGCTCTACTCCGCGATAAGTATTATTTTGGATTTAAAAAGTGGATGGGGTAAGAGGATTCGAACCTCTGAATGACTGGACCAAAACCAGTTGCCTTACCGCTTGGCGATACCCCAATGTTTTTAAGAGTTGTAATTATATAGATTTTAATGCGCTTTGTCAAGACTTTTTAGAATTTTAATAAAAATTAAAATTCTAAAATTAAAGCAATTTATGACTTTAGCTATAAAATTTCTCTTTGTCCTTTTGCATTCACTGGGCTTAAAACACCCATTTTTTCCATTTGTTCGATTATATTTGCAGCTTTGTTGTAACCTATTTTTAAACGTCTTTGCAGATAACTTATTGACGTCTTTTGCTCACTTAAAATGATCTCTTTAGCCTCTTCATAAAGCTCATCAAGCTCATCTTCTCCTAGAGTACCAGTGGCTACACTTCCGCTTGTGCCCTCTTCTATTAAAAATTTCTCATCATAAGCCACATCTTGTTGCTCTTTTAAGAAATTTACAACCGTTTCTATCTCTTTTTCGCTAGCAAATGGCGCATGCAGTCTTATCACACCAGGACTTCCTGGAGGTGTAAATAACATATCTCCTCGTCCAAGCAAGCTCTCAGCTCCCATTTGATCAAGAATGACCTTACTATCAATCCTCTGCCCTACCCTGTAACTTATCCTACTTGGTAAATTTGCTTTTATAAGGCCAGTCACAACATCGACACTTGGGCGCTGGGTTGCCACTATCAAGTGTATACCGCTAGCTCTTGCCATCTGTGCTAGGCGGCCGATATAAAGCTCCACATCCTTCCCGCTAGTCATCATGAGATCAGCAAGCTCGTCTATGATCACAACGATGTATGGGAACTGCTCACCGCCTTCCTCTTTCATCTTTTCATTGTAGCTCTCTATATTTTTTGTACGAGTTTGGCTCATTATCTTATATCTTCGCTCCATCTCAGCGACCATATTGGCAAGTGCAGTGATCGCTTTTTTAGCCTCTGTGATAACCGGCGTCAAAAGGTGTGGGATGTCGTTATATATGCTAAATTCAAGCATTTTTGGATCGATCATCATTAGGCGCAAAGTTTGTGGGCTATTTCTATAAAGTAAGCTTAAAAGCATCGCGTTTATACCCACACTTTTACCAGATCCTGTAGTTCCAGCGATTAGCAAATGAGGTAGTTTTTTAAGGTCTGTCACAAAAGGGGCACCGACGATATCTTTACCAAGTGCCATAGTTAGCGAGCTACTTGCATTTTTAAAGACTTCGCTCTCTAAAATTTCTTTTAGATATATCGTCTCTAAATTTTGATTTGGTACCTCGATACCTACCACATCTTTACCAGGGATCGGTGCTTGGATACGGATAGTTTGAGCCTTTAGCGCCATCGCCAGATCATCTTGCAAAGTGAGGATTTTACTCACCTTAATGTGCGGCGCTGGGCGAAACTCAAATGTCGTGACGATAGGCCCAGTATAAGTTCTAACCACATCGCCGTCTATTTTAAACTTACGGAGTTTATCAAGCAAATTAGAAATTTGCTGATCGATTTCAGTTTCATTGACACTATGCGAGCGTTTTGGCGGATCGTTTAAAAATTTAAGCGGTGGCAAGACAAAATTCTTTGGCTTTTCTACATTTCCTCGTTCTATTTGATCAAGCAACTTCTTGTTCTCAGCCACTTCGTTTAAAATTTCAACTCCGTTTATAGTTGAGGCCCTGCTCTCCTTTTCTGGCTCAGGCTCTAGCTCTTCATCTAAATTCTGCTCATCATCATTTAGCACCTGAGCTTCTATAAGCTCTTCTTCTTTTATATCATTATTCTTTTGTCTTTTGCGTTCGATTTTTGGAAGTTGTTTTTGTTTTATCTCTTTTAAATTTCTCTCTTCATGGACTTTTGTCTCTTTATCTACAAAAGCCTTTCTTAAAACAATGATAAAATTTTCCCTAAAAGCAAGCCCAAGTGAGATAATAAACATCATAAGTATAGCAACCGCAGTGCCGATAGAGCCGATCACCTCTTTTAAAGCACTAACTATAAAATTCCCAATTATACCGCCATTTGTACTTGAAGCGCTCAAGGCTTGAAACATCAAAAAGGCTACAAAAAATAGAAAAATTCCTACCAAAAACTGAGCAAAATCAAAGTCAAATTTCTTAAAATTTTTATAGACAAAATAGCCTAAAATGATCAATAAAAATGGATAAACATACGCGATAAGTCCAAAATATTTGATATTTAAAATACCAAGGCTTTGCCCAAGCGAGCCAACAAAATCAGCAGTTGGGGCAGCTGTAGCGATACCAAAATATATAAAAATGCAAACAAAAATTGTAAATAAGATATGTCGTAAAATTTTAGATCCTTTATAAAAAAGGCTTATTATAGCACGCTTGAGTTTAATTTTAAAAAATCAGCAAGCTAGGTGGCCTGCTGATTTAAATTTTAATTTAAATAATTTAGCAAGCTTAGTTGATTTATCTTTGCACTTGCTTGTAGGGTTGCTTGATAAGATAGTGAAAGCTGCGTAAATTTCAGATATGACTCCGCATAGTCTGCGTCAATTACATCATTTTTAACAGTTTGCACATTCACTTTCATTACTTCGGCTCGCTCTTTTGTAGCTGTTAAAAGTCTTGATTGAGAGCCGATCTTTGTAAGCTCTTTATTCGCATGATCTATTAGATGATCTAGTCTTTGCAAAGCACCTTGCATGCCGGTATTTCGTGGGTCATTGCTATTTGCATCAGCTCTATAATATCCCTTTCTAACAGCTTCAATCATATTATCAAGGTCTTGAAAAACGCTCGTACTTGGCTCATCAATAGTTAAGGCATTATTTTCATTAAAGCTAAAGACAGAACCTTTTCCTTGAGGGTGGCCAGCATTACCAGCCGTATCTCTACCAGTACTATCGCCATCAAATTTATCGCTATTTTTTGCATCATGCATAGTTACTTCTATGTTTGTTACTGATTTTGTCTTGTCAGTTAAAACCATTCTGCCTTTATCATCTAAAGTTGTTTCTACCGCACCCTTAGTTTTTGATAAAGCCTCTTTATAGGCATTATAGTTTTGATCTCTTTTTACCTTTTCAATATCTGTATCAAAATTTGCGTTTTCTGAATGTGGAGGGTTTGGAATATTATCGCTTGCTGCCATAGCAACGATATCCATGAGCTGCCTATAAGTAAAATCACTAGCATAAGTTCTGTAACTTCCAAACTCATCTGAGTTATAAACAGTTAAAGTCCTAGGTGCAGAAGGCGTGCCACCTGGTGGTGTAGATGTTATTTCAAATTGCACTGGAGTATTTGTGCCTCCCGCTGTACCCATTTTTACCTTTATGTCATATTTTGTGCCAGTGATTGACTTTACTTGTAAATTTATCTCTTGGTTGTCGATATTAAAAAGCTCTCTCTTTCTAGCGTCAACATCTTTTGGATATAAATTTCTATCGTAGCTCTCTTTTGTACCAGAAACTTCGCTTAGCTTTGTCTGATCTGTTGCATATTCGCCCGTTCTTCTAGCTACTTGAGGCAAATTTGCGATTAGCTCATTATCTTTTCTTTCAAATCTAACCTTATCATAGTCAAATGCATTTGTCGCGTTTCCATCTTTATCGGTATATTTGCTCTTTACAAACTCAGTGATATGAACCGTTTTTGGAACGTTATTTGCCATTGTTTCAAGATCTTCAAGAGAATTTACTGCATCAAGCGCGTTGTTTTGAGCGATTGCGCCGCGATTTGGTGCTACTGATGTGGCCGCAACCATATGAAAGTCAATAGTTTGATTACCTTTAGTAAGATCTTTTATATTAAATTGTCCATCGTTATTTATGCTTACATCAACAACTTTTGTTGTTTTTGTATTGCCAAATTCCATGCCAATTTTTTCCATAAGCCCAGCCATTGTTGTATTTGCACTCATCTTAAATTTGCTAGTAAATGTCGTGCCGTCTGGCTTTTTGCCTTGCATGAAAAAATATGTATCCGGAAAATTTACATTTGAATTATCTAAAAAATCATAATCTGGATTTATTGTTCCATTGTAAGAGCCATCACTTCTAACCACTGAATCACTAGCGTAATTTAGCCCGATCATATTTTTTATCTTGCTGTTATCGTTTAGAAATTTTGGTGCATAAGAGATGTCGGTTCTAGTTTGATCAGCTAAACGAACATTTGTAGTCAAAATTTTACTGTAATCGCCATCTTTTCCTAAAAATAGATCATATCCTGGGATATTATAAGGAAGCTCAACCTGAGCACCAGCTGATGTTTTCATATAATCACGGTTGCCTTGATACTTTCCTGCACCATCTATTGGCTTTGTATCAACAGCACTTCCAGAAAACAAAAACTGCCCATTGACCGAAGTATTTGCAATATTCATAAGGTGATTTTTTATGCCTTGAAGATCATTTGCCAAAGCCTCTAGCGATGTCTTACTATGCACACTGCTAGCTGCTTGGACTACTTTTGTCTTAAAATTTTCAAGCTGTTTTTCAAACTCTTGCAATGCATTATCTGTATTTTTTGAGAAATTTACAGATTTACCAGTGGCATCAACTACTTGAGTGAGAGTAGTCGCTTCATAATCAAGCCTCATCGCATCATTATAAGTCGCAGCACCATCATATGGATCTTGAATTTTCAAACCATTTGAGAGCTGCTTGTAGCTTTTATTTACACCAGTCATATTTTTTTGGTAGTCATGCAAAGTCTGACTAAAACGTAGTTGGTTTGTTATTCTCATAATTTTTTCCTAAATTTTTATTCACTCTAAGCAAAAATGATTCCGCTTGTTTTTATATCGGTAAAAATTTGATTTTTTTTAGCACAAAAAGTTTATTGTATAATCCAACAAAAATTTATATATAAAAATAGGTAAGAAAAATGGCATTAAAAATTCTCTTTTCTCCAAGCGAAAGTAAAATTTCTCTAAATACGAATAATAAATTTAATGGTAAGAATTTGATATTTCCAGAGCTTTTTGACAAAAGATTTGAAATTTTAAACAGATACGATGAGTTTTTAAAAAAGGCAAATTTAGACGAGATAAAAAAGCTTTTTGGGCTAAAAGAGCTTGAAGAGAGTAAGCAGCTGCGAGAAAGCCTATCTCAAAAAGGTAGCATAAAAGCTATCTTAAGGTATGATGGAGTGGCTTATAAACATCTAAACTATCGTGGTTTAGACAATGAGGCACAAAAATATATAGATAATAATGTTTTAATATTTTCAAATTTATTTGGACCTATCTTGGCAAAAGATGAGATACCAGAGTATAAACTAAAACAAGGTGAAAAGCTAGATAGCTTTGAAATTTCAAAATTTTATGAAAAAAATTTTAGTAAAACGGTTGATGAGTTTTTAAAAGATGACGATATTTTGGATCTCAGAGCTAAATTTTACGAAAAATTTTACACTATAAAAAAAGAATACATAACTTTTTGCTTTGTAAAAAATAAAAAAATAGTGAGTCATCACGCAAAAGCATATAGAGGCGAAGTCTTGCGTCAGATAGCAAATAAGCTTGTAAAAAATAAAAATGAACTAATGAGCTTAAATTTTAAAAATTTAAGGCTTATTGATATGAAAAAGATTGGTCTAAAGACCGAGCTTATGTTTGAAATTTGCGAGTAAATTTTTAAAAAAATTGCATTTTTTGTTAAAAAAATGTAAAAAAGAGCTAAATTTAGGGAAAAAGTATTGTATTTTTTTTTAAAAGAGTGTAATATAGCCACATAACTTCTTAAAAGGATGGTTCATGAAAAAAGCTGAATTTATTCAAGCTGTTGCCGATAAGGCTGGTCTTTCAAAAAAAGATACTCTAAAAGTTGTTGATGCTACTTTGGAGACAATCCAAGCAGTTCTTGAAAAAGGCGATACAATTAGCTTTATAGGCTTTGGTACTTTCGGTACTGCTGACAGAGCTGCAAGAAAAGCTAGAGTTCCTGGAACTAAAAAAGTTATCGACGTTCCTGCTAGCAAAGCAGTTAAATTCAAAGTTGGCAAAAAACTTAAAGAAGCAGTTGCTGCTGGTGCTGCTAAAAAAGGTAAAAAGAAATAATTTCTTTTTAGGGGAGCAAGTCTCCCCTTTTTCTTTCTTCTCACAAATCTAAAATTTCAATCTTAACTTAGCCCGAGTGGTGAAACTGGTAGACGCGCCAGACTCAAAATCTGGTAAGGGCAACCTTGTGTCGGTTCGAGTCCGACCTCGGGCACCATTATAAACCTAAATACTTTCTAAATTTATCCGATATTATCTGCAACATCTTTAAAAAGGATTTTGGATGAATATTGCACCTTTAAAATATAACTTTATAAATTTAAAAGATTTAGAAAATCCTACAGATATGCTCCATGCCTTTAAGGATAAACAAGGTTTAGAGATAAATAACGAACAAATTTCAAGTCTAAAAGAAAGTATAAAAATAGGCAAAGTTATAAATGTCACTGATGCCGAGATCAAAGAGCAAAATAGACATAAAATCCTACAAAAAGTAGAAGAAATTTTAAATAACTACTCAAAAAATCTCATCTACAGCAACAACAAAATCTACTCCGATGAGCTTTCCAAAGGTCATCATTTTAGTGAAAAATCCTACTTTAAAAATATAAAAGCTTCAGATAGTAGCAGCATGCTATCTACACTAAAAAGTGGATACTTAGAAAATACAAAATTTAAAAATTTAAACGATTACGCTTATTCAAACACTCTAAAAACAAAGTATGGAGAAGTAGAAGTATTTTTAGATATTTACGGCGATAACGATAAACTTGGCACTACAAAATTGGAAAATAATAGCTATCTTTTTAGCTTTGATAGCAACAATGACGGCGTGCTAGACCAAAAAGATATACTCT
This sequence comes from Campylobacter concisus, assembly GCF_003048775.2. NCBI lineage: Bacteria > Pseudomonadati > Campylobacterota > Epsilonproteobacteria > Campylobacterales > Campylobacteraceae > Campylobacter > Campylobacter concisus. Next base: position 828,309 of record NZ_CP049272.1, on the reverse strand, counting down.
TTGATAAGCTAAAAGTAAGAGGTTATGACAAAGACGGAAATGAAAAAATAGCAAATTTAAGCGATGTAATGCCAAGGGTTGATCTTAGGCAGTTTATCAGCACAAATGTCATAAATCACAACCAAATAGAAAGAGAAGAGCTAAATCGTAAAGCAACGATCACAAATAATCCCGATCTTTACGTAGATACAAAAGATATTGATTATAGGCACTCTTACTACGCCTCAGATCCAAATACTTTGTTCACTGCAGAAAACAGATATGAAAAGATAGAGAAAAATGATATAAATAATTTCTTTAAAAAATATGCCCAAAATGATGGCTGGGTCGATCTAAGACACAATAACATCTTTGGCAAAGATAGCTCTTTTAAAAACTTTGCCTATCTTAAAGTGGGTTTTGATGATACTGCAAGGCTAAGCGAGTTTAATCCGATCATTGAGCCGAGCAAAGATTACAAAAAAGATGAAAATTTCTCATATACAAAATTTCAAAAAGATAGTTTTATGAAATTTTACAAAGATTATAACGCTGAGTTTGACTCATATAACAAGATGATAGAAAATCTTGGCAATAATTTAAAGAAATTTGAAGAAAATGCGGATGCTTATATATCAAAGCTTGAGAAGACAAAATCAGCCAAAATGATAGCGATGGAAAATGAATTTAAACAAGCGACTGGACTTGAGTTTAGTATCTCGAATTTAAAAAAGGTAAAAAAGGCTTTTATAACAAATGAAGCCACAGCTGCCGCATCTTTGCAAGATAGCGATAGCGTAATAGCTATGAAGCTAAACAAAGACGGCACCATAAGGCTAAAATTTGATAGTGGTAGAGAGATAGACGTAAAAGAGCTCTATAACGATACTGGCAAGTTAAATACATCAAGTGAGCTAAAAACTAGCATAAATTTAGAGGCAAAAGAGATGAGTAATGTGCAGCTAAATAGCTTGGATTTTAAAGATATTGGCTTCATGCAAGGCGATAAAATCGTAAGCCTAAAAGATGCCGGAGCGATTGCTATTACCAATCTATCTAATAAATTTGAGAGTAAATTTTTAATCAGTCTAAATAATGGCAAAAGCATATCTACAAGAGAAATTTATAATATCAGCTATCTTGAGAATGATTTAAAGAGTAAAGAAAAGATAGATGAGAGAGATAAATTTTATAAAAAGGTTGATATTAAGGCATAAATTTTGAGAGCAAATTTTAAAAAAGGTTTATTGTAATTTAATCTTATGGGTCCTATAATCAATTTTCCGTAAAAAATTTAGATTTAAAAGAGAATGCTATGAACTTTACTCCACTTTTTGCAATTTTTTTCATAATCGCAACTGGTTTTTTTGCTAAAAAAGTCGGCATTGTTGAGCAAAAGCACTCGATCCCTTTTGTGGATTTTGTCCTTTGTTTTGCAATGCCTGCGCTAATCTTTGACAAAATTTATCACGTAAACGTCGATGTTTCGCTCATAAATACAATTTTAATTGGCTTTGGCTCAACAGCTATCAGCGCTGTCATGGCATTGGTGCTTGGTAAGATTTTTAAATTTACTAAAGTAACAACTGTTAGTATGGTCATGCTAAGCCTTTTTGGTAATACCCTATTTGTCGGTATGCCTGTCATTCAGGGCTTCTTTGGCGATGCGATGGTAAATGAAGTCATCTTTTACGATCAAATAGCTACTGGTATCCCACTTTCGATCCTTGGGCCACTTATCCTCTCTTTTGCTGCACCAGAGAAGGTTTCTCTATTTCAAAATACGATGAAAATTTTAAAATTTCCACCATTTATCGCGCTTATTATGGCTCTTATCTTAAAAGAAGTCCCTTTGCCTGAGTTTATCTTTGCTCCACTTAGGATGTTTGAAGGTAGTGTTACTCCGGTGGCACTTTTTGCGATTGGTGTTGGTCTTAACTTTAGCAGTATCACAAGCTCATATAAAGGCGTTAGCGTTGTGCTTTTGTGTAAGATGATCTTGCCAGCTATCGTATTTTTTATCATATTAAAATTTTCAGGTATCCAGATGAACAAAACTTGGGTCGTTGGTCTCTTTCAATGTGCGATGCCAACATCAGCCCTTGCAAGTGCGATGGTCATAAAAGCTGGGCTTGATAGCTCGCTAGCCATCTCATCAGTGGCCATAGGCGTGCTTTTTTCATTTATCACGCTTCCAGTTATATATTTTGTATTTGCGTAAATTCACACTCACTTAACACTAAAGAGATAGTATTTCATCATATTTCATTTAAAGGAGACGTTATGAAGAAATTACTACTAGTTGCACTTGGTGCTATGTTTATGCTTGGTGGTCTTGCAAATGCTACTGAAATGATGAAAAAAGATGACATGGGCAAAGACGAGATGATGAAGAAAGAGCAGATGATGAAAGATGACATGGGCAAAAAACCCATGATAAAAAAAGATGAAATGAAAAAAGATGACATGGGCATGAAAGACGAAATGAAAAAAGACGACATGGGTATGAAAAAAGACGAAATGAAAAAAGGCATGTAAAGGTGCTTAATGGTTAGAATTTTGCTCGTTGAAGATGATGAAATTTTACTTGATCTCATCAGTGAGTATCTAAGCGAAAATGGCTATGAGGTAACTACTTCAGATAATGCCAAAGAAGCACTTGATCTCGCCTACGAGCAAAATTTCGACCTGCTTATACTTGACGTCAAACTCCCACAAGGAGATGGCTTTTCACTTCTTTCTTCCTTAAGAGAGCTAGGTGTTAGCGCACCTAGCATCTTTACCACCTCGCTAAACACCATAGACGATCTTGAAAAAGGCTACAAAAGTGGCTGCGACGACTATCTAAAAAAGCCATTTGAGCTAAAAGAACTACTCATACGTATACAAGCACTTCTAAAGAGAAATTTCTCACATCACAGTGGAGATGCGATCAAAATTTCAAGCGAATTTAGCTTTCATCCACAGAGCAAAACACTAAGCAAAGATGGTAAAAATGTAAATATCTCTAGTAAAGAGAGCGACCTACTCGCCCTATTTTTGCAAAACAAAGGCAAAATTTTAACCAAAGATGAAATTTTTAATAAAATTTGGAAATTTGACGAGGAGCCAAGCGAGCTTAGCCTCCGTGTCTATATCAAAAATCTACGCCAGATTTTAGGCAAAGATGCCATTTTAAACAGGCGTGGAGATGGTTACATCTATGTCTGAAAAGACGCAAATTTTATTTAAAATTTTATCCCTCTATCTTGTTAGCTCCGTGCTCTTTCTGGGCTATTTTTTCATAAACGACTACAAAAATAAAAAAAATGCGCTCATCTTAAACGAGGTCAAAATGCTAAAAGAGATAAAGATGGGCATTTACATGAAAGCTAGAATGAATGGACTTGACTCAATTTCAAGTCTAACAAAAGAAAAAGGCGTGCATGCTTGCATCGTGCTAAAAAATGGCGAGAAAATTTATAAAGACTTTGACTGTCAAAAGATCGATAAAAGCAAAAATGTAAATTTGATTAGCGGCAAGGTCGCGATATTTGAAAAGATCCAGTACATGGACGACAACACTACAGACGAGCTCTCGTACGCAGATATTTTTCTAGTTGGCAAAGATATCAAGGCTGAAATTTTATCTTTACAAATTTCAACCATACTAAAGGCACTCTTTTTCTTTTTTGCCCTACTCTTTGTCGCCTTTTACCTCGCAAAACTGAGCCTAAGACCGCTTTATGAAAAGATAGATACGCTAAACCGCTTTATAAAAGACTCAACACACGAGATAAACACGCCTCTAAGCGTCATCTCGATGAGTATAGAAACAGCCGATCTTGACAACCTAAATGAGCGAAATTTAAAGCGTTTTAATAATATCAGCCTTGCCGCAAAGAGCCTAAATAACATTTATGACGCGCTCGTTCATCTAAGCTTTAACCTAGACAAGCCTAGCAAAAAAGAGCTCATAGATCTAAATTTGCTAACCACACAAAGACTGAACTATTTCTCGCCATTTTTTGCCAAACGCGGACTTGAGATAGATACTAGCCTAAAGCCAAGCCTTATAAATGCAGATCTTGGGGATGTGAGCAAAATTTTAGACAACCTTCTTAGCAACGCCTCCAAATATGCAGCGCCAAATTCAAAAGTACGCATCACTTTAGAGCCAAATTTCTTTAGCATAAGTAACACCGGTCGAGGCATCAGCAAAGAGCAGCAACTTCAAATTTTTGATCGTTACACGAGATTTAACGACGATCAAGGCGGCTTTGGCATAGGGCTAAATTTAGTTAAAGAGTGCTGTAAGAAAAATGATATCGTCGTAAAATGCCAAAGCGAACTTGATGGCGAGACTACGTTTTTGCTCTCTTGGCAGAGTTAAATTTTAAAATAATCCTACTTTAAATAATAAAATTTATTAAAAAAGATAATTTATGTCCAAAATTTATTTTTGATAAATTTTATTAATATTATAATCCTTTTACAAAATCTTAATCAAGGAGAAAAGTATGAAACTACTAGAAAAATATGGGCTTTTCATAAATGGTGAGTGGCGCGACGCAAAAGACGGCGCTACACTTGATGCAAAAAATCCAGCAAACGGCGAGCACCTTGCAAAGATCGCTGATGCTACCGAAGAAGATGTAAATGACGCAGTTCGTGCTGCACGTGAGGCTTTTAAGAAATTTAAACACACCACAATTAGCGAGCGTGCAAAGCTTTTAAATAAGATCGCTGATATCATCGATGAGCACAAAGAGCACTTGGCAAAAGTCGAGAGCATGGATAACGGCAAGCCGATCCGCGAGACGCTAAATGTTGATATTCCTTTTGCAGCAGAGCATTTTAGGTACTTTGCTGGCGTTATCATGGGCGAAGAAGGCAGCGCAAATGTACTTGATGAGAAGCAACTCTCTATCGTTTTACGCGAGCCAATAGGTGTTGTGGGTCAGATCGTACCTTGGAATTTTCCATTTTTAATGGCAGCTTGGAAGCTAGCTCCAGTGATCGCAGCAGGCGATGCAAGCGTGTTTAAGCCTTCAAGCGAGACAAGTCTAAGCGTGCTTGAGCTATTTAGGCTGATAGATAAAATTTTGCCAAAAGGTCTTATCAACATAATAACTGGAAAAGGTAGCAAGAGCGGCGAGTGGATCAAAAACCACCCAGGCCTTGACAAGCTAGCATTTACTGGCTCAACCGAGATCGGCCGAGATATCGCCATAGCAGCGGCTCGCCGTATCATCCCAGCCACACTTGAGCTTGGTGGCAAGAGCGCAAATATCTTCTTTAGCGACGCAAATTTAGACAAAGCGCTTGACGGCCTTCAGCTTGGAATTTTGTTTAACCAAGGTCAAGTTTGCTGCGCAGGATCAAGAATTTTCGTAGAAGAGAGCTTTTACGACAAATTTATAGAGGCTGCGGTGAAGAAATTTAGCACTATAAAAGTTGGCGATCCGCTAGATCCTAGTACTCAAATGGGCTCACAAATCAATAAAAAACAAGCTGAGCAAATTTTAAACTACATCGAGATCGGCAAAAAAGAAGGCGCAAAAGTGGCAGTCGGTGGCAAAGCCTACACTGCAAATGGTTGCGACAAGGGCGCATTTGTCGAGCCAACGTTGTTAGTTGATGTGACAAATGATATGAGAGTGGCACAGGAAGAAATTTTTGGACCAGTTGGCGTTGTCATCAAATTTAAAGATGAAGCCGAACTTATCAAAATGGTAAATGACAGCGAATATGGCCTAGGTGGCGGAATTTTCACACAAGACATCACAAAAGCGCTCCGCGTTGCAAGATCTATGGAGACTGGCAGAGTCTGGATCAACACCTATAACCAAATCCCAGCAGGCAGCCCATTTGGCGGATATAAAAACTCAGGTATCGGCCGAGAAACTCACAAGATCATCCTTGAGCACTACACTCAAATGAAAAACATCATGATTGACCTAACCGGTAAGGTTAGCGGCTTTTACGCACAATGATTTTAGGGAGCTTAGGCTCCCTTCTGCTTTAAATTCCTTAAATTTTAAATATCTTTTACTAGGTTTTAACTTTATATATCGCTAGCATTACGCCAATATAGTACAGCTATACAAAAGTGTTTTCTTAACACTACATTTTTAAGCTTAATAGACTAAAATTTGGCACAAAGGAGAAAAATTGAGCGAGCAAATTTATATCATAGGCGATGTGCACGGCTGTTTTAACACACTTTTAGAGCTTATCAAGCAGTTTCCAGACAAAGAAAAATCACAAATTTGCTTTGTCGGAGATGTGATAGATCGAGGGCTTTTTAGTTGCGATGTAGTCGAGCTTATCATGCAAAATAACTATAAAATGGTAATGGGAAATCATGAGCGCAGGCTGCTAAGTAATAAACTTGAATTTCTAAACAACAAAGTGCCATTTGACAGGAGCTGGTTCTTTGGAAACGGCGGAGAAGAGACATATAGATCATACCTTGGACAAAGTGTGGAGTTTAAGCAAAGGCATGTGGATTTTTTAGAAACAAGGCCAGTTTATCTGGAGTTTAAAGACCACAAAAACCAAAATGGCGAGCATTTGGTCGTTTCCCACTCGGCTGTTGGCAAATTTTGGACTTTAAGAGATGATGATAGTTCAAGGGATGAGTTTAGAAGGCATGTACTATCAGGCAGAGGCGATATGATGCAAGTTGAAGGCATATTTAATGTCTACGGACACACGCCAGTGCATGAGGCTAAGCTCTATACAAATAGCGCCAATATCGATACGGGATGTGTTTTTAATGAAGAAGGATATGACAAGCTAAGTGCCTTAGAATTTCCATCGATGAAAATTTATACGCAAAAAAATGTTGAAAATTTTAATAAACAAGGATAAAAAATGTGGTTTTCTAAAAAGAGCTCTAGCTTTGCAAGCAGAGTTGATAAATTTTGGAGCGAGTTTGGCAAAAATTTAGACACCATCAAACAAAATTTAGAAGATAAAAATTTTGAAGCTGCAAGCAAAATGACCGAAAAAGCGCTAAATTTATGTTTAGTTGATCCAACTTTTATGATAGGCCTTATTGATGGAAAGATCGATCTAGTACTCACTCCAGAAGGACTTAAACATAGGCTTTTGTGGCTTAAATTTATAAAATTGCGCATGCCAAAAGAGTATGAGGCAAAGCTTACTTGCACACTTGGCAAGCCACGTGCACCACGAAACGTCGCTACTATACAAATGTATGGCGTAAGCGTTGATGCAAATGAGGTCATGGTCTATGCAAAATTTAATGACAAAAGCGTAGATATGTGCCTATATAACGAGACTCTAAGTAAGCTTAAAAGCGAAGATGAAAATAAGGCATATACATTATCGCTCATACTTTGTGACAACGTAGTTGGTGAGATGATCATGATAAATATGCTTGGAGAGTTTGAGATAATAGATGAGCCAAGAGAAAAAGGCGTGCCACTGATCGACTTTGCCGATCTTATAGATGAGAAATTTGGTAAAGAAGCCTCAAACGAGCCACTTAAGAATTTTATGGTCTATGAGCTAGAGCCTCGTTCAAACAAGCTACGTGACGACGTTTTCACAGGATTTACATCTCTTAGCGAGCTACTAAACGAATACTACGACGGTGCAAGCGATACTTATAACGAAGCTTTTGAGCTTGGCATAAATTTTTGCTTTTTAGCCATATCTCACGGTGGCGACATACAGTTTGGCGTTGATAGCAAAAACAAAATTTCAGACGCGCTAAAAGAGAGTGAAATTTGTGAGATCATAGGTGAAGCAAATGGCGAGATGCGATCTTACATAGATCTTATCTGCTTTGACAAAGATGAGCTAGAGAAAAAGGCTAAAGATTTTAGCAAAGAGCTTGGAGTAAAGATAGAAATTTGCGAGTTTAAACGCTGATTTTACATAATATTCTACATAAAATAATACAAATCACACTAGCTGGTAAATTTATAAAAATATATTGCCAGCTGGTACTAACTATTAAATTTATCTTTTAAATTTTGAACTATTAGAGAGATAAGCACAAAGCTTTAGTCCATATAAAAAGATGATCCACGAGATATAGATCCAGACAAAAAAGAAAAGTACGGCTGAAAACGAGCCATAAACGCTTAGATAGGTCTTGTTGTAAAGGACATAATAGACAAAGGCCGACTTGCCAATATACCAAACGAGCGAAGCGGCAAACGAGCTAAAAAAAGCGCTTTTAAACTTTATCTCGTCATTTACTGAGATGAGATATGTGATGCAAAATATCGCCCAGATGATGAGATATGGGAATATGCTTAAAAAATTTATCGAGTTTGTGATCACGTTTGAGTTTAGCATCTCTTGAATGAGGCTTGAAAGATAAAAACTACCGGCAAGACCAAGTGGCGCGAGCGTGATAAGTGTCCAATACGAGCTAAGTGCTGACCAAAATCCTCTAGCCTTACTTGCACGTGTCACTTTTAAAACTACATATTCATAGTCGCTAAAAAACATAGCCGATGTAAATATCATCGCCACAAAGCCAACTATGCCTAAATTTCCGCTATTTTGTAAGAAATTTTGCAAGTAGTTTGAGATGATCTCTTGGTTGCTTGGCAAAAGAGCTGAAAATATAAAGTCCTGAATCTTGGCGTAATAATCCTCAAAACTAGGCAGTTTTGTAAAGATAGAAAATGATATAAGAAGTATCGGAATGATCGATAAAATCGTATGAAAACTAAGGCTTGAGGCATAGTGAAAGAGCTCTTTGTCCTTAAGCGTTGGGAGCAAATTTAAAAACTCCTTTAAATTTTGCTTACTTAAGGACAAACGGCTCATTTATCAGTTATCTTCTTCGAAAAGTTTTTCGTAGTGAGCGTCGTAGTTGTTGATGTGCTCGCTATTTAGCTTCCAAAAGACGGTGTCTATGTCGCTAACTCTTGTATAAAATGGTAGCTGATAGTACTCAACCTCACCACTTTTAAATTCTTTTAGTACTTTAAAGCTTTGGCAATCAGCAAAAACGCTTCTGCCATCCATCGCTACGAAAATTAAACCAGCTGCGCTTTGAGCGCACATTTTTCTAAAGTCATCTCTGCTTGGATTTGGTTTGTATTCGTAGCTTAGATACGCTCCTATAATATCTGGGTGGATAAATATCATATTTGGAAACGCAGATGTGATCTCTTCGTAAATTTCTTTATTTGGCACGATGATTAATGAGCGGTTATAAAGATAGTTTAGCACGACCATATCGCCATTTGCAGGTGCAATGCCTGGAAGTGGGAGCGCCTTTTGCTCAAGCAGATCAAACACCTCAAATCTAATCTTAGCAAAGCCAGAATTTTTTGAGATAACACTAACTCTTGCGATGATAGAGCTATCGGTGTCAAATTTATGAAGTACGACACCACTTGAGCCGATTAAAATTTCTGGACTATCAACTATCGTCGCTGTGCCATCACTATCGACGCTAATTATAGGAGTTCTATACTCATTTAAAGAAAAATCAGCCCCAAAAGCAAAGCCAAAAACTAGCGATAAAATCACAAATATACGTTTCAAAAATATCTCCTAGGTTTAAATTTTTAGAGCGATTATAGCCTAAAATGCTTTATCTTTTGCAAAATTAAAGCAAGTTTTAGTTAAAATCCCACCAGCTTTTTAAAAGGACATTAATGCCTCGTATTTTTATAATTTTTGCAATATTATCTATAAATTTATACGCTATAAAGCCAAGTGTCGAAGAGCTTAGCTGGCCAAATGGAAGTAACTTCTTAAATTTCTTAGAGACAAACAAAATCCCACTTTCACTTTACTATAACTTAGCAACCGAAGATCAAGAACTAACAGAAGAGATCATCGCTGGCACAAAGTATCAAATTTATAAAGACGACAACGGCAATACCAAACAAGTACTAATCCCTGTTAGCGACGAACTTCAAATGCATATTTTTAGAGATGACAATGATAAATTTAAGCTCGAATTTCTCCCCATCTCTTATCAAAGTGAGGATAAATTTTTAGCCTTAAGGGTGGACAAATCAGTCTCTGAAGACATTTTTGACTACACTGGCTCTGGCACGCTAGCTCTTGGCTTTAAAGAAATTTTTAAAGGAAGTGGCATTGATTTTAAAAAGATAAACAAAGGCGATACGATCGCTATCGTTTATAATCAAAAAATACGTATGGGCCGCTCTTTTGGTACTCCAGAAATCTATGCTGCGATGATAGAAACGAAAAATAAACGATATGTCATGTATAAATTTGAAGATAAATTTTATGATAAAAATGGCAAGAAAAATGATAAATTTTTACTTGTTCGCCCTCTTACAAACGCCAGAATCACATCAGCTTTTACTCTAAAAAGATGGCACCCTATTTTACAAAGATATAGAGCGCACCTTGGCGTTGACTACGGTGCTCCAAAAGGCACACCAATCAAAGCCGCAGGCGATGGTACGGTTAAATTTGTCGGACAAAAAAGTGGATATGGCAGAACCGTCATCATCTCTCACGCTGGTGGCTATGAGACACTTTATGCTCACTTAAATGGCTTTGCTAAAGGCATAAAAGGCGGACTAAAAGTTAAGCAAGGTACGCTCATAGCCTACGTTGGTACAAGCGGTATGAGCACAGGACCACATCTACATTTTGGTCTTTATAGGGACAATAAGCCTATCAATCCAGAAAGTGCAATAAAGGTCGTTAGAAGCCTAGAAGACAAGAAAGAATCAGCTAAATTTAAAGCAGTTGTTAGCAAAAATGACGAGCTAATAAAAAATGCTTTAAGCAACGAAAAAGAGTATCATAAAGTGGAATTTTTCCCTAATGTAATAGAATTTTAAAGGTAAAACTTGAGCCAAGAACTAGAAGAAGCAAAAGAGCTGATAGATCAGCATTTGGATGAAAATTTAGAAGATAACGAACTCTCGCCTTACGAGCTAGCCCAACACCTAAAAACACTTAAAAAGCACGACGAAGAGCTTTTTGCTCACTATCTTGAAAAGCTAGACCCTGAAATTTTAGGTGATGTTGCTATCGAGTTACCTGATCACATGCTAAAAGATGTGATCGAACAGCTTCCAGCTGAAAAGATCGTAGAAGCACTTGAAGAGCTAGAGAGTGATGATGCGACTGACTTGCTTCAATACATCGAGGACATTGACGAGGATAAAGCTAGAGAGCTTTTTAACGAGCTTGACAGAGAAAACCAAAATGAAATTTTAAGGCTTAGAAGCTACGAAGAAGATAGAGCCGGTGCTCACATGCAAACAGAGCTCTTCTCGGCTCATCTTGAGGAAAAGCTTGGCAATGCAGTAGCAAGACTTAGACGAGAAAAGCAAGAAGGCAAGCTAGAAAATATCTCGCAGCTTTTTATCATCGATAAAAATGGCGTTTTACAATACGCTATCCCGCTTGAAGATCTTATACTTTTTGATTTTACAAAGACACTAAAGCAAAATATCGAGTCAGCACAGATCGATCACTACAAGCCACACGTTGCAAATGATATGGATCTTATGCAAAATGTCGCTGATATGTTTCAAGAGTACGATTTAAATGTTATCGCAGTTACTAGTAGTACTGGAATTTTGCTTGGTCGTATCACGTCTGATGACATCCACGACTACATTCAAGAGAGTGCAACTGAGCAAATTTATAACCTAGCCGGCGTTGATGACGAGTCAGAAGAGGACGATACACTTTTTAAGGCTGGTCGTGGTCGTGCGGTTTGGCTTGGTGTAAATTTACTAACAGCTCTTTTTAGCTCATCTATAATCGGGCTTTTTGACGAGACAATCGCAGCCTACGTCGCTCTTGCTGTTTTAATGCCAATAGTTGCGTCAATGGGTGGAAATACCGGCACACAAGCGCTTACCGTTACGGTTCGTCGTTTGGCACTTGGCGAAATAGAGTTTAAAGATGCCAAAAATGTTCTAAAACGTGAGGTTAGTATTTCACTTATAAATGGACTAATCTTTGGTGTGGTAATGGGCATAATCGCCTCTGTTTGGTTTGACAAAGGTATGCTTGGCGTTGTTATCGGACTTAGTATGGTTACGAATTTATTCTTTGCTGGCTTTTTTGGCACGATCATACCTTTAACGCTAAGGCGCTTTAACATAGATCCTGCAGTCGGTTCAGCCGTCATTCTTACTACTTTTACTGATGCGATAGGATTTTTTAGCTTTTTAGGACTTGCAAAATGGATACTACTATAACTAATTTAGAAATTCTGCCTCTTGGCGAGTCAAAATACCTAAAGCCATTTAAGATGAAATTTATGCAAAATGGTGTCCAAAGAGACTGGGACTGCGTCAAGGTGATGAATAGTGTTAGTATTTTTTTATATCACGAGCAAAAAGATGCCTTTTTGTTTGTAAAGCAGTTTCGTCCTGCTGTTTGGTACTCACAAGAGAAAGAAGGCATCAAAACAAATGAGCAAGGCTTTACTTATGAGCTTTGCGCAGGGCTTATGGATAAAGGGCTAAGCGAAGAGCAAACAGCTAGAGAAGAAGCGATCGAAGAAGTGGGCTATGAGCTAAAAGAGATAGAGCGTATCACAATGACATACGGTGCTTTTGGCTTTGGAGGCAATATGCAAACTATGTTTTACGCAAAGATCGATGAGAGCATGAAGGTAAATTCTGGCGGTGGCGTCGATGGCGAAGATATCGAACTTGTTTTTATAAAACGAGAAGATATGATGAAATTTGCCTTTGATGAGAGCAAGGTCAAAGGTTTTGGGCTTATCTTTGCTTATTTGTGGTGGGAGAAATTTAAAAGCTAAAACGATATCTTTTTAATAAGCGCAAAAACAACGACTGCCACTAAAAAGATACCAACTAATATCACATAATCAGACATAATAAGCCTTTAAATTTAAGTTTTGGCTTATTGTAACCAAAATTTTAAATAAAGTAAGAACTTTATAACCGCATATATCATAAAATAACCAAAAAACACAAGGAGAAGATGATGAGCGAAAACGAAACTCTTTTTATAAACCGAGAATTAAGCTGGCTACGCTTTAACTCAAGGGTGCTCGCTCAATGTGAAAAGGAAATTCCTTTACTTGAAAAGCTAAAATTTTTAGCGATCTATATGACAAATTTAGACGAGTTTTATATGATCAGGGTTGCTGGTTTAAAGCAACTTTTTGCAGCTGGAGCTACCACAAGCAGTGGCGATGGTATGAGTCCACTTGATCAACTAAGAGAGATCAGAAAATATTTACAAAATGAGCAAATTTTAGTTGAAAATCACTACAAAAACACTGTAAATGCCCTTAAAAAAGAGGGGCTTTTTATAAAAAATTATGACGAGCTTGATGATAGCTTGAAGCAAAAGTGCGACGAATACTTTTTCTCAAATATCTTGCCAGTCATCGTGCCTATCGCTGTCGATGCGACTCATCCATTTCCGCACCTAAACAACCTTAGCTTCTCGCTTGCCGTTAAGCTTGCTGATATCGAACATCCAGAAATTTTAAAATACGGCATGATAAGAATTTCAAGAGTCTTGCCACGCTTTACACAGCCAAGTAGCAATGTTTTTGTGCCGATTGAAACGATCGTACACCGCCACGCAGAAGAAATTTTTCCAGGGTATAAGCTACTTAGCTCAGCTGCTTTTAGAGTGACAAGAAATGCTGATATCGTCATCGAAGAAGAAGAAGCGGATGATTTTATGATGATACTTGAGCAAGGGCTAAAGCTTCGCAGAAAAGGGGCTTTTGTTCGTATGCAAATCGATAAAAACGTAGACGCTGATATCTTAGACTTCTTAAATTTTCATATGAAAATTTTTCATAAAGATGTCTATTTTTCAAGCATTCCGCTCACTCTTAGCTCGCTTTGGGAGATAGCTGGAAGTAAAAATTTTACCCACCTGGCAAATGCGCCTTACGTTCCAAAAACGCTACCACCATTTGGCAATGGCATATCTGTATTTGACGCCATAGATAAAGAAGATGTGCTGCTAGTGCATCCATTTGAGAGCTTTGATCCAGTTGTAAGCTTTATAAAAGAGGCCAGCAAAGATCCAAAAGTCATATCTATTCGAATGACACTTTATAGAGTCGATAAAAGCTCGCCAATAATTCAAAGCCTAATAGACGCCGCAAGTGACGGCAAGCAAGTAACTGTAATGGTTGAGCTAAAAGCAAGGTTTGATGAGGAAAATAACCTGCACTGGGCAAAGGCGCTTGAAGACGCTGGAGCGCACGTGATATACGGCATCACAGGCTTTAAGGTGCATGCAAAAGTTAGCCAGGTCATCCGCCAAATCGGCGATAAGCTTAAATTTTATATGCATTTTGGCACAGGCAACTACAACGGCAGTTCGGCTAAAATTTATACTGACGTTAGTCTATTTACGAGCAAAGAAGAATTTAGCCAGGATACGACTTCGTTTTTTCACATCCTCTCAGGATATAATAAAAATCGCCGTTTAAACGCTCTTAGCATGTCGCCTTTTCAGATAAAAGAGCGCATTATCGAAAAGATAAGGGTGGAGGTTAGCAAAGGTAGTGAAGGCAGGATCATCGCCAAAATGAATGCTCTAATCGATGAAGATGTGATAAATGAGCTTAGCCGCGCATCAAACGCAGGCGTGAAGATCGATCTTATAGTTCGTGGTGTGTGCGGACTAAGGCCTGGCATAAAAGGCAAAAGTGAAAACATAAAAGTTCGCTCTATTATCGGCAAATACTTAGAACACGCTAGAATTTTATATTTTAAACATGCTCAGCCAAAAATTTACATCTCAAGTGCTGACTGGATGCCAAGAAATTTAGAGCGTCGCTTAGAGCTTATGACGCCTATTTTTGAGCCAAGACTTCAAGAGAGACTACTTGAAATTTTAGAACTTCAGCTAAGCGATAATGACCTAGCTTTTGAGCTACAAAATAGCGGTGAATACGTAAAAGTAGCAAGAAGTGAAAATGAAAAAGTAATATCTTGCCACGAAGTTTTGGAAAATTATATATCTAAAATTTATAAATCCGTAAAAAAAGATACAGATAAAGCAAAAGCCGATATGCTCGCAAGTAAGCTCTTAAAAGAGAGCTAAAAACAAATTAAGCTTTTAGACCCAGTCTAAAAGCTATTTTTAATTAGCAAACAAACACTAGCATTTGATTAAGCAAGTCTTATTAAAAATTTCAAATCCGCAGCAAAAAGCAAAATTTATAAATTTACTTGAGCCCCTCAAAGCTAGCCAAATATTTCAAATTTTTTAAATAACTCTGGCTCGTCTTTTACTATGCCGCGCTTAACTAGATCAGCAACCACTTCGCGGTCACAATCCGTTTGTAGCGGCCAGCCTCTAGTATATCCTTCGCGCTCATCTTTACTAGTGGCATCCACGCAGAAATTTTCACCATCTATGAAAATATCACGCAATGCATCAATATTATTTGTCACACGCCAAAGTAGCATATATGGGTTTTCAAGATGATTTTGCATATCTACAACGATAAGGAGCTTGAAAAAATCTCTAAATATCAAAAGCTTGTCAAAAAGCTCTTTTACCACACAATCTTTTTCAAATTTCACCATACAAATAGGCGTTTTGGTATCCGTTTTAAACTGCTTAAGCTCTTTTACATTTGGCGTAACGCTTTGAAATTTAGCCAAAAGCTCGCTGTCGCTTAAAACCACAGGGCTAAATTTACAAAAGTCTTGCGTCGCATCTACGCCGAGTTTGCCACCAAAACACGAGTTTGGACTAGCATGATCAAGCTGATCGCACACGCCTTGGCTTATTAGCACACTCTGGCTACCAAAACGATTTAAAACAAAGCTAGTAAATTCATCATAATCTTTAAGTTCAGGCGCATCGGCTCCAACAAAAATGGCATGTTTTACAAAGCTCATCTGCCCAACGCCCCAAAATGCGTGCATGGCCTGCTTTGCATGAGCTGGATAGAGCGTATTTATCTTGGCTAAGATTAGGTTGTGGAAAACGCCATTTTCAGGCATGTTGTAGTCTAAAAGCTCCGGTACCGTCGTGCGTAAAAGCGGCAGAAAAACCCGCTCAGTCGCCCAGCCCATATATTTATCCTCAAGTGGTGGCTTTCCAACCACAGTTGCGTGAAATACCGGCTCACGCTTGCTAGTTATCGCCGTTACATCCATCACCGGAAAAGGCTCGATAGGTGTATAAAAGCCAGTGTGATCGCCAAATGGCCCCTCGAGTTCGCTCTTAGTAGTATCCACGAAACCCTCTATCACGTAGTCTGTATCGTGCGGGACGTAAATTTCATTTGTTAAGGATTTTACAAGTTTGGCTGGCTCTTTGCGGATAAAACCATAAAGCAAAAGTTCAAAAACTCCCTTTGGAAGCGGTGCTTGCCCACACCAAATATAAAGCGGATCACCGCCAATGGCTACTGAAACTGGCATCTTTTTGCCTGCACGCTTGTACTCGTAAAAGAAATTTGCACCGTCTTTATGTATCTGCCAGTGCATGCCAAGGCGGTTTTTGTCATAAATTTGTAGGCGGTACATACCTAAATTTTGCAAAGCGCCGTCTAAGCTTTGCGTATAAACCTGCCCCATCGTAATAAAAGCGCCACCATCATGTGGCCATGTCTTTAGTGCTGGAAGCGATAGCAAATTAGCATCTTCACCTATAAATTTCACCTGCTGGCACTCACCCTCACCTTTTAATCTCTTAGTAAAAATTTTTCTCATGCTAAAAAGATAGGCTAAAAAATCAAGCTTTTCTTTGAAATTCTCTGGTTTTCTGGGTTTTAAAAGCTTTTCTATCTCATCTGCGATCTCATCAGGCTTTAGCCCAAAGATAAGCTCAAGTGCGCGTTTTGAGCCGTATATATTTGTAAGCACTGGGGCAAATTTACGCCCAGTTTTTTTGCAGACTGGATTTGTAAAAAGTAGCGCTTGCGAGCTCTCACACTTGACCTCGATATAGCTTGCATGCGCGATCTCAAGATCAATATCTGTTGGCTCGTCGATAACACGAAGTAGATTATTTTCTTTTAAAAGCTTGATGTAGTCCATATTTCGCCTTTTTGATTTTTGGGCGATTTTAGCCAAAAATAGCTGAAAAAGGCGAAGCAAAGCGGGTATTTATTATTTGCCGCACGCACCGATAGCTATCAGAGTATCGATCGCTGTTTCGGACGCAGTCTTTGCGATATTGCCTCGCTGTTTAAATAGACACAAACACTAAATTTATACTCCATTGTCATAACGTCCGCAAACTAGTGCTCAACGCACAGCCACACATGGCCGGTATACTTACATCTTTTCCAAAGTGATTCATTACAATTTTTTTAAACGCTAGATGGCATCGCAGTTTTAAAAACGGCAGTAAATTTTATTAATTACTTCGATATGCTACATTTTAGCAGTTTGCCAAATATCTCTTTGCTATATTTCATAAAGCGCTCATTAAGTTGAACACCCTCTATATCAACGCTAATAACGCTATCTTGCACCTCAAAAATAATAGTTTTATCAGTGATCTTCACCCTTTTGCAAGCGTTATAGCAAACGTCGCCGTTGCACTCTGCGTATATGCCGTTTATGTCGGCGTTTTCGTCGTCATCTTTTTTGAGCTTGATCGGTCTTTGAAAGATTATGTAGTTTTTGTAGTCGTATTTGTCGTCTGCAAGACCGATCATATAGTAGTTGTCTTTGCTATTTTTAGTAGCGGTTAGGGCTTTTGCTTTAAATTTTAGCTCAAACACACTCTAAGCCATCTCTTCAGCGCGTTTTAAAAGCTCTTTTGCCCCTTTTTCTATAAATTTATGAGCTAGCTCCTTACCAACGCTTTGAAATTTATCTTTGCTGACCTTTAAGCTATCTTTTATAAACTCGCTTCCATCAGGTAGACCAACGATCGCATCGATAGAAATTTCATCATCTTTTAGCCTTGCGCTTATACCAATTGGTACCTGGCAGCCGCCTTCTAAAACGCTTACAAAATCACGCTCTATGGTCGTTTCTATAACCGCATTTTCGTCGTTTAAAAAAGAGATCTCATCTAAAATTTTCTTCTCATCTCTAGCCTCTACCCCAAGAGCACCCTGCCCCATCGCAGGTATCATCTCGTCAAAGCCAAATGTGTAGATGTGCGCCACTTCAGCCTTGATATTTAAGCGATTTATGCCAGCCATCGCCAAAATAATCGCGTCGAATTCACCCTCTTTTAGCTTTCTAAGTCTAGTTTGCACGTTTCCGCGAAGCGAGATAATCTCAAGATCAGGCCTCATGATAAGTAGCTGCATCTTGCGGCGTAGACTCGTTGTACCAACCCTTGCGCCGTGCGGTAGATCGCCAAATTTAGCAAATTTCTCACTTATCATCGCATCTCTAGTATCCTCACGTGAGCAAATCGCTGCAAGTCTAAGCCCTTCTGGAAAGACTACTGGCACATCCTTTAGGCTATGCACTGCGATGTCAGTCTCGCCTTTTAGCATGCTATCTTCAAGCTCTTTTGTAAAAAGCCCTTTGCCGCCGATCTTCGCAAGTGGTGTATCAAGGATCACGTCGCCCTTTGTCTTCATACCAATAAGCTCAACTTTTATATCGTTATGTTTTGATTCTATTCTAGCTTTGATATGCTCGCTTTGCCAAAGCGCTAAGATACTCTTTCTAGTTGCTATTTTTATCTCTTTCATCGTCTCTCCTAATTTACTCTTTTTGGCTCTTCTATGACCTCAACGTCTATGATCTCGCCATCATCTTTTTTAGCACTCTGCTCGCTAAAATTTTGAAATTTAAACTCCTGATAGCTCTCATTTTTTGCTACATTTTTCTTAAATATCAAAGAAAAAATAACTACGGCTATACCAAAAATATCTGTTAAAATTCCTGGCAGAAACAAAAGCATTCCGCCAAAGCTAAGCCCTAACTGACTAAATAAATTTCCGCCAAGAAAGCTTTTAAGCGCCACTTGAGGCGAATTTAAGCTAGAAAATCCAGCATTTAAAAGAAGTGCGATACCCACAAATCCAGAGACTAGCACCTCAAGAAAGTAGTTTAAAAAGCCAAATTTATCAACAAAAAGATAGATAAATATCGCTTCTATCAAAAAAAATAAAAATGCGAAAAATCTCATAAGCCTTCTTTTATCTTTTTAAAGGCTTCATTTGCGCCGATCGTTTCTTTGCTTAAACCATCTCTTGTGATAAACTCGACCTTGCCATTTGCAAATTCTTTACCCACAAGTAACGCAAAAGGGAAGCCGATGAGTTCAAAGTCATTCATCTTAACGCCAAATCTCTCGTTTCTATCGTCGATGATGACACTAACGCCAGCTTTTTTAAGGCTCTCATAAAGCTCAAATGCAAATTTTACGCCCTCTTCATCTTTTAAATTTGAAATGATGATCTCCACGTCAAACGGCGCGCACTCTTTTTTCCAGATGCAGCCCTTCTCGTCGTGGCTAGCCTCTATCATTACGGCAATCAGCCTACTGATACCAATACCATAGCAACCCATCAAAAATGGCTTTGCCTTGCCGTTTTCATCAAGATATGTCGCATTCATCGCAGCTGAATATTTATCGCCTAGTTGAAAGATATGACCGACTTCTATGCCCTTACTAAGTTTTAAATTTCCGCCACACTCTGGGCATTTATCGCCCTCTTTTACCTTTACAAGGTCTTTAAATCTCTCTTCGTTAAATCCGCTAACGCTAACGCCAACAAAGTGGTAATCCTTTTCGTTGGCACCACATATCATATTATTTGCGCCTTTTAGCTCGTTGTCTATGTAAAATTTTACATCTTTTAGCCCAACTGGTCCGCAAAATCCAGCCACAAGCCCAGCTTTTATAATCTCTTCTTCGCTAGCATCGACAAGCTCGAGCGCCTTGCAAGCATTTTGCGCCTTTGTTTCTTGAAGCTCGTCATCTCCCCTTACAAAAAAGACCACAACTTCTTCCTTGTCCTCGTAGATTGCTTTTTTTATAACGGCTTTTATGCAGTAAAACTCGCTAACTTTGAAAAACTCAGCCACACCTTTTATAGTCTTTGTATCTGGCGTTTTAAATTTAGCCGCGTCAGCCTCTGGTGCCTCAGCATCGGTTGTTCTAGCTTTTCTCCTAGCAGCCTCTATATTTGCAGCGTATTTGCAAGCCTCACAGCAAAGGATGTCATCTTCGCCATTACTTGCAAGCACCATAAATTCTTTACTGCCGCTACCACCGATAGCTCCACTATCAGCTTCAACGGCTCTAAAATTTAGCCCCAGACGAGTGAAAATTTTACTATAAGTTGCCTCCATAAGGTCAAACTCTCGCTTAAGATCCTCTTTGCTAGAGTGGAAGCTGTAAGCATCTTTCATCGTAAATTCGCGACCTCTTAGCAAGCCAAAGCGTGGTCTTGCCTCGTCACGAAATTTAGTATTTATCTGATATAAATTTAATGGCAGCTGCTTATAGCTAGTAACCTTACCACGCACCAAGGCAACGGCTGCCTCTTCGTTTGTTGGGCTTAGCACAAAGTCATTTTCTTTTCTATCTTTAAAGCGTAAAAGCTCCTTGCCAAAGACGTTGTAGCGGCCACTTTGTTTCCAAAGCTCGCTTGAAGTAACCACGCTAAAACTCACCTCTAGCGCTCCAGCCTCGTCCATCTCCTCTTTTACCACACGTGAAATTTTATCGTGCATAATCTTTCCAAGCGGCAGATAGTTGTAAAGTCCGGAGCCAAATTGCTCGACAAATCCACCCCTAATCAAAAACTGATGACTTGGCAAAGAGGCATCTTTTGGTGCTTCTTTGGTCGTTGGGGCGTAAAATTTACTAAATTTCATCTATATCTCCTGCTTGAAAATTTTGTTCATCTTGTATGTCAAATAAAAATTTAACTCCATTTGAAAGCTCACTCGCTCTCTCCTCATCCGCAAGCCCTTTTAGCTTCATCGTTGGCTGGTGCAAAAATGCTTTAAAAACTTGATGAATGAGCTTTTGTGCCTCTTCATAATCACTATGCTTTAAATATCCTTTTTTTATCGCTTTTTCTAGCTCGTTTTTAGCGCAAATTTCAGCTTGTTTGCGGATCGATTTGATAAGAGGCACACTTAGATCATCTTTTAATATCCTTAAAAACTCGTTCGTACCTTGCCCAACGATCGAGTAGGCTTTTTGTGCCTGTTCTTCCCTTAGAGCTAAATTTTTACGCACGATCTCCTCTAGACTATCGACCGTGTAGACGCTGATAAGCTCTGTGTTTAAAAGGTCTATATCTCTTGGCACAGCGATATCAAAAAAGTATCTGTGAAATTCTCTTGGCTCGATTATATCGCCTGTGATGATGGCTTGTGGGGCTGCAGTGCTTGAAAAGATGAGATCATAGCTATTTACATACTCTTTTAATTTTAAAATGCTATCCCAACTAGCGTTATCACCCAGGCTATCAACTAGCTGCTCAACACGCTCGGAGCTTCTGTTTATGATGATGACTTCTGCGCCACTTGATATGAGGTGTTTTGCTGCTAGCTCGCCCATCTCACCAGCGCCTACGACGATAGCAGTTTTTCCTTCAAGCGTGCCAAAAATTTCTTTTGCTTTTGCCACAGCTACGCTTGAAACAGAGATCGGGTTTTTAGAAATTTGAGTTTCGTTTCTAACTTTAGCAGCGCATTTACATGCATAGTGGATGATTTTACTGATTTGTTCGCCGCAAGCTGAGCTATCGTAAGCAAATTTAAAAGCATTTTTTAGCTGACCAACGATCTGCGTTTCGCCGACGACTAGGCTATCAAGCGAGCTTGCCACGGCAAAGAGGTGGTGCACGGCTCCGCTATCTTCATAAATATCAGCCCTCTCATAAAGCTCATCTTCAAAAACACCTGAAAATACAGACATGCATCTAAACGCATGCGTCGTTGCGCTTTCTAGATCACTAACGCTTGCAATTATCTCGACGCGGTTGCATGTGTTTAAAACCATACATTCGTTTATACTTTTGTTTGATCTTAGTAGTTTTAAAATTTGCTCTTTTTTCTCATCGCTATCAAATGCAAGCTTTTCTCTAACTGAAATATCAGTATTTTTATATGTAAAACTTATATCTAAATAGTGCATCAAAATTCCCTATCTATCATGCTTTTTATGATCCCTTCAAGCTCGGCGTTTTTATACTCTCTTATCGCTTCTATCGCTTCAGTCCCAAGCCTTTTTGCCTCGCTTATAGCTTTGCTAACCGAGCTAGTTTTATCAAAATTTTCTTTTAGCCATGAAATTTCGCCCGCGTTTAGCTTCTTTGACCAAAGAGATCTAAGCTTTGTCTTACCAGCTTCGTCTAAGCTCTTATAAAGATATATGTAAGGAAGTGTAGTTTTGCCTTCGACAAAGTCGTTGAGCGCTGGTTTGCCAAGTGTTTTCTCATCTTGAGTTATGTCTAAGATGTCATCCACGATCTGAAACGCAAGACCTAAATTTTTGCCATAAATTCCAAATTTCTCGCTATCTTTGCCAGCTAGCTTTGCTCCGCAAATAGACGTGGCTTCTATCAAAACAGCTGTTTTATAGTAGATCATTTTTAAATATTCTTGCTCGTTTTCATTAAAATTTTCAGCCATTTTTACATCCATCATCTCACCGATACTTAGCTTGCTTACTGCGTCTGAGATGATAGCCGCGATGCTTGGATCAAATTTTGTAAGCTCAAAATAAGCCTTTGAGTAGAGGATGTCGCCCAACATGACTGAGTTTTTACTGCCAAAAAGTGCGTTTATGCTTGGTTTGCCGCGTCTCATGTTTGCCTCGTCTATGACGTCGTCGTGAAGCAAACTTGCAAGGTGGATGAGCTCGATGATAGCGCAAAGTTTAAGTGAAATTTCGCTCTCGCCCGCGATCTTTAAGAGAAGTTTTGAGCGTAGCTTCTTGCCTGAGCTTATCTTTAAAAACATCTCAAACGCCTCTTTATAGCCAAGCTCGCTTATAAATTTACCCATTATTTCATCGATTTTATCCATTTTTATCCTTCTATTTAGCCTCATCTGGATCTCTAAAACCCACATCCACACGCTTGCTCTCATCTAGCAGAGCCACCCTAAAATGCGCCTTTTTATCCTTAAAATCAATAAATGATATATAAAGGCTTACGCTCTCATTTGGCGGCATCGTAAAATCAGGCAAAACTCGCTGCATATAGGTGTTTTGTCCTTGTCTTAGCGAAAAGACCATCTGCCTTGGATAGCGCCTAAAAAAGCTTTGCACAGTGATATTTGTACTATCAAATAGCGTCCAACGAAAGTCAAACGTTTCAACCCTTTGAGTTCGCTTTTCAGTTATAAAGACCCTAGCCCACTCGTCTTTTTTAAGCTCAAATGTATGCACCGAACTTGGGTCAAAATTTGGCTCTTTTGCAACAACAAGAGCAGTAAGCAAAGTAATGAGCGCAAAAATTCTACTCATTTTGGCTTAAAATTTCTCCGCTAAGCTCGATATATAGGTCATTTACTCCGTTATAAACTTTATCTTGCTCTAAGGCCATAAAATTTCTGATCTCATCTTCGCCAATGCCATGCTTTTCGCAAAGCTCGCTCATAGCCACAAATTTCTCAAAAATTTTATCTATCTCGTTTTTAACTAAAACGGCATTTGCGTTAAACAAAATGTCATAAAATTTATCCCTCGCACTGCCCTCAAATATATCTATCATCGCTGTTTCTTTGAAAATTTATTAAGATTATAGCCAATTAAAACTAAGTTAAAAATTTAATATTATCTCCCACGCCTCGCTAACATTTTTGGCGTTATACGTGGCAGTTTTGCTCTCCTCGCCAAATCCCCAGCAAACTTGCACATAAGGTATATTTGCATTTTTAGCCGCTAGCTCGTCTTTTAGGCTATCTCCTACAAAGATCGCCTTATCAGCTCCAGTTTTACTAACAGCTAGGTGAAGCATCGCAGGATCTGGCTTTTGCGGTATCTCCTTGCTAGCGCCGATGACCTCGTCAAATAGCTCATAAATTTCATTTTTCTTTAAAATTTTCTCTAGCGTATCGTGCGGTGCGTTGCTTGCCAAAACGACCTTATAGTGAGCATCTTTGCACTTTTGCAAAAGCTCTTTTACACCCTCATATGTAGTCGCACACTCATCGTAAAATTTCTTAAATTTCTCTTCAAAGCCCTCTTTTAAGCTCCTGCTTGGCGTGTCGATGCCGTAAAACTCAAGGGCTAAATTTCTGCCTGGCTCGTTGATCGCTTTTATGATAAATTCTTTTTCAAGTGGTGGCAAATTTAGCTCATCTCTTACTTCATTTACCGTTTTATATATCGCCTCGCCGCTATCTATCACCGTGCCATCCATATCAAAAATAACTACTTTCAATCCTCATCCTTAAATTTATTTTTATGTTTTTCTTTTTTATATGTCTTTTGATTTTTTAGCTTATCAAGTAGATTTGCCGCCTTTAAAAGCTCATCTTTTGTGG
This sequence comes from Campylobacter concisus, assembly GCF_003048775.2. Classification (NCBI taxonomy): domain Bacteria; kingdom Pseudomonadati; phylum Campylobacterota; class Epsilonproteobacteria; order Campylobacterales; family Campylobacteraceae; genus Campylobacter; species Campylobacter concisus. The sequence continues at coordinate 803,953 of NZ_CP049272.1, read as the reverse complement.
CATTTTTGACAAGCAAATTTATAAAATTTTCTAGTGCCTTTGAGTATGGCTGATCAAGATAGACAGCCTCGACTTTTTCGATGACTTTCGCGTTTTTCTCCACTCTTTGGCGAAATTCGCCATCGTCAAAGTCATCTCTTTTTAGCCCATTTATCGCTGATTTTGCAAATTTTTCTAGCGCACGAAGATATTTTACACGTTTAAATTTGTCCGTGACTTGGTTCAAATTCTTCCTTTTTTTGGCAAATTATATCAAAATTTGATTTTATCCCCTAAATTTTGGCTTTGCTAATGTATAATTTACGCCAAAATTACCATAAAAGGAGCAAAAATGAGGCAAGAAACCGCTGCGATTCACGTAGGCTACGATACACATGAAGGCTTTGGCACGATGGCTGTGCCTATTTTTCAAAGCACAGCTTACGACTTTGGAAGCGCCGAGACTGCGGCTGCTAGGTTCGATCTAAAAGATGGCGGCCACATCTACACAAGACTTGGCAATCCAACGACAGATATCTTTGAAAAAAGGGTCGCCGCACTTGAGGGCGGAGCCGCTGCGATAGCGACTGCGAGCGGTCAATCAGCTTTGTTTTACAGCATCATAAATTTAGCCCAAGCAGGCGATAACATCATCATCGCCAAAAAAATTTATGGCGGCACGACAGTACTTTTTACGCACACACTAAAAAGATTTGGCATAGAGGCCAGAGTCTTTGACAGCGACACGGCTGATGATCTGGAGAGTTTGATAGATGATAAAACAAGGGCTATATTTTTTGAAACGCTCTCAAATCCACAAATTTCTATCCCAAATATCGAAAAAATCGTAGAAATCGCAAACAAATATGGCATTATCAGCATCACCGATAACACCGTGCCAACGCCTATCATCTTTCAGCCACTTCGCCACGGCGTCGATGTTTGCGTGCATAGCGCTAGCAAATATATGAGCGGTCAGGGTCTTAGCCTAGCAGGTGTGGTCATAAGTGCAAATCACCTAAACGAAAAGCTAAAAGGCAATAAGAGATATGAGCATTTTAATGTGCCAGATGCGAGCTATCACGACATCGTCTATGCTGATATGACAGATCGTTTTGACATCTACACACTAAGAATGAGGCTTGCTATCGTGCGCGATATCGGTGCTGTGATCTCTCCGTTTAACTCTTGGCAGCTCATACAAGGGCTTGAAACGCTTACTGTTAGGGTTGAGAGACACTCGCAAAACGCGCTAAAAGTGGCTAAATTTCTAAACTCTCACAAACATATAAAAAGCGTGGCTTATCCTGGACTTGCCGACAACGTAGATCACGCAAAGGCGCAAAAATACTTTAAAGACGGCATGGCAAATGGACTATTTTGCTTTGAGACTGATAGCTTTGAGCGCGCAAAAAAGATGCTAGAGCGCGTAAAACTCTTTAAGATCGTAGTAAATATCGGCGATACAAAGTCGCTCATCACGCATCCGGCTTCAACTACGCACCAACAGCTAAGCAGTGAAGAGCTAATCAAAGCTGGTATCACAAAAGAGCTGATAAGAGTTAGCATAGGCCTTGAAAACGCCGAGGATCTGATAGCTGATCTGGCTCAAGCCTTAGAATAATCAAATTTCTAGCTCATTTTGGGCTAGAAATTTAAAATTTACTCAAGCTTGCCATATATCCTCTCGCACTCTTTTGCTTGCCTTATAAATTTTATAACGAAAAAGATGACAAGTAGCGGCACGCTTATATACCAAAAAGTAAAAAAGGCGAGCATAAAAAACATAAATAAGAATGTTGCAAAATATACCAAGACCGCAAGAATGATACTATCAAGCATTTTGCCTCCCATTTTGCTAGTGTTTTAGTGATTTTATAAAAAGCAAAATAAAATGAGACTGAACGGATTTGTTTTGGCCTTAAAATTTGAGCTAAGCTGCAAGCGAAGCCAAATTTTTAGTAGGTAACTCTTGCGAGTAAATAGAATTTCAAAAATTTGTAAAAATATAAAATCCCATTTGTGATACTTCTATTCAAAAGGGAGACAAGGGGACTCAAGTTACGAGGCCGTCCCCTTATCCCCCTTTAATCCCTCAATCACCTCGCACATCAGAGGTAGCACACAAAGGTACTAACGCGCCGCATGCTATTAAAAACTCTGGCAAATTTTAAAAATTTACGAGCGAGCATATCACGGCTCTAAATTTAGTGCTAAACAAAGTATAGCCTAAATTTAGCAGTCTGCTAAGGCGAGTGAGTAAAGTTTTAAAATTTACAAAGAGAAATAAAATATGGCAATTTTTATCAAAATTTTAATAAGTCAAATACTTAATCGTATCTTGATAAAGCACTTGATTTTCGCATTGTATCAGTAACAGGTCATTTTCTTCAAAGATTGTTGAGCCAGTTGGCTTTTGATACTCGTTTTTACGCTTTATTAGGATTATTAAAAACTCAGTTGGAAGCTCAAGCTGAGCCAAATCTTTGCCAATTAGTTTTGAACCATAGTGGATGGTATGCTGGCGAAGCGTGTAGCTTAAGATCGGAGAGTTTTCCACTACCTTAACATCCTCTTGCTCGCTCTCTTTGACCTTAAATTTATCAGCCGCAAAGCCAAGTGACATACCCTGTATCAAAATCGAAATCAAAACCATAAAAAATATAATGTTAAAAATCATATCTGCATCACGCACGCCATCGACATAAACATAAGTAGCTAGCACGACCGGCACAACACCTCTTAGCCCAACCCAAGAGATAAAAATTTGCTCATTTATCTTAAATTTTGAAAATGCAAGCGATGCAAAAACACCAAGTGGTCTTGCAAAAAACATAAGCCACAAGGCCAAAACAAGCGCCATTAGTGCCGTTGCTGGAAGCTCGGAGGGATTTACCAAAAGACCAAGCGTCAAAAAGACAACTATTTGCATCGTCCAAGCGATACCGTCATGAAAACCGACTAAATTTTTCTTATGAGAAAACTCTTTTTTATTTATAAAAATTCCAGCTATATAGACAGCCAAATAGCCATTACCGCCAACTTTAAAGCAAAGTGTGTATAAAAGCAATATCCAAGCGATAGAAAAAACTGGATAAAGGCCCCAGTTTTTTAGGCGAAGTCTATTAAAGATAGCTGGCAAAGCAACGCCAAATAAATAGCCCATAGCGATACCTATACCAAACTGCTTAACCAGTGTAATCGCCCACTCTGACGCACTTGGAGTGCTATTTAGTGAGATCATTTGAATGATCGTCATAGTTAGAAATATCGCCATTGGATCGTTTGAGCCAGATTCAAGTTCAAGTAATGGAGCAATGCTATTTTTAAGTGAAATTTTCTTGGCTCTTAGTATGGCAAAAACAGCTGCTGCATCTGTTGAAGAGATGATGGAGCCTAGCAAAAAGGCCTCCGCCCAGGTAAAATCAAGCAGATATTTTGCAACAGGAGCAATAGCTAGCGCGGTTAAGAAAACACCAAGTGTAGCAAGTGCTAAACCTCTAGCAAAAATAGGTTTAATCGCTGCAAAATCAGTATCTAGCCCACCAGCGTAAAGTATAAAAATAAGTGCTAGCATACCGACATTTTGAGCAATCACTTGATCATCAAAATTTACACCCAGCAAGCCGTCTGAGCCAGCCAGCATACCAACACCTAAAAATATTATTAAAGATGGAATTCCGAATTTATCAGAGATCTTACTTAAAAGAATGCTAGTTATAAGCAAAACTGCAAAAAATAGTAGTAAATTCTCCAAACAAACTCCACAAAATTATATTAAATCATGCTTTCAAAAGCTTCAAATTTTTCTTGATTTGAAAGCATTTCAAGCAATACACCATAGTTATCTTTTATCTCATCTTGAAGCTTAGTAGTAAGCTCTTTAGCGTTTCTTCCGTCTTTTGGATAGCTTACTATCAAATCAATTGGCTCAGCGTTTAAAAACTCCTGAATACCAGATAATAGTTCGCTAGCTCCTCTTTCATTTGTTCCATGAAGCACGACCACATAATGCTCATTCTCTCTTACAACGACGTCAGTTTGTCTTAAAAATTTTTCAAATAGTTCACTATACTCTTTGGTGCTTGGCAAAGAAAAATATATCAAAGATAAATTTTTTGCATAATCTTTTACATTTTTATAACGATTTATAAAAGCTATTTCAAGATCTATTATTGATAAGATATCAACTGGTGAGAAAATTTTTGCTGCCATTTTTAGCCCTCTTTTGTTTATTATGTTTTATTTAAGTCACTATTATATCTTGTAAATTTTCAAAAACAAAGACATTCATTCCATTTTTGTATTCGTATCTAAATTTGAGTCCATGAGCATCAAGTATATTGCTAACTATATATAAACCTAGTCCAAAACTCTTTTGAGTATCCTCTCCTTTGATAAATGGCTGGACATAAAAGTCAAGATCATTTTTTAGCTTCTCACCTTGAGTTATAAATTTCATATGATCCTTGCTAACAACGATATTTACGTGCTTATCAGTTGAATATTTTATGCCATTGTCTATCATGTTTTTTATAGCAACTGAAAATAACTTAAAATCAACCAATACTCTAACCTCATCAAGCTCACTGACACCAACACACTCTTTTTCTACCATGGCTATATCGATTGCCTCATCGATGAGATCCCTCATAAAACATGGCGTTTTATTGCTAAGTCCTATTTTTGATGTTATTTGTTCTATCGCCGCAAGTTCGTTTATCAAATTTTCAAGCTTGTGAAAGACAGAGATTAGCCTTTCTTGATTTTTACTTTTTTCTATCATTTGAGCAGCTATTAGGCCTTTTGTGATAGGAGTTTTTAGCTCGTGCATTATATTTCTTAAGAAAAGATGCCTCGAGTCATTAAGCGCCTTGATCTGACAAACCGCCTCATAAAATGCTTCAGAAACTTCAGAAATTTCATCCTTGCCGTTGCCAACATTTTGCACGCCATCAAGTTCACCATTTGCAAATTTTACGATCTGACGCTTTAGCTTTCTAAGTGGTTTTATCTTATATATGACAAAAATGTAAGCACCTAGCAAAATGACCGCAACCACCAAAAAAACAGCCTTTATTACCTCGTATCTGTAAGGCTGAAATTCTTTATCCATTAAAAGCTTTAGCTCGTCTAAATGCTCAATCCTTAAGTAATGATGCTTATCATAAAGCAAAATAGCACTTGAGCCTAGATCGCTTGAAATTTCTTCTAAAACGGTCGCTTGTTTTAAAATTTCATCTTTTTTCTTCTCGTCTTTGATCTCTGGCATATCGATATTTGAAAGCTGGCGGTCGTACTGAGTTTTATTTATGATGCCACCCATATAAAACAAATTTGTCCTAGCAACGTTTGAGTATTTGTTATTTAGCTCTCTTGTATAGTTTTGCTTATCAAAGCCCATGAGCCATAAAAAAGCTAGAAATATCGAAACGAGCGCAAGAGCAAAGATAAAAGTTATGGTTATAAAAATAGACGATCTTGGCATCAAAGAACCAATTTATAGCCGATACCGCGGATCGCGTGGATGTATTTTGGCTCTTTTGGATTTTCATTTAATTTTTGGCGAATCCTGCCGATGATGACGTCAATACTTTTGTTTGAGCTATCTTCATTTATGCTCTCGCAGTTATAGATAAGCTCCTCTCTAGTAACCGCTCCGCCCTCTTTTAAAAGTAGATATTTTAAGATATCGTATTCTGCGGCAGTTAAATTTAGCACGTTTCCTTTAAATAAAATTTCACGCTCAAATTCTTTTAAAACCAAGTCTTTATTTAAATTTCTCGCTTCATTTGCCGGGGTGATACTCTGCCTTCTTAGATGACTTTTGATACGAGCCAAAAGCTCTTGTGGGTCATATGGCTTTGGCAAATAATCATCCGCTCCGTTATCAAGAGCATTTACCTTATCTGTTATATCATGTCTTGCACTTGATATGATAATAGGAATATTGTGATTTTTCCTGATCTCTTTACAAACTTCTAATCCATCCATACCAGGCAATGTAAGATCTAGTATTACTAAGTCAAATTTACTTGTATTTAGCGTAGAAAGTCCGATATATGGCTCTTCGGCAGTCACCACTTCAACATCATAGTTTTCTAGATATTCGGTTAAAATTTCAGCAAGCTCCATATCATCTTCTATCATTAAAATTCTAGTCATGATCTTTCCTGTTGTAAATTTATTTTTAAGGATTATAGCAGATTAAGATTTTAAAAATTTAAAAGGGTTAAGAGCTGAAATTTCAGCTCTTAGATGATTATTTTATAACAAGGCCTTGTATGATACCGCCGCGATTTATCCACACTAGCGTCTTTTTACCTTTTGTATTTTTGACAGTATTTGCAAATGTTTGAAGATCTTTTATACTCTCTTCGCCAACTTGAACGATCACATCACCTCTTTCAAAGCCAAAGTCTTCAGCTTTTGAGCCTGATTTTACATCAGTTACTAGCACGCCTTGAGTATCTGGGCTGATTTTGTATTTATATCTTATCTCATCGCTTAGATTACTAACGCTAAGTCCTTCGATTATAATGCTTTTTGCTATGTCTTTTGAATTGTGATCAGCGTTTGCAAGCTTAATTTTTGCATTCATTATTTTATTTGATCGCTCGTAAGTTATATCAACACTACTATTTGGAGTTAGTGAGCCGATGAAATTTTTAAGATCATTTGCATTTTTGATAGCTTTATCATTAGCCGATATAACCAAATCGCCTCTTTTTAGTCCAGCTTCATCTGCTGGCATGCCTTGCTCTACGCCACTTATTAAAGCACCTTCTTTATTTGTATAAAGCTCTTTTTGCTCGTCAGTTAAATTTGCAATCGTAACGCCTATAAAGCCACGCTCGATCTTGCCGTCAGTTATCAGCTTTTTAGCGATATCTTTGACCATATTTGATGGGATTGCAAAACCAATGCCGTTATTGCCACCACTTTTTGAAAGTATGGCTGAGTTTATTCCAACCAAATAGCCCCTGCTATCAACCAAAGCGCCGCCTGAATTTCCTGGGTTTATAGAGGCGTCTGTTTGGATAAAATTTTCATATTGATTAAGGCCGATATTATCTTTATTTAGGCCTGAAATGATACCTTGAGTGATACTTTCACCAACGCCAAATGGATTACCTATTGCAAATACAACATCTGCATCAAGTAGCTTTGACGAGTCTGCAAAAGTGATCGCGTTTAACCCGTTTGCTTCTATCTTTACGACGGCTAGATCGGTTTTTGGATCACTTCCTATTAATTTGGCTTTAAATTCTTTGCCACCATTTGCAAGAGTTACGACTATTTGATCACTATCTTCTATAACGTGGTTATTTGTAACGATATATCCATCATTTGAGATGATAACACCAGAACCAAGCGAAGTAGTTTTTTCTTTTTCTTTTGGTTTTGCAAAGTTAAATCCAAAAAATTCATTGAAGAATGGGTCATTAAACATCTGCTCAATGCCTGCGTTATTTACTGTTTTTGTAGTTGAGATATTTACAACTGAAAGTTTTGCCTGAGCGATCGAGTCATAATAAGAAAGTACGCTATTTTTATCGCTAAGTGGCGAGACTCTCGTGATATTAGAGTTAGCTTCATTAAATTTAATATCAGCCCCCACTAAAAAAGAAGCTGCTACTAATGAAATTAGCACAATCTTTTTCATTTTTTTCCTTTAAACTAAAAATTTTTGCAAATTATAAATATAGTGAAAAAATAAAATCTTAACACTTTTTCTTGTTATTAAACAAAAATAAACTTGACTTGCATAGACTAAAGCTTTGTGATATAATCCGTATCAAAAAAATATAAGGAGAATATATGAGTGAAAGCTTGTATGAGACTTTAGGGGTTTCAAAGGGTGCCTCAAGTGACGAGATAAAAAAAGCTTATAGAAAACTTGCTAGAAAATATCACCCAGACATCAACAAAGACCCTGGAGCAGAAGATAAATTTAAAGAGATAAATGCCGCTTATGAAATTTTAAGCGACGATAAAAAACGAGCTCAATACGACCAGTACGGCGATACTATGTTTGGCGGTCAAAATTTCCACGACTTTGCTAGTAGTTCAGCCGATATGGGCGATCTAAATGAAATTTTAAAGAATATCTTCTCAGGTAGCTTTGGCGGCGGTGGAGCTAAATTTAGCAGCGGATTTGGTAGCAATTTTGGAGGATTTGACGGATTTAGTAGTGGTGGATTTGGCTTTGGCGGAGCTGATCTAGACGTAAATGCAAAAATTTCTATACCATTTGACGTAGCTGTAACTGGCGGTGAACATAAGATAAATTTTAATGGCGAAAGCATTAAGATAAAAATTCCAAGTGGCATAGAAGGCGGCGAGAAGCTTCGTGTAAAAGGCAAAGGTAAAAGCGCTGGTGGTCAAAAAGGCGATCTTATACTTGCTATTAGCGTTGAGCCAAGCGACGAATATGAAAGAGTTGGAGACGATCTTTATAAAGATATAGAAATTCCACTAAAAACTATGCTTTTTGGCGGAAAAGTCGATGTACATACTTACAAAAAAGATGTCACGATTAAGATCGCTGAGAACTCAAAAACAGGCACAAAGATCCGCTTAAAAGGATATGGTGTGCAAAATAGAAAGAGCGGAATTTATGGCGATCTTTACTTAAAAGCCAGGGTAAAACTTCCAAATATCAGTGAGCTTGATGAAGGCTTAGTAAAAGAGTTAAAAGAAAAATTACCGGAGTAAAAAATGCAAAATTATGAAGAACCACTTTTTTTAATAAGCGTTGTTGCAAAGGTTTTGAGCATACATCCACAAACTTTAAGACAATATGAAAGAGAGGGACTTATCGAGCCATCAAGAACAGATGGCAAGATGAGGCTCTACTCACAAAAAGACGTTGATCGCGTAAAAACTATACTAAATTTAACCCGCGAACTAGGTGTAAATTTAGCCGGCGTTGATGTGATACTTCAGTTGAAAGAAAAAATTGACGATTTAGAATCAACTATTGATGAGCTAAATAAAAAATTACACGAAGCTACCAGTCAAACTAGCACAAAAAGATCGCTTGTAAAGAGAAAAAATAGCTTTGATCTAGTCTTTTATGAAGGTAAAAAATAATTTATGGAACAAATTTTAGAAGGTTTCTTGCTTGTTGCAGCGATCTCAGTCGCATTAAACGTCATTTTTAAAAAATTTCAGATACCAACCATTATCGGCTACATCGTAACAGGTACGCTTATATCAGAATTTTTCAACCTAAAAAGTAATGATGAAATTTCTCATATCGCGGAATTTGGTATCGCATTTTTGATGTTTACCATTGGACTTGAGTTTAGTTTTAAACATCTCATGGGCATGAAAAAAGAGGTCTTTTTAAATGGCGGATTACAGGTTTGTTTAAGTGGCTTTATAATGGGCGTTATGCTTTATTATGCCCTTCACTTAAAAGACGAAACAGCACTTATTGCAGGTCTTGCGCTTGCACTATCATCAACTGCGATCGTGCTAAAGACGCTAAACGATAGTGGTGATGTGAGCAAAATTTACGGCAGAAAAGCACTTGGAATTTTACTATTTCAAGATATTGCAGTCATTCCTATTTTGCTTATGATAGATATGTTTAGCTCGCAAGATGCTTCAATAAATGAGCTTTTGCTAAAGACATTTACAAGTGCGATTATTCTTATTGTTGTGCTATTTTTACTTGGTAAATATGTTATCAACTGGATATTTTATAAAGTCATTCAAACAAATTCGCAAGAAGTTTTTATAGCTACGATTTTATTTATGGTCGTTGGCTCCAGTACTTTGGCTCACTTCTTTGGCTTCTCATACTCTTTGGGTGCATTTTTAGCCGGTATGATGATGGCTGAGACACAGTATAAACACCAAATCGAAGTTGATCTCATACCTTTTAGAGATTTGCTCTTAGGGCTATTTTTTATAACCGTTGGTATGCAAATAAATTTTGCTGTAGTTATCTCAAACATCTGGCTTGTTCTTGGCCTAGTATTTAGTGTCATGGTGATAAAAGCAGTTGTCGTTTTTGCTATCTTAAACATCTACTTAAAGCGAAGAGTTGCTGCAAAAACTGCACTTAGTGTTTGTCAAATAGGCGAATTTGCACTAGCTGTTTTTGGACTAATGACTACTAGAAATTTACTTGATATACAAACTGCTCAAATTTTTATCGCAGCCTCAGTTGTGTCGATGTTTGCTACGCCTTTTATACTTAAAAAACTAGACGCAATAGCAGACCTCATAGAACGTGAGATCGTTGTTGAACCAAATGAAACTCTAAAGCCGCAAAAAATAAAAAATCACATCGTAGTCTTTGGCTATGAAAGGCTTGGACAAGAGGTCGTTTTAAGGCTAAAAGAGACAAAGCTTTTATACCTTGTGCTTGATAATGATATTAGTCTAGTTGAGCTTGGTAGGAGCCGCGGGGAAAATGTATTTTTAGGTAATGTTCTTCAAAGCCACACACTTGAAAATGCCTGCCTAAGCGATGCAGCCGCTGTTATTATAACTGTTAACAATGAGCAAAGAGTGGAGCTCATCGCGCAAAAGATAAAAGACTACGGTGTAAATACCCAAACTATAATAAAAATAAATGGTGAGGGCAATAAAGATATTTTTGGTGAGTTAGGTAAAAATTTCCACCTAATAAACGAAGAGCGTGTCATGGCAAAAACACTCGTACACGAGGCTCTTCAATGCAAAATCGATCATGATATAAGAGCGTAAAAGTATAAATTTATCCTAGAATTTTTACTAGTTTATGCTAGTTTTAAAATAATCTTTTAAAAATAACTTTTACAAGCAATGAGTAAGCCTGAGTCTCTAGGCTCTACTCATTTCTTAAAGTTTGAAGCACATTTACTTCTGTTGCTTTTTTAGCTGGGTAATAAGACGAGATAGCAACGATAAATACAGCCCCAACTACGATAAGCACAAGATCGATGGTTGAAAGCTCGAGTGGTAGTTTGCTTGAGCCATAAACATCAGCTGGCAAGTCTATAATGTTGAAATTTCCAAGTAAAAATAGTCCTAAAAAGCCAAGTATCAAGCCAAATATAATGCCACCGCCCCCGATTACTAGCCCTTGATAAAAGAAGCTTCTTTTTATCTCACTTTTACTAGCCCCAAGTGCAAGAAGCAAGGCGATCTCTTGCCTGCGGTTCATCACTGTCATTAGCAGCGAGCTTATGATATTTAACGACGCCACAAGGATAATTAGCATCAAAACGATAAAAAGTGCCCTTTTTTCAAGTGCGAGTGCTGAGAAAAAATTACCATTTTGCTCCCACCAGCCAATAGCTACCGTGCCAGCTGGAAGCCCTTCACGCACTCTTTTTATATCATCAAATGGCTTACTTGAAAAGATATGAATTCCATCATAAACGCCTTTTGGATAGTCTAAAATTTTCCTCAAAGAATCAACTGAAGTATATGAAAATGCCTTGTCATAGGCGATTAGTCCAGATGTAAATGAGCCGCCGATATCAAAGCGCTTCATCTTTGGTGTTAGCGAAAAGCCAGCTGGATCGGCCTTTGTAAAGATAAGCGTTAATTTCTCATCGTTTCTTAGTCTAAACTCGCTCATTATGCCACTTCCCACAAGTATCTCAAAACCATCTAGCTCTTTGTCTTTTAAAGCTTCATTTACGACTGAGTTTATCTGTTTTTCATCTTTAAAATTTACGCCATAAACCAGTCCGCCCTCAAGTGCATTTGCCGAGCGGTAAATGACCTGTGTGCTTATAAATGGACTAAATTTTAGATCGCTAAATCTAGCCTTTAGCTCATCAACAAAATCATCATCAATAGAGCCTTTAAAGGCACTTTGAACGGTTATTGGATAGTTCATCGTAAAAAGTTTACGCTCAAATTCTTTATCAAATCCATTCATAATCGCCATCGCAACGATCAAAACCATAAGTCCGATGCTAACACCAAGAAAGGCAAGCAAGGCACTTAGAGTGATAAAAGGCTGAGTTTTATCAAATCTTAAATATTTAAAAAGTAGGTACTTTGGTAAGCTTGTCATCAAATAGCCTTTAAAAGATTAAGGCGCTTTGGCGCCTTAAAAGTAGAAATTTTAAGCAAATATGCCTTTTTTAGGACCACTTTTTCCGTGGCAATCTTTATATTTTTTACCGCTTCCACAAGGGCATGGAGCGTTTCTTGGTATTTTTTTTTCTGGTGTGAAATTTTCATCTCCGCCTTGGTTGTTGTAGCTTAAATTTTCATTTTCAGCATTTTGGCTAGCTTCAAGCATCATTCTAGCTTGCTCTTCTTGCTCTTCACGGCTCTTAAATCTTACAACCTGAAGCGTCTTAACACTCTCACTTTTTAGCCTGCTAACTAGCTCCATAAAGAGGTTATAGCTCTCTTTTTTGTATTCGACAAGCGGATCTTTTTGATTATACCCTCTAAGGCCGATACCAGTTTTTAGGATATCCATTTGATAGAGGTGCTCTCTCCACGCATTATCAAGCACTTGAAGGTATAAAATTTTCTCTATCTCTTTTCTTTGATCTTCATTTAGCACACTCATTTTTTCGTTATATCTTACTTCAAAAATTTGTGCAAGCTTTTCTATTAGCTCATCATACTCTAGGCCTTTTAGCTCACTCTCGTCTATCTCTTCGCCACAATCTGCAAGGATGATAGAACATAAATTTTTAATATCAAAGTCATCTTTCAAGCCACCATGGAAAATTTCAGCCGTATCAAGTAAATTTGCAGCGTACTCTTTCCTATTTTGAGCTATCTTTTCGCTCATATCGTAGTTTTTATCAAGTAGTTCATCGCGGTATTTGTAGATGGTTTTTCTTTGCTCATTTGCCACATCATCATACTCAAGCAAGTGCTTTCTAGCCTCAAAGTGCAAGCTCTCAACTTTCTTTTGGGCATTTTCAACAGCTCTTGTCACCATGCGACTCTCGATACTCTCGCCCTCGTCAATACCAAGCCTATCCATAATCGCTTTTATGCGGTCGCTACCAAAAATTCTTAAAAGATTATCCTCTAAACTTAGATAAAATCTACTCATACCAGGATCGCCCTGACGTCCAGCACGGCCACGGAGCTGATTGTCTATCCTTCTACTCTCATGCCTCTCAGTGCCGATGATATATAAACCGCCTAAATTTCTAACCTCATCATCGATCCTGATATCAACACCACGTCCAGCCATGTTTGTAGCGATAGTCACAGCACCTTTTACACCAGCTTGAGCGATGATCTCGGCCTCTTTTTCGTGATTTTTAGCATTTAGCACAGAGTGTGGGATGCCAGCTTTTTTAAGCATCTCGTGAAGCACCTCACTGCGCTCGATACTTGCAGTTCCCACAAGTACTGGCTGACCTTTCTCGTGAGCTTTTTTAACTTCGTCGATAACTGCTTTAAATTTCTCATTTTGAGTTTTATAGATAAGATCGTTTTGATCGATTCTTTTAACTGGCAGATTCGTAGGGATCGAGATAACTTCGAGGTTATAAATTTGAGAAAACTCAGTGGCCTCAGTTTGAGCTGTACCAGTCATACCCGCAAGCTTTTTATACATCCTAAAGTAGTTTTGATATGTTGTATCAGCTAGCGTTTGGCTCTCTTCTTGGATTTTTACGCCCTCTTTTGCCTCAAGCGCTTGATGAAGCCCCTCGCTAAAGCGTCTGCCTTCGCTTAGACGTCCAGTAAATTCATCAACAATGACTACCTCGCCATCTTTTACGACATAATGAACGTCTTTTTCAAAGAGGTTGTGAGCTTTTAGAGCTTGATCTAAGTGGTGGCTTAGTATGGCATTTTCAAGGTTATATAAATTCTCAACACCAAATAATTTTTCAGCCTTACTTATACCAGCTTCTGTGATCATTATCGTTCTATTTTTTTCATCTACTATAAAGTCTCCCGTTGGCTTTGAGCCTGGCACGTTTGGATCGGCTGGAGTGCCTCTAGTAAGCTGTTTTGCGACCTGGTCAGCTCTTATATAGCCATCAAGCGTGCGGTTTGTTGGACCTGAGATTATAAGCGGTGTTCTAGCCTCATCTATCAAGATACTATCGACCTCGTCCACGATAACGAAGTTATGGCCTCTTTGCACCTTTTGACCAGCTTCAAATTTCATATTGTCACGTAAATAATCAAAGCCAAATTCTGAGTTGGTGCCGTATGTTATGTCGGCATTATAAGCAGCTTGTCTTACGTTATCATCGTATCCGCCGCTTAGTATCACATCAACGCTTAAGCCTAAAAAGTTATAAAGCTCACCCATTTGTGTAGCGTCACGCTTTGCAAGGTAGTCGTTTACGGTCACTACGTGCACACCTTTGCCACTCATCGCATTTAATATAACTGGTAAAGTCGCCACCAAGGTCTTACCCTCGCCAGTTTTCATCTCAGCGATCCTACCCTCGTTTAGCACCATACCGCCGATTAACTGTACGTCAAAATGGCGCATCTTAAGCACCCTTTTGCTAGCCTCTCTAACGATCGCAAAAACATCATTTAAAATTTCATCTAAAGTGACTTTTTCTTCTACTACTTGGGCTTTTAGCTCATTAAATTTGATCTTAAGCTCATCATCGCTCATCTTCTCATAAGTAGGCTCTAGCGCATTTATCTGCGCCACACGTTTTATATATTTTTTGACTTCTCTATCGTTTTTCGTGCCAAAAATCTTTCTAAATACCGATGAAATCATTATTTTACCTTCCTAAATTTTTAAACTTTGGATCTTAGCATAGTTTAACTATTTATTTAATTAAACTGGGCTAGAATACGCCAAAAAAGGATAAAAAAATGAGAAAATTTCTAGTTGCATCTCTCGTCGCAGTTTGCTCATTTGGTGCTGGCTTAAATTTCAAAAGCCTTCAAAGTGACTTTACTCAAACTGTCTTTAGCGAGGGCAAAAGCATAAACTACAAGGGTAGATTTTACGCAAAAAACGACAATACTGCACTTTGGATATATGAAAGTCCAACGCCAAAGAGAATTTATTTTAACAAAGAGCGTGTGATCGTGATTGAGGACGAGCTTGAGCAAGCTATTATTTCAAAGCTTGATGATACGCCAAATTTGACACAAATCTTGGCTCATGCGGAGCAAATTCAGCCAACACTTTACAAAGCAATATATGACGGAGTTGAGTACTTTATAACTATTAAAAACACGCTTCCAACGACGATTGACTATAAAGATAAACTTTCAAATAAAATAAAAATAACTCTAAGCAACCCAGTAAAAGACGCGCTCATACCACAAGAGACGCTAACTCCAGTTATCCCACAAGGTTACGACATCGTAAATCAATAAATTTGGCTAGCTTTAGCCAAATTTACTTACTTCTCTCCAAAATCTTTTCCAAATTCTTGAACATTATTTAGATCAATAGGCTTTTGGACTACGTCATTTGGATCTGGCGAGATGATAATCTCATTGCCCTTTTTCTTCTTTTCTGGCTTTGTCATCACATCTTCATTTACGCTTGGATCAGAGCATAAATTTTGGCTTTTTATCGCTTTTATGATCTCGCTTAGCTCAAGATTATTTATCACTTTTATATTTAAGATAAGCACATCATCAATATCAAGAGAGTGCTTTTTGGCTGCGTATTTTATGAAAAGCTCTTTAAATTTCTCTTTTCCTATTGAGGTTAGGATATCCTCCACGTAAAAGCTACCAACTATTATGTTTAGCGCATCAAGCACATACGCTTCATTTTCTTCAACATCACGTCCGACGACTTCAAGGTTCATATTTATCTTTTTTGTTAAATTTTGTCCGGCTTTTGAGTAGATATCTGTTTGAAAGTCACTCACTTTTAGCACGTCTGCAAATGCAAAAATACAAAAAGTAAGGCTTAAAAATAGCTTTTTCATAAATTCTCCTTAATATGCAAAAATACGTTTTCTTGGTAAAATTTCTTAACTTCGTCGTCAATTTTAACCACTTTTCTTAAATGCTGCCTAAAATCACTTTTTTTATCATAAAAAAGTTTTAAATTTTTAGGACTTACTGCTCGAGAAAGTGCGACGTAGAGTTGTCCTTTGGCAAAAATATGGTTGATATTGCAAATGAGCGAGTTTATACTCATTCCTTGAGATTTGTGGATGGTTAGAGCGTAAGCAAGCTTAAATGGAAACTGATAGAGCGATGCCTGTACATTTTCTTCGATCTCATCTTCGTTTAAATTTAACGAACTAAATATATAAGCGGCTTTTTCTATCTCGCAAATTTCGCCACTATCTTTTTTCACGATCACGCTTGAGATGATTCCATTTTCTTTTAAAATTTGCATGATCTTGCCTTGCTCGCCGTTATAGTACTCACCCCACTTATTTGACGTAAAGATGATCTTAGCGCCTATCTTCATCTCCAAATCCCTTGAGATATTTAGTGTATTTGCCCATTTTTCAAACTCTTTTTTATCTAAATTTTCATCCAAAATGCTCACATCTGAGTTTGAAATTTCAAGCGGTGTATTAAGTGCAAGAAGCCTCTTTTGATTTAGCATTTCAGCCTCGGCGTTTCTGCCAAAAAGCACACTCGTATCATCATCTGGCTCTATCTTGGTCACTCTCAAACTCTCTATATAGCTCATTATTTCATCATCTAGCTGGCCTACTCTAAGACGAGAGAGAATCTCATAAAATTTAAGATCATTAGTGCGTTTTGAGAGCAAAAGCTCGACATTTGTAAATTTCATATCCTCCCACGCACTGGAGTTAAAAGCGTATAAAAAATTAAAAAGCCTATTTTCGTTTTGCACCTTTTGCACTGGCGGAAGCTGATAAAAATCGCCCACTATAAGCACCCTACCTTTAAATTTGGAAGTAAGTAGTCGGTATCTTATCATCTCCATTAAATCTGAGCTCACCATTGAAATTTCATCAATTACAAGCAGATCGCAAGCATCTAGCATATTTCTTAGCTTGCTTAGTTTGTCTTTTTGGTGATAGTCAAAGCGTCTTAGCTCCTCATAATCCTTGCAGTAGCCAAATTTAAAAAAGCTATGCAAGCTAACTCCTCCAAGGCTAACGGCACTTATGCCAGTTGAGCCAAGGATTATGACGTTTTTAAAATTTTCTTTGTAGTGTCTTATGACGGAGGCGGTTAGATAGCTCTTGCCAACACCGCCGCCGCCTGTTAAAAAGACGTTTGAGTGGGATAAAATTTCTAAAATTTGATCTAGCATCTACTCAAACATCTCTGGGCGATACTCAAAGTGCATCGTATCAAAGTGCTTCCAGCGTCCGCCCCAGATAAATTTATGTTTTTCAAAAACACGCACTATCTTTTCAGGGATGAGGTTTTGGTAGCCATTGCTCCACTGCCAGTAGTGGCTCTTTTTCACATTTATATCGATCGCGATACCGTAGCTGTGCGCACTTAAGCGGTTTGTGCCAGCGATGATGCGCCATTTAAATGTCCCGCCTGGATCTTTTAAATACTCAAGTAAGGCTGGATCGCTCTTTGCCATCTCGTTTAGCTCGTTGCTCACATTCTGCAAAGCAGCTGCGGCTCCATTTTTAGAGTTAAATGGTAGTTTTAGCGCAAGGCTATCTTTTAGCCAAACGACATCTACCAAATTTGCTTTTACCTCGCTCTCGCTTGAACCATAAATTTTGCCTAAAAACTCATAATTTCTACATCTGCCAGCATCACTTAGTGCAGTGCTAAGCGGCGAAAATGCAGCGTAATCAAGTGCATTCATATCCTCTATATCAGCACCGATACTACACTCATCATCTTTTTGTTTAAAGTCATCATAGACTAAACTCGTGCCATCGCTAAATTTGACTAAATTTTCCTCCACTTTAACCCCATAAGCACGCTCAAGGGCAGAAATTTTCCTCGCTTTGTCGCTTATGAAATTTTCAGGTTTTATGACGTTTATAGAGTCCACCTTTGAGATAAGCAAATTTGCATTTTGTATGTCGCTCCTGTTTTGACCGATATTTAGCGTCGTTATCGCTGTTGCACCAATTAGTGCACGGCCGTTATTTTCGGTTTTTAGTCCCCAAGCATCATGCACCACATATATATCATCGCCCTTGTATCCAGCATAAAGCATGATATGCCCTGGCAGATGCACTAGCGTAAGATATGGCACACCTTTTTCTTTTATCTCTTTTGTCTTAGCAGCGTTACTAAGTCCTTTTAGATCAAATTTTTGTCCCATATTTGCTTGGGCTCTTGAGTTTCTAGGCAACCACACGCCAAAACTTGCTAGCAAATCTTTAGTAAAAAGCGAGCAATCCCTTAGCTTATCGACCCCACCCCAACCATAAGGCTGAGTAAGAAGGGAGCTAATAAGTGTTTTTAGATTTGAGTCATTAAATTTAAGAGGAAAAAGAGCGCCAACAGACTTTGGCAACACAAATTCTCTCAAGAGATTTCTTACATAAATTTTACCGTAGTAATTTTTACTATCCTGTGCCAAAACAGGTAGTATCGCTCCAACCCTTGAATAAAACAAGAAATTTCCGACCTTATCATAAACTGGCATTTTATCCGTTTTTATAGTCACAAAACTTGACTTTTGATAGGCATTTGCCTCATCATCGCTTATAAATTTTATATCCTCGACCTTTACCCAGCCCCAAACCGCATCATCGCTAACAAACGCCCATGCCCTATCTTTAGAAAGATGTGACACAAAAAGTGGATGAGCGATGCTTAGTGTTGATTCTTGCAGATAGTCAAACGGATAGCCCTCTCCTGGAGTTTGCGGATTTAAAAATATCGGCTCATCGGTTGGAAAATTTCTTAAAGCTGTGTTTGCCGAAGTTAGAGCATAAGCAGAGATGCTTGAAAGAGCTGAAAAATTTGCATTGTCCTTTTGTGCGTCAAACCAGCTTTGAGGTATCTGTCTAAAATTTGAGCCAAAATACTTTCTCTTTTCGCTTGGCTTATATATATTAAATGCCCAAAAGACATCGTTTGGATTAAATTTTACACCCTTTAATGTAAAAACCTTAAACCTTCTTTTTAAAATTTCTTCTTGGTCAAAGCTTGCACTTTGCACATTTTGCGGTAGCGACGAGGCATCTTGCTTCATTTCAAAATCAAGCAAACTAATGCGTTCATTTGGCTTATATACATTTTCATCTGGTAAAGAATTTTGCACACTTGGCTTTGGCTGGGTCTGTGAACATCCCAAAAACAAAGCAACACTAAATGCTAAAAATATACCCTTTTTCAACTTTTTTCCTTATCATTAAAAATAGCTTCTACAATCAAAACAAAAATATAAAACATCTTTTCATCGTTGTTTTTACAAATTTGCTTCATAGTCTCATTCTCGCTTTTTACTTTTATGTCATTTGACCTTAAAATTTCTACAATATCAGAGCCAAATTTCTTTGAAACCTCGCTCACTTTTACATCATTTAGAGCGTTTAAAAACCTAGTTGTATTGCAGTCCATCTGCACTGGCTTGTGATTTAAGATATTTTTAAACTCAAGGCTTAGCTTCTTTAACTTTTTCTTCTTAACATAACTATGAACAATCGTTAAAACAACCAAACTAAAGCCAAAGAAAATGTGTAAATTCAGCGAATTTTCACTCATCTCCCCATTTAAGAAAAGAACGCCGCTCATAAAAAGACCGATCACACAGATAAAAAGCAGCAACAAGATGATATATTTAAAGATCACCTCAAGCATAATATTGTCTTTTAGTCTATCAAGCATCAAGCCCTGCTATCTCATCTTCGCCGTAAACTAAAATTTCATTTTCTTTTAACAGTTTTGCTGTGATACCATCGCCCAAAATAAGTCTCTTGCTAAAACTTCCGTCATAAATTTGCCCACTTCCACAACTTGGACTTTTTGATTTTAAAATAGCCTTTTTACAACCATTTAGTTTGGCTATTCTCAGGCAAATTTCTGCTCCTTTTTTAAAATTTTCGCTCACATCTTTACCTGAAAATTTACAAATAACTGCGCCATTTTTCATCTCAGCTGGTTCCCTTGGCGTACTAAGCCCACCATAAACCTCTGGACAAACAAAAAGCAGATGATATCTCTTTGAAATTTCATCTAAAACATCTTTACTTAAAAGATTATTTTCGCCGTTAAATTTACAATTTATGCCGACCAAACAAGCGCTTATTAAGATTTTTTCTCTCAAAGTTCAGCTTCTTTTAAAAGTTCACCAGCATAAATTTCTCGAAGTTTGCTTGAAATTTCTCCTACTTTTGCACCATTTATCGCCTTGCCATCAGCATAAACGACTGGTAAGAGTATGAGCGTCGCAGCCGAGATAAAGACTTCATCAGCACTATAAACTTCATCCATGCTAAATTTTCGCTCCTCTATCTTAAGGCCGATATCTTTAGCAATCCTTAAAAGTCTCATGCGGCGGATCCCTGGCAAAATTTCATTTGAAAGTGGTTTTGTAATTAGAGTTTTATCCTTGATGATAAAAGCACTTGAGCTACAGCCCTCTGTCACAAAGCCATTTTCCACCATAAAGCCCTCGTCTGCGCCTTTTTTGTGAGCCTCATTTTTGGCGTAGCACTGAGCTAGAAGCGAGATCGACTTTATGTCGCGCCTTTTCCACCTTATATCCTCGACGCTTACCACTTTTATGCCAGTTTTTGCAGCTGGGTTGTTTAAAATTTCACTCTCGTAGCAAAAGATGAAGACGCTTGGGGTTAAATTTTCCATAAAATAGAAATTTCTAAACGCCACGCCTCTTGTTACTTGCATGTAAATTCCGCCCTCTTTTAAGGCATTTTTGGCGATCATCTCATTTAAGATCGCTTCAAATTTATCTTTTTCGTAAGGCAGGCTTATATCTATTTCATTTAAGCTTCTTTCAAATCTCGCCCAAAATCCATCTTTATCAACCATTTTTGAATTTATCACAGGCACAACCTCATAAATTCCATCACCAAATATAAATCCTCTATCAAAAGCACTAACTTTTGCCTCGTCTTTTTGCAAAAATTCTCCATTTAAAAAGACGGTTTGTAAAGCTTGATCTGCCATTTTTAGCTCCTTAAATTTTGGGCAAATTGTATCTAATTTTGTTTGAATTTATAGATTCTTAGATATAATGAGCCAAAATTTCAAAGGTAAAAAGTCTATAAAAAATGCAAGAAACTTTAAAAGATAGAATCATAAAAAACGTTTTTTTTGTTTCAAAACAGCCAGTTTTATTTAGGGATCTACTTGAAGCAAATGCCCTTTTTAACGAAGGTATGCTAATAGATGGAGCAAAGCTAAATTTTAGATTTAACCATATCAAGCTCTACCAGATTTATGCACTTATCTGTTTTGTCATTTTATTTCCATTGTTAATCATCACGCATCATTTTTTAGCAAAAACTGATGCACACATATCGATAATAGCGACTGCTGTCGTTACTTCGGCCGTTTTCATTGGCTTTGATATGTTTAAAGTTTGGGCAAGAAGAGAGATAAGTCACGATCTTATCAAGAAAGCCTGGAGTGTGCATTTTCCCTATTTTGGCTATGAAAAATACTCAAGCAAGGTCGAAGAAATTTATAATACTGCTATAAAAAATGACATATCAAAAAAAGATTTAGAACAATATATATATGAAAAGCTAATCTCTCAAAAAGAGAGTAATTAAAGTAATTAATTAGTAAGTTAAGCTAGGCTTTGTTTGTTGAGTTAACTTTATTTTTGTGCAGTTGCATACAAAATGGCTATATTATTTGCCAATGTAATTGAATCACCGAAATTTAAAAACTTTAAATGTTCAGTTATTTCCATTGACGCTCTTGCATATTATTTAAAATTTGATTTTTATAACGTAAATTTTCGAGCTTTATATTAAGAGCTCTATTTTCCTCTAAAAGCATATCTCGCTTACCGCTAATGTCCGCTATATCTCTACTTATATAATAAATTTGATTTGCTATGTAAATTTTTGGCAAAAATATAGCTAGAGCTATAAAAACAGCTAAATAGACCATCACTAATGTCTTAAAGCTTAAATTTACCTCACGTTTTTGCTCCTCGTCGTGAAGCGTTAGTAGCTCTTCTTTTTCTTGCATTTTTATCCCTTTATCTTAAAAACCCGCAGTTTTGCGCTCTTGCTTCGTGAGTTTACCTTTAGCTCACTACTACTTGCCGTTAGTGGCTTTTTGGTCAAAATTTCTCCTAATTCGTGGTTGTTTCCGCACTCACACCTATAGACACCTGGCGGGCAGATACAGCTATTTGCCCATTTTTTAAAGCGCTCCTTTACGATCCTATCTTCAAGTGAGTGAAATGTAATAATCGCCACAAGACAATCTTTAAACCCGCCTTTTTCTATACTATCAAGCAAATTTGTTAGCTCATCTAGCTCACCATTTACCTCTATCCTGATGGCTTGAAAGGCAAGTATTGCAGGGCTAACTCCGCGCCCTTTTATCTGGGCTGTACCTATTAAATTTGCAAGCTCTTTTGCACTCGTTATCTTGCCTAAATTTCTAGCATTTATAATTTTATTTGCAATCCCGGCAGCATTTTTTAGCTCACCATAATCTCTAAAAATTCTAACCAACTCATCAAAAGAGTATCCATTCACAACGTCAAACGCACTAAAATTTCGCTCTTTATCCATGCGCATATCAAGCGTGCTTGAGCTAAGACTAAAGCCCCTATCATCTTTATCTATCTGAAGCGAGCTAACACCGATGTCAGCCAAAATTCCTCTAACATTTAAAATTTCTTCTTGACTTAGCTTGCTAGTCAATTCAGAGAAGTTACTTTTATAAATTTTAACCCTACTACCAAATGGCTCAAGTTTTTTTAGTGAAAAATTTATAGCTTCGTTATCTCTATCACAGGCAATTAAATTTAAATTTTCATTTTGAGATAAAATGACACTAGAATGTCCGGCATATCCAAGCGTGCAATCTATAAAATTTCCATTTAAATTTTTAAAAAAAGATAGAACTTCATCAAGTAAAACACTAATATGTGGACTTTGCAACACTGCCTCTGTATAGTAAATAGTGTGGAAAATTTATCGAAATTTTACTTAAAAAGCTATCATTACACAAAATTTTACATAAATTTTAAGATAGCTTAAATATAATCGCTTAAATGTAGGAGAAAAAATGGAGCTAGAACACTCAATAAATGAGATAAAAACGATATCACTTTCTATGTTTAGAAAGAATTTTTTTGGCGTTTTTCACGGCTCGATTTCGGCAAGAGTCGAAAAAAATCAATTTATAATCAATAAACAAAATGCCATTTTTGATAATTTAAAAGATGATGATTTGACACTTCTTTCATCAAAAAAAGACTATCGTTGGAATGAAGCTAGTCTTGATGCTGATATACACTTAAATATTTATAAAAATATAAATGAGGCGAGATTTGTTTGCTACGCAATGCCACCATACGCAACTGCCTACGCAATGAAACATGAAAAAATAGTACCGAAAGATTATTTTGGGTATATGAGATTTAATGAAATTTTAGTCTATGATCCAAAACAATATGACGACTGGTATGAGCGTGCAGAAACTGAAATTTATAGATATATGGTTGAAAAAAATACAAACATTATTATCATTAAAGGATATGGCATTTATGCCTACAGTAGAAGCCCTCAGCTTCTTGCAAAAGAGATAGCTTTACTAGAAAATAGCTGCAAATTGCTTCATTTAACTAGTGGTTATAGCGATTATAGTATTTAAAATTTTGCTAACAATACCAAAAAAATGTTATTAAAATTCTTCACAAAGGTATTTTTAAAGCCCCTATTTTAAGCTTATTTAAGGCAATTTTATATAATATATCATACGAATTTCGTTAGTCTTTTAAAGGAAAATTTAATGTTGTCTTGGATGCAAAAACATAAAAAATACCTAGTTGTTACCATTTGGGTAAGTACAATAGCCTTTGTTGGAGCAGGCTTTGTAGGCTGGGGAGCATATGATTTAAACAGCAATCGAGCCACTTCGGTAGCAAAAGTAGGACACAGAAATATAAGCATTCAAGAACTACAACAAAAATACGATAATTTGTATCAATACTACAATAATCTTTTTGATGGTAAATTAACACAAGAAAAGGCCAATGAGTTAGGCTTACAAAATGCTGCACTTCAGGCTACAATTCAAGAGAATTTACTATTAAATTTTGCAGACGATATAGGTCTTAGTGTTAGTAAAGATGATATTTTAAAATATATAATCGCTGATCCAACATTTCAAAAAGATGGTACTTTTGATAAAAATTTATACTACGATATTTTAAGAAGAGCTAGAATAAATCCAACTGATTTTGAAGAAAATTTAAAACTAACAATACTACTTGATAAGCTTAGAACTATTTTAAATTTACCAGCTAGCAAAGAAGACATTGCAATGATGGAAGCAAGCTTTTTTATGCAAGACAAATTAGCAATACAGATAATAAATGCTAATCAAAGTGATATAAAAATAGATGAAAAAGAGCTAAAGAATCTTTGGGAAACAAATAAAAACAACTATATGACAAAGACTATATATGGTCTAGAAACATACTTTATAGAGTCAAATAAAAATGATGTAAATCAAACTACTTTGAGTGACTACTATAACGAAAACAAGGAGAGATACAAAGGCTCTGATGATAAAATCAAATCATTTGACGAAGTAAAGACTGAAGTTGTCAAAGACTACAATATTGAGAAAAGTAAGACCGATGCTTTAAAAAAATATACCTCTATCAAAAAAGCTGAGCTTGCAACAAATGAATTTGTTAGTATAAATGAAGATAATGCGACATTCTCGCTCGATGAAATAAAAGGGGCAAAAGTTGGTGAGGTGATAAAACCGTTTACATATAAAGATGGATATTTGATAGTTAGAGTAAAAAGTATAACTCCTCCACAACCTATGAGTTTTGAACAAGCAAGAGCAATGGTGCTTAAAATTTACAAAGATAAAAAGAAAAAAGAAAACTTAATAACCATAGCAAAAGAGTCTTTACAAAATTTCAAAGGAACTGATATAGGCTTTATCAGTAGAGATATAAATGGCTCTATCTTAGGACTAAATGAAAGTGAAACTAGAACTTTTGTTTCTCAACTTTTTGAAACTAACAACAAAAAAGAAGATTATGTTATATTAGAAGATAAGGCCGTTATATACGATATTTTGGAACAAAGGTTGCTTGTAGATAATATAGATAATAACTATAAGCAAATAACACAGCAAAACGTTACAATGCTTAAAAATAATGAGTTAATAAAAGATTTAACAAACAAACTAAAAAAATACTATGAAATTAAAGAATATATCAAAAGGTAATTTATCTTGAGTACAAAAATTTTAGGTATAGATATCGGCTCTTTCCAGATTTGTGCAGTAATAGCACAACATGATGAAAATGGTATTAAGATAATTGGAATTGGAACTGAAAAAACGCAGGGAATAAGAAAAGGTGTTATAACTAATATTGAACAAGCTGCAAAGTCAATAAAAAATGCATTAATAGAAGCACAAAGAGTTGCAGGAACACGCTATGAAAAGGTCATAGTTTCTATTTCTGGTGCGTATACAAAAAGCGTTGACAGTAGTGGTGTAGTGAATATACCAAATCATGAAATAGGTATAAAAGAGATTGAGCGTGCTATGCAAATGGCCGATCATACAGCTGATATACCTCATGAATATGAAAAATTACATGTTCTTCCTTATAATTTTAAAGTAGATGGACAAGAACACATTGAAGATCCAATAGGCATGAATGGTAGTAGACTGGAAGTGCAAACACATATTGTTACAGTACAAAAATCATCTATTAGCAACCTAAGAAAAGCCGTAAATTTAGCAGGCGTTCAGCTAGATAACATAGTCCTTTCAGGATATGCTTCTGCGATAGCAACATTAACAAAAGATGAGAAAGAGCTTGGTGCCGCACTTGTTGATATGGGTGGTGCTACTTGTAATCTTGTAGTGCATTCTGGAAATTCTATAAGATACAATGAATTTTTACCTGTTGGCTCAGCAAACATTACAAATGATCTTTCTATGGCTCTACATACACCACTTCCAAAGGCAGAAGAGATAAAATTAGGTTATGGTGCTTTAATAAATAAGTCAGTTGATCTAATAGAGCTCCCGATACTTGGAGATGAAACAAAAAGCCACGAAGTTTCACTAGACATAATATCAAATGTTATATATGCCAGAGCAGAAGAAACCCTTATGGTACTTGCTAAGATGCTAGAAGATAGCGGCTATAAAGATAGCATTGGTGCTGGAATAATACTTACTGGCGGCATGACTAAGCTAGAAGGTATTAGGGATCTTGCATCTGCGATATTTGATAAAATGCCAGTTCGTATAGCAAAACCAAAAGAAATGGATGGATTATTTGAAATTTTAAGAGACCCAGCAAATTCTTGTGCTATAGGGCTTTGTTTGTATGGTGCTGGCAACTTTAGCCCATACGAGATTGATTCTGAGAAAAAAATGAGATACCAAGGGGAAATAGCCTCAAAACCGAAAGCAAATTTTAGGAATGTTTTTGTAGAAGAAGAAAATGTACAAAATTTTGGACAAGAGGTGCAGGATCCAAATGAAAAAGAGGATAGTTTTTCTGATAAAGATTTTGAATTAGAGATAGCAAATAAATCAAAAAACAAAGAAGAGCTTGCCAATATTGCAGATATTAGCAAACAAGAAAAAAAGCCAAATGCTTTTGCAAAATTTTGGTATAGTATTACACAATTATTTTAAGGAGAATTTCAAAAATGAGTAGCTTCACAGTAGAAGAAAATAAAAGCATCTATGGTGCAAAGATAAAGGTCGTAGGTGTAGGTGGAGGTGGTGGCAATATGGTCAACCACATAATAAGAGTTAATCCAAATTTAAATATAGATCTTATTGTTGCTAATACAGATGCTAAGGCTCTTGAAAATTCTCTTGCACATACAAAAATACAGCTTGGAGAAAAGACAACAAAAGGTCTAGGTGCAGGCATGAGACCTGAAATAGGAAAAGCTGCTGCTGAAGAGAGCTACGATGAAGTAAAAAGTGCACTTGAGACATCAGATATAGTTTTTATCGGTACAGGACTTGGTGGTGGAACTGGTACAGGTGCAGCTCCAGTAGTTGCTCAAGCTGCAAAAGATATTGGCGCACTAACAGTTGCAGTTGTTACTATGCCTTTTATGTTTGAAGGAAAAAAACGTAGAAAATTGGCTGATTGTGGCCTTGAAGAACTTAGAAAAGAAAGCGATTCTATTGTAGTCATTCCAAACGATAAGCTCTTAACACTAATTGATAAAAATGCTGGCATAAAAGAAAGCTTTGAAATGGTCGATGAAGTACTTGCAAGAGCCGTCAATGGCATGAGTACGATCGTGCTTGATTCAGGAAAAAGCGACATAAATCTAGACTTTGCTGATGTTAGAACGATTATGAGCCATAGAGGACTAGCTCTAATGGGTGTTGGCGAAGCAAGCGGCGAAGATGCAGCACAAGAAGCTATAAAAAATGCTATACAATCACCACTTCTTGATAATATGACAATAAATGGCGCATTTGGTATTTTAGTTCATTTTAGAATAAGCCCTAGTTGCCCACTAGCTGATATCAATAATGCGATGAGCATTATTCATGAGGCAGCAGATGAAGATGCTGAAATTATATTTGGTACAACAACTGATGACAAAATAGAAGACAATAAAGTTGAAGTTACAATAATAGCCACAGGTTTTCAAAGCTCACAAAAAGAAACTGAAAAAAAAGATGAAATACAAACTTCTAATGCAAACGATATCATAAAAAAAGAGCGTATATTAAGACTTAAAAAAGTTAGTGGTGGATATGACGAAGACTATATGTCACAGCTTGATGTGCCATCATTTATGCGCCATCAAATGGACTAATAAAAAACAAACTCCTTAAAATTTCTAGAGAGCTTTTGCTCTCTAGCTTATTAAAAATTTACAAACCTTTAAATCCAAAAACTTAAAAATTAAACTCCAAGTTGTGCTTTTACAAAATCGCTTGCCATTTGTATATTCCACTCAGGCTCCCAGACAAGATCGATCTCACACTCTTTGACGCCTTCTATATCAAGCACGGCAGTCTCTACCCAGCCAAGTATCATTTCATGTAGCGGGCAAGATTTGGTTGAAAGCGTCATAGTAACCTTTGCTTTGCCATTCTCATCGCAGCTCGCATCATATATAAGTCCGAGCGAAACGATATCAAAGCCAACTTCTGGATCAACGATATTTGACAGTGCGTTATAAATTTTTTCTTTCATTTTTTATCCTTTAAAACCAGTAAATCTAAAAATATTTATTATATTTATCGATAGCAAAACTATACTAAGAGCTATAAAAATCATACCTGCTTGCACTAAAATTTCTAGTTCAAAGCAAGTTGATAGAAGATAACAAAGAAGCGAGATAGCATTAAAAGCTATACCAAAATAAGCTATCTTTTTTAGTATCATGGCATCAAGAAGTGGCACTTTTACCTTTCCGACAAAAGGTGCTACGTAGTGATACCATATGAGAAATGGTGCGATCTTATAAAGATGAGCTACGATAAAAGCAAACAAAAAGCCATATATTAAAAAATATGCAGCTAAATTTAATTTGTCTAAAGCTATAAAAACAGTGGCACCAAGCAAAGCCACCAACGAAAGCACTATATTTACATTCCAGTAATCATACGCCTTTCTAACGCGTTTTTTTAAAATATAAAGCGCTTGAGCTATAAAAAGTAAAGCCGCCACACATATTGACAAAATAGACAAATTTTCATTAAAAGCTAGTAAGATGCCACCCAAAATATAGCATGCTAGTGAGGTCTTGCTAAGTGTAAATTTTAGATCGTGAGCCAATGCAAACATAGGTAAGAGTACGCTAGCAGCTCCAAGTATCACAAGAAATACAAATCCCAGCACAAAATAAACGTGAAATTTTAGTGTCATCTCAAAATCAAGCATCAGCGTGCCACTAAGTATCATAAGCAAGCAAAAACCAAGCGTTATTCCAATTAGCAAAAAGACAGCTGAAACAAAAAGTGCAAAGGCCGCAAAGCTCTTTTTTTCATTATCCATAAAGCTTAGTGCATAAGTCGTAGCAAAAAAGGCAAGTGAGCAAAAAAGCAAAACTCCACTAATTTGTAAAATTTTAGCATCAGCAAATAACATCCCGTAACACATACCCAGCAATGATAGACAAAAAATAGCCAAATTTAAAATAGCACCTTTTGCTGTAAAAAATGGCTTTTCTAAGATGACTGAGGTTAGCTGATAAAGTGCTCCGATAATAATACTCATAACAAAGCCAACAAAAAATATATGCAAAAAACCAGCTGTGTTTAGTGAGCTAATCGCATCAAAATCTGTATAAAAGAATGCCGGCACACTTAATGCTAAAAAGAAAATTCCAGCAATAAAATATCCACCGACTAGCTTAAATGGTGGCGCGTAAGTATTTAAAAGCATCTTAGTGGCAAAGACTCATATCTACGTCTTCTATGTTTGCACCGTCTTTTAGGCTAAAAATCATCTTTACAGCCCCACCATCTATATCTTCACGCTCTATATCAAAGCTCTTATCTATCTTTGGTATAAGACCAGCTGGAAATTTATGATTTAGCATCATAATTTTTGTGTCTTTATCAGCAAATTTAATAGCGATTAATGCATTGACCATTGGCTCTGGCGGCACGCAAGGACGTGAATCAAAGCCAACAAAATTTACACCATTTTCATTAAATTTATAAAATGGCACAGTTGCACCATCGACATTAAACTGCTCTGCGTTTTTGAAAAAATCGCTCATTTTTTCTCCTTTTAATTTTGGAGAATTATACTCTGATTAAACTTTTTAAACTATTGATTTGCTTCAACAAAAGCTATTTTATGTAAGGTATAAATTCCTCGTATCCAAGCCTAGCCATATCTTCAAGTGGTATAAATTTAAGGCTTGCGCCGTTTATGCAATATCTTAGCCCACCCTTATCGCTTGGGCCATCGTCAAAAACATGTCCAAGGTGCGCATCGCTATTTTGAGACTTAACTTCGACCCTTTTCATCATAAACGAGTTGTCCTCCTTATACGAAAGAGCTGTTGTCGTGATAGGCTTTGTAAAGCTTGGCCAGCCACATCCTGCATCAAATTTATCTGCACTTGAGAAAAGTGGCTTTCCGCTCGTTATATCTACATAAATGCCTTTTTGATCAAATTTATCATACTCGCTGCTAAATGGCCTCTCGGTCGCTGCTTCTTGCGTCACGGCATACTGCTCGCTACTTAAATTTTTCTTTAGCTCATCTTTACTAAGCGGCTTAAATTTTGCCTCATCGTAAAGCGGTTTATCAGCTAAACCTAGGTCAATGTGACAATATCCAAAAGGATTTTTATCAAGATAATCTTGATGATACTCCTCACCTAAGACGAAATTTTTAAGTGGCGCCACCTCAACCACGATCTTATCTTTAAATTTCTTTTGCTCTATTTTCATAAAGCTCTCTATCGTTGGCAGATCACTTTCGCTCACATAGTAAATTCCGCTTCTATACTGCCTACCAACGTCATTGCCTTGTTTGTTTAGCGAGGTCGGATCGATTACCCTAAAAAAGTGAGCCAAAATTTCAGCCAAAGCGACTCTATTTTCGTCGTATTTTACATAAAGTGTCTCAGCATGATCACTCTCATGAAGCTCGCGGTAGCTAGTATTTTCGCTCTTGCCATTCGCGTAGCCTACCTTTGTATCCACTACGCCAAATATCTTTTTAAAATATCCCTGCATACCCCAAAAGCAACCGCCTGCTAGATAAATTTCTTTTAAATTTTGCCCTGCCATCGTCTGCTCCTTTATAAGCTCATCTTTTGCCATCAAATTTAGACCAAAAAACACCGCCGCCATTAAGATAAATTTTAAGATCTTTTTCATTCTATCTCCTTTCATTTTTAAAAGATTATATGAAAATTAAAGTTATAAAGTGTGAAGAAAGGGGCAAGCGCCCCTAAATTTTAGTGCAAGAAGTGCCTAACACCAGTAAAATATAGTGACATGCCATGCTCATCGGTAGCCTCTATCACCTCATCATCTCTGATGCTGCCACCTGGCTCGATGACACATTTTACGCCGACCTTGCTAGCGATGTCGATACTATCTCTAAATGGAAAGAATGCCTCACTTGCAAGAACGCAACCGCTTAGATCGATCTTTAGCTCTTTTGCCTTTGCCACGGCTGCACGTGCAGCATCCACACGGCTAGTCATACCCATGCCAATAGCCACCATAGCGCCATCTTTTACATAAACTACGCAGTTGCTCTTCGTTAGCGCAGCCACTTTCCACGCGATCTGAGCATCTTTTAGTTCGCTACCAGTTGCAAATTTCTTGCTCATTTGCTTCATATTTTCAAGCTCTTCGTCTTTTACATAGTCTCTTTCTTGAAATACAAATCCACCATCAACGTGCTTAAAGTCAAATTTATCATTTGAGCGAACTAAAAATTTATTGTCTTGAGTGAAAATTTTGATACGTTTTTTACTCTCAAATACTTTAAGAGCTGCTTCATCAACATTTGCAGCAATTATTACTTCAACGTAAATTTCATTTATCTTTTTTGCTAGCTTCTCATCAAGTGTGCCATTTATTGCAACCACACCGCCGTAAGCTGAGATCGGATCGCACTTAAGCGCAGCCTCGTAGCTCTCAAGCAAGGTATCTTTTACTGCAAAGCCGCAAGGGTTAGCGTGCTTGATGATAGCCACTGCTGGCGCATCATCAAAGCTAGTTGCAAGCATCAATGCGCCATTTATATCGGTCATATTATTGAAACTTGCCTCGCCTTTTAAGGCTCTAAAGTTATTTGTAAAGAAATAATCAAACTCATAAAGTGCGCCTTTTTGGTGTGGATTTTCTCCGTATCTTGTGTCAAAAACCTTGCTTCCCACGATAAATCTAGCATCGCCAAAACCACCATTAAATCTATCATTCATATAGTTTGCGATCATACTATCATAAGCTGCTGTGTGCTCGAATGCCTTTATCATCAGCGATCTTCTAAACTCAAAATCATCACTTTTCTCTTTTAGGCGCTTTAAAATTTCATCATAATCAAGCACGCTAGTAACGATAAGCACGTCTTTAAAATTTTTAGCTGCACTTCTTACCATGGCTGGGCCACCGATGTCAATATTTTCGATGATCTCAGCAAAGTCATCTGTCCTAATCGTAGTCTCTTTAAATGGATATAAATTTACGCAAACTAGGTCTATGCCCTCGATGCCATGCTCTTTTGCCTGAGCCACGTGCGTAGCGTCGTCACGTTTATGCAAGATGCCGCCATGTATCTTTGGATGAAGCGTCTTTACCCTGCCCTCAAACATCTCAGGTGAAGCCGTAAATTCGCTAACCTCAGTGGCTTTGATGCCATTTTCTTTTAAAAGCTTAAATGTACCGCCAGTTGAAAGTATCTGCCAGCCAAGCTCTTCCAGCCCCTTTGCAAACTCTACAATGCCCTCTTTATCGCTAACGCTAAGCAATGCTCTCATTTTTTCTCCTTCATTAAATTTTTTATCTTTTTGTTAAACATATACCTTTTACAAGCAGAAGCTGCCCCATTTTTATATCCTTTGCGATATTCTTTATAGATAAGGCTTCTAGCGTAACCATAACATTTGCAGCTGCATCTATATAATAGTCTTTTCTCTCTACAAAGTTTTCACGCTTTTGACCAGCAATATCAACACTAAAGGCATAGCTTGAAATTTGATTGCCATCAAAATATCTCGCATCTAATACGCTTAAATTTACAGGCTCCTCTTTCTCAAGTGCCTCGCATATCGGCTTTTTCGAGCTAAATTTCATCACCTTTATACCGCGATCATACGAAAAGATATACTCACTAATTTCATTTAATTTTTTTGCTTGAACCGACATAATGTCGCTCTTGTTGCCATCTTTATCGACAAATATTATGCTCACATTGCTATCTTTAACATCGTAGTTGCTGATGACTAACCTTTGATCTTGATAAAGCTCGCTTTGCGTAAGCTTAAATTTTATCTCTTTTCCATCGATATTTACCACTTTAAAATTATTACAAAAGCCAGCCACCGCTAGCAGCAAAATAATAAATTTATTCATCTAAACTCCAAATTTCTCTTTTAATCGCCCATAAGCCTCATTTATCTCCTGAAGCTTTTTAGTTGAGCGTTCTATCACCTCTTTACTCTCGCCTCTACCCATTAAAATGTCGGGATGATACTGCCTCACAAGCTCTTTATAACGAGCTTTTACCTCTTCAAGACTTGCATTTTTACTAAGTCCTAGAATCTCAAACGCATCTTTTTCTTGGATAGCTTCATCGGGATTTGCATCAAATCTTGAGCCATAAAAGCTATCAAATTTAAAGATGATCTCATCAAGCGTATCTTTGTCGATGCCAAATCCATAAGCAATATTTCTGATGACAGCTTGCTCACTTGCATTAAACTCGCCATCAATATAAGCCAAATTCAGAAAAAATGTGAGTCTAGCGACACATGTATCGTAGTTTAGATTAAACGCACGCTTATAGTTTCTGGCGGTCTCATAGGCGTTATCTACATTTTCTTTTTGACTGTTATAGACATCTTTTAGATACTCACGCACGCCGCTAACGCCGCTAACTTTCTGGCTTAGATCATCTAGCACTTGAGTGATCAGCCTAGCCTCTAGCTCGCTAACTCTGCCGTCACTTTTAGCTACTTTTGCAAGCAGTGAGACTAGAAATTTAGCCTCATCTACATCTGCTTGTTTCTTGCGGTTACTACCTATTTGGACATTCATAAAGAGAAATATCGCACCGCCTAATATCAGTAAAAACAGGACTCCAGACATATTACCACAAGTGATAGATAGTATTTTTTATTTTGCCATTTACTAGCTCGTTTTTACGCCAAGAGCTCTCGTCATTCATCACATTCCAGCGACGCTCTTCAGGGCGATAAAACCAGTCCTTATCTATCTGATAGTAAATTTGCTTGCCATTTGTTTCGATGATATTTGCGATATTGTTATCGTGGTAGCTATTTTCATCATAGTCGGTAAAAGCTCGCTGTCCCATCTCAGAGTAAAGTAGCGTTAACTCTTGAAGCATTTCATTTAGATCATCATCCATCTTTTTTACATGAAGGCCGATCTCGTGCGCCTCTCTAAAGAGGATCGGATATTCGTGAGCTGGGTAGTCGCCATTTAGCCTTTCAGAAATTTCTGCGATCTTTTTATCATCATCGATGTGGTACCTAAGAAGCTCGGTGCAAATCTTAAGCGATAACGAGCTAGCACGATCAACCGCACCAAAGACTAGCGGATGAATATACTCATAAAGAGAATTATAAGGGTTTGTGTCGTTTGGCCTATCTTTGTCTTGCTCTTTCCAAAGCTTCACCACACGACTAAGTTCGTCCATCGAAACACTCACAAGCTCATTGCCTTTGTTTGTCGGGCTAAGCTCGTGTTTGAGTGAAGTATCAACAGGCGTTAGATAGGCAAGTGGCCCCATGACGATCTCATTTGCGCCAAGTGCCATCATGGTAGCAGCTGAGGCACAGTTTGCAGGTATTAGAGCTATTAAATTTTTGCAGTAATTTCTAAGAGTAGTGATAATCCTAAGAGCGGCGATACCGCTTCCGCCGTCACTTTTTATAAAAAGATAAGCAGTATCTATCTTTTTACCCTTTAAAATTTCATACATAGCACTCGCATCGTTGCCGCAAACGCTACCAGCATTTGAATTATAGTAAGTTATCAAGGTGGCGTTTAGTCTTTTTTCGATCGATTTTATTAAATTTTGTGTCTTACTAAAAAGCACTGGCGGTTTTGCTACGCCCCGCTTTTCAACTTGCTCTGCTTCCTTTTGCTCATTTTCAGCCTCAGCGACCTTACCCTTTTTCAAAGCCATTTTTTAATCCTCTTTTCTAACGATTTTTGCAAACTCATTTAGATAAATTTCTCTTATCTCATCCACGCTCTCATCGATATCATTTAGTTTAAATCTTCTGCCACCACTAACGCCAATTTTTTCAAATTTTACGCCAAATTTAGCAGCAAGCGCTTCAAATTTAGCCTCGTCTTTTACTCCCACAACTGCTCTTGAAAAGCTCTCATCAAAGATAAAATTCGGCTCTTTAAATTTCGCCTCGCAGTTTACGCCGATGTTTGATATGCTAGCCATTTTTGCTAGCGTGATAGCAAGACCACCCACGCCTACGCTATTTGCAAACTCTAAAATTTGCTCTTTATTTGCTTCGATTATTAGATCCCAAAGAGCTCGCTCAGCTTTATAATCAACCTCTTTTAGCTTTCCGCCAACCACATTAAATAGTGCCTTTGCATAAAGTGAAGCTGCAAATTCTCCACTTGTCTCGCCAAGAAGGTAAATCGCCCTGCCCTCGCTTAAAAATGTGCTTTTTAGATTTAAGTTCGCATCTTCATTTACACCTACTGTGACAATGGCTGGTGTCGGATAGACGCTCACGCCGTCAGTGTCGTTATAGAGGCTCACGTTACCGCTAACAACTGGCGTATTTAGCTCACGGCAAGCCTCTTTTATGCCTTCACATCCCTCTTTGAACTGCCACATCACCTCTGGATTTTGTGGATTGCCGTAGTTTAGGCAGTCGGTGATCGCAAGTGGCATAGCGCCACTCATCGCTACCTTTCTACCAGCTGCTGCGACGGCTCTTGCAGCGCCAATTTTAGGATCAACAAAATTTGCTCTAGGATCACACTGTGCAGCCATAGAGACGGCCTTTTTAGTGCCTTTTACTCTGATACTTGCAGCGCCTAAGTGACCTGGCTGTTTTATCGTGTTTGTTTGGATATTTGCGTCGTATTGATCGTAGATAAAGCTTTTATTTAGCACCTCTGGCTCTTTTAAAAGCTTGAAAAATGCGGTTTTGTTATCAACGTTATTTGGAATTTTTAAATTTGCTATCTCATCAAGATATTTTGGACGTGCAACTGGGCGGTCAAGCACCGGAGCTGCCTCACTAAGTGGGCCGATAGGGATTTCGCCTGCAAGCTCACCATGCCAGTAAAGCTGCATCACACCGCTACTTGTGACCTCGCCGATGATCTCAGCGTCAAGGTCCCACTTTCTAAAAATTTCAAGCACCTTTTGCTCATAGCCCTTTTTGGCGCATATTAGCATGCGCTCTTGAGACTCACTTAGCATTAGCTCATAAGGCGTCATGCCAACTTCACGCATCGGCACGCGGTCTAGGTACATCTTCATACCGCTACCACTTCTGCCTGCCATCTCAAAGCTAGAGCTTGTTAGTCCCGCTGCGCCCATGTCTTGGATGCCAATAATGTAGTCTTTTTTAAAGAGCTCCAAGCAAGCTTCCATAAGCAGCTTCTCAGCAAATGGATCACCCACCTGCACCGTCGGACGAAGCGATTTGTTCTCGTCGTTAAAGCTATCACTAGCCATCACAGCGCCGCCAAGTCCGTCTCTGCCGGTCTTTGAGCCCACGTAAATGACTGGATTGCCTACGCCTTCAGCCTTGCCGTAGAAAATTTCATCACTTTTACAAAGCCCAAGCGCAAAGGCGTTGATTAGGATATTGCCATTAAAGCTAGGATCAAATGTGGTTTCGCCACCGATCGTTGGGATGCCCATGCAGTTACCATAGTGTCCGATACCTGCAACACTTCCTTTTAGTAGATATCTATGCTTTTTGGCTAGCTCGCTATCGCCTCTTATCTCACCAAAACGAAGCGAGTTCATGTTCGCAACAACCCTTGCGCCCATCGTAAAGATATCTCTTAAAATTCCACCAACTCCAGTTGCAGCACCTTGAAACGGCTCGATAAAGCTTGGGTGATTATGACTCTCCATCTTAAACACAGCCGCAACCCCGTCGCCAACGTCAATGACGCCAGCATTTTCGCCAGGTCCTTGGATGACCCAAGGCGCCTTTGTCGGAAAGCCGTTTAGGTATTTTTTGCTTGATTTGTAGCTGCAGTGCTCGCTCCACATCGCTGAAAATATACCAAGCTCTAGCAAATTTGGCTCTCTGCCTAGGATCTTTAGGATCTCTTCGTACTCTTGGTCGCTGATTTTGTGCGCTTTTACGGTAGCTTTGTCCATTTTTAGCCTTTAAAAAATTTTGGTTGATTTTACTTAAATTTGCATAAAAAGATGATAAACCAAAGGAGCGAAAATAGAACAAATTTGACGAATAAAATAAGAGTCTAAACTTCATATAGCAAGCTAAAATGTTATATTTGTAGTTATTGATTCGGCTATAAATTCAACCGAAAAATTAGCATTTTTGCGGTACGGGTCTTGGTGAACGGCTCAAATTTTAGACGAATGCCAAATTTGAACTAGCTGTGGAAATTAAAAATTTAAGCATACTAGACCCCTAAATTTGACGCAAGAAAGTCCGATACTCCGTCAAATTTAGCAGGCGATTACCCGCCGCAAACGACTATTTGCTCGGCATGCTATAGTAGCAAAGTATGTTTAGCAGGATACGCCCTTGCTTTTTGAGGTCTTGATCGATGACGTCTTGTCTAAATTTCGCAGAGGTCGCCCGTTCTTTAACCTCGGCTAGCTTGCTGCTAGGCAGGTTAAATTTAAAGTCTAAATTTTTTATCTCAAAGCCTTTGTTTCCGACTATCTTCGCGTCGATCACGGTAGCGAAAAACTCGTCAGACGCGCCCACGTAGTAGTTCGTCACGCTTCTAGCGCTTATAGGTTCGCCGCCAAAAAACGCCTTGCAAACAGGAGATTTTTGCGCGCTATAAACCACGCTCTCAAGGATCCCGCCGCCAAATTCGTAAAACTTAAATTTCTTTGAGTTTTGTAGCTTTTTTATCTCGTCTTTATCGCTCAAATCTACATTTCTACCGCTATCCAGATCAATTACTATCAGAGTTTTTACGCCGTCGCCGCTTGCATAAACCCAGCCTAGATTTTGGCTCGCCGAGTCGCTCTCGCCCGGCGATTTCACCTCGGCCCTACCCATGTAGTCGCCGAATTTTTCCTCTGTTTTGCCGCCGCTCATCTCGTAGACCGTAGTCTCGGTTATAAATCCGATCTGCTGTATGCTAGCGTCGTTTTCCATATACGTACGCCACGCTCTCTCGCCGCCCATCTCGCCTGTAATGGCCGCGCAACCGCTAAACGCCAATGCCGCAATAGCCGCTAGAAATAATTTTTTCATATCGCGCTCGCGTTTAAATTTGATAAAAGCGATCAGTTTTTAGGCGCGGCGCACACGATGTTTGATAGGATTTGCTCCTGTTTTTTAGAGTCGGCGTCTATGACTTTGCTTCTAAAATCCGCCGAGCGAGCCCGCGTTTGCGTACTAGCAAGCTTGCCGTCGCTAACGAAAAATTTAAAGTCTAGATTTTTGATCTCGGCGCTTTTGCCCTTCTTCACTCCGATATCCATCAGGGTCGCGAAAAATTCGCTATTGTCGACGCTTTCTTTATCGTAATAATTAGTCACCGCATGAGCTTTTACCGTCTTGTCCGCCGCAAAACTCTCGCACACGGCGCCCGAGTCCGCACTAAAAACTACGCTCTCTAATATGCCGCCGCCAAACTGATAAAATTTGACCGTTTTTGCCTTTTTTAGGGCTTCATGCTCGGCTTTATCGCGCATATTTACGTAGCGATAGCCGAATTTTTTCTTGTCGTCAAGCTCAAGTACCGTAAACGAAAGCCCGTTTAGCGCATACATATCGCCCAGTTTCAGCGCCATATCGGCCCTTTTTACGATCGCCATACCGATGACGTCGCCGTCTTTTAGCGCGTAAGTTTTGCTTAAATTTTCCGAGTAAAACGCGATATTGCCGAGGTTACCGTCGTTTTCAAAATACTTACTCCACTTTGGTTCGGATGAGTCCGTACCCGTTAGTTTATCTTGCAAAGGCGCGCAACCGCTAAATAACGCCGCCAAAGCGACGACTGATAGAATTTTTTTCATTGTTTTCTCCTTTAAGATAAATTCGCTCACTTGCCCAGGCAAAAGCTGCTAAACATTTCGTCTAAAATTTCGCTTCTTTCAAACGGCTTCGTGATTGACGAGATTTGCTCTATCGCCGCATTTAGCTCATAAGCAAAAAGCTCGAGCTCAGACTCGACAAGCAAATTTAACGCTCTTTTTAAAGCCTCGCTCGCCTCTTTGCAGCTTAAAATTTGGCGGTTTGAGCTTAGCATGATCTCGTCGGTGTCTTGCGTCTTGAGATATTCCTCGAGCTTTTTTAAAACTACACTCGTATCGGTTTTTGCTGAAATTTTGATAGCACCGTCCAAATTTATGTCAAATTTAAATGCCAGATCGCTTTTGTTTAGGATAAAAAAGGCTTTTTTACTTGAGTTAGAAACGAGTCTAATTATCTCTTTGTCTTGCTCGTCGCTTGGATTTGAGCCATCAAAAACAGCTAGGATTATGTCAGCTTCGTTTATAGCAGCAATAGAATAGTTTATACCGATTTGCTCGATCTTTCCAGCATCTTTTCTGATGCCAGCGGTATCTATTATACGAACCAGATGTGAGCCGATCTTAAAATTTTCTTCTATCCTATCTCTAGTAGTGCCCGCCTCGTCGCTAACGATCGCCCTCTCGTATGCCAAAAATGAGTTTAAAATGGAGCTTTTGCCAACATTTGGCTTACCAACGATAGCGATCTTAAAGCCATCAATCAGCCCTCTTCTTTGCTCGCTAAGTGTGGCTATACGCTCTAGTTTCTCACTATTTTTTAAAAGCATCTGCTTGGTCTGTTCTAGTAAATTTGCAGGCAGATCATCATCAGCATAATCAATCATTGTCTCAACAAAAGCAAGAGTTTTTACAACTTCGCTTCTGATCTCTCCTACAAATTTACTAAGATCGCCTTGCATCTGACGGGTCAAAATTTTAGCAGCGATCTCGCTTTTTGAAGTGATGAGTCCTTGCATAGCCTCAGCCTTAGCTAGATCCATCTTGCCATTTAAAAACGCTCGCTTGCTAAACTCGCCTGGCATAGCAAGCCTTGCACCAGCCTTTATTAGCTCATTTAAAATTCTCTCACTCACCATCACGCCACCATGAGTTTGAAACTCAACGATATCCTCGCCTGTAAAGCTTGCTGGGCCTTTAAAATATATAACGATGCCCTCGTCTAAAATTTCATCATCAAGGGAGTAAATTTTGGCAAGTTTTGCGTATCTTGGCTCTAAATTTGAAAGTTTAAGGAGTTTTAAAGAAATAGCTAGGGCGTCCTTGCCGCTAAGTCTTACGATAGAAACTGAGCCGATGCCATAAGCTGTGGCAAGGGCTGCGATAGTTTCACTCATTTTTTGAAAAAGTCATTTACAACGACAAATTTGCCGTCATTGCCACTTTTTATGCCGACATATTTATCTGGGAATTTCTCGCGAAGCTTCTCAAGCGCGATCTTGACCAAAACCCCATCAAGCGGCTTTGTTTGAGCTCTGCCACTATTTTGCACACGCTCGATCACGCCATTTAGATATTGATCCATCATCGCTTCTTGATTTTGCAAAAATTGCGCGATCTCTAGGCGGATAGCGAGGTTGTATTTTGAATTTAGCCAGTTATAAAGCATGTAAGATATCGCTTTATACCTATAACCTTCTTTACCTATAAGTAGAGCCGCATCAGCTCCATCAAGCTCTATAAGCACCGTTTCATCGTCAAATTTGCTAACTTCAATTTTACTAATATCAAAACAACTTGCCTTAAAAAGACGGTTCATGCCATCTTTGATCTCAGGTAAAATTTTATCAAAGTCGATTGCTGATTTTTCTTTTTTTTCTTTTTGTAAAGCTTGAGCCACACTCTCTTCATCAGTTTGGTTAAAATTTTCAATAATAGAATTATCTAAAATATTTTTAGGAGCATTTTTACCAGCTTGTAACTCCTTTATTTCTTTTGGCTCATCAAGTCTCTTTATTACATATCCTGGTTCAGCTTCTTCACTCTTTTGAGCAAACGCATCTTTAGCTAGAGCTTCGTTTTTTTCACTTAAATTTGACTTTTCATTTTTATGTTCTTTTTGCTCAAATTTAGTTTCGTTTTTTTCATCTCTATGTTTTTTAAGGCCTCGCTTTTTATCGCTATGATCGTGTTTTTTAGCTTGCTTTTTATCTTCTTTTATAGCCTCGTTCTCATCATTTTTTTTAACAAAATTTTTATCATTTTTTGACTTGTGTTGTGGTTTTGACTGATTTTCTAAATTTGCTTCGATGATCGCACTTCTTTTAAAAAATCCAAAAAAACCACTGCTTGGATGCTGTAAAACTTTTATATCAAGCTGAGTTACTGAGCAGTTAAGCTGCTCGGCTGCCTTTTGAAATGCCTCTTGAAGGGTATTTGCTTCTATTTTCATTAAGCCTTTACCTCCGCAGCTTTTTTATGTTTTTCAAAAAGTTTATTTACAAATACTTGCTGAACAACCGAGCAAACGTTATTTACAAACCAGTAAAGTGTAAGACCAGCTGGGAATGTCACGAAGAAAAATGTAAATATAAGAGGTAAAAATTTCATCACCTTTTCTTGCATAGGATCAGTAAATGTCGTTGGTGTAAGCTTTTGCTGTAAAAACATCGTTAGACCCATCAAAATAGGCAATACAAAATATGGGTCCATTACCGAAAGATCGTGTATCCAAAGTATCCAAGGAGCACCTTTTAGCTCGATCGCATTTAGTAAGACGCGGTAGATCGCAAAAAATACCGGAATCTGGAGCAAGATCGGTAAGCAGCCACCCATCGGATTTGCACCATGCTTTTTATAAAGCTCCATCATATGAACTTGCATTTTTTGCTTATCATCTTTATATTTTGTCTGAAGCTCTTTTACCTTTGGAGCAAGCTCTTTAAGCTTGTTCATGGATAACATACCCTTATATGTAAGCGGGAATAAAACTATCCTTATAACAAGCGTTAGCACAACTATCGCCCAACCCCAGTTGCCAATGTAGTTATACAAGAAATTTAAAAATGCAAACATCGGTTTTGCTATAAATGTAAACCAACCATACTCAATAACGTCGTTTAGTCTCTCGTCCATTGAGCTTAAAATTTTATGCTCTTTTGGTCCGATATATGCGCCTAATTTTAAATTATCATTTGCCTTTACAAAAAGAATAGGATTATTGTTAGAATCTTTATCTGTGGCTACTTCAAATGGCTTTTCAAATGAGTAAAATAGAGTTGTATAGTATCTATCAGAGGCGGCTGCTATTGTGGTATTTGCATAGTTTTTAACCTCTTTGGCGTCACCGTCTTCTATGATGTTTAGGCTATCATCTGTATTTCTAAGCATCACGCCATGAACTGTGTAGCTATCTACTGCGATGTTTGGCCTAAAGCCAGGAGTGATGAAATAATCAACACTTTTACTTAAATTTACTTCAACCTCGTAACGACCATTTGGGTAAAATTTGATATTTTTTGTGACCGTAACTCCATCTAAATTTTGAGTAAGTTTTATGATTTTAGGCTCGCTGCTGACATCTATCTCGCTAGCGTCACTACTATATGTAACCTTAAAAGCATCGGTATTTAGCGTACTATCGTTAAATCTAAGCTCAAGTGGCAATGGATTCTGTGAGACAAGCTCGATTTTGTTGCCATCTTCTGTTTTATATTTCTCTTCAGTTAGATAGAATTTTGAAATTCTTCCTAGCTTATCTATTTTTGCTTCGTAGCTTTGACCTTTGATAGTAGCGATTATCTCGTTTGAAGCTAAATTTTCATTTGATTTTGGAGTATTTTGATTTATATTTGGAGCTTTATTTTGATCTATTGTTTTAGACATTGTAGTTTGGTTTTGCTCAGGTATCACCCTTTTTGGCATAAAAAAATCATACACTATAAAAAAAACAATAGATAAAAGTGCTGCAAGAAGCAACCTTTTTTGCATAGACATCTGTTCCATTTTAATTTTTTTCCTTTAATTTATCTAATACTTTTACGACATAAAATTTACTATTCCGACAAGGGACAAACCAAAAATTTACATTTTTGGTATCACTTTTTTGAGATATAAAACATAAGTTAAATTTTTTGTAGATGATTGGGTAATTGATACCGCCTTTAAAAAGCTGATTACATTTTAAAATTCGCATGAAGGTTGCAAAAAAAGCAGAAAAAAAACTATTTGTTTGAAATTCCCAAATCGCGTATTGTGAACAAGTCGGGTAATAGCGACAGCTTTTTGGTAGAAGTATGGAAATATATTTTTGATAAAAAGCGATAGCTTTAATCGCAATTTTTTTCATTTTAAACATCCCATTTTTTTTGTAGACCAACTTAAATTTTTACAAAATTTTTTCAAATGAAATTTCTGTAAGTCCATTTTTTGCGAGCATAATATATGTGCCATCTTTTAATTCACTAGAAATGTTAAAAAAAGCGGCTCTCAAAAGTCTTTTAGCTCTATTTCTAACTACCGCTTTTCCTACTTTTTTACTAGCAACTACTGCTATTTTTTTTTCATTTGTTGGTTTATAAAAAACAATGCAAGCATCACAATGCCACTTGCTAGCCTCTTTATAAACTTGAGAGAATTCTTTTGAGCCGCTTAACGACTCAAAACCAGCTAAGCAGCCAATCTTTTTCTACCTTTGGCACGTCTAGCGTTTATTACTTTTCGGCCATTTTTAGTTTTCATTCTTAAGCGAAAGCCGTGAGTGCGTTTTTTAGGGGTTTTATGAGGTTGATAAGTCCTTTTCATTTCTATCCTTAAAGTTAATATAAAAAGTGGAATTTTATCAAAGCAATACTTAAATTCCTTTGAATAACTTAGCTTAAAAAGTCACAACTCAAACTTTAAGCAAATCAAGTTATAATCCAAAAATGAATTTTAATAAAGACAATAGGCTTTTAAAAAAATTATTTTTCTTAAAACTAATTGGCTATAAGTTTATTGATAAAAATTTTCTTAGTATAAGCAATTATCATGATTACAACAATATTGATGAGCTAAACCGCGAAGTAAAAAAATGTTCTCTTTGTTCTTTGCGAAACAGCTCAAAAGGCGTAACAGCTGGCATCGGCAATGAAAATAGCAAAATCATGTTTATATTATTTTCTAAAAAAAATGATTCTTATGAAAATAACAGTAAAAAATTTTTAGAAAATGCCATAAAAAATAGTTTAAATTTAGATATAAAAGAAATTTATATAAGTTCTCTACTTCGGTGTGAAATTTCACAAAGTGATGATAAAAGTCCGATTTTAAGCCGTTCTATTGAACTTTGTCGTCCTTATTTGTTTGAAGAGATTAGACTGATAAAACCAAAGATAATTGTGACTTTAGGAGAGAAAGCTTTTATGCATTTATACCCAAATTTATTATTAAAAGGCGGATTTTCAAGCATAAGAGGTAGTATTTTAAAAAATGAAAATAGCCTTATTTTACCAACGTTTTCACCAGAGTGGATCAGCAAAAATCCTAGTTTTGAAAATATTTTTATAGATGATTTAAGAAAGATCAAAGGAGTGATATGAGAAAAATTTTACTTTTTTTAGCCATTTTTTCGACTATTTTTGCATCGCAAGATGAGATAAATTTTGAGAGTAATATTACAAAAAACCAAAGTCTATCAAGCATACCTCCAGCAAAGATTACTTATATAAATTTAGAACCAGATTTTTGTGATAATGCCTGCTTAAATGAGCTTATTAAGTCTGATTTACTGGCTAGTTTTATGGCAAGATTTGAGCCAGCAAAAATAGATGATAACACTCTTTTAGAGCTTTATATCTCTCTTGGTGGTGAAGCTATTTTAAAAG
Source organism: Campylobacter concisus (assembly GCF_003048775.2). NCBI lineage: Bacteria > Pseudomonadati > Campylobacterota > Epsilonproteobacteria > Campylobacterales > Campylobacteraceae > Campylobacter > Campylobacter concisus. The sequence continues at coordinate 759,232 of NZ_CP049272.1, read as the reverse complement.
TTAATAAAAGCGGCAAAATCGCTGTAATCATCCCGCAAAAGATTATAAAATCTTATGCAAATGTTGTATCAAATGCTGTCTTAAGCTATGTCTTAAAGCAAGACGCAGATATCGAGATCAAATTTATAAATAGCAACGATGAAAGCCCACAAAGTCTTACGAATGCTATGCAAACGGCTAGAGCCCAAGGCTTTAATTATTTTATCGCAGCCCTTACATCAAATGGTGCAAACATTATAAATTCGCTAGTTCTATCAAATGAGCTTATCTACATTCCAAGCGTTCATAGCTCTTTTATCATAAATCCAAAGCCAAATTTGATCTTTGGTGGCATTGATTATAAAGACCAAATTTCAGCTTTGCTAGCTTACTCGAACGAAAAAATAGTTGCATTTGATGATGGTAGTTCATTAGGACAAAAGCTAAATGAATATGTCCGCATGCAAAGTAGCGATTATCATGAAGCCTCTATCGTAGGCAAAGATATAAATTTAAATGATACTTTAAGTAAAAAATCCAAATTTGATGACGCAAGTATATTTTTAAACATCCCAATCGTCAAAGCTTCTCTTGTAGCAACGCAGATGAGAGGCTTTGAGATAAAACCATACGCACTTTTAAGTACGCAGATAAATTTTTTACCAAATATCTTTAATGCCATCGCGCAAAGAGATAGACAAAATCTTTTCATTGCAAACTCACTAAATCCTATTAACGACTTATTTTTGGGGCTTGGTGATCTTTTTGATGTAGATTTTAGATATTCACAAATCGGCTATTCAAGTGCTTTTGGTGCCGAGTATATATATACAAATTTTATAGATAAAAGTGCTGATAGAATTTTTACCGAAAGAGTTGAAAACTCACAAGTTTTATATGGAGTTAAAATTTATAACGCAAAAGGCGACCACTTTGACGAAGCAAATCAAGAAATTTTGCTCGATCAAAACAGCTCAATGTAAAAGCAAAAAGTGGCTAAAGCTAAATTTCTAAACTTAACCACGATTTAAAATTTAGAATTCTCCAGAAATTTCTTTATCTCGTCATTTATCTTAGCAAGCTTCTCTTCTTTCATGAAAGCTAAAGTAATTGTTGCTCTAAAAAGTAGTTTTTCCGCATTTTTATCATCAAATTTATAAATTTCTTGCTCTAAAACAATACTTGCTTTTTTAATCTCCAATACCTTGCTTCGAACAAAAATTTCATCTCCAAGTACAGCAGAGGCGATAAATTTAGCCTCAAGCGACGAAACTACAAAGTATCCGCCCTCTTTTGTGAAATTTAATCCAGCCTGAAAAAATGCTTCACTTCTAGCTCGCTCGCAAAATTTAATATAGTTTGTATGATAGACTATGCCACCAGCATCGGTATCTTCGTAGTAGATTCTTATTTTCACGGTATTTCCTTAGACTTTTACATTAAGCCCAATTTTACTAAATTTTCTTAAAAGCCCCATTATATCCGCCTCTTTTTCCTCATGCGTCTTTAAATTTTGCCCGCGAGCGCCGCTAAAATCAAAATTTGCATTTGCGTTAAATCCGTTTACGCCGTTTATCATATTAATCCTTTCAAGCCTTTATATCCACGCTCTTAGCGTTAAATTTCATCATCGCCTCAAGTTCTTCTAAATTTTTTCTAGTATTTTGCTCTAGCTCTTTGTCGTATTTTCTGTTTTTATCCAGCATCTTTTGCGTTCGCTTTTCTTGCCTGGTTAGCTTTTCTAGGCGTTTTTGCGCCTCTTTCATATCCTCTTGCATTATTTCAAAGAGGCTTTTTGATTCTTTGCCGTCGGAAGTTATGTTAGAGTTGCCGCTTAAGGCAGTGCTACCGGGTAAAAGCGACTCTTGCATTTTTTGAAACGTTAGTACATATTCTCGGTAATCCTTGCTAAGCCCGTCAAGCTCGCTTCCTTTGATGCCGTAGATGTTGCGCGAATCAATAAAGGCGTCCAGCTTTTGTCTGTATTCTTTGCCGCTTATGTTTTTGTCATAACCTTGCATCTTGCCCCAAACCGTAGTTTCGCCCTCTCGTACACCTAAATTTGAGTTTATTACGGCTGCTATCAAGCCTCCTTTGGTTATACTACCGTCAGGGTTGGTGTATCTTTCGCCGTGAGGATTTATAAACACGCTCACATTTTCGCTCTCTTTGCCGCCGTTATTATTATCAAAGATATTGGTTGAAGGCTTATATTGCGGCGTTGTTGTTAACTCATGATATGAACTATTAAAAAATAGCGTTTCCATATTGGTTTTCCCGGACTTATCGTCAAATGCGCTACGTGCCGACGTATAGTCGTAGATGTTTTTATTTACTTTAGTTACTTTTAGACTTGATTTTTCGTACTCGTATCCTTGAGGAAATTTGGCGAGGTCTTCTTTGTTAAAACTTTCTTTGGAATTTAAAACGTCCTCGCCGACTACTTGGGATAAAATTTTATATGCATTGCCGACTGTTTTTGCTATGTCGATTTTTGAAAACATTTTATTAAATGCGATCGCTTTATCATTTACGTTCACGAGAGATTTTAAGGTATCAGAGTGGATTTTGTAGTCCTTTGGGATACCTGCGGCTTCGTTAAATTCGAACGTAAAATATCCGTCCGCACCTACTTTATAGCCTAAAACTTCGTTAAATTTGTGCTCGACCGTATCCGGCTGCGAGATTTCATTTTTATATATGATTTGACTCTTTATGCTATGTTTTTCATTTAGTTGAAAATTTTTAGCGACACTAGAAAATCCGCCGATACCGCTTAACATCATAAATCCTTTTAAAATTTGGTTTTAAGCTACATCGGCAAAATTGAGAAAATATCTAGTAAAAATAATAAAAACTATCAAAAAGCCATACAAAATTTCTATGCCGAAAGTTAAAATTACTCGCGCATCTTCCTCGCCGCTAGATCACACTTAGCGCCGCGAGTTATCATCAAGGACTGATCGTAAAATAAAATAAGCACCACCGAAACGCCCACGCCAAGGGCTAGCGAGACCGTCGTAGTCGTGATTGCGTTATCGAAAAATATGATTAGGTATTCGTTTTTCTTAGCGATATTAGGCTCGTTTAGAAACGAAAATAGCGCCAAAATACCCTTGTACGCGTAGACTCCCGGTACCATCGGCAAAAGCGCGGGAAACGCGATGATCTCGGCGGGCACTTTGAGCCGTTTAGCAAAGAGCATACCTAAAATCCCGCTTAAAAAAGAGACGATGAGCGTGGCTACGCTGATGTTAAAAAATCCCATCTGCATGATCCAAAAGCGGCTAGCGTGCGCAAACGCCGCAAGCAGTGCGCAAAAAGAGAGAGTCCTTTTAGGCGGCGAGCTAGCGTAGGCAAAGCCAAGCCCCGCCACCGCGGCAAAAGCGCCGTCTATGAGAGTCGCGGTCAAAAGCTCAAACATGTAAAATCTCCGCATTGCTAAGCGAGAGCGTGATATAGACGCCCACCGCGATGCAAAGTATCAGGATGCCCGTGCTCACGGCTCTGCTGATGCCTACAAGCGTGTTGTCGTTTAGGATGTCAAAGACCGAGTTTATGAGAAAAACGCCCGGCATCAAAAAGAGTATCGACGAGCCGATCGCCACGTCGCTAGTGTGCGTAAAGCCGTAAAATACGCCAAGATAGGCGATAAACGAGACCACGAACGAAACTAGGACGTACTGGATTTTTAAATTTACGCCCATTTTAGCAAGTGCAAATCTAAGGCTATAGCCCACGAGCGTCGCAAAAAATACGCAAGCTACCGAGCCCGCATCGCCGCCAAAAAGCCTGCAAAACGCCGCATTTGCAAGGCTTATTAAAATAAGCGAGCTTGTAAATTTATTTGCCCCGATGCGCATGACGCCCTCAAACTGCTCTTTTGCCTTCTCTAAGCTCAAATTTTCATCCAAAATCCGCCAGCTAAGCGACGAAAGCTCGGAAATACGGTTAAAGCTCACCTGCCCTAGCGGGATCTTTTTCACGTAGGTTCGGCGCAGGGAGTTGTCGGCCGAGTCCATGACGCTAATCGTAAAATACTTCACGAAAATCGTCACGCTAACGTCGTAGCCGTAGTGTTTAGCTATGCGATCTACGCACTTTTCTACGCGCGCTGTGTAGGTGCCAGCACTCACCATCGCACTCGTGTATTCGGCTAGAAAATTTGTTAAGACTTGAATATCAGGCTTTGCGTTCATTTTGGCTAATCTTAAATTTCACAAAAAATAAAATGATTTGTAAAACAAGCATGATTTTCATCACATATTCACTCGCGCTATGCATTTTGGCAAATTCAGCCGTCTGCGTCGCATCGACCCCCAAATTCTGAGCGTAAACTATAAAAGGCGTAAAGAAAAATACAAAGCTAAAAGCTAAAGCCAAATTTAAAAAAGCAAGCATTAACATGCTAAATTTTAGTGAAAAAATAAGCTTTTTTCTAAGATCAAATAGCTCACCAATCATTACAACTATGCTTACAAAAAGCAAAATATAATTAAATTTCAAAAATATCTTTGTCATCATTTGACCGCTCATAAAATGCGTAAGTATGCCATCTCCTATGATGTTCTGCGGAAAAAATATGACTGGCGCCACTAAAATACCAAGCGTTAGCTCAGCTCCTATAAGTACTGCCAAAAGCAAAAAATAAACTCCTCTCAAACTATCTCCTTTATATTTTTAACTTCGCGCAAAAGCCTCTATCAAAGCCAGCCAAATCTTTGTAAAAACTATACTCAAAACCATTGGCCTCTAAGAATTTTTGCATACTTGCTTTTTGATCATAACCCATCTCACAAGCAACGTTTTTGATATTGCGATCTTTGGCTATGAGAATAATGTCTTTTAAGATTTCATCTCCTACTTCGCCTCCAAAGAGTGCACTTTCTGGCTCATTTAGTACAAATCTACTAAGTTTATAGCTTCTTGCAATATATGGTGGATTTGAAACCAAAATATCAATATCTTCTAAAATTTCATCCACATAAGAGCAGTTTAAAAATTTGATCCTCCCACCTACATCAAATTTATCTGCATTTTTTTTAGCAAGTATCAAAGCTTTTTCATTAATGTCTGTCGCTACGATATTTGCCTTTGTTTTTAGAGCTAGCATGATACTAATAATGCCGCTTCCTGTGCCTATTTCTGCGATCTTTGATTCATTATATTCGCGTGAAATTTCTATTACTTTATCCACTAAAATTTCTGTTTCAGGCCTTGGAATAAGCACTCCGCTTTCCATGTAAAAATCAAGCCCATAAAAGCTAGCTTTACCAGTTATATATTCAAGAGGCTCGTAGTTTTCATACCTTTTAACTAGAGCGAAATAGCCGCTCTCATCAAATTCATTTTTTTGATTTAAAAATATCCATTCAATGCTTACATCAAGATAGTTCATAAGCAAAATTTTAGCCACTCTGCTTGGATTTTGACAAAGCGGGCTTAGCCTTAAACTAGCCTCTTTAAGAGCCTCTTCAATTTTCATTTTCCAGCTCGTTTATACGCTCAAAGAGGCTTGGGTGCGAATGATAGACGAACGCATAGAGCGGATGAGCCTTCGGGAAGGCCTTGTTTTCGCTGCCTAGTTTTTTTAGCGCGCTTATCATGTCGGTTTTGTTTGAGACATTGCCTGCGAATTTATCGGCGCCAAATTCATTCGCGCGGCTAAAATACGAGCTAACCGGCGAAAATAAAAATCCGAAAATCGGCGAAAAAAGTAGCAAAAACACGATCGTTCCGCCGCCTCCGCTATGAAGCCCAAGCGCTTGATACACTGCGTCAGGGATATTGCCGAATATTAAAAACATCGCAAGAAGCATAACCGCGCTTAGAGCTATCATTTTTAGGATATCTTTGTGCTTAAAGTGCCCCAGCTCATGCCCCAAAACGGCGATTATCTCCTCTAAGCTTAGTTTTTTTACGAGCGTGTCGAAAAGCACCACGCGCTTGGTCGCGCCAAGGCCGCCAAAATAGGCGTTTAAGCGGTTGTCGCGCTTGCTGGCGTCTATCGTAAAAACGCCGCTACTTTTAAACCCGCACCGCGCTAAAAGCCCTTCTATACGGCTTTTTAGCTCGCCATCTTCTAGCGGCTGCATTTTGTTAAAGATAGGCGCGATAAGCGTCGGGTAGATGAGATTTATAACAAGCGCGATGGCAAAGCTAAGCAAAAACGCCCAAAACCACCAAAAATCGCCCAAAAATCTAATGCAAAGCAGCACCAGCCACACAAATAGCGTGCCAAAAACCAGCGTCAGCGCGAGCGTTTTAAGCAGATCGAGCGCGAAAATTTTAGGCGTTACGTTTGAAAAGCCGAGCTTTTTGTCTTTGACGAAGGTTTCGTAGATATTTAGCGGCAGTTCTAGCAGCGACGAAACGAGCAAAAATACCATAACCATAAAGACGTTGTCACCTATATCTCCCGTTTTATAAGCATGCCCCGATATCGCGCCAAGCCCCCAGCACGCCCACATCATAAATATCGCGGCGTGATAAAGTAGGCCTGCTATCTCAAATTTTTGATTAGTTATTGCTGCGGCAGCGGCGGTTTCATACTCCCCCTGCTCTAGCACGACGGCTGGCTTTTTGGCCTCTGCGCGTATAAAATTTATCTGCAAAATCGCCAAAATCGCCTTTGCGGCGACGTAAAAAAAGTAAATACCGAGTAAAAAATAAAACATATTTTTACGCCCTATTTTAAAAAATTATCGTAAAACGAGCTAATAAAAAGCACCAAAATGATAAACGGTACGACGAATTTGATATACCAAAACCAGATATTTATTAGTTTTGCATGTTTTTCACTACCTTGCAAAATCTCTTTTTTTGCATCATCTTTTAGCACCCAACCTACGAATATTGCACAACCAAATGATGTAAATACAAAAAATATCGTTGCGCTTATTGCATCATATGCATCAAAAATATTCTTACCAAAAATGCTTACGTGACTTAGTATATTTGTGGCCATCAGCGAAGGCAAATTTCCTAAAACAAATATACCTCCAAGGACTAAAAATATTGCTTTCTTGCGTTTTATCTTAAATTTTTCTTGAAGTGTCGTGATTATTACTTCATATATTGGTAGCGATGTTGTAAGTGCAGCGATCATTAATAGTGTAAAAAACGCAACCGCAAAAAAACCACCAAATGGCATGTGAGAAAAAACAATTGGTAGTGATTTAAATACCAAACTTGGGCCACTATCTGGCGATACGCCGTAGCTAAAAAGAGAAGGAAATATCATAAAGCCTGCAAGCACAGCGATTACCGTATTTAAAATGCCTGTAATGATAGAAATTTTAACCAAACCCTCATCCTTTTTCACAAAGCTAGAAAGCGTGATCATCACACCAAAACCAAGCGAGAGCGCAAAAAATACCTGCCCCAAAACATCAACAAAAAGCTTTAAATTTATCTTTGAAAAGTTAGGTGTCAAGTAAAATTTTACGCCTTCTATTGCACCATCAAGCGTGATATTTTTAGCGATCATAATAAGCATTAAAATAAAAAGTAGTGGCATTAAAAATTTCGCTGATCGCTCGATACCGCCGACCGCACCCTGCACCAAAATAGCGTAATTAACCAGCACAAAAACAAGAGTCGCAAAGCTGATAGCAAGTGGATTGCTTACGATATTTTGCTCATAAAACGCACTTGTCTCCTCAAAACTAACCACATGCGAGAGATCAAGCAAACCAAATGAAATTTGGGCGATGTAGTTTAGCACCCAGCCACCAATAACCATGTAGTAAGCCATGATGCCAAAAGCACCGACAAGTCCCATCCAGCCAACGATCTGCCACTTTTTGCTGATCTTTTTACCATTTATCGATCCGCCAAAAGCATCCACGGCGTTGCATTTTAGGCGTCTGCCGATCGCGTTTTCGGCTAAAATCATCGGTATGCCGATCACGATCATCGCGATACAAAACACGAGTACATAGGCACCGCCGCCGTTTTGCCCGACTAAATACGGAAAACGCCACGTCGCACCAAAGCCAACCGTAGCTCCTGCAACAGCTAAAATGTATGTGAGCCTTGAACTCCAAGATTTTCTATCCATCTTTTTGCCTTTGTGAAAAATAGGGATTATATAAAAAAATTGATTAAATTTTGCTAGCAGCAGGCTTCATTAGCATGCAATCCTAACTTTTTGTTAATTTTAAGAATCTTTACGGAAAGAATTTGCTTTTGCGTTTTATCTTTATGGGTAAATTTAGACAACTGCTTAAAAATAAATTTATTAGTGCAAAACGCCAAATTCTACATATCCCTCCATCGCAATAAACAATATCCAGCCCTCCTTGGGACCACAAAAATAGTGATGCTCTGGGATATTTTCAACTATAAATTTTAAAAAATCGTAAAAATACTTGGGTGCAAATTTAATCTCTATGCTTGTTATATTGTCGCCGATGTAGCTTATCTCGCCACTTAAAATTTTACTTTTGATGCTTGGATTTGAGCTGAGGAATTTTTTAATGTCTGCAAAATTTTTATATTCAGCCGTTTTGTAATCTTTTAAATTTTGCAAAACTGGCTTTGAGCCAATGAAGGTAAAATTTTGCTCTATAAATTTCGCTCCATCATTACTCATGCACCAATTTTCACCAAATTTTGACAAAAAAGCGAGCATCTCATCGTCAGCTGAGATTAAATTTGAAACTAAATTTTTCTGGCTCATTTGCCTCCTTTTTTGTAAAATTTAGCAAACTGCCCATAAGCTTTTAAAAAAGATTAAATTTAGTAATTTTATATTTATTGTAGAGAATTTTTATCGCTAATTCGCACACAAAACTGGTTCAGGTTTTAGCTTCACGCTTGGAGCTGTTTTGCTAAAGTTTATGAGATCCTCTGTCGTTTGGATACTAAAAGGCAGGCGTGTGAGGCAGACTTTAAAAATTTCAGCCGCAGCTATTGCGTCGTTTAATGCTCTGTGGTGGGTATTGTTTATGCCAAGAAGCTCTTTTAGTGAGCCAAGTCCGTATTTTTGCGAAGCAATAGTGCGGCGACTAAGATCGATGGTACAAAGCTTTCTATTTAGCAACATGCCAAGACCGATCTCATTTAGGCTGTGAGAGATAAAGCCATAGTCAAAATTTACGTTATGAGCGATAAAGACGCTAGTTCCAAGAAAAATTTTAAACCGCTCAAGTACATTTAGTAAATTTGGCGCACCAACTAGATCGCTCGCCTTTATGCCGGTTAGCTCGGTGATATTTTCAGGCACCACATCAGCTGCCACAAAGCTTTCAAAACGCCCTATCTCAATGCCATTTTTCATTTTGATTGCACCGATTTCAATGATCTGTCCGCTCGTTGTACCACCAGTCGTTTCGATATCAACCACACAAAATTCCTGCTCGCTAATATCTCTAAATCTCGTGCCAAGCTCGATCTCATTCTCTTCATTTCTAGTGATGTCAAGCCCAAGAGTTCGCCACATATCAAGATCGCGCACGTCAATGAGTGATGAAATTTCTTCAATATCACTAAATCTTAAAATAAACTCATGATAGCTTAAATTTTGCCTAGCTAAAATTTCAATGCTATTTTCTAAACGCTGTTTTTTTGGTTTCAAAACTCAAGCTTTATGGCGCGAATGGCTTGTTCGTAAGAATTTGATGAGAAGATGTAGTTGCCAGCCACCAAGATATCAGCTCCAGCCTCTTCAAGATCAGGCGCATTTAGTCCGTTTACGCCGCCATCTACTTCGATCAGACACTTGGCGTTTTTTCGTTCTATCAGCTCTCTTAGCGCCCTTGTTTTTTCAAGCACGACTGGCATAAATTTCTGACCGCCAAAGCCAGGATTTACACTCATTAAAAGCACCATATCGACTTCATCAATGATATGCTCGATCGCACTAACTGGCGTATGCGGATTTAGCACGATGCCAGGGCTAACGTCATTTTTCCTGATGTGATCAATGAGTCTCATTGGGTGCTTCTCTTCTTCGATGTGAAAGGTTAGAAATTTTGGCTTTAGTGGTAAGAAAAGGTCGGCAAAAAACGAGTTATTTTCAACCATCAAATGTATATCAAGTGGCTTTGTAGCTGCCTTTGCAACGGCATTTACCACAACTGGTCCGATGGTTAAATTTGGCACAAAATGCCCATCCATAACATCAACATGCACCAGATCGCACCCAGCCTCGCAAATGGCTCTTATCTCAGCTGCCAAATTTCCAAAATCAGCCGATAAAATACTAGGTGCAACGTACATTTTTTCTCCTTATTTAGTTACAAATATAAAGCCAATTTCGTCATCTTTTGCATCTAGCCTATTCATAATACCTATACTATTGTGATCAAAAAAAACATCATCAGATAAAATTTTAGGCAAGCTAACTTTTGCTTTTATGCCTTTTTGCCAAAGATGAGTCAAAAATTTATCTGTAATGATACTAAAAATTTGAGAATATCCACTTAAATAATCATTTGAATCATCGCCTTCAGGCATAAAAATAGAGCAAATTTTGTCTAATTTATCTTTTTTTACTCCAAATAGCACTCTTGCATAAATATCGCCATAATACTGAACACAAATACGCAAGTAATCGCATTCATCCTCTATGTCAAGCGCACTAACTTTGGTATCAACACACAAAATTTCTTCTTCTGCTAACTGTGAGATAATTTTGCTCGCGATTTGCGTCACATAAGATGAAATTTGAGCCACACTCTTGTTGATATCTACTGGCTCTGCATCAAAGTCTCTTTTTTTAAGATAAAAAATGGTGTCATCTTTGTAAAAGTCATTTAAATTTTTATAGATAAATATATTTGCATCTTTAAGGTACGTTACTAATTCGATAGATAAATTTGCTTCGTTTATGCCACAAAGCGAAATAAATGCACCTGATCTTTTGCTAATGCTAGCAAGTTTGATTAGAAATTTTGCGCCTCTTATATTTAAAGCACCAGAAATATTTACCCATAAAATAAAAAATTTATATCCGATTTTTAGCATAATATCATGAGCTGACATATCAAAATCTTCAATAAAATCTGAATCCATAAAACTTTTTATGGCATAAACAACGACACCATCTTTTATAAAAGTATCTATCTGATTTTGCTTTAATCTCACATGATTTAGCTGTGACACTGCATAACTATATAAATTCTTTTTTTTATTAAACTCGGTTGCATCTCTAGCCTCAACCACATCAAGTGAGCGATTTTTGAGATAATTAGCTAAATAGTGCTTGTACTGCTCAGTTGAGTTATAAATGAAAACTTTATCTGCGTTATTTAGAAATTTATTTAAAAACAAGCTTGCAATGTTTTCACTTTCAAACATCGAAATATTTGAAATATTCTTAACTGTTTTCATCATCAATTCATAAAAAATTTCATTGTAATCGCAAATCGCAAATACCACGCCAAGCTTTTGCGCTTCTTCGCTTAAATTTTCAATTATTCTACCAAGCCAAACGGGGCTAAAAAATGTAACATTTTTTAGTGAGAGCAGTATAGCGCTGATGTCGCGCGATGAAATTTGGTTTATATATTTTTCACTTAATTTTAACGGAACATTCTCTGCTTCCAAAAAACCAAAAGGCCTTATAATTGCCATAGAACCATTAAAAGTTAATTTCATTTTTGTAGAGCTTTTTTAATAAATATAATGGTTTGCATCTCTGGATAAACATTGATATCTAAAATTTTATCAACTCCAAAATCATAAAATTCAGGCCTACTGGACTCATAAGAGAGCAAAATCTCAAAAACGCAAAGCATCTCTTTATCAATCTTGCTTAATGATTGTTTATTCATATTCATTGCTTTTAAAAAAATATCCCAAAGACTAAAGCCATATTTTTTTTGCAAAATTTTATTATAGCTTACATCAGAATACGAAATGATGTCTGACATGCAAGATGGAAATTTCGAAAATAAATTCTCACACACTATAATACAGGCTATAGAATACGGAGCAAGCGATAAATAGCTGTATCGTTTTTCTTTAAAAGAATTTAATACTTTTAGCCAATCTGATAAAATTTTAGCATTAAGCTCGATCAAATCAACGATTTTAAAATTAAATACCTTATAAATTTTTGGGGATTTTAAAAATATAAAATAAGAAAACACTATCGCTCTAAAAGTATCAATGCCAAGCATATTTGCTATTACTACCAAATCGTCGCCATCATAAGGAATATCAAATTTTGCACGTTTAAAAATGGAGTTAAAATAAGTTTTAAAAGATGCTATATTTTGTAAAGTAGTAACTGCCTCAGTTACATTACCAGCTAACAAGAAGTGTTCGATCTTTTCAAAAAGAGTTGGCATCTGTAAAACAAAATCAACATTTTTTTCGATCAACTCTTTACTAAGCATTTTGTATCACTCAAGATTTCTAAATATTTTTTGCTATTTATAATTTTATAGACAAAGTCGTTATTTTATCTAGATTATTAATAAAAATCAATTCTTTTAAAAAAAATCTATTTAAGCATTACTTTTGTTTGTTTTAGATAAAATCAGCAGAAATTTTTGTTTATGAAGGAAAAAAAATGTCAAAAAGATGTGCGATAACAGGCAAAGGACCGATGATAGGCAACAATGTGAGCCATGCTAACAATAAAACTAAAAGAAGATTCTTGCCAAATCTTAGAACGATTCGTGTTACACTAGAAGATGGTACTACAAGAAAGATAAAAGTTGCTGCTTCTACTCTAAGAACGATGAAGAAACAATCAAACTAAGAATATAAAATGAAGAGGAATTTATGTCTTTTCTCTCAAGACTTTTAAAATTCCTCAACTGGTCAAACTCTACAAAGCCAGAAATAAGCCTAGATACTGAGCTTTACGAACAATTAAAACCTTTTAGATTTCCACTAATTTCAGTCGTATTACTGTTGCTTTTTGGAACATTAGGTTATGTCTTAATAGATAATTTCTCACTAATAGATGCCTTTTACCAAGCTGGTATGACTTTTACAACAGTTGGTTTTACCGAAGTTGCTCCAATAACTCCAAAGGGCAGAATTTTTACTATCACATTTATACTTATTGGTTTTATTATATTTACACTATCGATTGGTATTGTGGTTGAGGTTTTAAAAAGAGGTACATTAATTAGCATTTTAAAGGAACGACGCATGCTTTATAGGATCGCAAGACTAAAAAATCACTTCGTTATTTGTTATCACAATCTATACACAATCGAACTTAGTGCTCAATTTCGCGAAAATCATATACCTTTTGTAGTGGTCGATGATAGAGAAGATATCGCAGAGCTAGCTCAAATTTATAAATATCCATATTTCATAAAAGCTCAGCCACACACACAAATTGCCTTTTTGAAAACACATCTATCAAGCGCAAAAGGACTTATAACTCTTAGCTCAAATATTGCTGATAATATCGCCCTTATAGCATCTGTAAGACTTTATGAAAAAGAGATAGGTCGCAGAAAGCCTTATCATATCATCACAAATGCAGAGACAGAAGACGATACGCAAAGATTAAAAAAATTAGGCGCTGACAATGTAGTAAGCCCATCTCGCTTAGTCGCGCAGCGGTTAAGTGCTATGAGCGTAAGGCCGGACATGGAAAATTTATTAGAGCAGTTTTTGTATACAAAAAATTCACCTATCGATATAGAAGAAATTCTTGTTCCTGATTACTCTTGGATAAGATTTAAAAGACTAAAAGAGACTCATCTGCGAAATATCACAAATGCGGATATAGTAGGTATTAGAGATATAAATAATAATTTTGTACCAATGCCAAATGGTGACACATTAGTAGGAACAGGATCAAAGCTTTTAGTCATCGGTACCGTTGATGGAATACGTCTAACCAAGCGCGTTGTAAAAAGCAAACACAAACCTGAAGAATTTAAATACGTATAAAATAAATTTTTCTACTTGCTCTTTTTAAAAATTTAAGCAATGACTTGGTGCTTATTTTATATCCAAACATTTACAAAGTCTTGATAAAATTTCTCAAATTTTTATAGGAGCCGATATGTTACATGAATATACAGACCTTATAAATGAGCTAAAGAAAACCGATGCTCGTTTTGCTACTCTTTGCAAAAAACATGATGAGCTAAATAAAAAAATAGATGAGAATCTAGCAAAACCATCAGAGCTTGATGGTTTAAAGAAAGAAAAATTAAAACTAAAAGATGAAATTTATGCTCAAATTTTAAAATACAAAGAGCAAAAATAAATTTATTTAAATTCTAAAATTAGATAATAAATTCTGGTTCAAATTTTGTCCCATTTACTCGAACTATTCTTGCTGGTATACCAACGACTGTCGCGTTTGCTGGGACATTTTTTAGCACGACCGAGTTTGCGCCGATCTTGGCATTTTCGCCGATCGTTATGGCACCTAGTATTTTCGCGCCAGCTGCAATAGTCACGCCATTTTTTACAGTCGGATGTCTTTTGCCACACTCTTTTCCAGTGCCTCCAAGTGTTACTTGATGATACATCATCACATCATCACCTATCTCTGCTGTCTCACCGATAACCACACCCATACCATGATCTATGAAAAATCTCCTACCGATCTTTGCGCCTGGGTGGATCTCGATGCCTGTTAAAAATCTTGTAATTTGCGAGATGAGCCTAGCTAGAAAAAAATGCTCTTTTTTATATAGAAAATGAGAAATTTTATGAAACAAAACCGCATGAATACCAGGAGTGTTTATAAGTATTGCCAAAAAGCAACACTTATGTACCGATGGGTCTTTTTCACGAACAGTTTGAACTAGCTCCTTTAGACTCTCCCACATATTTTTATGCTCCGTAAAGCTCTGTACTTAAGTATCTTTCGCCATTATCTGGAGCTATGAAAAGTACTTTTTTGCCAGCACCAAGTCTTTTAGCTACTCTTTTTGCAGCCACGTAAGCAGCACCACCGCTTATACCTATCATGAGTCCATCACTTTTAGCGATTGCTCTAGCTGCGTTTAGCGCATCATCGTTGCTTACTTTTTCTACTTCACTAACTAGGCTCATATTCATAGTATTTGGTAAAAATCCGGCTCCAATGCCTTGAATTTTATGCGGTCCTGGGTTACCACCACTTAAAACCGGCGATGCTTCAGGCTCAACTGCGATGATCTTAGTATCATAGCCCTTTTCTTTTAAAATTTTTGCTACGCCACTTATTGTGCCACCTGTACCAACGCCAGCTACAAAGGCATCAAGCTTACTAAAATCAGCCACGATCTCAGCAGCTGTTGTTAGTTCGTGAGCTTGTGGGTTATACTTGTTTTCAAACTGGCTTAGCATTATATGATTTGGCTGAGCTGCTAGCTCTGTAGCTCTTGCGATCGCTGCTTTCATACCACCAGACGCAGGAGTAAGCTCAAGCTGTGCGCCATAAGCAGCCACTATTTTGCGTCTTTCGATACTCATGCTCTCTGGCATGCAAAGTATCACTTTAAAACCAAGTGCAGCACCGCACATCGCTACACCAATGCCAGTATTTCCGCTCGTTGGCTCAACGATAGTATCACCATGTTTTAGCGTACCGTCAGCTAGCATCTTAGTTATCATATTAAATGCAATCCTATCTTTTACAGAGCCACCTGGGTTAAAAAACTCTAGTTTTACGTAAATTTCGGCTTCATCAGCACCTGTCTTTATCTTTACAATAGGTGTATTACCAATCGTTTTAACGATGTTATCGTAAATCATCACTCCTCCTAAATTAAATAAGATAAATTTTGTGTAAATTTAGCACAGAATTTTGAAATAGATTATAAAAAGCCCCAATCTTTGGCAAATTTATAAAGAGTTGTTACATATTAGTAGTTTAATTTTTAATGCTACTTAATATTTTTTGACCATTTTGGCTTAAGATTTTACCTTTGAAATTCTCTTTGCAAAACTCCAAAATAAGCGCATGATAGAGTTTTAAAACCTCAGTTTCGTCAAATTTCTCACTATCAAGAAATTTATAAATTTTATCATAATCAAGCGAGCTAAACCACTCAGCTGCCTCATCGTAGCTCTCAAAAGTATAGTCAAAATATGCCATTATCCTAAGTGCGTAAGCATCAACGACCATGTAAGGCTTGCCGCAAGCATATGCCAGTATCGCGTCGCAAGTCTCGGCTCCAACACCTTTTACGCTTATGAGCCACTCACGGCTGGTATTTTCTTTAAAATTTTCAAAGCTCTCGAATTCATTTTTTATAGCTAGACAAAGCGTCTTTAGTCGTTTTGCCTTTGTATTGTAAAAGCCACTTGGCTTTATAAGCGTGGCAAGTTCACTGTTTTCAAGAGAACAGATGCCATTTAGGCTATCTTTACCTGCGTTTTTTAGATTATTTAGCGCTTTTTCAACATTTTTCCAGTTGGTATTTTGCACCAAAATAGCACCCAAAACAACCTCAAAAGTACCCTCGCCTGGCCACTTTAGCTCATCAAAATTTCTGCTTTTGTGATTAAATAAGGTTAAAAATAGATCGGTTGAAGTCATTTTAAATTTTCTTTAAAAGTTAGATAAAACTGCTTTGCCGTCCTGCCACTTCTGCTGGCTCTTAGCGTTGCGAAATTTTTAGCAAGTGTGTGAAGCTCATCTTTGTCGCCTATGTAATCCTTAAAGTAAAAATCAACCATTTTTAGATACTCGTCGTAGTTGCCTTGATAAAAGCTGATCCAAAGACCAAAGCGATCGGATAGAGAAATTTTCTCCTGAGCTGCGTCGCTGTAGTGGATTTCGCCGTCAATTAGCTCTGAGTTTTCATTCTCACTTTTAAACTCGCTTATTAGATGTCTACGGTTTGATGTGGCGTATAAAAGGATATTTTTTGGCGGCTTTTGGATAGAGCCATCCATGATAGGCTTTAGAAATTTATACTCATTACTGCCATTTTCAAAGCTTAGATCATCGCAGAAAATGATAAATTTAAACTCACTCTTTCTGATCTCATCGATGATGTCGCCAAGGTATTTTAGATCCTCGCAGCCGATCTCAATGATGCGAAGTCTCTCTTTATAAAATTTAGTAAAAACAGCCCTTACAAGGCTTGACTTGCCACATCCTCTCTCGCCCCAAAGAAGCACGTGATTTGCATCCTTACCTTCTATAAAATTTAGAGTATTTTTTAGTAAAATTTCTTTTTGTTTTTCCAGTCCATAAAGTGAGTCGATATCGACAAAATCGATATCCTCAACCGACTTTAACATCCCTTTTGTACTTTTATAAATCGCTGCGTATTTCACACCCCAATCTATCACTTCTTATCCTTTCTTAGATAGACCAAAATTTCAGCCAACACATCGTCATCGTCCTTGCTACGTGACTTTAGTCTGATCTTTTCATCATCATTCTTTGTTATTAGTATGTTTTGCTCGCTGTTTGAGATCGTTTTTATGCCAGCTTTTAGAGCTAAAATTTTGATAATGATGACGTCTAAAAACTGCTTTGTAAACGTATCTATCTTGCCAAATCTATCCTCAAGCTCACTTTGTATCTCATAGACCTCACTCACTTCTTTACACTTGCTAAGGCGCCTATAAATTTCAAGCCGTAGTCTATCTTCTCTTATAAATTCTTGATTTAAAAAGGCGCTCACACTAAGCTTTAGATCGATCTTGTCAAGCTTTTCGGAGTCTTGATTAAGAAGTTTGTTTATCTCATCTTCTAGCATCTTTAGATATAGCGAGTAGCCGATAGCCTCGATATGGCCGCTTTGTGCCTCTCCGATGATGTTGCCCCCACCTCTTATCTCAAGGTCGTGATAGGCTAGCACTGAGCCAGCGCCCAAAAATGAGTTGCCTTCAAGTGCTACAAGTCGTTTTAGCGCGTCTTTGCTGATGGCATCTTTATCTTCTACCAAAAAGTAGCAGTAAGCCTGCTTGTCGCTTCTACCAACTCGTCCACGGAGCTGATGCAGGTCAGCCATGCCAAATTTATTAGCATTTTCTACGATTATGGTATTTGCATTTGGCAAGTGGATGCCGCTTTCAACGATGCTGGTGCAAAGCAGCAAGTCATACTCACCCCGCTCAAATTTCATCATCTCATCTTCAGCTATTTTTGCATTTACCTTTGAGTGAAGTATCAAAATCCTAAGCTTTGGCAAAATTTTTCTTAGCTCATTTGCTGTTTGCTCTATGTCTGCGATGTGGTTGTGAATGTAAAAAGTCTGTCCACCACGTCTTAGCTCACGCATGATCGCCTCTTTGACAACCTTTTCATCCCACTCTTTCACACTTGTTCTCACATCAAGCCTTGAGCTTGGCGGAGTGGCCAAAATACTATATGTTTTTATCTTGCTAAGCGCCATATTTAGGCTTCTTGGTATCGGCGTGGCACTCATACTTAAGATGTGCGAGTGCTGAGAAATTTCTTTTAGCTGCTCTTTTTGCTTAACGCCAAATTTATGCTCTTCATCAACTACTATAAGCCCTAAATTTTCAGCCTTTACGCCAAGAAGCGCATGCGTACCCACGCAAACTATAGGCTCATTTTCTTTTAGCGCTTTTTGTAGGTTTGATTTTTCTTTGGCACTTGAGAAGCGATCCAGCCTAAAGACCTTTATGCCAAATTTGCTAAATCTTTGGCTTAGCGTCTTGTAGTGCTGTGAGCTAAGAAGCGTCGTTGGCACAAAGAAAAACGCGCTAAAGCCTGATTTTATGCAGGTAAATATAGCATTCATCGCTACTTCAGTCTTGCCAAAGCCAACGTCTCCGCTAAGCAGCCTATCCATGACCTTGCCGCTTTTTAGCTCATCCCTTATATCATTTACCGCCTTTTGCTGGTCGCTCGTGTATGAAAAGCCAGCGTCTTGGACGAAATTTAGATAAGAGATATCCTCTTTTTGTAAAATTTTGCCTGCGATTAGCTCCCTTTTTGCAGCCATTGCTACGATCTTTGAGGCGATCGCGAAGAGTTTTTCTCTGACCTTTTCTTTTATCTTTGCAAAATTTGCCTTACCCAAACGATCAAGCACCGCCATAGAGCCATTTTGAGCGATGTAGCGGTCTATCAAATTTAGATGTTCAACTGGCAAAAGAAGCTTGTCGTCATTTTGGTAGGCGATAACCACAAATTCTTTCGTCGCGCCCAAAACCTTAATCTTTTCAAGGCCCAAAAAACGTCCTATACCATAATCTTCATGCACGACGTAGTCATTTACTTTTAGCTCATCCACCACGAGGCTTGAGCGTTTTACTCGCCTTTTTTTCTCAAATTTATTAAGTGAGACTACGATCTTGTCGCTTGAGGTTAAATTTACTACAAGGGGCGAAATTTCAAGCTTTACGTTGGTAAAGCCATCAAGCTCATAGCCCTTAAAAAGCCCTTCATTTCTTGAAAGAACGGTTATACTTTTGCTCTTATTTAGCTCAAAAAAGTCAAAATTTAAAGTAACTTCTAGATCTTTATAGACCTTTGGCTCGGGTAAAATTTCAATGCCCTTAAATTTATCTTCAGGCACATCATAAATTTCAAAATCGATCTTTTTAACAAGCTTTGAGTCAAATTCTTTTAAATAGTCACTAAAGCTATCTATCGCCCAAAATCCAAGCGAATTTAGATCACTCACCAAGGCGTCACTTTGCATATCCTCAATCTTTTGGCTAACTTTTTCAAACTCATCTTTGCTCAAATTTGCGATAAATGGCACGATCTCAGCTTCGCTTAGCTCAGCTTTATTGCTAATTTGCGTGGCGGTGTTATAGTTTCTTATACTCTCAACCTCATCACCAAAAAGCAAAATCCTAACAGGATCGTCCATATTTACGCCATAAATGTCAATCACTTCGCCGCGTATGCTAAACTCGCCAACGCTCTCAACGATATCGACGCACTCGTAGCCAAAGCGTATGAGTAGGTCAGCAAATTCGTTTAAATTTAGATTGTCTTTTAGCTTGATTGTTGAGCTTTCTAGGTTTTTTTGCGTTGGAAGTGGGTTTAAAAGCGTGCTAAATGGGCTTATGATAATCTTTTTGCCATCAAATTTATAGTATTTGCTAAGAACGGATGAAATTTCAAAGAGCTCTTCGTTAAAGCTTCTTAGATCATCGCCCTTTTTAGCTCTAAAATCAGGTAGTTTAAAGGCGTTAAAGCCAGTAAAACTGGCCGTATCCGCACAAAGTGCCGCCTCCTTATCATCTTCGCAGATGAGAATTTGTGGAACGTGCGTTAAAAGATACTCATAGACCTTTGCTTGCATAGTACTCTTTTAAAAAGGCTTCGGCTAAGTGAAACGAGCCAAATGCTAGGTAAATTTTGCCGTTTTTTGCCTCTTTTATATCGTTCATATCGCTTGACTCAAACTCTCTATGCGAAATTTTAAGCTCGTTTAACGCTTTATTTATGAGCTCTCCGCCAAGCTCCCTACCCTCGCAGTGATAGTGATAAAGCAGCACATCCTCAACGACTGGCTTTAAAGCTGCCAAAACCGCTTTGAAATCTTTATCCAAGAACGAATTATATACCAAGGTAAGCTTCTTGCCAACAAACTCACCTTGGCTAAATTTCTTAGCAACAGCCTTTGCGCCAAGCTCGTTGTGACCGACATCAACGTATAAATTTGAAGCGATCTTTTCGCATCTGCCTCGAAGCGTAAGAGCACCCAGCTTTTTGATATCTATGCTGCTATCTAAAATTTTAGCCGCAGCGTAGGCTAGAGTTAAATTTGATCGTAAAAACTCTGGCAGATTAAATTTATTTGCATAGTTTGCGATCTCGTTTAAATTTTCTTTGGTTAAAATTTCTCTTGGGAAGCTTAAAGTGGAGCCTTTTTCACTTGCGATCTCTTTTGCGATAGCGATACTTGTATCGTTCATTTCGTCATTTAAAATAGCTCTTTTGCCCATAGCCTCAAATTTCGTACGTGAGATTTCTTCCAAACTATCCCCAAGAACTGCCGTGTGATCAAGCCCAATAGGCGTAAAAATGCTTAACTCTTTTTCAAAGACATTTGTCGCATCAAGCACACCACCCATGCCGGCCTCGCAGACAAAGTAGTCGCAACCCTCAAAAAGCACAGCAGAAAGTAGCGTCATATACTCAAAATAGCTTGTTTTTATCTTGTATTCATCGCTTAGAAGTCCTTGCAAACGCTCGTGAGCTGCTTCTAAAATTTCATCACTAGCAACCTCACCATTTAGCCAAAATCGCTCATTAAATTTAAATATATGTGGGCTCGTATAATGCCCTACTTTTGCACCATTTTGGCTTAAAATTTGCGCTAAAAAGCGACCAGTACTGCCTTTGCCATTTGTGCCTATTATGTGAATAATTTTAAATGGCTTTATGTGCTCTTTTATAGTCGCATACGCTCTAATAATTCTGCCATAATCAATCTCTTTGTAGTAAAGTGGTTTGCCATCAAGAAATTTAGCTAGGCTCATTTTTCCTCGATTATCTTTGGCATTACTTGATTTCTACCATTCTCTTTTGAGAGATAAAGCATCTTATCAGCAGCCTCAAGCGTCATCGTCTCGCTTAAATTTGCACTTCTTGTCGCTATACCGGAGCTTATAGTAACCTTGATACGCTCATTTTTATAGATAAATTTGAAATTTTCTATCATACTTCTTAGCTTATCCCCAAATTTAACACTATCTTTTAAGCCAGTGCTTGGAAGCAAGATTACAAATTCTTCACCGCCATATCTACCAACAAAATCAACCTTTCTAGCATTTTTCTTAAGCACTTGAGCCACTGCTGAAAGAATAACATCTCCAGCCTCATGCCCATAAGTATCGTTTATGCTTTTGAAAAAGTCAATATCAACAAAACATATAGAGTAATCAGTCCCATAACGTTTATACGCTTCTTCAATGCGTTGAATCTCATTCATCAAAGCACGCTTAGTAGATACTTTTGTCAAAAAGTCCTCTTTGCTCTCCAACTTAGCTTCTTCAAGCTCTTTTTCAAGACTATTCACTCTGTTTTGAAGCTCTAAAATAGTAGCTTGCCTATTGTGCATCTCGATACCAAGCTCTTTGCTCTCGATCTCCAAAGCACCAGCGATCTCAATAAGCATGCTTCTTACTTGATCAATACTGTTTGTATTTAAATTTACATTTTTAAGATCATTTTTAATGCTTTTTACTTTATCAGAACTACTTTGCGAGCTAACAGCGATATCAGAAATTCTCTCGCTTATATTTTGCAAGACATTATTTAGCGAACCAACTTTTTCTATGATTTCTGTTCTATCTTCTTCTATTCTGCGATCAACAAATGCCTTTACCTTTTCTTGAAATTCTTTGCTATTTAAGGTTTTAGGACTTTGCTTCAAAGTACTTCTTATCGTGCTAAGCTCTTCATCAAGATCCTTTGTAATAGAAGGCTCAAGAGTAAGGCTTAAAAGCTGAATCAAAACATCCTCTTCGCCATCTTCATCTTTTTGTGTAAGAAATTTCTCAAGTTCAGAACTCATTGTCTTTAAATCATCAAAATTTCTAACACCATAATATTTCAAAAATTCTAAAAATTCAGTGTCGTAAGAACTAACAAAGTCAAACCATCTAAGGCACATTTCTTCAAGATTTTTCTCATCATATCTTCTGGCAAGCAGTTGCATACTTTGCTCTGCTAAGCTTTTTGCATCTTTATTGTGAAGCATTGAGATAGCTTGGAGAATTCTTCTAGCAAATGCGTTTAGTGATTGTAGTTTTTTATCATCAGTTGCAAGTCCTGCTCCCTGTTGAGCACCTCTAGAGAGCCTGGCAGTCATAAAAGCGACAAACTCATCAACCGTCTTTATATGAAGGCTTAGGGCTTGATTTTTATATTCATCACCAAGCCTTGAGATATATTTTTCTATCCTTTTACTCTCTTCTGTGGTAAAGCCATATTTTTTAGAAATTTCATTATAGACTTCAGTGTAATTCTCTGGCGTTAGCATCAAATGACGATCTTTGATCTCATTTAAGGCTTCCTTGACTATTTGACTAACGGTTACTGCTGCCATTTCTATATCCTTTTACCGCTAAACTTGCGATATACTCATCAAAGGCCTCTTTTGATGCCTCTTTGATAGCTTCGTATTTTTGAGTATCACTAAGAACGCTATCAGCAAATCTTACATCTTTTTGACGTCTTGCGACACTAAAGTCATACTCGCCAGTGGCTGGAATATCAACCACGCTACCATCTTTAAATTTAGTCTTATAATTTAAGCTTAAATGTGCTTTATATGACGTAATGTAGCCAAACTCATCATAAATAATTGCTTCGTAATTTAAATCTTTTACCGAAATAATTATCGAAGTATCAGCACTCTCTTTACTTGATAAATCTTTATTTAGCCTTGCGACCATGCCCTCTTTTACAGCATCCTTTATCCAAACACTATTTTTCGGCTCTTCTTTACTAATAATCACATCAACGTAAATTTTATCGCCCACTAGATCATGTGTGATCTTTGAAACTGGTTTATACCCACACCCGCAGATAAAAAACGCAATAAAAAACGCTAAAAAATATCTCAAAATTTATCCTTTAATGACAAAATTTACTAATTTGCCTTTTATATAAATCTCTTTTAAAATTTCTTTTCCCTCAAGCCATTTAGCCACATTTTGCTTAGCTAGCTTTAAAATTTCACCCTCACTCTCGCTCGCTGCCACTTCAAACTCGGCTCTTTTTTTACCATTTACTGTAACTGCAAGAGCGATGCTATCTTTTACAAAAACCTCTTCTTTTACGGCTATCTTTGTGAAATTTTTTCTACCAAAAAGCTCTTCACTAAGCTCATTTGCGATATGCGGCACGATAGGCTCTAGTAAATTTAAGATGATGAAAAAGCCCTCAGCATTTACATCGTCATTATCTTGCGCATTTATAGCGTTTAGTGCCTCCATACAAGCAGCGATTAAAGTGTTAAAAGCAAATGTATCGCCAAAAACCTCGGTTGATTTTTTAAGCGCTTCATAAATTTTTAGCCTTGCAAATTTCTCATCTTTATTTAAGCTTTCGTGATCTATCTCAGGTAGTTTATCTATCTTTTTGATAGTTTGCGCCTTCTCCCAAAGCCTATTTAAAAACCTAAATGCACCCTCAACTGCGCTGTCGTTCCACTCAAGCTCTTTTTGAGGAGGAGCAGCAAAAAGGATAAATAGCCTTGCCGTATCGGCGCCGTATCTATTTATGATATCATCAGGATCTACGACGTTGCCCTTGCTTTTACTCATCTTTTTGCCATCTTTTAAGACCATGCCTTGTGTTAGTAAATTTTCAAATGGCTCATCGTCTCTTAGATAGCCAAGGTCTCTTAAGACCTTTTGGAAAAATCTAGCGTATAAAAGGTGTAAGATCGCATGCTCGATACCGCCGATGTACTGATCTACGTTCATCCAATAATTCACGCTTTTCTCGTCAAGCGCTTTTTGCTCCCAACTCTTTTCATCGCTTGCAAATCTAGCAAAATACCAGCTACTCTCCACAAACGTATCCATCGTATCAGTCTCTCTAATCGCATCTTTACTGCATTTTGGACACTTTGTAAATTTCCAAGTTGGGTGTTTATCTAAAGGATTGCCCTCGCCTGTGATCTCGACATCTTCAGGTAGCGCGATAGGTAAATTTTCCTCTTTTTCAGGCACTACGCCGCAGCATTTGCAGTGCACGACAGGTATTGGCGCACCCCAGTATCTTTGACGAGAAATTCCCCAGTCTCTTAGTTTGTAGTTTGTGATCCTTTTGCCTAAACCATCTTTTTCAAATTTTTCTATTATGAAATTTTTAGCTTCTTCTGAAGCAAGCCCATTTATAAGCTCAGAATTTATAGAAATTCCGTACTCAGAGTATGCTTTAGAACCGTCACTCTCGCCATCAAGCGGCTTTACTACTGACTTTATAGGAAGATTAAATTTACTTGCAAACTCGTAATCTCTTTGATCGTGCGCAGGGACAGCCATGATAGCACCACTGCCGTAGTCAGCTAAGATAAAATTTGCAACCCAAACTGGGATTTTTTCATTAGTAAGCGGATGAACGACATAAATTCCTAAAAATTCTCCGTCTTTTTCGCTCGCTTGACGCTCTCTTGGGCTTTGATTTAGGATTGTTTTTATCTTTGTCTTTTTGCTTTCATCGATTTTATCACTCACAAGCAATGCTTTTACAATAGGATGCTCAGGCGCAAGAGCTGTGTAGCTAACGCCATAAATCGTATCAGCTCTTGTAGTAAACACCTCAAAGCCATCAAATTTACCACCTAAAGCCTCTTTTGAAGCTTCATCAAGATAAAATTTAAACTCCAAGCCGTAGCTTCTGCCAATCCAGTTTTCTTGCATTGTAATTACTTGATTTGGCCATTTGCCTTCAAGAAGCTTCAAATCGTCAAGTAGCTCGCTAGCGTATTTTGTGATGTTAAAGTAATATCCAGGAAGCTCTTTTTGTACAACATCATTACCGCATCTCCAGCATTTGCCATCCTCCACCTGCTCGTTTGCAAGCACAGTTTGATCGTATTCACACCAATTTATAATTGCATTTTTTCTATAAACAAGCCCTTTTTCAAACATCTTTATAAAAAAGCTTTGCTCCCACTTTGTGTAAAGTGGGTCAGATGTAGCTAAAATTCTCTTTTTAGAAAATGAAAAGCCAAGGCTTGCTAGCTCTTTTTTCATATAGTCGATATTTTCATAAGTCCAAATTTTAGGGTGAATTTTATGTTTTATGGCTGCGTTTTCAGCTGGCATGCCAAAGCTGTCAAAGCCAATAGGATGAAGCACGTTGTAGCCGTTTTTTCTATATGACCTAGCCAGCGCATCGCCGATAGAGTAGTTTCTTACATGCCCCATATGTATGCGTCCACTTGGATATGGAAACATGCTTAGGATATATTTTTTCGGCAAGCTTAGATCGTCTTTTGGTTCAAATTCTTCATTTTTATCCCAAATTTCTTGCCATTTTTTTTCTATCTTTAAAGGCTCATATTTTCTCTTTTCAGCCATTTTTTCTCCTAAAATTCTTCTTGAGCTTTACTTGATTCTATTAAAACCAAGGCTAGTGAAAATATATTTGCAATGACTGCGCCAATAGCTAGTGAATAGCTAAGTGTTATATTTTCAGAGACTTGCAAAATAACAAAAGCTGGTATAAGGTGTAAATCAGCAACCAGCGAGCTTGCAAAAAGCTCAGCAGAGAGTAAATTTTTAACACCGATCTTAAGTAGCGTTGAAACCAAATTTATACTAGCCGCCACAAAGAGTGCAATCTCGTTTTTATCATATAAAAATTCTGCCGTAGTCGTAAGACTCATCAATGCAAAAAATATGTAGATAACTTTTCCCCAGTTCATTATCCCTCCTTACACAACGCCTTTCTCAAACATAGCACGCTCTTTTTCGCGCTCTTTTTTTATCTTTTGTTTTTCAGTCTCTCTACTTCTAAAATGTTCGATACTAAATTTAAACCAGATAAGAAACGGCGAAGAGATGTAGATCGAACTGATCGTTCCTATGACAATACCAACGATAAGAATAAATGAAAATCCATGTATCATATCTCCACCAAATAAAAATAGCACAAGAACTGTCATCATCGTAGTTGCTGAAGTTAGGATAGTTCTTGAAAGTGTGGCTGAGACTGACTCGTTGATAACGCCTTCGATATCAGTTCGCTTGCTCTCTTTGATACCTTCTCTGATCCTATCAAAAATAATAATCGTATCATTTAGAGAGTAGCCAAGCACCGTTAAAACAGCCGCTAGCGTATCTAAATTTACATCAATATTAAATAGCGAAATAGCACCAACAGTTATAACTATATCGTGAATTTCAGTTGCGATCGCAGCTAGCGCAAAACGCCACTCAAATCTAAATGTGATGTAGATTAATATGCCAATTAGTGAAATTCCAAGAGCCATCAAGCCTTTTTCTCTAAGCTCATCGCCAACCTTTGGTCCAACGATATCAACGCGTCTTACTTCAAAATTTCCAGTATCTTTTAAAATTTGTTTTATTTCAGTGCCGATATCGCCAGTTAAATTTGAGCTTGAACCTGAAAATCTAATAACCACCTCATCGTCACTTCCAAACTCAGTAACAGAGGCGTTTTTAAGCACTTCATTTGTGCCAAAAGCATCACGAATTTTATCAAGTGGCGCTTTGGTGTCGTATTTTAGCTGAATAAGCGTACCGCCAGAGAAATCAATGCCGTAATTTAACCCCTTTGTAGCAAGTAAAACGATAGAGCCAACAAATAAAAATATAGAAAATGCTAGTGAAGCAAATCTAAAACGCATAAAATCATAAACTTTTGCCTTAGTAAAAATTTGCATCATTAGCTCCTTTTATAACCAAACCAAAGTCTGGTATTTCCACTTTTTTCTATCTTATCCATAGCAGCATCAAACATACCGTGAGTGCCAAGTATAGCTGTTAGCATCGAAGCCATGATACCTATTGCCATTGTTACTGCAAAGCCTTTAACCGGACCAGTGCCATAAGCGTAAAGCACTGCAACTGTAATGATAGTAGTTAAATTTGAATCAATAATCGCGCTCATGGCGTGCTCATAACCCTTTTGCACAGCTGTCCTTATCGCCACACCTTCACGCAAAAGCTCGCGAATACGTTCATTTATGATGACGTTTGCATCAACAGCCATACCGATCGTTAGCACGATACCAGCCATACCTGGCAAAGTAAGCGTCGCCCCAAAAAGTGCCATGACAGCAACTAATATAACGACGTCTGCAACTAGTGCAATATTTGCAAAAATTCCAGAAATTCCATAATAAACTAGCATAAATAACACGACTAAGATAGATCCAGCAGCAAGTGCTACCATACTTTGGTTGATGCTCTCTTGTCCCAAAGATGGGCCAACGCTTCTTTTTTCCAGCATCTTAACAGGGGCTAAAAGTGCACCGCTTCTAAGCGCGATCGCTACGTCGTGAGCCTCATCAAGAGTAAAGCCACCGCTGATCTGACCACTACCGCCACCTATTCTTTCATTTATAACTGGAGCTGAATAAACCTTCCCATCAAGCACAATAGCAAGCCTTTTGCCAACATTTGCACCAGTAAAATCACCAAAAATTCTAGCGCCTTCTGAGTTAAGAGTGAAATTTATGATCGGTAGGTTGTTTTGCTGAGAAAATGCAACCTTTGCGTCAGTTAGCATTGAGCCGTCAAGCACTGGGATATTTTTAACGACATATTTCACGCGGTCATTTTTAGCATCCTTAAAGATCACGTCGCCGTAGCTCTCAGCTTCAGCCTCACTCATTGTATTGGCCTGATCTTGCCTTTTATCATCAACTGCCATAAGCTGCAAGTGAGCAGCCTTTGCGATAAGATCTCTTGCTCTTTGCTCATCCTCTTCAGTCTTTATACCAGGAAGCTCAACTAGGATATTGTCTTTGCCTTGTCTGGCAACAGTTGGCTCAGCTAGACCAAACTGATCGAGTCTATTTCTAATAGTTTCAACAGCTTGCGAGATCGCATATTCGACCGTATCCGTTCTTTCTTGCTCTGTTAAAGATATGCTGTAATTTAAACCATCTTTTTTGATATCAAGCCCCTTTATCTCAGCTAGTGCTTTATCTACTTTTGGAGCTTCGTCGCCATCAAGGAGAGTAAAGTCAATGTTCTCTTCTTTAATCTTAAATTTATCAATTAACACATCTTCTTTTTTAGCATAATAATTTATACTTCCAGCTATTGATTTTATTTTTGAGTGAATAGCTTCGCTCGTTTCAACACCAAGCAGCATATGAAGGCCGCCTTGAAGATCAAGGCCAAGTGAAATTTTAGCCCCATTTTGAGTCTGAAAAAAAGATGGCACCGAAAAGCCAAAACCAAAGATCAAGGCTAATATTAAGATAATTAGCCTATATGTGACTCTTGCGTTACGCATTATTTATCTTCGATCTTTTTAGCTACAAACTCGCGTGCTATGCGAACGATTACATCATCGTTAAGTTTAACTTTGATAAAATCATTTTCGGCTTTAATCACTTCGCAGATAAGTCCGCCATTAGTTATTATCTTATCACCTTTATCAAGAGCTGCGAGCATTGCTGCATGGGCTTTTTGTTGTTTTTGTTGAGGTCTAATAACCAAAAAGTAAAATATGGCGAAAAGCACAACAAGAGGTAGTAATGATGTTAAAAAATCAGCGTTTTGCATGGATTTCCTTATTTGTAAGATTTTTAAATGGGCATTTTAGCACTAAAATTATAATAAAAGCCTTTGTCGGTGCTTTTTTGCTTTCCAACTTTATTTTTTTAAGCCTCTTCGAGAATTTGCTCTTAAATTTCATCTCACCGTTTCTAACTTTGACTGGAATTTACATCATCATAAATTTAAGCAGAGCTGGTTTTTTCGCAGCTGGATTTTTCACAGGAATTTTGTGGTTTTATTGGATCAGCTTTAGTTTTATCTACTATGAGCTCGTTTGGCTTATACCGTTTGTCATTCTCTTTGTAGCATTTGTTTACGGATTTATGTTTTGGATAGCCTCTTTCCCAAGTTTTGTAGCACTTAGAGCCATTTTGCTATTTTTAGCAAGCTACGTTCATCCATTCGGCTTTAACTGGTTTAATCTCGAGGCCACACTTGTTGTAGGAGCTTTTGAGCCAAGCACAAGAGGGCTTATATTTATATTTCTTGCAGCTATTTCTTTGAGTTTAAAAGGCAAAATTTTAAAATTTATCCTAGCTTTTATCTGCCTCATCGCCGCTTTGCAGTTTAAAAGTAGCGAGGCGAAAACTCTACCATTTGACGTGGAGCTAATAAACACCGATGTCGCTCAAAGGGTGCGCTGGGATAAAAACTTACGCATGAAATTTACAAATGACAATTTAGACTTAATAAATAACGCCATAGCCGAGCAAAAACGCCTTATCGTACTACCAGAGAGCGCATTTCCACTATTTATGACAAATGAGCCACTGCTTGTCGATGAGCTAAAAGAGCTTTCAAAAAAGATAACCATCGTAGCTGGCGCGCTTGCCTATGAAAATAAGCAAATTTATAACTCTGCATTTTTGTTTCAAGATGGCAATCTTAGGCGAATGGATAAGAAATTTTTAGTGCCATTTGGCGAAGAAATTCCTTTGCCAAAATTTATGCAAGATACAGTAAATAAGCTATTTTTTGGCGGAGCTAGTGACTTTAAAAAGGCTGAAAATTTTAGCGACTACGAGGTAGATGGAGTAAAAATTAGAAACGCTATCTGCTATGAAGCGACAAGAGAGGAGCTTTACAAGGGCGAATTTGACGTGGTTGTAGCTATCACAAACAATGGCTGGTTTGTGCCAAGCAGCGAGCCTGTGCTTCAAAGGCTGCTTATAAAACACCTTGCCACGAAATACAATAAAACGGTCTATCACAGCGTAAATGGCTCAAAAAGTGAGATCATAAAACCTAAAAAAGTATTTTGGGATGAGTTTTAAAAAGAAATTTAAAGTGGCTTTTAGATAAAGCCACTTTGATATGATTATTTTTTCAGTAAAGCTTTGAAGGTATCAACCGCATCAAGCTTTTCCCAAGGGTATTTTGCATTTCCTACTTGACCTTTTGCAGCTACTTTTGCATATAAAAACGTATCTTTACTTGGCTTATCAAGACCAAATTTATTTGTTATCCAGCGAGGCGTTAGAGCGAAATGCTCGCTTACAAAATTTGAAAGCATATCGTCATTTATGCCATTTGCATGAGTTCCCATGGTATCAACACTAACTGAAGTTGGCTTTGCAACACCGATCGCGTAGCTTATCTGGACGATACATTTTTTAGCAAGGCCTGCTGCAACGATATTTTTAGCTATCCAGCGAGCTGCGTAAAGTCCGCTGCGATCAACCTTTGTATAGTCTTTGCTTGACTGAGCACCGCCGCCTATTGGGCTATATCCACCAAAACTATCAACGATTAGTTTTCTACCTGTTAGACCGCTATCATGAAGTGAGCTATGGTTTACATATCTGCCTGTTGGGTTTATGTAAATGATCGTTTTTTCTTTATTATATAGCTCTTTTGGAAGACCAGTTTCGTCTATTAAATTTTGAATTAGTGCGCGAAGCTCTTCTATCTTCATGCTCTCCACGCAAGGAGCAGAGACAACGATAGTGTGGATGCTTTGAGGTTTGCAGTTTTCAAAGTTGTCTTTGCTACCGTAATCAATCGTAACTTGCGTTTTAATATCAACGCCAAGCTTATCAGGGTTTGCTTTGGCAAATTTATATACTTTATCGCAAAGCATTCTTGCGTAAGTTATAGCTGCTGGCATAAATTCTTTCGCTTCGCAGCTTGCAAAACCAAACATAATGCCTTGATCGCCCGCTCCGATCTCACCGCTACTTTGATCAACACCTTGATTTATATCTGGGCTTTGTTGATTTATGCAAACTTTAACCTCGATATCATCTGGGTGCAAACACTGCTCTTTTGTAAAATTACTCTTTCCATCATATCCGATATGCGCAAGAGCATCTTTTACGATCTTTTCATAGTCTTTATAAGAGAGTTTTACTTTTGAGTTTATCTCTCCGCCTATTACTATATTTTTTCCAGCCACAAAAACTTCGCTAGCGACGCGTCCATTTGGATCTTGCGTTAAAATAGTATCCACTATGCTATCAGCGATGATATCAGCACATTTATCTGGATGGCCCGGACTTACAACTTCAGAGGTAAATAGATACATTTTTATCCTTTTATTAACTAAAATTTTGTGCAATTGTAACAAATCTATTTAAAAAGCTAATTAATCTTTATCAAATTCTTTATATTTAAAAATTGTTTAGCTAAAATCAACAAAAAACTAATTTATTAAGGTGTCAAATGAATATGCTTAAAAACATAGCAAGAAGATACGCCGATGGAAATTTGATAATTCAAATTTTAGTTGGTATCATCCTAGGTGCCCTAGTTGGCTTTTACACACACTACGAAGTAGCTCCTTATAACAAGATCTCAGCTAAAATTCAAACTATTCAAAACGAAAGTGGTTTGAGCGTAGATGAAGTTATAAAAACTCACCTTAGTCAAGATGAAGCCAAGCAGCTAAACGAAGCCAAAGAAAAAGCTAGTTCAGCCGATTCTATCGCAGCTTCAGCTTCAGTTTTAGGCGATTTATTCAAAGGCGCTTTAAAAGCTATCGCACCAATTCTTGTCTTTGTTTTAGTGGCAACATCCATCATTTTAAGAGATTTTGGTCATACAAAAGGTATGCAAAAGATCATTACACTCTATCTAATTGGTACATTTTTAGCAGCCGTTGTTGCAGTTATTGCTAGTTTTTTATTTCCAGTGGAGCTTTCTTTAAAAGGTCTTGCAAGTGCTGATATGTCAGCGCCTCAGGGAATTACTAATGTTTTAAAAGATCTCATTTATAAAATGGTTGAAAACCCGATAAATGCTTTAGCAAATGGTAACTATATAGGTATAATCACTTGGGCGGTTGGTAGTGGTATCGCACTTAGAAACTCCACAGCTGAGACCAAAAAAGTATTTAAAGACATAAGCGATGGTGTGACTCATATCGTTAAATTTATCATTAGACTAGCTCCATTTGGCATCTTTGGTATGGTAGCTATTAGCATTCATGAAACTGGATTTGAAGTACTTGCAGGATATCTAAAACTGATTTTAGTTCTTGTTGGAGCAATGCTTGTTGTCGCATTTATCATCTATCCAGCCATGGTTTTTGTATTAACTAGAAAAAATCCTTATCCACTTGTCATGATCTGCCTAAAAGAGAGCGCTATTTCAGCATTTTTTACAAGAAGCTCGGCCGCAAATATCCCTGTAAATATGGCACTTTGCAAAAAGCTTGGTCTAAAAGAGGAGCTTTACTCGATCTCGATCCCACTAGGTGCCACCATAAACATGGGCGGTGCAGCAGTTACCATCAGCATCCTAGCGCTTACTGCGGTAAATTCTATCCCATCTATCACAGTTACATTTGGCGATGCGCTACTTCTTTGCTTCATCTCAGCTCTTGGTGCGTGCGGCGCATCTGGTGTGGCTGGCGGCTCACTTCTTTTAGTGCCATTAGCGTGCGGACTTTTTGGTATCGGCAACGACATCGCCATGCAGTTTGTCACAGTTGGCTTTACAATAGGCGTCATCCAAGACTCAGTTGAAACTGCGTTAAATAGCTCATCAGACGTGCTTTTTACAGCCGTGGCATCAGAGACTTCAAACTAACCTTCAATAAAATTTCAGCTAAATTTTGGCTGAAATTTTACTTTTATCCATTTTTTTGTAAAATGTCCCAAAAATTTAAAGGATAAATATGCAAATTTGGGATCTAAAAGCACTTTTTGCAAACGAAAAAGAGTGCGAGCAAAACGCACTAAATTTACAAAAAGAGTGCAAAAAATTTAAAGATAAATACCTTGAAAATTATGAAAATTTAAAAACAGATGAATTTTTAAAGGCATTTGGCGAATATGAAAGCTTGATAGCTAAAATTTCAAAAGTAATGACCTATTCTTTTTTAAATTTTGCCAAAGATACAAGCAAGGGAGCGTTTTATGCAAAGATCGATGAGATAGCGACAAAAGCAAATGAAAATTTGATATTTTTTGAGATCAAATTTAATGAGTTTAGCCCTAAAAAACAAGAAGAGATCATAAAAAGCTCTAAAAAATACGGCTACTATCTAAGCAACCTCGCCAAAGCAAAACCGCACCAACTTAGTGTTGCCGAAGAAAGGGTCTTGCTTCGCACTGCAAGCACTGGAGCTGAGGGCTTTTCAAGGCTTTTTGATGAGAGTATGAGCAAAATGAGGTTTAAATTTAAAGGTGAGCTTTTAAATGAAGAAGAGATTTTAGCCAAGTTTCATGATAACGATCAAAGCGTGCGAAAACTAGCCGCTAAGAGCCTTTCAAACGAGCTTAGCAAACACCAGCACCTTCTTGGCTACATATACAATATGATAAAAACTGATCTAAAAACAAGCTGCGAGCTTAGAAATTTCAAGCTTCCTGAAGAGTCAAGACACCTTGAAAATCAAATCACTAAAAAAAGCGTTGATTCGCTCATTGCTGTAACTGAAAAAAATTTTGACCTAGTTGCTAAATTTTATGAGCGAAAAAGAGAAATTTTAGGCCTTAAAAAGCTTTATGACTACGATAGATACGCGCCTCTTAGCAGCGAGGGCGAGTATAAATTTGATGAGTGCAAAAAGATAGTTTTAAAGGCGTTCGGGGCGTTTTCACCTAAATTTGGCGAGATCGCCAAAAGTGCCTTTAGTGACGGCTGGATCGACGTTTATCCAGCGCCAAACAAGCGAGGTGGCGCATTTTCTCACTCAGGATCAAGCGACACGCATCCCTATGTTTTGCTAAATCACACCAACCAACGAAGAGATCTTTTCACGCTAGCTCACGAACTTGGCCACGCCGTGCATCAAAAGCTATCATATAGTGTAAGCTACCTAAACTCAGACACTCCGCTAACCACGGCTGAGACAGCTTCAGTATTTTGCGAGATGCTAGTTTTTGATCACGTTAAAGACGGCCTTAGCAAAAAAGAGAAAATTTCACTGCTTGCTGGCAAGATCGAGGATATATTTGCCACGCTTTACCGCCAGATAAATTTCACCACATTTGAGCGAGCTGTGCACGCACATGAAGGCGAGATCAGCCTAGATGAGCTAAATAAAATTTGGCTAAGAGAGAGCAAAAAGATGTTTGGCAAAAGCATCACGCTAAATGACTACTACAAAATTTGGTGGAGCTACATCCCGCACTTCATCCACACGCCGTTTTACTGCTACGCCTACTCTTATGCGCAGCTTCTAGTGCTTGCACTTTTTGGGCTTTATAAAAGCGGCAAATGCAAAAATTTTGTTGAAATTTACACCAAGTTTTTGAGCCTTGGCGGCAGCCTTAGTCCAAAGGAGCTTGTAGGTAAATTTGGCTTTGATATCGATGATAAAAATTTCTGGCAGATTGGCATAAACGAGGTCAAAAAGCTAGTAGATGAGTTTTTAGAAATTTCAAAGGATTAAGATGTTAGACGAAATTTTAGATGATGAGAAATTTTCGCTTTTGATGAAGATGCACGTCTATGAGTGCATTGATTTTTTGCTTGAAAAAGGGGTAAATTTCTCAGTTATGGCAAATTTACCGCTAGTTAGCTTTGAGCCAAGCTTACCAGATGAGATAAGCAGGAGCTTTAGCATGCCAGTCATTATGTTTTCACTTGGTGGCTATACGCTTGAGAGTGCGAAACTAACACAAGATGAGCTAAGTTTTGAGGCTGGCTTTGGTAGTGAGAATTTTGCCTCAGTGGTATCGTTTCCGCTTGGCGCGGTGGTTCAAATTTTGGTTGAAAATAGCCCGATCCTTGTAAATTTCTCTATCTACAAGCCAAAAGAGAAGCAAGTCGATCACGCTAAAAAATCAGCCTCAGTCTTTTTGCAAAACCCAAAAAATAAAGATATATTTAAGAAAAAATAGTAATTTTAAGCATTTTTGGCTAAAATCAAAAGAAAATTTAAAAAGCGAAAAATGGAAAATTTACTATCAAATTTAAACGAAGCCCAGCGCGAAGCAGCCACTCACATAGATGGGGCGATGCTCATACTTGCAGGTGCTGGCAGTGGCAAGACAAAGACGATTACAACTAGGCTTGCCTATCTCATCGGCGAAGTCGGCATAGACGCGGCAAACACACTAACTCTTACTTTTACAAACAAAGCCGCCAACGAGATGCGTAGTAGAGCCATGGCGATGCTAAGCCAAAGCGGCAAAAACTACTCGCCGCTTCTTTGCACATTTCACAAATTTGGACTTTTGTTTTTAAAGCTCTACATAGAAAAGCTTGGCAGAAAAAACAACTTCGTCATCATCGACACAGACGATAAAAAGCGTATCATCAAAAGCTTTGAAAGCCCGGTTGCCACGGCTATTTTGTCAAGTGAAATTTCAAACTACAAAAACTCACTTTTAAGCGTCGAAGAGGTCTATAAAAATGCAAATTTCTCTTCATTTGACAAGAGCAAGGATAACTTTTACAAGCAAGCAGCGCAAATTTATGAAAAGTACGAGGACTATTTAAAGGCAAACAACCTTGTTGATTTTGACGATTTACTAGGGCTTACGTATAAAATTTTAGACGAAAACGAAGATCTTGCTAGAGAAATTTCAAACCGCTACAAATACATAATGGTCGATGAGTATCAAGACACAAACGACCTTCAGTATAAGCTCCTAAAAAAGCTCTGTCTATGCCACGAAAACATCTGTGTGGTTGGCGATGATGACCAAAGTATTTATGGCTGGCGTGGTGCAAAGATAGACAATATCTTAAATTTCAAAGATCAGTTTAGCAACGTAAAGATCATCAGACTTGAGAAAAACTACCGCTCGAGTGAGGCGATACTAAAGGCTGCAAACGAACTGATAGATCATAACCGCAACCGCCTTGGCAAAAAGCTTGTAGGCACAAAAGGCGAAGGCGAAGCTGTAAATTTGTTAGAGAGCTTTGATGAGAGCGTCGAGGCTGGCAAGATCGCAAAAAATATAAAAGAGCTTTTAAGCAAAGGCGTGCAGGCAAAAGATATCGCGATCTTGTACCGCATAAACGCGCTCTCTCGCTCACTTGAAGATGGGCTAAACAAAGAACAGATCGCTTATAAAATGGTAGGCGGCGTTAAATTTTACGAAAGAGCCGAGATCAAAGATATCATAAGCTATCTAAGACTGATAAATAATCCAAATGATGACTTTTCAATAAGACGCATCATAAATCGCCCAAAGCGAGGACTAGGCAAAGTAAGCCTTGATAAGCTTGAAAAGATGGCATTTGAGGGTAAAATTTCCATTTACGAGGCGATCTCAAACATCTCTGATAACGACGAAGCCTTTAGTAAAAAGGTAAAATCAGCCCTTCTTGAGTTTGCAAACAACCTAAAAGAGCTTCAAGAAAGCAGCTCGGTTTTTGACCTGATAGATAAATTTGAAGCTAAATTTGGCGTGAAAAAATACTACGAGAGCTTGCCAGATGGTGCTGAAAGAGCGGCGAACATCGACGAGTTTTACGCTGTTTTAAAAGATCAGATCAAGCAAAATCCAAGCTTTGATCTAGAAGAGTTTTTAAACGAGATCACGCTAACAAGCGAGCAAGACGGCATCAGCGACGAGACTATTAGCATTATGAGCGTGCATGCGAGCAAGGGGCTTGAGTTTGAACACCTTTTTGTGATCGGCCTTGAAGAGGGATTTTTCCCGCTCATTGGCGATGGTAGCGACATCGAAGAGGAGCGCAGGCTCGCTTATGTGGCGATAACAAGAGCCAAAAAGACACTTAGCCTAAGCTTTGCAAATTCGCGCTTTTACAAAGGTCAGCGAACAAGACTAAATAAAAGTAGATTTTTAAGCGAAAGTGGCATAACGCATGGCTCGCTAGTCATCGAACAGAGTAATGAATTTAAAAAAGGCGACTTGGTTAAGCATAAAATTTTTGGTATTGGCAGGGTGAGCGCGGTTAGCAAGATCAAAAAAGAGTTTAAACTGACCATAAATTTTGGTGGCAATGTAAGAGAAATAATGTCAAGCTTCGTGGAAAAGGCCGTATGAACGCCATCTTCGTGGCAAATAAGCCAGCTGGCATGAGCTCAAACCACTTTTTAGGGCGACTAAAGAGAAAATACGGCGTTAAAAAGGCTGGGTTTTCAGGCACACTTGATCCATTTGCAAGCGGTTGTTTAATAGTCGCTTTTGGCTCGTATACGAAATTTTTTAGATTTTTAGACAAAAGCCCAAAAGTCTATAAAGCAACGATCTGGCTTGGGGCTAGCAGTCCTAGCATGGACAATGAAAATATCACTGAAATTTCAAATGTAAAAGAGATAAATTTAGAAAAACTAGAAGCCATAAGAAGTGAGCTGACTGGCAAGATAAGCTACATCCCGCCAAAATTTAGCGCCAAGCATGTAAATGGTACAAGAGCCTACAAGCTAGCTAGAAACGGCGAAGAATTTGAGCTAAAGACAGAAACGATGGAAATTTTTGATAGCCAAATTTTAAACTATTCGCACCCATTTTTAACTATCCGTCTAAGCGTAAGCGAAGGAAGTTATATCCGTTCGTATGCAGAAATTTTTGGAAAAAAGCTTGGTTATAATGTAACTTTAAGCTCATTAAAAAGGACAAGTGAAGGCAAATTTTGCTACGAAAATGAAAAATTTTTGAATATTTGTGATTTTTTAAACATTCAGAAAAATACATATCTTGGGGATATAAACGATATTCTTGATGGTAAGAAATTAAAAATTAACGATTTTGAAACACAAAAGCAAGGAATTTATTTGCTAAATTATGATAAATTTATGAGCGTAATCCAAATCACGGATGATACTATAAATTACACTCTAAATAAGGTTGAAAAATGTTAATCCTAGCAAGAAAAGAAAATGAAGAAATTTTAATAGGAAATGACATAAAAGTTGTCATAGTAAATATTTCAAAAAATACTGTTAAACTCGGTATCGAAGCGCCACGAAATACAATGATACTAAGAAGCGAACTAGCAAATGATATCAAAAACGAAAATATCCATGCCACAAAAACTGCAAGTGAAGCCGATATCCACGAGCTAGCTAAAAAAATCGAGAAATGAAAAGCTTTGCAAAGATAAATATATTTTTAAAGATAGTTGGTACTAGAGGCAGCTATCACGAAATTTTATCGCGCTTTATCCTCTGTGAGCAGCTTTTTGACGAAATCTATTTTAAAAAGTCAGATTCATTTGCCATAGAATGCAACAACCGCGATATAAAAGACAATATCATTCAAAAAGCGGTAGATGAGCTAAAAAGAGCCAGCTTTTCAAACGAGCTCGACGAGTTTTTTAGCTCTCATAAAATCATCATCAACAAAAATATCCCAATTGGTGCGGGTCTTGGCGGAGGTAGTTCAAACGCCGCCACCTTTTTGCTAATGGTAAATGATGAGCTAAATTTAAATATAAAACGCAAAAATTTGATGCAAATAGCGTCTAAAATTGGCGCAGATGTAGCTTTTTTCGTAAGTGGCTACAAGGCAGCAAATGTAAGCGGTATAGGTGAGATCATAGAAAAATTTGATGACGAAGTGCCGGATTTAAATATCTTCACGCCAAATGTTTTTTGCTCCACACCGATGGTTTATCAAGAATTTAGAAGCAATTTCTTACAATACATAGACGTTAATGCTACAAAAAAGATGCAAAATTTAAAGAGCAAAGAGCTACTTGAAATTTATAAAAACGAGGAGCTAAACGATCTTTTTGCCCCATGCTTTAAGCTCTATCCACAGATGAACGAGTTTAAAGATAAATTTCTAAGTGGTAGCGGCAGTAGCGTATTTAGCGTAAAATAAAAGGTAAAATTTTGATAAAAGATCTAGCAAAAAACAAAAAAGCCCTGCATGACTTTAGCATACTTGAGACCTTTGAAGCTGGCATCGTTTTAAAAGGCAGCGAAGTCAAGGCTCTAAGGGCTGGTAGAGCAAATTTAAAAGATAGCTTTGTGCGCATCATAAAGGGCGAGCTTTTCTTACTAAACGCCCACATTAGCTATCTTGAGACTACACATAGCGCATTTCGTCCAAATGAGCGAGCAGCCAGAAAACTTTTGATGCATAGAAAGCAGATTGATAAAATTTTCGGTCAAGTCTCACAAGATGGACTAGCACTGGTTGTTTTAGCACTTTATCTAAGTGATAAAAATATCGTAAAAGCAAGGCTCGCCCTTGCAAAAGGTAAAAATTTACACGATAAACGCGAGACTTTAAAAAGACGCGAGGCAGACAAAGAGGCAAGAGCTGCCATAAAAAGATATGTTTAAGGGATAAGATGAAAAATTTACTCGTTTTAATAATCACTTTATTTGCTTTTTTTGGTTGTGGCGATGATGAAAGCAGTAGTGTAAATTTTAAAGAATTTAGCCCAAATGAAGAAGTTAAACTTGTAGATGTAAGCGGTAAAGAGCTTACTTTAGTTCGAAAAGATCACGGCTTTGCTATCAAAAATGATGAAAATAAGGTTTTAATGATCGATATTTTTGGTACATTTTGCCCGCCTTGTCAAAAAGAGGCAGCTGAGCTTACAAAATATCAGCTTGAAAACAAAGATAAATTTACACTAATTGGACTAACTCATTTTGAAAATGTCACAAATGAGTATGTTTTACACGAATTTATGCAAAAATTTAACGCCTACTACTTCATAACAAACGATCAAAAGATAAATGACAGACTTGCCGAGCAGATCGTAAGAGACATCGAATATAAACACGAGATCGCACTACCTTTTAAGGTCGTGATAAAAAATGGCGAATATCAAATTTTAACAGACGTAGATAGCGGACAATACGGGGTAAAATACTATCTTGGTGGTATAAAAGTCACAAAAATGAAAGAAGATCTGGCAAAAATTTATGAGACAAAATAAATTTGCCCTATATTTGGAACATCGTTTGCTTATAAAAATATGAAATTTCATAAGGATTTTAAATGTTTGTTTTAGATAAATCAAAATCTAGCCCACTTGTTGAATCAGCTCTTGCAGGCAGAGAACTACGCCAAAAACTAATCTCTGGTAATCTTGCAAACGTTGATACACCATTTTATAAAGCTAGAGATATAAGATTTGAAGATGTTTTAAAAGAAAAAGCAGATGAAATTTACAACGTTTCAGAGAGTAAAAAACTAAATTTAGCTAAAACAAACGAAGCACACATGGCTGCGGTTGATTTCCCAAAAAGCGACACAGCTCAAATTTTCTTGCGTGATGGTCACATGGCTAGAAACGACGCAAATACAGTCGATCTTGATGTTGAGACAACAGAAATGGGTAAAAACACAGTTATGATAAACGCCCTTGATAGCGCCTACAAGGCTCAAGGCAATATCTTTAAAAGCGTAATAGACGCAAGTGCTAAGAACTAGGAGAGATGATGTCATACTTAAATGATTTTGATATTAGCGGATATGGACTAAGCGCGCAACGCTTCAGGATGAATGTCATCAGCTCAAACATAGCAAACGCTCAAACTACAAGAACGGCTGAAGGTGGCCCTTACAGAAGGCAAGAGGTCATCTTTAAAGAGATGAACTTTAATAAAATTTTAAACGATCAGCTTAAAAACTCACAAAGTCTACTCGAGTATGAAAATCCACTCGACGACCCAAGCTCACCAAGAAACGCTCACCCTGCCCTAACTAGCGTGATCGTGGATAAAGTGGTGCGTGACGATAAGGACTTTCAGCTAAAATATGACCCGAGCCATCCAGACGCAAATGCAAATGGCTACGTCGCATTTCCGAATATAAATCCGGTCATTGAGATGTCTGACCTACTTGAAGCAACAAGGGCATATCAAGCAAACGTGGCAGCCTTTCAAAATGCAAAAACAATAGCACAAAGTGCGATATCACTTATTTCAGGACAAGCATAATGATAAATAGTATAAATTTAGACAAAATAAATAAAAATGAAAATTCAAATAAAATAGCAAAAGCAGGCGAAGAAGGTGGCTTCGAAAATGCTCTAAACGACTCTTTAAAAGAGCTAAATAAAGTCCAAATCAATGCAGATAAAGCCATAGCCGATCTTGCAACTGGCGAGGTAAAAGATCTTCACCAAGCTGCTATTGCGATAGGCAAAGCAGAGACTAGCATGAAGCTTATGCTAGAAATTCGCAACAAAGCACTAAGTGCTTATAAAGAAATTTCTAGAACACAAATTTAAGTCATTAATGAATTCCAGAAAATCAAAAATAACCATACTTTTTTTATTAATTACTTTTGGAATTTCAATATTTGTACTTGTCATATTTTATAGAGCAAGTATCGAGCGAAAGCTTCCTAGGCTTCAAACAAGCGATATAAACACAGCAATTCGTGGCAATATAATCACAAAAGATGGCTTTAGCATCTCTTCAAGCCAAAAACTCTACAAAGTGATGCTTGATACTAGAAATATTGATCCTAATAAAAAAGAGATGTTTATCAAGCTATATTCGCTTTACAGCGGCGACGATCCAAACAAAGTAAGAAAGATCATAAATGGTACAAAAGGCATCGTTACACTCTCATATAGTATTGATGCAAAGGGTGCTACCTACCTTCAAGAGCTCTCAAGAAAGCTAAATCGCAAGAGCATTTTGGTTTCATACCTTGATCCAAAAACAGGACTTGCTTCATTTCAGGGCATGAGAGTAATGGAGAGTGGACAAAATCGTAAATTTATGTCAAAAGACGCCCTCACACCAGCTATTGGCTACGTGAGCAAAACTGAAAGTGATGCACTTACAAAAAGTAAAGGTGTAAAAGGTCTTGAGAGATATTATGAAGATTATTTAGCTCCTATACAAAATGCAAAAATTTTAGGGCCTCGTGATATTGGAAATAATATCATTTTAACAAGCGACTCAAATTTAGCAACAAGAGTAGATGGCTACAATGCGGTGCTTTCTATACCGCTTAAATTTCAAACTAAACTAGAGCAAATTTTAGATGAAAAGCGTGAATTTCTAGATGCAAAAGAGTTAGTCATCTGCATAATGAATAGCAAAAATGGAGAAATTTTAGCCCTAGCTTCTAGCTCAAGGTATGATCCTTCGAATATAAGAAAGCAAGATTATAGCGCTCTAAATTCGACCGTTAGCGAATATGCTTATGAAGTTGGCTCAGTTTTTAAACCATTTATATTTTCTATCTTACTTCAAGAGAAGAAAGTAAATCCATTTGAGCTTGTAAATACCTATAATGGCCGATACCAACTTGGCAAAAGGATAATCAAAGATACCCATCCAGAGCCTTTTATGAGCGCTGAGGATATAATCGTACATAGCTCAAACATCGGTATGATTCAGCTTGTTGAGCGTTTAAATGGGCCACAAATTTATCAAGGACTTTTAAATTTTGGCTTTTCAAGAAAGACCGGCATAGACCTACCTTACGAGCAAGTAGGTATGATGCCAACAGTTACAAAGCTAAACTCATCGACATATAAGGCGACTGTGAGCTACGGATACGGCTTGCAAGCTACATTTATGCAACTTTTAAAAGCCTATAATACATTTAATAATAAAGGCATTGAAGTTACTCCTCACATGGTCGCCTACTTAGAGAGAAATGGAAAAAGATACGATTTGCCAAAGTCCGAGCCAGCTCAAGTTATATCACAAGAGACCGCAAAGATAATGAAGAGAATTTTAATAAAAACGGTTGAGAAAGGTACTGGACTAAAAGCCTTTACGCCAGGACTTGAGATAGGTGGCAAGACTGGAACTGCACACATTGCCTCAGGTAGTGGTGGATACAGCAATACCTACAATGGCTCATTTTTTGGCTTTGTAAATGACACAAGAGGCAATAGCTACACAATAGGCGTTTTAGCAAGGGATCCTAAAAGACCTTACTACTATTTCGGTGCTCAAAGTGCGTTGCCTATGTTTAAAAAAGCAGTTGATCTGATGATTGAGGATGGATATTTATTTCCTGATGCAAATGTAATAGCTGAGTTTGAAGCCAAAAAAGATAAGCTTAAAAACGATAAGACAAAACAAAAGCCTGCTTTGGACTAAAATTTTAAAAACAAAAAAGACCTAAAAACCAAGCAAAAAATAAATGTAAAAATTTCTCTTGCTTTTTGGCGTTTTCTCTAATTGCAAAACCTTTAATGCTCTTAAAATACTTTTAACTTCTAATAGCAATTAAATTATAAATAGAAAATCTAAACTGATCAAAAATTTTTAAGTCCTTAATATTTTTAGAGGTTATCTCTTTGTCATCTTTGTAGTTTTTTCCGCCTAAAAAGATTAGATAAATAAGTGGCGTAACATAATTAAACCTTAAGAAAAGCGCTACAATGCAATGAAAAAAGCCGTAGTTGTATCTGATACAAACATAAAAACCATAAATTATATAGGCCATCATTAGAATCAAAAAAGCATAGAATACAAAGCTTAAACCAGCATAATCTGAAATATTTAAAAAGCTACAAACTAAAATAAAAGCACTTACCAAAGTAGGTAATATAATGATTGGAAAAATTAGATGAAATCCGATTAGATCAAATTTACTCGCATAAACCTTTATATTATACCTACCTGCTGGGATTATCAAAAATATAGGCAATACGATTGAAAAGAAAATAAGAAATATCACATACATAGAATCAATATCATAAGAACTCATTTTTTATCCCAAGCTTGATTTTAAGATATTTCAACTACACTTTTT
Source organism: Campylobacter concisus (assembly GCF_003048775.2). Lineage (NCBI taxonomy): Bacteria > Pseudomonadati > Campylobacterota > Epsilonproteobacteria > Campylobacterales > Campylobacteraceae > Campylobacter > Campylobacter concisus. The sequence continues at coordinate 715,109 of NZ_CP049272.1, read as the reverse complement.
TGAATAAATTTATCTACGATTTTTGCGATTTTCTATGCCGATTTTTTCACTCTCTTCTATTTCGACAATGTAGCTTGGATTTTTCTTTTTAGCCTCTTTGTCTAAAAAACTAATGAGCTTTGCATCAGAATTTTTATGAGAGCAGATCAAAATTATGAAATTTATATAGTTGTTTGCCTCTTTTGGCATGACTTGGTTATTTTTAGCTGGTATACTAAAATTTCCTACAAAGATTTGAATAAGTTCGAAAAGCTCGTTTTTGCTTAAACTATTATCACCCGCAAGTTTTTCAAGCTTTTCGATCGTTATCTCTTCTTTTTCTAATACAAGCTCCTTTGTTTCGGTGCTATAATCCCTATTTCTTAAAAGTATATAGATTAACACACAAATTGCAATTAATAGCAATACAATAAAGAAAACTATTAGACCTTTTATTAGCATCTAAAGCCTTGAACAAAGTGATCGCTTTGTAAATGCCAAAATACTCATAAGCACCATTATCACGATACTAATCCAGACAAAATCAGGCACTGGTAATGGATCGCCAGCTGCATACGAGTGCATACCAGCTAAATAAAAATTTACGCCAAAATAAGTCATAATAATCGACCAATAAGCAAAGAATGAAGCCACTGCAAATGCATACTGGTTATTTAGCTTTGGAATAAATCTTATATGAAGAACTGCGGCATAAACAAGTATCGAAACTAATGCCCAAGTCTCCTTGCTATCCCAGCCCCAATATCTACCCCAACTCTCGTTCGCCCAAACACCGCCCAGGAAATTTCCAAGAGTAAGTAAACTAAGTCCTAGTATCATAGCCATCTCATTTATGCGGGTGGCTTCGAGGATATTGCGAGAAATTTCTGGATTTGGCTTTTTCTTATTTTGCAAAATGATAAGTAATAGAGTAAAGCCACCAAGTAACGCGCAAAGCCCTAAAAATCCATAACTTGCAGTAATGACAGAAACATGTATTGTTAGCCAGTAGCTTTGAAGCACTGGCACAAGTGTAGTGATCTGCGGATCCATCCAGCTAAGGTGTGCAACAAATAATGTAACACCAGCCAATATAGACGTAAGAGCAAGAGCGATAGGGCTACGTTTTGCAAAGACGATACCAGAAAATCCTAAAGCCCAAGCGATATAGACCATTGATTCATAAGCGTTACTCCAAGGCGCATGCTCAGCAATGTACCAACGAAGTCCAAGTCCAACAGTATGAGCAAGAAAAGCTAGTAAATTTACAATATATACAACTCTTACAATACCATTTATCTGAATATTTGGAGCTAGCATTTTAACAAAAACAAAAAATAAAAGTGCAAGGCCAGCCAAAAGATAAACCGGCGTCAATCGTTCAAAAATTTGAATTTTGTTAAACAAAATTTCTATATTTATCTTTTCTTCACTTGGCATTACAGCAGAGCCGTACTTTTGCTGATAGGCTGAAATTTTATCAAGTGCAGCATCAGCCTTACTCCAATCACTATCTTTTGTTGCCGCATCAACTGCTGCAAAATACTCTCTCATCATATTGATGACTAGATCGGCCTCCTTAGGCGGAAAGTACATCATTGCACTAGCAGGCGAATACCAAGAGTTTGATGGATCATCTTGTTTTGGAAAAATTTTAAAAATTTCACCAATAAATATCATATAAAAAACATTCAATCTCTCATCGATCTTGATTACGTCTTTATCAAACGTATTGCGCGATCCAGGGTGCTTGCGATTAGCAATTTCGGCAAATTTTGTGAGTTTATATTCACTTCCGCCATCTTTTGTGGCTCTAAAAAAATCATTAAAACTTGCATATTTCGCATTTTCATCTATGCCAAGCTCTTTTTTTAGTTCCTTGCTTTGTCCAAGTGAGATAATTTTTTCACTTCGCCAAAAATCAGGCGTTACCATTATTGAAAGCATCGCTTGATTCGAGTTTAGGCTATTTATGTTCTCGCTTCTATGTATTTTATTTAAAATTTCTTTGCTAAGAGTGTCAAATGGCTTCATTCTACCATCTGAGCTTTGCACAATAAGTCTAGCAAGCTTTTGTGTGTGCTCTTTGCTGATATTAGGCAAAAAGTCTTCAGCCTTTAATGAGCTAAAATTTAAACTTAAAAGCATAATGGCAATGATAGCAACAATCTTTTTACCGCCTTTTGTTGATTCATTATCGATTAACTTAGCTAGCTTTCTAAAACGACTACCAGGATTTACAACATTTAACACAAAGCCAAGCCCAAGCAAAAAGTAGCCGATATAAGTTGGTATCTTGCCTGGATCTTTATTGACAGAGAGAATGGTTCCTTTTTCATCTGTATCGTATGAACTTTGGAAAAATCTATACCCATCATAGTCAAGCACATGATTCATATAAATTTTATAGTCAAGCCCAGACATGTTTGTATCATCTTTTACAATAACTTCACTTGAATAGCTCATAGGCGAATTTGAGCCAGGATATCTTTTAAGCTCAAAGTCTTTTAAGTATAAGCTAAACGGAAGTTTAACTTGCTGTGCACCCCATGAAGCGTTAAATTTTTGTCCAGCCGCAGCCAAGCGTGAAGGCTCTGTTAGGTTATAAAAAATATGCATCTCTTTACTATCGCCTTTATAATTTAATTCAGCTATCAAGGCGTTAAATTCGCTATCTTTTGTGCTAACTAGCTTCCTTGAGGCATGAGCTGAAACTAATCTTGGAGCAAAATTTATATTTGAAATAGTATAAAGACTACCCATGCCAAATTCATTTACGCTACCAGCTTTTAACTCAGTTTTTGAGCTATCACTCATTGTAAATTTTGAAAGATCAGTATTTGAAGTAACTGTAAAATTTCCATCCACTAATTTAAAAAGCACATATTTTTTGCTTTCGTCTGGCTTAGCATTAAAGATAAAACTAATATCTGCAACTCTTGCTTCCTCTTCTTCTAACAAGAAGATTTCTTCACTTTCACTCTCGTTTGAAACCACAAATTCCACTACTGGTTGCCCGTTTTTATCATCCACAAACTTATAACTTGCATTTGGCACAAATTCTTTAAATTTTAAATTAGCTTCATTATCTGCTATTTTTAGCTTTAGATCAAAACCTTTTTTTGCATCAGAAATTCCTAGTGGCAAAGCAGCGTTTATCTCTTCTCCATTATCGTTTAATGCGGTTAAATTTAAATAGGATATTTTTGTCGTAACGATATTTGACTGAGTTTTTTCTCTTATATGCATATCAGCCTCAAAGCCAAGATATCTTGTTATACCAGCACCGATTAAGATAACGATAAAACCAAGGTGAAAGGTAAGCGAAGGGAGTTTTTTTGGATCGATTAAGTTATATCTAAAGATATTATAGGTCAAATTTATACCAAGCAGTAGTTGAATGATAGCAAACCAGCTGGCACCATAAACATAGTACCATGCAGCTTCTGTACTAGTTTTACTTTCTATTATCGTAGCGGCTCCGCTAGCTATGGCAAAGATTATCATCAAAACGATAGCTGAGCCCATACTTAAAAATAATGATTTTGGATTTAACATCTGCTTCCTTTTATTTATATTATGACAAAGCTATCAAAGTGAAAATTATCTTAAATAACTACCTTGCTTTGTTTGAGTAGAGACTGGTTTGTTTTCATTTGCGTCTTGTTCAGCAAATGCATCTTTGCCTTTTAGATAGGCAAGAATCGCACCAAGGTCATTATTTGAAAGAATTTTAGCTTGGTTTTGCATTACATTTTTACCGCTTCCACCGAAACTTGAGTCACTTCTATAAGAGATGATGCTATCTTCAATATCCTTAGCATCTATATTTTTTAGAGGCGTTGAACCAAATGGCCTTTTATCAGCATTCTCGCCATGACAGCTAGCACATTGCTTTTCATAAAGCTCCTTACCCAAAGAAACACTATATCTGCCCTTTCTATCAACGCCTAATTTTAAAATTCTATTATCTTTATAACGTCTTGGATCTTCATCAACATAGACATTTACTTTTTCATTTCTATCATTAGCCTGCTTTTTTGCCATTTCAGCAAGTTCTTTACCAAACTCACCACGAGCTTCTATATAGTAGACTTGTGAAGCTGCAAAGGCATTTGCCACCAAAAAACACGCCAAAAAAGAAATTTTAATACTTTTCATAATTTTCCTTGAAATTTTGCTCTAAATTTAAAAATCCCGGATCAGATTACTCCGACCCGGGATTATATCATAAGTTGATTAATGAGCTATGAATTAGAATGAGTATTTAGCTTCAAATCTGAATTTATCTTCTTTCTTTTTCTCATCATTATCTAATTTATGTGTTTGGAAAGAGTAGAATGAACTAAATTTCAACTTTTTGCTGTATTGATAAGCAAATCTTGGAACAAATTCTTCAACTTTATCTTTTGCATCTGGATTACCAGCACCAGCTGATGTTTTTTGAGTACCTTTTACATAGTCTAAACCAGCTGTAAATTTATCAAATGTATAAGCACCTGTTACGTAGAAGAAGTTACCTTTGCCTTCTGCATATGTCCAGTCAAATATATCTTCACCTGCGTCAATCAAGCTTCCTTGATCTTCAAATGAAAATGCTGATATACCTTTATCTTTAGATTTCCAACCGATATAACCACCAGCTAAATCAAAACCAAATAGTGAAGTTGAAAGTTCTCCAGCATAGAAGTTACCATCGTTATATCCTAGTTTGCTTTTTGCACTAGCATCAACTGTGCTATTTACATAGTTAAGTCTTGCACCCAAAGAAACATCATTAGTAATAGCAAAATTTGCTGAAACATCAGCAGCAAGTAGGTCAGCTAGGTTTGTTAAACTAGCATACCATAGTTGGAAATTTACTGGATCATATGAGCCAGCTATGCCAGCTGCATATAGATTACCAACATCATAACTGTCTAAAGAACCTGTTGCCTTCTTGTATAAATCACCATCAGCCCATTCACTAGAGATAGCATCAAATGCTAAAGCTGTAAGCGTAAGACCTTCAATGTCTTCATTTACTACTCTTACACCTGTACCAACTGCATCATCAGTAAAGTATGAACCAATGGCTTGTTTACCGGCTGTGATAGTTGTACCGCCAATTTTATAGCCAAGATAGAATTGATGAACATCAAATGTCTTTGTTGTATCTGTTTTATCTGTACCATCTGCTTGTCTTGTTTTAGCGTTATCACCTGAGCCATCAACAGAGTTATATCTTAAACCAATAACTCCAAAGAAATTATCATCAATAGCGGCTTTAAAGTTTGTAACCATTCTAAATTGATGATTAGCTTCGCTTTTTTTTGTAACATCACTTTGCTCTGTATCTTTATTGTGAGTATTTGTATATCTATATCTTGCAAATCCTGAAAGATCTACATTTTTTATAGCTTCTTCAAGTGGAGTAGCACTTGCTACGCTTGAAAACGCACCTAAAGCAACCAAAGTGGCTAAACTAATTTTTGTTAGTTTCATTTTTTCTCCTTTTAAGGTTTTGTGACAACGATTATAATCTATAAATTTTAATTTAAAGCTTAAAAAATCATAAAATTTTTAATTTTTGTTACCAATCGTTTACTGATTTTAACCAAAAAAGTATATTTTTGATAATTTTAACCTCAAAAACAGCATTTTTGGAAAAGGGAATAAAAAGAAAAAGGGGCTGTTGCTTTGCCCCTTAAAAGGAGTTCTAGTTTTGATTGCTGTTGAAATTATATAAGCAAGCAGTAAATCAACGGTAATTAAAAAGAAATTTTTTCCTCTTTTGGCACTTCGATATTTGTTTTTACATTTTTTCTTTTAATAATCACTTCATTTTGCGGCTTTTTTATACCATTATATAAGCCACTAGAGCCACCCTCTTTTATAAGAAGCATATCTATAAGTTTATCTGCATAAAAGGTTGCATAGACCAAGTCGCCTTTATCATAATAGTATCTATTTGCACAAAAATTTGCTTTATTAAGTTTATGGTTTTTTGTATCGCTCGCCACTATTTCATAGCAGTATTTTGAATCTTTATAAGTAACCTCTTTTATAAAACCTTTGATCGAGCTTTTTGCTGGTGTATTTTGTATGACCTGTCTTGGCTGTTTTCGCACTGGTGGGTTGTCCTCAAAAAATGAGCAACCCAAAAACATGATAGTAGTTGCCAGTGGAAGTAAAATTTTAGCTTTCATCTCTTCTCCTTAGTGTAAAACGGCAAAGTATAACTTTTAAGATTAAATAAATTTTGTGGGAAATTAAAGGCTTGTATTTAAATTTATATACACGATCATACAAATTTATCTTAGGCGAGCCTACCTAAGATAGTTAAGCTGAAACATTTAAAACGTTGCCGCCAAGCTCGGCGATCTTTTTATCAAGTGTCTCAAGGGTCTTTTCAATAGTCTTTTGAGAAATTTCAGGAAGCTCACCTCCCCAAATTTTCTTCGCATCCTCAAAACCCTTTGCTACACCCTCTCTACCAGCTTTTAGTTTTTCCACGTCATCGCCTGCACCATTTAGCACAAAGCTAGCTATCCTATCAGCCGTATTTGCGATACCAAAAAATCCATTCTCGCTAATAAGATCATTTGCCTCGTCACTAGTTAGCTCGTTTAAAGATTTACCATTATAGCCGATATTTGTAAGATCAAGGCCTGATAAAATTTCTGATAAATTTTTAGGCGCATTAAAGCTTAAGCCACCTTGAGCTAATAAATTTGAACTACTGCTTTTAACGATCTCTTTTTGATACTGCAAAAAGTAGCTATTTGAAATATCTTTGGCTGTTAAATTTGTAATTTCAGACTCTTTTTTAGAGATATCCTTTTCATCTTTATGAAGTGAAATTTCTGATTTTACATTTTCTTTTAGGCTTGAACTATTATATGAGTTTGCGATTTGAGAAATTTTCATTTTGGCTCCTTAAAATTTATAAAATCAATATCGCCAAAAAGTAGAATTTATTTAGATAGAGCGGGAAAACTCCCGCTAGTAGTTATTTGCTAAGTGTTGCGTTTAGCATCCAGATCGCTTTTTCAAATTTTGCGATTTGATCTTGTGCATACATTTGAGTTGTTGTATCGCCTTCTGCAAGCTCGTCAAGCTTTTTAAACTCGCCCAAAAGGTGTTTATAATCAGCCAAGACAATCTCTAAAACCTCAGTTGGAGTGTAAATTTCTTTTGGCTCGTGTTTGATATGAGTAACTTTTGCTAGCTCCTCAGCCTTGACGATAGGTCTGCCACCAAGCATAAGAGCTCTCTCAGCTGCATCGTCAAATATCTCACTCATATCTTCATAAGCTTTTTCTGTGTATTCATGAACGCTAAAAAATTGAATACCTTTTACATTCCAGTGAAGGTCGTGAAATTTAATATAAAGTGCATTTGCATCAGCCTGAATAACATTTAACTGTAAAATAACTTTTGACATTTTGTCTCCTTTTTTATTATAAATATGATAAAATTATATATAGTTAGAGTTAATCGGTGGTTAATCAAATAATAAATTTTATTATTTGATATAAAATTTGACTACAAAATAAATTTATCTTGTAGTCAATGTAGGATCACAAAAATTTATCTATTTTTTATAAGGTGTAGTTTTGTAGCCTTGCTCGATCAAACTGCTCATACCTCCATCTAAATTTATTATCTTAAGATCTGAGCTATCTATTGCTGCAGCTGCTGCTGTGCTTCTTCTACCACTTCTACAAACAAGAGCAATAGGTTTTTTGATATCAACTGCCTTTGAAAGCTCCTCTAAAAATGCACTCTTATCGTTTGGATTAAAAGTTATAGTCTTTGCACCTGCGATAACGCCAGTCTCTTGCCACTCAGATGGAGTTCTTATATCGATAATCTGATCATATTTTTTGATCTCATCTGGGCTTATATTAACGGTTTTAACATCAGCTGACAACATACAACAAACAGCTCCTAAAAGTAAAATTTTTTTCATCTACTCTCCTTAAATAAATTTTTGAAATGTTAGCACGGATTATTAAATATATAAAAATTTTTGTTGATAAAATTTATTAGTTTTGATAAAAATTAATAATATAACGTGTTAATAAAAACTAAATCTACTACAAATGCATCTATAGATAAACCGACTAGATTGATGAAAATATAGTCATTTACCATTACGCTTTTTATAAAATTTTCTTTGATTTTAGTGATCATATTTTTAAAAGTCTATTCTTTGTTTTTTATTTTACTCTATTTGCCGATCTTCATAAGAATATTTTTTATAAATTGCTATATCTTAATTGTATGTTTTGGTATACACCTGTTTGAGTATTTTGTATTTTATAAAGATGATTATATGATGGTGTCCCCAACAGGGTTCGAACCTGTGGCCTTAGAATTAGGAATTCTACGCTCTATCCAGCTGAGCTATGAGGACAATTTATATATTTTGTAGATAGATTTTATCAGAATAAATAATTTTTGAAGGACAGATTACTCTGCCCTTCTTTGGTTAATTAGCCATTTCTCTTTTTAATGATCTCATCACTTACGTTTTTAGGAACTTCTTCGTAGTGATCGAATTCCATTGAGTAAGTTGCACGACCTTGAGTCATTGAGCGAAGATCTGTTGAATAGCCAAACATTTGAGCTAATGGACAATAAGCTGCAATAATCTTCACACCATTTCTATCATCCATTGAATTTACTTGGCCACGACGTTTATTAAGGTCGCCTATAACATCACCCATATACTCTTCTGGAGTTTCAACTTCAACCTTCATCATAGGTTCAAGAATAACAGCACCTGCTTTTCTAGCACCTTCCTTAAAACCCATTGAAGCAGCAAGCTTAAATGCCATTTCAGACGAGTCAACTTCATGGTAGCTACCATCAAATAGTGTAACTTTAACATCTTCGACTGGATAACCAGCAAGAACACCACTTTGAAGTGCCTCTTTACAACCTTTTTCAACAGCCGGAATATATTCTTTTGGAACAACACCACCTTTGATATCATTAACAAACTCAAATCCACTAGCAGCTGGAAGTGGCTCAATACGTAAAAATACGTGACCATATTGACCACGACCGCCTGATTGTTTAGCATACTTATATTCTTGCTCAACTGTCTTACGAATAGTTTCGCGATAAGCAACTTGTGGTTGTCCAACCTCTGCATCAACTTTAAATTCACGAAGCATACGATCAACTATGATCTCCAAGTGAAGCTCACCCATACCGCTAATAATAGTTTGACCACTCTCTTCGTCTGTACTAACTCTAAAACTTGGATCTTCTTGAGCTAGTTTTTGAAGCGCTATTGCCATTTTTTCCTGATCTGCTTTTGTTTTTGGCTCAACCGCAACACTAATAACTGGCTCAGGGAAGTCCATTCTCTCAAGGATAACTTTATCTTTTTCGCTAGCTAGAGTATCACCTGTTAGAGTATTTTTTAGACCGACAACAGCGCCGATCTCACCAGCGAAAAGCTCAGTAATCTCTTCACGTTTATTTGAGTGCATTTTTAGCAAACGACCGATTCTCTCTTTACTATCTTGAACGGTATTATAAGCATAGCTACCACTTTCCAAGCTTCCTCTATAAACACGAATAAATGTTAGCTGTCCAACAAATGGATCAGTCATAATCTTAAATGCAAGAGCTGCAAATTCACCATTATCAGTGCTTTCAACAGTTACTTCAGTACCATCTTCATATACGCCTTTAATAGCTTCAATTTCATCTGGAGCTGGCAAGTAATCAACAACAGCATCAAGTAGAGGTTGAATACCCTTGTTTTTAAACGCGGTTCCACAAAGCATAGGCGTGATAGTCATTCTCAAGCACCCTGCTTTTATGCCTTTTTTAATCTCTTCTTCACTTAGCTCTTCACCAGCAAAAAATTTCTCCATCAAGCTATCATCTGTCTCTGAAACTGCTTCGATTAGTTTTGCACGGTATTCCTCTGCTTTTTCTTTAACTTCAGCTGGAATTTCTTCTTCAACATAGTCAGTTGGCTTTTTCTCATCATTCCAAACGTAAGCTTTCATTCTTACAAGGTCAACCACACCTCTAAAGTTATCCTCAGCACCTATAGGAATTTGAATAGGAATTGGGTTTGCTTTTAGTCTTTCCCTGATCTGCTCTTCAACTCTAAAGAAATTTGCACCAATTCTGTCCATTTTATTAACAAAAACAATTCTTGGTACGTGATATTTATTTGCTTGTCTCCAAACGGTTTCTGATTGTGGTTGAACACCACCAACAGAACAAAATACTGAAACAGCACCGTCAAGGACACGCATAGAACGCTCAACTTCGATAGTAAAGTCAACGTGTCCCGGAGTGTCAATTAGGTTTATTTGATAACCCTTCCAAAATGCCGTAGTTGCAGCCGAAGTAATAGTAATACCACGCTCTTTTTCTTGTTCCATCCAGTCCATGGTAGCAGCACCATCATGAACCTCACCTATTTTATGGCTCATACCAGTAAAGAATAAAATTCTCTCACTAGTAGTTGTCTTTCCAGCATCAATGTGAGCCGCAATACCGATATTTCTTACCTTATGTAAAGGCGTTTTTCTCTCTGCCATACTAATTCTTTCTTACCAGCGGTAGTGAGCAAATGCTTTATTAGCCTCTGCCATCTTGTAAGTATCTTCCTTCTTCTTGAAAGATGCACCTTTTGAGTTTGCCGCATCTAAGAGCTCATTCGCTAGTTTATCTATCATAGTTCTTTCGCTTCTCTTTCTAGCGTAAGTTATAAGCCAGCGAATAGCAAGAGCTTGTTGGCGAGCTGGGCGAACCTCAACTGGTACTTGATAAGTAGCACCACCAACACGGCGTGATTTAACTTCTAAAATAGGTTTTACATTTTCAATAGCATCGTTAAAAACGTCAATGCCTTTAACCTCAGCATTTTTCTTTTCTATGGCTTTAATAGCACCATACATTATCTCAGTAGCGACGCTTTTTTTGCCATCATACATAAGAGAATTAATAAATTTAGTGATTATTTTATTTCCGTAAATCGGATCAGGTAAGACTTCCCTTACAGGGGCTTTTCTTCTTCTCATTTTGATCTTTCCTTCAAATTTTTATGAAATTTTACTCAAACGTTTGCAAATTTTAGCAACGTCTGCGAACCTAAATTTTTACTTTTTTGTTGCAGCTGCAGCGCCAGCTTTAGGGCGTTTCGCACCATATTTAGAACGAGAAACTGTTCTTTTTGCAACACCAGCAGTATCAAGTGCACCACGAACGATGTGATATTTAACACCTGGTAAGTCTTTAACCCTACCGCCGCGAACTAAAACGATACTGTGTTCTTGTAGGTTGTGACCTTCACCACCGATATAGCTGATGACTTCAAAACCGCTTGTTAGCCTGACTTTGGCAACTTTCCTCAAAGCTGAGTTTGGTTTTTTAGGAGTTGTAGTATAAACCCTAGTGCAAACTCCTCTTCTTTGAGGGCACTCTTTTAACGCTGGAGATTTTGACTTAACAATCACTTTCTTGCGTTCTTTTCTGACCAATTGATTTATGGTTGGCACAATAATTCCTTTCAACTAAATTTATTAAAAAGACCTAATTTTATTTAAAATAAACTTAAATAACGGTTAATAAGTTAGACTTACTCATCTAATTCTTGATTTTATAAATTCTTGATTTTATAAAACTCTGCTGTCTTTATTTTGTATTAGTCTTGTTTGATAGCATATTTGCCACTACCTATCAAAAGAATACAAAGTGAAATAGCAATATAAAGATAGATAAGTTCCGATTTAAAGCCATTAACCTCATTTAATGCAAATAAATTTGCAAATCCATAGTACGAGTATAAAATAGTAATACTAGTACCTAAAACTAGGATAGCGCCTACTCTTGAATAAAAACCAATAATTAACATGATGGGTGCTAAGAGCTCTCCAAGGTAAGAAAAATATGCCAAAAATCCAGGTAATCCAGCATTTACTAATATACCTTTTACTCCACTAAGTCCATGTAAAATTTTACCAAAACCATGCATAAAAAGGCAGATACCGAGTCCTAAACGTATAAACAAAAGTCCAAGATCAACGTTTTTCATAAATTCTCCATAATGTGATTTAAAGACAATGATTTTATTAGGTGATAGTTAATAGCTTGTAAATTTTTAATTGATTTAATTTTATAAAGAGGTTAAGCCCCAAAATAGGGGCTTAAAGGACTAGTTTTCTTTGATTTTTACTTTTTTATCTTTATAAAAACCTGTTCCAACTGGGATCATACGTCCGAGGATAACGTTCTCTTTTAGATCTTCAAGATAGTCAAATTTAGCAGCAATCGATGCTTCTGTTAAGACCTTAGTTGTCTCTTGGAACGATGCAGCAGAGATTACACTATCACTTCCGATAGCTGCTCTTGTAACGCCTAATAAGATCGGCTCAGCAATAGCTGGCTCACCGCCCATGTTCATGATGCGCTCGTTCTCTTCTTTAAATTTATTTCTTGAAACCATATCGCCAACAATGAAATTTGTATTTCCGCTATCAACGATTTTCACTTGGCGAAGCATTTGAGAGACGATGATCTCGATGTGCTTATCAGCGATCGCAACACCTTGGCGACGATAAACTTGCTGAATTTCACTGATCAAATAGTAGTGAAGCGCCTTTTCACCAAGAATTCTTAAGATATCATGGCTTGAGATTAGTCCGTCTGTTAGTTTCTCGCCAGCATGGACAAATTCGCCGTCTCTTACTTGGATCTGACGGCTCTTCTCGATCAAATACTCAGCTGTCGTGCCATCTTCTGCTTGGATAATTATGCGCTCTTTTGAGCGAAGTGGCTTGTCAAATCTAACCACACCATCAATCTCTGCAACGATAGCTGTATTTTTAGGGCGTCTTGCTTCAAATAGCTCACTAACTCTTGGAAGACCGCCGGTAATATCTTTTGACTTAGCAACAGCTTTTGGGGTCTTGGCCAAAATATCAGCCTGAGCTACTTCATCACCACTTGAGACAAAGATCGCAGTTTTTGGATCAAGCGGATACTTAATTAAATTTCCTTTTTTAGTAGCGATAATAATCGCAGGTTTTACACCGCTTGGCAAATACTCATTGATAACAAGACGTCTTTGTCCAGTCGCTTCATCAGCTTGCTCAGTAGCGCTGTATCCTGGTTCAATATCCTCAAAGCTAACCACACCGGCTTCTTCAGCAATAGTTGGAGTTGAGTATGGATCCCACTCAGCAATAATCAACTTATCATCTTTTTCAGGTAATGAAACTACAGTAGCTCTCTCAACTGCATCATTATCAGAAACTTGGATGATAGAATTCCTTGGGATATAATGGCGAACCGCCTCACGTCCATCTTTATCAGAAACAACCACAAAGAAACCTTTTTCAGTTACCTTGTGACCTTTTTTGATATCTTTAACCCTATCAAGGTAATCACCTTTTAGTATGAAAAATTTAACCACACCATTTGCGTCGGCTAAAATTTTACGAGTTACAGGATCTCCGTCTGAAATTTTAAGTTCACTAGCGTATGGGATACGATTTGGGATATTCCAACCCTCTTTTATGATCTCAACGATACTTTCATTCTCTTTTACCTTATCGCCACTTACATAAGGTATATACATCTTTCCTTCGATCTTTCCGCTAACACCAGCTAATTCATTTGGTTTAGCAAGATCGTTTCTTCTAATTGTATATTTAACCTCTTCTTTTTTACCTTTTATCACGATATTTACATCTTCGTGGGCATATTCGATCTCTATTTTGCCGTCAATCGTTGATTTAATCTTTGGTTCAACAAGTAGCACAGCTGCACTTCTTCTATTTGCAACGATCTTCTTATCACCGTTATCATAAGTATTAAGGTTGTAATATCTAATAAAACCTTCTTTTTGAGCGATTACCTGACGATCTTGTTGCTCAGTAGAAGCCGTACCACCTATGTGGAATGTTCTTAGTGTTAGCTGTGTACCTGGCTCACCGATAGATTGAGCTGAAATGATACCAACTGCTTCACCTGGTTTTACAAGTTTGCCCTCACCCAAATTTAAGCCGTAGCATTTTGCACAAACGCCTTTTGGTGCCTTACACGTGATAGGCGTTCTAATGCTCACTGATTTTATACCAGCCTCAGTTATAGCTCTAGCTTTTTCTTCATCAAGTAATGTGCCTTCGCTAAATAAAATTTCATTTGTTATAGGATCGATCACATCATCTGCTAAAACACGGCCTAATACTCTTTCTTCAAGGCTTTCTATTAGCTCGCCACTCTCAGTAATATCTGTGATTTCAACGCCCTCGTGCGTACCGCAGTCGTGCATTGTTACTTTAACATTTTGAGCAACGTCGATTAGTTTTCTTGTTAAATAACCGGCGTTGGCTGTTTTTAGCGCTGTATCTGCAAGACCTTTTCTAGCTCCGTGGGTAGAGTTAAAGTACTCCATTATATTTAGACCTTCACGGAAGTTTGAAATGATCGGTGTTTCAATGATCGAACCATCAGGTTTTGCCATAAGACCACGCATACCAGCTAGCTGGCGAATTTGTGCTGCACTACCTCTCGCACCTGAGTCTGCCATCATATAAATTGAGTTAAATCCACCTTTATCGTTTTGGATAAGCTTCATCATCTCGCTTGCAACGCTGTTGTTTGTATCTGTCCAGATATCAATGATCTTGTTGTATCTCTCACTATCTGTTAAAAGACCAGCGCCGTATTGCTTTTGAATTTCGCGAACTTTTTTCTTAGCTTCGTCAATATATTTTTGCTTGCTATCAGGTACGATGATATCAGCAATAGAGATAGAAATTCCCGCTTTTGTTGCATATCTAAAGCCTAAATTTTTAAGCTTATCAAGGAAGTCGGCCGTTACTTCAAGACCGCCATTTCTATAAACGTAATCAACCAAATTTGCAATATCTTTTTTCTTCATGATCTTATTCCACATATTTTCAGGAACAAAATCAGGAAGTATTGCTCTTAAGATCAAGCGACCGGCTGTTGTGAAGATGATCTTATTATCAACCATAGTCTTAATTTTAGCGTGAAGACCAAGAGTATTAGCCTCTTCAGCGATCATTACTTCATCAACGCTTGAGAAAATTTTATTTGCGCCTTTTTCGTCATTTCTCTCTAGGCTTAAATAATAAATTCCTAAAACCATATCTTGTGAAGGAACTGTGATAGCCTTACCACTTGCAGGAAGTAAGATGTTCATTGAACTAAGCATTAAAATTTTGCACTCAGCGATAGCCTCTTGTGATAGTGGCACGTGAACAGCCATTTGGTCACCGTCAAAATCTGCGTTGAACGCCGCACAAACTAGTGGGTGAAGCTGAATCGCCTTGCCTTCAACAAGCACTGGGTGAAACGCTTGGATAGAAAGCTTGTGAAGTGTTGGAGCACGGTTTAGCATAACTGGATAGTCTTTAACGACCTCTTCTAGGCACTCCCAAACCTCATTTGTCTTATCTTCTATCATCTTTTTAGCTTGCTTAACAGTTGTTGCATAGCCTTTTTCTTCAAGGCGAGCAAGCAAATGTGGTTTAAATAGTTCTAGAGCCATTTTCTTTGGAAGACCACACTGATCCATCTTTAGCTTTGGACCAACGACGATAACAGAACGTCCAGAGAAGTCAACACGCTTACCTAGCAAATTCTGACGGAAGCGACCTTGCTTACCTTTGATGATCTCGCTTAGTGATTTTAGCGGGCGCTTGTTTGCACCTTTTACTGCATTTGCTCTGCGGCCATTGTCAAATAGCGCATCAACAGCCTCTTGAAGCATTCTCTTTTCGTTTCTGATAATAATCTCAGGCGCATCAAGCTCAAGTAGACGTTTTAGACGGCTATTTCTGTTTATTACACGGCGATATAGGTCGTTTACGTCTGAAACAGCAAATTTACCACCATCAAGGCTGACTAGCGGTCTAAGATCAGGTGGAAGAACTGGTAAATTTGTTATCATCATCCACTCTGGGCGGTTACCTGAATTTAAAAAGCTCTCGATAACTTTTAGGCGTTTTACGATAGTCTTTTTCTTAGCCTCAGAATTTGTAGACTCCATCTCTTCTTTTAGCTGATTTAAAATTTCCATCAAATCAAGCTCAGCTAGCATATCATAGATGACCTCGCCACCCATTCTAGCCGTAAAACCAGTCTCTTCATATCTTGAAGCTAGGCTTTGATATTGTTCTTCATTTAAAACGTCGTATTTTTCAACTTTTTTAGAATTTTCATTGTCGTAATAAGCCTCGCCAGCATTATCAACAATGTATGCCTCATAGTAAAGTACGCGCTCAAGGTCTTTCATCTTAATACCAAGAAGCGCACCAATACGGCTTGGTAAGAAATTTACATACCAGATGTGAGCCACTGGAGTTACAAGCTCGATGTGACCCATACGAGAGCGACGAACCTTAGATGTCGTTACTTCAACACCGCATTTTTCGCACTTGATGCCTTTATAACGCATCTTTTTATATTTGCCACAAAGGCACTCGTAGTCACGGATCGGTCCAAAAATTTTGGCACAAAATAAGCCGTCACGCTCAGGTTTTAGCGTGCGGTAGTTGATGGTTTCTGGCTTTTTAACCTCGCCATAACTCCAAGATTTTATCTTCTCAGGACTTGCTAAACGAAGTTGAAAAGCTTCAAAATCACGAGGTCTATGCTCTTCTTTTATCTCAACTGGTTTTAAATTAGTTAGTTTCATTTGTCTCATCCTCATCATATACTTCTACATCAAGAGCTAGTGATTTTAGCTCGTTTGTTAGAACAAAGAACGTCTCAGGGATACCAGTCTCAGGAACGTTTTCACCTCTTGTTAAAGCTTTGTAAGCAGAAAGTCTTCCCTCAACATCATCTGATTTTACAGTTAGCATCTCTCTTAGTGTATGAGCGGCACCATAAGCCTCAAGTGCCCAAACCTCCATCTCACCAAACCTTTGACCACCAAATAGTGCCTTACCACCGACAGGTTGCTGTGTAACAAGGCTATATGGTCCAGTGCTTCTTGCGTGAACTTTCTCATCAACCAAGTGGTGAAGTTTTAGCATATACATACAACCAACATTAACGCGTTCTCTTATCTTTGAGCCTGTGCGTCCATCGTATAGCTCAGTTTTGCCGTCACTATCTATCTTTGCCATCTCAAATAATTTTGCAAATTCATCAGCCTTAACGCCTTCAAAAATCGGAGTTGCAAATCTTACGCCATTACTCCAATCTTTTGCGTGTTCAAGAAGCTTCTCGTCACTCATCTTACCAAGAGCTTTTTTAGCATCCATTAGCTTAGCAACACCTGCTATCTCTATCATCTTAGCTCTTAGCTCTTTTATCCACTCGCCTTTTTTAGTTTCAAAAATTTCATTTATCTGCTCGCCTAAGCGATAGCCAACAAGACCAAGGTGGCTCTCTAAAATTTGACCGATATTCATACGGCTTGGAACGCCAAGTGGGTTTAGCACGATATCAACGATCTGACCGCTTGGAAGATACGGCATATCGACTTCTCTAACTATATTTGAAACGATACCTTTATTACCGTGACGTCCAGCCATCTTATCGCCGACTTTTAGTTTGCGTTTTGTAGCTATGTAAACTTTTACAAGCTTTACAACGCCGCTTGGTAAAATGTCATCTTTTTCTAAAATTTCTATCTTAGCATCGTGCTCTTCTTTAAGCTTTTTCTTCTCATTTTGGAAGTAATTTTTTAGCTCGTCATATTTCTTTTGGATATCTTTTGAAAAGCTTTTAACGATAGCATTTAGAGTAAACCTATTTATATTTTCAAGATCAGCCTTATTGATCTTTGAGCCTTTCTTATACTCTTTTTTATTTACCTCTTGATCACTCGCTAGTGGATTTTTAGAAAGAAGTGCTGTAACTTTTAGCATCTCTTCGCGGTCTAGCATAAGTAGTCTATCATGATGTTCTTTTTCTAAAAGTGTCTTCTCTTCTTCGTAAGCTTTATTTGTTCTGCTATCTTTTTCATATCCTTTTTTGGTGAAAATTTTAACATCAACAACCACGCCTTCCATCGAAGCTGAAGCGTAAAGCGATTTATTTACCACGTGGCCAGCCTTTTCACCAAAGATCGCACGTAGTAATCTTTCTTCTGGAGTTGGCTTAACTTCGCCTTTTGGAGATACTTTACCAACAAGGATCATACCAGGCTTGATCTCTGTACCAATTTTGACGATACCACTTTCATCAAGGTGCATAAGCTCCTCTTCTTTGACGTTTGGTATATCTTTTGTTATCTCTTCAACACCATCTTTTAACTCACGAGCCTCGATCTCTTTTTCGTAGATATGAACACTCGTAAAAGCATCTTCACGTATCATTTTTTCGCTAATGACGATCGCGTCCTCGTAGTTGTAGCCATTCCAAGGCATAAATGCAATTAGTGCATTTTTACCGATAGCTAGCTCGCCTTTTTCCATGCTTGGGCCGTCAGCAATTATTTGACCGACAACGATCTCATCACCTTTTTTAACTGTCGGATGTTGAGAAAAAGTCGTATTTTGGTTTGTTCTTAAATTTTTCTCCAAAGAGTAGTGATCGATATATGGACCAGCTTCGTCTTCGCCTAAAATGAATATATTTTTATTATCAACCTTTTCAACCACACCACTACGTTTTGCTTTTACGCTTTCCCATGCATCTCTTGCGATAACGCTCTCCATACCTGTTCCAACAATAGGAGCAGTTGAGCGAAGTAGTGGGACTGCCTGACGTTGCATGTTTGAGCCCATGAGAGCACGGTTAGCATCATCATGCTCTAGGAATGGAATAAGTGAAGCTGCAACACCAGCTATCATACCAGAACAAAGGTCGATCAAAGTAACATCTTCTCTACGGGCAAGCATCATCTCACCATCTTTTCTAACCTCAATCAAGTCCTCAACGATGTGTCCATTTTCATCAAGTTTGGTTGATGCCGGAGCTATAACATTGCCCTCTTCTTGAGTTGCGGTCAAGTAAACTATATCATCAGTCACTTTGCCATCTATAACTTTTTTGTAAGGCGCTTCAACAAAGCCAAGATCATTCACTTTTGCATAGGTTGAAAGCGTATTGATAAGACCAATATTTTGACCTTCTGGAGTCTCAACTGGACAAATTCTACCGTAATGAGTTGGGTGAACGTCACGCACCTCAAATCCAGCACGCTCTTTTACTAAGCCACCCTCACCAAGTGCAGATAGACGGCGCTTGTGAGTAACTTCACTAAGTGGGTTTGTCTGATCCATAAACTGGCTTAGCTGACCGCCTGTAAAAAATTCCATAATCGTAGCAGTAATCATTTTTGGATTAATGAGGTCGTATGGCATAATCTCTTCAGTATTATTGCTTAAGCTTGTAAATTTATCGCGGATAGCCTTTTGCATCTTTACAAAACCGAGGTGAAGTTCGCTAGCAAGTAGCTCACCGATTGACCTTATACGGCGGTTACCAAGATGGTCGCGGTCATCAATGTGACCTTGTCCATTTTTAACTTTTATAAGATATTTTGCAGTTTTTATGATATCTTCACTTGTTAGTAAAGTAACGTATTCTGGCACATCAAGAGAGAGCTTATGATTCATTTTCATACGACCAACTTTTGTTAAATCGTATCTCTCAGGATTAAATAACATATCATTTACAAAACTCTTTGCAGCCTCTTTTACAACCGGCTCTCCTGGTCTCATAACCTTATAAATTCTAATAGCCGCAAGATCATTTTCATCATCCACACCCTCAGTTTGTTTTAAAACCTTAAGCATATCGTTATCAGCTATGAAAGAATTTATAATTGCATCATCAACACCAGCAGCAGAGTTATTTATAATCTCAATACTTTCATGCTCAGCTAAAATTTTTGCAAGTTTATTCTCGTCAAGAGCAGATAGTGTATCATATAAAATTTCTCCGCTCTCTGTATTTATTACAGGGTTTGCCAAATATCTACCAATAAGTGCTTCAACTGGGTATTCAACGAATTTTACACCATCCTCGATCAACTTATCAGCTTTTTTCTTCGTTAGACGCTTGCCTGCTTGGTGAAGAATTTCTCCATCTTCGTTTTTTATATCATATTCAACTCTTCCCAAATAATCTTCAGGATTAAAAAGAGTTAAGAATTTGTTATTTTTGATAATTAAATTTTGTATTGGATAAAACAACTTAATAATGTCTTGTTTTTTATATCCAAGCGCCCTAAATAATATAGTTACTGGCACTTTTCTACGTTTATTTATCCTAACATATAAAATATCTTTTGTGTCATATTCGAAATGTAGCCAAGAGCCACGATCAGGTATTATTTGAGCTGTATAAATTAATTTATTTGCAACAGTCGCACTCTCTTCTTGTTTAAAAATAACACCTGGACTTCTATGGAGTTGATTAACAACAACGCGCTCAACACCATTTATAATAAATGAAATTCTATCAGTCATTAGTGGAATTTCGCGTATAAAAATTTCTTGTTCTTTTATATCTTTAACACCAACTTTATCACCTGTCTTATCATCTTTCTCATGAACGATAAGACGTATTTTCATCTTTAAATTTACAGAGTATGTAAGACCTCTTTCTATACACTCTCTAATTGTATATTTTGGTTTTCCAATTTCTGAGCCAACATATTCTAAAGTCAAACGATTTTGCGGATCATGTATTGGAAAGATTGATTTGAAAACTTTTTCTATACCGCTTTCTGTTTGATTGTTATTTAGATTTAAAAAATTATCAAAGCTCTTTTTTTGTAGTTGTAGTAGGTTCGGAACGTCTATCTCCTTAACGACATTAGAGAAGTCAACCCTAAGACGATTTCCTGAGTATAAGCTATTTAACATTGCATCTACCTCGTGGTAATTTTGAAAGAAAAGTATAGCCTTTTAACAAGGCATCTAAAATTTAAAAAAAGAGAGAGCCTATGCCCTCTCTTGAAATATTAAGCTCAAATAATAAAAAATTATTTAAGTTCAACCTTGGCACCAGCTTCCTCAAGCTCTTTTTTAGCTGCCTCAGCCTCATCTTTGCTAACGCCTTCTTTAAGAACAGATGGTGTTCCCTCAACTGCGTCTTTGGCTTCTTTAAGACCAAGACCAGTAAGCGCTCTAACAACTTTAATAACGTTGATTTTCTTATCACCAGAATCAACCAGGACAATGTTAAATTCTGTTTTTTCCTCTGCTGCAGCTGCTGCACCGCCTGCTGCAACAGCACCACCAGCTACCATTACAGGAGCTGCGCTAACACCAAATTTCTCTTCGAACTCTTTTACAAGTTCACTAAGTTCAAGTACAGAAAGATTAGATATAAACTCTAATACATCTTCTTTAGTAATTGCCATTTTTAATCCTTATTATTTTTTTAATTTAAATTAAGCTGATTGTTCTTTTTTCTCTTTAAGTGCATTCAAACCAATTGTAAAATTTTGAATTGGCGCATTCCAAACTTGTAAAAGCATCGCAATAAGCTCATCACGGCTAGGCATTTTAGATAGAGCTTTAACTTTATCAACGCTAGCAATTTCGCCATCAATATAAGCTGTTTTTATTTTAAAAAGATCAGCATTAGACTCTTCAAATTTTGCGGCTACTTTAGTTACTGCTAATTGATCTTCACTCCAAAGATAGATATTTGTATCTTTGAGTTCCATTCCGACTTTATCAGAATTTTTAAGAGCAATATTTGCAAGAGTATTTTTAATAACCTGAACTTTTACATTTTGTTCTTTAGCAGAATTTCTTAAAACTTCAAGTTTCTTTACTGAAAGGCCACGATAGTCACAAACTATAATAGCTTCAGCAGTTTTAAATTCACTCTCTAATTTTGCAACAACTTCAGTTTTTTCGTTACGTGTCACTTTTTCTCCTTTCCGACCGGTGATTTCAAGCAGAGCGGGTCGAATCAATTAAGCCCAATGGCCTCGGCTATCTCCAATCTAAGATATAAATTTTAATTTTTAGTTTTATTTTAAGTCCATAACTTCTTGAGTATCAAGAGCTATAGATGGGCTCATTGTCAAAGACAACGAAGCATTTCTAACATATCTGCCCTTTGCTGTTGCAGGCTTATGTTTATTGATCGCTTTAATAAATGTTGAAATATTTTCATTTAATTGTTCTTTAGTAAAATTAACTTTACCAAGACCTGCATGTATATTTCCTTGCTTATCAACACGGAAATTTACTTGGCCGCTTTTTGCATTGTTAACAGCTTGTGCAACATCCATTGTAACTGTGCCAGTTTTTGGGTTTGGCATTAATCCTTTTGGTCCTAAAATTCTACCGACCTTACCTACAAGACCCATTAAATTTGGAGTAGCTATAAGAACATCAAAATTCATTATACCTTTTTGAATATCTTCGACCAAATCATCTGCACCAACAATATCAGCACCAGCTGCTTTTGCCTCATCAGCTTTAGTATCTTTTGCAATAACTGCAACTCTTACGGTTTTACCTGTACCAGCTGGTAAAACTACTGAACCACGAACCATTTGATCAGCATGTCTTGGATCAACATTTAATTTTAATGCAATCTCAACTGTTTCATTAAATTTAGCAGAAGCTAGAGTTTTAACTGTATCAATAGCCTCACTAAGGTTATAAATTTTATCTTGCTCTACTTTTTTGAGCAATTCTTGAAATCTCTTACTAGTTTTTCCCATAAATTTCTCCGCATATATATTGCTTCCGTCTTTTGCTAATCAACCTGACGGTAAAGGTTTTAGTCTATTACTTCGACACCCATTGATCGAGCTGAACCAGCAATAATTTTAGCTGCTTGCTCTTTATCATTTGTATTTAAATCAACAAGTTTTTTCTCAACTATTTCTAAAACTTGAGCTTTTGTTAGTTTGCCTACTTTATTTTTTAAAGGATTATCAGTTCCTTTTGTTATACCTGCAGCCTTTTTAATAAGATCTGTAGCAGGAGGCTGTTTTGTGATAAATGTAAAACTTTTATCAGCATAAACAGTTATAACAACTGGAATATTAAACCCAACCATATCTTTTGTTCTCTCATTAAAGGCTTTACAAAATTCCATAATATTAACACCTTTTTGTCCAAGAGCTGGACCAACCGGCGGACTAGGGTTTGCTTTTGTTGCAGCAATTTGTAATTTTATTTCACCTATAACTTTTTTAGCCATTTCTTGCTCCTTAAATTATCTTCTCAACTTGTGAATACAAAATATCAACAGGGGTGCTTCTACCAAAAATAGAAACATTAAGCCTAAGTTTTCCATGTATCATGTCATATTCTTCAACAATACCTGTAAAGTTAGCAAAAGGACCTTCTGTTATACGAACACTCTCACCATCCTCAAAGAATATCTTAGGTTTTGGCGCAGCTCTTTTTTGAACTTTTTCCAAAATAGTATTAATATCTTTTTCAGATAATGGTGTAGGTTTTTTAGCTTCACCAATAAAACGTCCAACTTTTGGTAAAGATTGAATCCTGTGCCAAAGAGCTGTATCAAGGTCTAAGCATGCAAAAGCATAACCTGGATAAAGAGTTCTTTCGTTGATTTTTTGCTTGCCATTTTTTATTTCAATTACGTCTTCTGTAGGAACTATAACTTCTTTTAGCTGATCTTCTATTCCATGATCTTTTACTAAATTTTCAATTCCTCTTTTTACTGCCATTTCGCTTCCAGCGTAAGTCTGTATAGCATACCATTTATGTGACATTACTTTTCCTTATATCATATAACTTTAGATAGAACAAAGGACATAATAACATCGACAAGAGCTAAAAAAAGTGATACAACAGCAACTACGATAAAAACTGCAAAAAAAGCATTTCTAATTTGTTCTTTTGTAGGATAGATAACCTTCATTATTTCCAATTTAGAAAGCTTAATATAATTTATAATTTTCTCCATAATCTTAACCTTAGTCGTGGCAGGGCAAGAGGGATTCGAACCCCCAACCATTGGATTTGGAATCCAGCGCTCTACCGTTGGAGCTATTGCCCTAATAGCTTCTTAATTAACTTTTTAATTTAACTTCTTTATGTATAGTATGTTTTTTTAGTCTTGGGCAATACTTTTTAAGCTCAACTTTATCTGTAGTAGTTTTACTATTTTTAGTTGTTGTATAATTTATATCACCACTTTCAGAGCATTTTAAACCAATTTTAATTCTCATATAAGTCCTTTTCAAAATATCAAAGGGAATATTCTCCCTTTGACAAATTTTTATAAATTAACCAAGTATTTTTGAAACAACACCTGAACCAACAGTTCTACCACCTTCACGGATAGCAAAACGAGTACCTTCCTCAAGTGCTACTGGAGCAATCAACTCGACTGAAATTCTTACATTATCACCTGGCATAACCATCTCTGTTCCTTCTGGAAGCGTAATTGAACCAGTAACATCAGTTGTTCTTACATAGAATTGTGGTCTATAGTTATTAAAGAAAGGAGTATGACGACCACCTTCTTCTTTTGTCAAGATATAGACTTCGCCTTCAAATTTTGTATGAGGGGTAATTGATTTAGGCTTGCAAAGAACCATACCACGCTCAACATCCTCTTTCTTAGTACCACGGAGAAGAACGCCAACATTATCACCAGCTTCGCCTTGATCCATCTCTTTTCTAAACATTTCAACACCAGTAACTGTTGTTGTTTGAGTTGGCTTAATACCAACAATTTCAATTGTATCACCAACCTTAATAACACCTTTTTCGATTCTACCAGTTACAACTGTACCACGACCTGAAATCGAAAAAACATCTTCAATCGGCATAAGAAGGTCTTTATCTGTCGCACGAACTGGAGTTGGAATATAGCTATCAACTGCATCCATTAATTCCATAATTTTTGCCGACCATTCACCATCTTGACCAGCTTTTGCCTCTTCAAGAGCTTTAAGCGCTGAACCAGAAACAATAGGTGTATCATCGCCTGGAAAATTATACTCATTAAGTAATTCGCGGATTTCCATTTCAACCAATTCAAGTAACTCAGCATCATCAACCATATCGGCCTTGTTCATGAAAACAACAATGTATGGAACACCAACTTGGCGTGATAGCAAAATGTGCTCTCTAGTTTGTGGCATTGGACCATCAGCCGCAGAAACAACCAGAATAGCTCCATCCATTTGTGCAGCACCTGTAATCATATTTTTTACATAGTCGGCGTGACCAGGGCAGTCAACGTGAGCATAGTGGCGTTTCTCTGTCTCGTACTCAATATGTGAAGTAGCAATTGTAATACCACGCTCTTTTTCTTCTGGAGCATTATCAATATTATCATAATCTTTTAGCTCAGCAAGTCCCTTGCGTGAAAGAACTGCAGATATTGCAGCTGTTAATGTAGTTTTACCATGATCTACGTGACCAATAGTACCTATGTTTACGTGCGGCTTGTTGCGTGAAAATTTTTCTTTAGCCATCTTTTCCTCCGTATGTGATATATGTCTTTTTTCTTACCAAATTTGTATAATCATAATAAAATCATATTTAACCAGTGGAGCTCATAGCGGGACTTGAACCCGCGACCTCTTCCTTACCAAGGAAGTGCTCTACCTCTGAGCCATATGAGCGAAAAACGCTTGGCAGAGATGATTCCAATTAAATAATACAAACAACTAAAAATTTTGAAAATAAAGTAAGGAATAACTGTGTTTAGTAAAATCTAGATACAGCTCCCAGTTTATTTTCCCAAATTTTGGAGCGGGAAACGGGGCTCGAACCCGCGACCCTCAGCTTGGAAGGCTGATGCTCTAGCCAACTGAGCTACTCCCGCATAACAATGGTGGTGAGACGTGGATTCGAACCACGGAAGACATAGTCAGCAGATTTACAGTCTGCCCTCGTTGGCCGCTTGAGTATCTCACCTTAAACATTAATAAACTATTTTGGTATTTTCTGGTCAAACACTGTTACAAAAATGGAGCTGGTGAACGGACTTGAACCGCCGACCCACTGCTTACAAGGCAGTAGCTCTACCAACTGAGCTACACCAGCACCTGTTTTGTGAAGTGGCAATTATATATCAAAACAAGGTAAAAGTCAAGGGAAATTTAAAAAATTTTCATAAAAATTAAAATCATAAAATATAACCGTTTAAGAATACAAATTTTTATTACATTTAAATCCGTAACGCATCATTAAGTATTTATAAAATATGTATAATTTTTATAGTTTTATTTTTTTTAAAAGCTAAAATTTCTATAATTACAAAAAATATATAAGGACTTAATATGCAATTTTTACCTTGGGCGATAATTTTATTACTAATTTATGTAATTTATTTTCTAATGATACGTTATGAGAAAAGAATATCAACTCTTAGCAAATTAATTGAACAAAATAGTGATGGCATTAAAGAAAATAGGGATTTGATTGGACAAAATAGATCGCTTATTGAAAAAAATAAACACGATATCGAAAAAAATACAAAAGACATCATAACAAATGTTGAAAAAGTAGATATCGATTTGGAAGACTAAAGCTTCTGGTTTCTTATCTCGGCTATTAATAAATTTGCTAGAATTTTTTATTTAAGATTTTAGCAAATCATTTTTTATTTGAAAATTTTATATTTATTGTATTCTTCAGCTAGTAAAAGTTATGTATGTATTTCTTATGGGCGCATGTATAAAAATTTATAGTTTTTGAAGAAGGGCCTTAAATTTATCACAAAAATAAATCAAGACTTTATGCGTCAAGCTGCTTCATTAAAAGCACAAGCCCTATTCTATCCTTTACATTTAGCTTACTATAAATCGAGCTTGTATGTGCTTTGACCGTCCTTAGTGTAATACCTGTTTTTTCTGAAATTTCATTATTTGTTAGACCCTGATAGATTAAATCTGCAATTTCTCTCTCCCTTGAACTAAGCTCAGAGAGATCGGTCTTTTTGTCTACCTTTTCACTTTCACTATTAATATATGAGCCAGTTAGCTCACTAATCATTGCCTGAACAAATTCTTGGTAAAGCCATATATTTCCATTAAAAATAGTTTCAAAAGCATCTTCAAAGTGAGTCTTCCTCATATGAGAATTTGCATAGCCCTTGATTCCAAGCGTAAGCAGGTGCTTGCCTTCGTTTATCGTTGGCCTATTTGAGAGTATGAGTATTTTTATATTTGGGGAATTTTCAATTATATTTTTTATAACATCATCAATATTATCTTTAAAAACATCAATATCAATACCTATAATATCAACATCATCATTTATATGAGAAAAAAACTCTTTTCTATTATGTATAAATTTCACATCGCTATTGCCAGTAAAATAGCTTCTCCAAATATTGTTTAATGCACTATTTTGTGTAAATAAAATAACTTGCATTACCTTTCCTTGGATTATTTATATGATTCTTTCATAAATTTTTTATTATTTATAAAAAAATTCTATATGACGACTTTCGCCATTTTTTTGTGTATCTTGTAATCTATTGATGAGAAAAAAATTTAGTAACCACTGAGGATTTTTTTCTTCTAAAAAAATAGTCATTTCAAAAAAATCTTGTGATATAGCATATTTATAAGGGATATTTAAATTTAAAAATTCGGGATCAAAGTCAAATTTATCCAAACTCTGGTCATAGCCTTTTATTAAAAATTTTTAATATTTCTTACTATATCATCTTGAATTTTTATATTTTTCAAATAGTTTTTTTATGTCTACTAGCAACATCTACTAATTGTAAAAATTCCATTTCACAATCACTAAATTTAAATCGTTCAATTTCATCATTAACTATATCGCAGGAATGATCATCTTTTATGAGGTAGAAATTTTGTAAATTTTGAAATTTTTCAATCTCATATTCACTAAATTTCTTATCATAAAAAGCGATCTTACCCATTACCTCTCCGTTAAGGCATTTTGTTTTGCCTTTAAAATAGGCTTTAATAAATAATCAAGTATTGTCTTTTTACCGGTAATGATATCAGCTGAAACTATCATACCAACTTTTATCCTAAGTGGCTTTTCTTCGCTACCAAGATAATTTTTCTCAGTTTCTATCCTGACCAAATAATAGCTCTCGCCCGTTTTTTCATTAGTCTCCGTATCGGCACTAATCTGCGTTACTTTGCCTTTTAAACCACCGTAAATACTAAAATCGTAGGCCGTAAATTTAACCATCGTATCAAGCCCAGGCCTCAAAAATGCAACATCAGCTGGTTTTACTTTTACTTCAGCAACCAATTTATCCTCAATAGGAACGATCTCGGCAATATTTTCGCCAGGCTTGATAACTCCTGATACGGTATGAACCATCATTTTGCTGACAATACCATTTACTGGAGATCTTACATATGTTCTTTCTACTCTATCGCTTAGACTGATTTGTGATTCATTTATCCTTGCGATCTCTGCTGAAACTTCATTTAGCTCTTTTTTTGCATTATTTTTAAAAGCAAGTTTTGCTTCTTCGATCTTATTTTTCGCTTCTTTTATAGTTGATTCAACTCTTGGTACGGCAAGAACGGCTGCATCAAGCTCACCTCTTAGATCATTTACGCGCCTTTGAAGCTGAATGTATTCGACCTCACTAACAAGACCTTTTTTAAAGATTGGCTCCATAATGGCCTTTTCTTTTAGAACAAGGTTATAGCTATTCTGAGTTTGAGAAATTTTATTTTTTAGTTCGACCAATTCACTCTGGCGTTGATGAATTTGCTCTGTTAAAATTCCTATCTGTTCATTTAGGTGATCAATATTTGAATTATGTAAACTTAGCTCATATCTTATGGCCTTGCTATTGTTTGCATCTCTAGCTTCGTCATAGTCAAATTCCTTATCATTCGCCTCAGCATCAAGTCTCATAAATTTTGCTTGAAGTTCGTCAAGTCTTAGTTTTGACTCACCATAACTACTCGTAAAATTTTTATTATCTAGCCTTATTAGAATTTGATCTTTCTTGACTTCATCGCCCTCTTTTACAAAAATTTGATCGACTATACCGCCTTCAAGATTTTGTATCGCTTGGTTTTTTCCAGACGGGATGATCTTACCACTACCTCTTGTGATCTCATCTATTTGTGCCCAGGAAGCCCAAATAAGAAGCCAAAACATAGTTATAGCAACTGTATAGAGTATCTTTTTAGATGTTGATGGGGCTTTAGCCAAAACAGCCTCAGAAAGACTTGACATAAATTTCAAATCATAAGCATCATAATTTTTTGTTTGAAGATTAGACTTTATATCATCTACGCTATTTAAAATTTTATTACTAGCTTCCTCTTGTTCTTTTATGCTATTTTCTGAAATTAATCTTTTTTCAGTTTTTGGATTTTCATTTTGTTTATTCTTGATATCTTCTTGCATGATCACTTCCCACTAAGTCTTGCTAAAACTTCATCTCTTGGTCCGTCCAATAAAATTTTGCCATTGTCCATAACTATAAGTCTATCAACAAGATCTAGCATCGACGTCCTATGTGTGACAAGCAGCATCGTTTTATTTGCTGTATTTGTCTTTAAATTTATTTTTAACTTATTTTCAACCGTATTATCAAGAGAATTTGTTGGCTCATCAAGCAAAATAATAGGACTATCTAGCAAAAATGCCCTAGCCACAGCTATGCTTTGACGCTGTCCACCACTTATGCCATCGCCTCTTTCAAAGACTGGCATATCAAATCCAAGTGGATGAGCATTTACATATTCATCAACTCCGCTTACCTTAGCTGCTTTTATAATCTGGATATCATCAACATATGGTGCTTTTTGAACAATATTTTCTCTAACCGTTCCTTTAAAAAGCACAACATCTTGTGGAACGTAGCCGATGTTTCGCCTAAGATCGGCTGGATCGATTTGATTAATATCTATTCCATCAATCAAAACTGAGCCTTCAGTTGGTGAGTAAAGTCCCAAAATAAGCTTTTGTAAAGTAGTTTTTCCAGAGCCATTTTTGCCTATAATGCCAACTTTTTCACCTGGCTGAATAACAAAATTTATCCTATCAAGCGAACCTTTTGTGGTATCTGGATATGTAAAGCTTACATTCTTAAACTCGATCTTTCCATCAAAAGAATTTCTTCTAACAAATTTTTTACCTTCTGGCCTTTCAACAGGCATTTGCATAATCTTACTAAGACTTTGATAGGCTGTTTTTGTCTGCTCAAAATTTGCAGCTAGTGAAGCCACCTGTCCCATAGGAGCGATAGCGCGAGAGCTAAGCATAACCGCAGCGATAAGACCACCCATTGTAAGGTGTGTATCTTGTATCATATAGACACCAAGAACGATGATGGCAATAGTATTTAATTGCACTAAAAAAGATGTAACAGTGGTTATCGAAGTTGTGATAATTTTTGATTTAATGCTTCTATTTGCTATTTCACCGGTTGCCTCTTCCCAGTTCCACTGTATATGTCCGCTAGCACCAAGAGTTTTGATGGTCTCAAGACTACTAAGGCTCTCTATTAAAATTCCATTTTTTATAGCCGAAGCCTCAAATGTACTTTTAATAGCATTTTGAAGTGGATCTTTTATAAAAAATGTATAGCATAAAATAGCTA
Organism: Campylobacter concisus; assembly: GCF_003048775.2. Classification (NCBI taxonomy): domain Bacteria; kingdom Pseudomonadati; phylum Campylobacterota; class Epsilonproteobacteria; order Campylobacterales; family Campylobacteraceae; genus Campylobacter; species Campylobacter concisus. The sequence continues at coordinate 684,653 of NZ_CP049272.1, read as the reverse complement.
TCATGATAACAATTGGCACGAGTACGATATAGCTTCCTATAAAATAAGTAACTATCAAGAAAATGATTGCAAATGGAAGATCGACAATGGCTGCCAATGAGGCTGATGAGAAGAAATTTCTAACCGTATCAAACTCTTTTAGATTACTAGCGAATGAGCCAACAGATTTTGGTTTATTGCTAAATTTCATATCCATAACACGCTCAAATAAAATAGAGCTCATTATGATGTCACTCTTTTTGCCAGCAATCTCAAGAAAATATGATCTTACAAATTTTAAAAAAAGATCTATGCCATAAACTACACTTACGCCAAGCGCTAAGACCCAAAGTGTTTCAACCGCATTATTTGGCACGACACGGTCATATACATTCATCGTAAAAAGCGGACTAGCAAGAACAAATAAATTTATAATAAAACTTGCAAGAACAACATCAAAATAAATCTTTTTTGAACGTTTTAGAGTTCCCCAAAACCAGTGGTCATTGCCCGCATCAATTAGCTTTGTTGAGCTAGTATCCTCTGGAACAAACTCGCGCTTTAGATAGTATGCATAGCCTAAATATTCTTCTTTTAATTTACTTATTTCTATTGTGCTAGTACCAGTTGAAAGTTCTGGTGTTATGATATTTGCTGTCTTTTTATCTTTACTAAAAGATTGCAAGATGCAAGCTTTTTTGCCTCTAAGCATTAAAATGCAAGGTAAAACTAAAGGAGAGATTTGTTCAAGATCTTTTCTTACAAGGGTAGAAGCAAAACCAGCACGAGAAGCAGCACGAGAAAATAAAGACCTTGAGCTTTTAAGTGAAAAAAGCTCAATCTCATCGCCATCTTTTACTGGCAAGCCAATAGTTAAAGCATCGGCACTGTATGGATTATTATGAAGCTTGGTAAAAATAACCAAACATTGAAGCAGCTCATCTTTTATCTTATCACTATGCATCTATCATCCAATGTTCTTAATTTCATCTATATAAATTCCTTGCATATTTTTAATGCCAAGATCGATTAGCTTTTTCTTCTGCTCTTCGCCTTCAACGCCGATTGCTATCAAAATAATGTCTTTTGAGCTTAAAACAACATCAAGTGATTGTTTTGTGTTTACTCCTGACTTATCACTTAAGAAGTCAATCAAGACATTTGACTGAATTTTTACATAATCAGGGTTAAATTCTTTTAGTTTCTCGATACCTTTTGCGTTAAGCTCGAAGTGGTCAAAACCAAATCCAAAGCCAAGTTCTTTTAATTTTTTAGTAAGCTTAACTATACTTTCTATGCTAATATCGTCTTTATTTGGAATTTCTATATAGTTTTTATATTTTGAAATTTGACTTATCCTTTTAAGTGTAGCTTCAAGTTTTGAAAAATTTTCATCTGAGTTTAATATCTCTTTTCCCAAATTTATGGCCAAGTTGCCACTTGGTAAGATATTCTCCGGTAAAATTCTAGCTACCCTATTTAAGATGTGAAGATCAAGCATCGCGCCTAGATTTAGCTCATTTACCATCGGCATAAAATATGAGGCCATACGCCATACACCATCTTTATCAACAAGCCTCAAATAAAGCTCATACTGCTCAAAATTTGAATTAAGATCAATCACTTTTTGAGCTGCGAATTTAAATTCATCCTCTTTTATTGAGTCAAAAATAAGCTCTTTATACTTCTCTTTACCAATCACTAAAGTATTTTGATTTTCATTAAATACCTTATATGTAAAGCTTCCAGCAAGTCTTGAGCTAGCCAATGTAACGTCAGCTGAAGTAAGAAGTGTCTTGATATCAGTATTTGGTGAATACTCTACTATCGCAGCATTTACTGGATACTCGCTATCATTTAGTGCAAAATTTGCATAAAGCTTTTTAAACTCGTTCATAATTTCATCACATAGAGCCAAGAAATTTGACGAATTTCTACCATACGAAAGTACGATGAAATCATTATCGTTAAGCCTTGCAACAATTGTATTTTTATCATTATGAATTGATTTTTCTTGTAAAATTTGAGCTATTTTCATTACAACGCTTTGCCATTTTTCAAAGCCAAGCGTACTTTTTAAATTTATTAGATCTTTAAAACTAACAAGTAAAGCAACACCACTTGAATATTCTTCACTTGCTAGATACTCACTAAATTTAGTTTGAAAAAATCTTCTGTTATTAGCACCACTCATTGTATCTTTATATAAAAGTTCTTGATACTTACTAAGTGTGGCTGCCTCTCTCTCAAAAATGTCTTTTACCTTGCTAACCATAGAGTTCATAGCTAGAACCATTTTTTTAAGATCAGCTGTAAATGGAATTCTTTTCTGAATAATAAATTTATTATCAAGTATGGCCTCAGCCTGATCTTGAACCTTCATAAGTGGTCTAAAAATAGCTTTTAGAGCGAAATATGCCACCACGAGAGTGACAATTATCATTAGAAGAAGAAAATTAAAAATATTTTTTGAGTTAGTATAAAGCTCATTGTAGGCTAGTGCTGTGCTGCCTTGAACATAAAGCGTGCCAAATTTTGCCCAGCCAGTCATAATCTCGCTATCTGCTATTGGCGCTTCAAACTTGGCTATTTTGTAAAACCACTCAGGAATATCTTTAACAACAGTTTGTTGAGAATTTTCAATAAGAACCTTGCCATCAACATCTTCAAGCTTGATAAGCTTGTATCTACCGCTGTCAAACATAGAATTTATCATTGTTTGAGCCAAGGACATGTCATCTGGATCGATAATAGGCTTTAAAGCAAGTCCAAGCGAATTTGCTGTATGCCTTGCGTTTTCACCAAGCTGGTCATTAATATATCCATTTAGGCTCTTAAAATTTAAGTAGCCAACAGCCATAAAAATCATGATACCAAAAGTTATCACGGCGATCATAATTTGTTTAAATAGCGTCATAAATCCTCTTTTCCTATCCTATCTATTAGTTCCATCCACTTAGGATTTTGTTTTTTATTTCCACCTGGTATTGCTTGACCAAGACCTTCTTGTTTTGCCAAGTATAGCGAATCACCATTAAAGCTATAAACTGGAACAAGGTCTGTTCTTTGAGTTGCGATTTTTATTTTACCATTTATGTTATCTAAAATTAATGGAATAGATTTTGGTGTATCGTAGTATGCTAAAACCATATGAGCTTGATTGTATCTTAAGGCTTTAACATATGTGAAGTATAATTTTTGAGTTGGAATTCCTAGCTGCTTTAGTGTAAAATATTTTGCGATAACGTAGTCTTCGCAGTCACCAGCACCTTTTCCTATAAATTCCATTCTAGTAGCCCAATAATCCTTTTTATGCCAAAGCTGCATATCATCAACCCATCTAAAAGAGTTAAAAAAGTCATTTACTTTTATTAATTTCTCTTGTTCAGTTGCATCTTGCAATGAAGTCATTAAAGAATTTAGAGCAGAGGCCCTTCTTCTTGCATCTTCTCCATAAATTTTAGCTACCTTTGCTATCGTTGTTGATTTTATAAAATCTCCAATAGCACTTGCTAATAATAAAAAAAGGACGCTTACAATAAGCGTCCAAAAATTTGTCTTGACCCTCATGGTCATTACTTTTTACATTTTTATCTTAAATCGTTTTGAATGCTGCAAGCACCTTGAATGTATCTCTTCGCAAAACCTGGTTCAAAGCTATCTGAGATCATTCCCATATTATCTAACAGTCTGTATTTTGCATAAGATAGTGCTGTCTCAGTTGTAGCAATCTCTTTTAATGCAGAGTTATATTCATTTTCAGCATCAAGCAAGTTTATAAGATCACGACGACCGATTCTAAATTCATCCTGATAAGCATCAAGTGTAGCTTTAGCATATTCAACGTGTTGATTTAAGTATCCCATTTTTTCTTGGTTAAGAACATAATTTTGCCATGAAAATTCCAAAGATTCTTTAAGTTCTCTTACAAGATTATCCAAAGTTTGTTGCTCTTGTTGAACAGCAAGTTGGCTTTTTTCTTTATCTAGTTTATCATTGCCTTTATTGTAAAGGTTATAGTTTAGTCTTAAAAGTGCGTCAAATGTTTGTTCTTCATAATTGTCATATAAAACATTTGAATGATCATACGCACCAGATACAACAAGATCTAGTTTTGGCAAGAATGGCGCATTTTTCTCTTTCACAACTGACTCTGCCATAGCAATATTTGATTTTTGAACCAAAAGTGATGGGTTGCAAAGAATTGCTTTATTATAAACAGCCTCTTTTGTGCTAGGCAAAGGAAGGCTAAACTCAGGCATTACTAAATTTTTAGCTGCAACTTTTTTTCCATATAATTTCTCAAATGTAGAAAGTGCATCTTCATAGTTATTTTTAGCAGCTGTATAGTTTGATTGAGCTAAAGTATAGCGTGATCCAGCTTGTCTCTCTTCAGAAGCTACGCCATAACCTGACCTTGCTCTATCTTTAATTTGGCTATAAATTTCCTCATGACTCTTTACGTTTTCTTCTTCAATGTCTAAAATTCTCTTAGTTTGAAGAACTTGTAAGTAAGCATTTGCAGCATTTAATGTAAGTCTATCTGCAGCTTGTGCTACTGAATAAGCAGCTGAATCAAGTCTTGCGCTTTGAGAATTTATTCTATTTTTATCAGCACCACCATTGTATAAATTTTCAACCAAGGTTAGAGATGTACCAGAAATTCTTCCATCTCCTCTTCTTGTAGAAACTCCATCATCAAGGCGTTTTTTCTCATATCCCACTCTAGCAGCAGCGTCAAGTGTTGGATAATAGGCATTTTTTGCTATTTTTAGATCTTTACCAACTTGTAGATAGTTAAATTCTGTAGCTTTTAAACTTGGATTTTCATTTAAAATAGTCTTTATAACTTGATCTAAAGTCAAAACTCCATCATCAACTTGTACTACTGGTTTTACTTCAGTTGATATAGCTTGTTCTATATTAGATTTTTTTGTTGTTTGAGCATCAGCTACAGGTGCTTTTGCTCTCATTAAAGCATCCTTATAGCCTGATTCGTTTTGAACTTTAACTAATAGACTATTAGCTTCATCCTCAGAGACTGGAGTTGTGTCAACATATAAAAATTTTCGTCCACCAACCTCATAGATACCTGTGGTCAGCCTACTATCAGAAATTTTACTATTAACTTTATTAATAGCACTGTCGATTCTAGCCTGATTATCATCTTGTGCAAATGAAGCTAGAAAAATCCTATAAGGAACATCTTGAGCTGACAGCACAGTTGCTGCCAAAGCACTAATTGCTAACATCTTTTTCATAACTAAGATCCTTTTACCTTATTTATTAACTTTATTAACAAGCCTAGACTTGAACTTTTTGGTACGAATTATACACCAAGAAATATTAAATATATTTTAAATATCTTATGACAAAAAAATAATTTTTATATAGTTTTAGAAAAACGCCTTAAATTCTCTGGAATTTTCTTTAGATATTCATCAAAACACATTGCAATATTTCGTATTATCAGTGTTCCAGTTTCATTTACGCTGATTTTATCTGCTGTAACATTGACAAATTCACTTAAATTTTTAAGCTCCTCAAGCTCTTCCTTAAAGTGTTCAAAGAAATTTATATGGAATTCATTCTCGATAAATTTAATATCAAGCCCAAAATTACTCATTAAGTTCATAATCACACTCTTTCTAAGCAAATCTTCATCGCTTAGATAAATTCCCTTTGCGTATGGCAACTTTCCACTATCGATCGCTTTTTCATACTCATCCATATCTTTATGATTTTGCGCGTAGTGTCTTTTACACTCACCGATACTTGTCACGCCTATGCCGATAAGATCAGCGCCACCTTTTGTCGTATAGCCTTGGAAATTTCTATGCAAAGTACCATTTGCCAAAGCACCAAAAAGCTCATCATTTGGCTTTGCAAAGTGATCCATACCTATCATTTTGTAGCCATTTTTAGTCAAAAACTCAGCTGTAAATTTTAAAATTTCAAGCTTCACTTCTGGATTTGGCAATGTGGTTTCATCAAATTTACGCATTGATTTTTTTATCCAAGGTACATGAGCGTAGTTAAATACCGCAAGTCTATCAGGATCAAGTGTAAGAGCAAGCTCAAGCGTCTTTTTAAAGCTCTCTAGGCTTTGATACGGCAGGCCATAGATCAGGTCCATATTGATTGATTTTATGCCCTTTTCTCTAGCCATTTTTACGGCATTTTGAGTAATCTCATAGGGCTGAATTCTATGAATTTCTTTTTGCACTTTCTCATCAAAGTCTTGCACGCCGTAGCTTATGCGGTTAAAGCCGTGAGATATGAGCACATCAAGCTGCTCGTTTGTCAAAAATCTAGGGTCTATCTCGCAGCTTATCTCAGCCTCTTTTGAGAAATTTTTAAATTTAGCCTTGATAAGTTTGATGATCTCATCAAGCTGGGCGGCATTATAAAATGTCGGAGTGCCACCACCAAAGTGCATCTGCAAGACCTCAGTGCTGGTATCTAAGTGGCGAGCTAAAATTTCAAGCTCTTTTTCTATATATCTTATATATCTCTCTTTACGGTCCTCTTTGCTCGTGTAGATGACGTTACAGCCACAAAAATAGCAAGCACTCCTGCAAAACGGCAAGTGCAAATAAAGCGAAAGCGGTCTTTTTTTATCGCGGTTTTCAAGCTCTTTTACGTAAGCCTCATAGCTAAATTTGTCACTAAACTCCGGTGCTGTCGGATAGCTCGTATATCTTGGCCCTGGCCTTGAATACTTCACATACGCGCTAAAATCAATCATCTGCCCTGCTCCTTGCCATTTGGATCATCTCTTTTATATCTACAAATAAATTTGGATGCTCTTTTTTGATATTTTTTACCAGCTTATCAAGGTCGATGTTAAACTGCCTGCTCTTTTTATCGTGAGCGATCTTTTTGATCTCATCCATCGCAACCACCCAAACATCGCTAAAATCAACCGGTATATTTTGCCAGATCGTCTTTTCAAGCCTTAGATCAAAATTTTCTTTTTGCGACTCTTTTAAGGCCTCGATCAAAGCCGAAAGCGATTTTACAGAGATTACCGTATGTAAATTTTGATTTTCATCAATGCCAAACCACGGTTCTTTTGAGTCCCAAGAGCCACTTTTTAAATTTAAAATATGCTCATTTGGATTTTTGGTTGAAACTATCTCAAAGATCGTCTTTTCAGGGCTACTCAGCCCAAGGTTATTGCCGATATCATCTATCTCATCATATATATTTTTCTCTTTACTCATCTTCTTCTCTCATCCAGCCAGACCATCACGCCTTTTTGGGCATGAAGTCTGTTTTCAGCCTCACTAAAAATTTCATCTGCGTGCTTCTCAAAAACTGCCTCGCTCACCTCATAGCCTCTATAAGCTGGTAGGCAGTGCAAAAATATCGCATCTTTTTTAGCTAAGCTCATCAAATTTTCATCCACGCAGTATCCAGCAAGGTCTTTTAGCCTCTTTTCTTTCTCAGCCTCTTGCCCCATTGATACCCAAGTGTCCGTAGTCACTACATCGGCACCATTTACCGCTTCTTTTATATCATTTGTGATAAAAATTTTCGCACCTGAAATTTTCGCGTTTTCATTAGCCATTTTTAAAATTTCAGCGTCTACCTCATAGCCTTTTGGCGTGGCGACTCTTAGCTCAAGTCCAAGTTTGCTAGCTAGCATGAGCCACGAGTGAGTCATGTTGTTGCCATCGCCTACATACGCGACCTTCTCGCCTACGCTAAATTCAAGCATGGTAAGATAATCCGCCATGAGCTGCACTGGGTGAAATTTATCGCTTAAGCCGTTTATCACTGGCACGCTTGAAAATTTAGCAAATTCTTCTAGCGTCTCATGCTTATCAACCCTTAGCATAGCCATATCGCACATCCTGCTGATCACTCTGGCAGTGTCACGTATAGGCTCGCCGCGGCCTATTTGTATATCATTTTTACTTAAAAATAGCGCATATCCGCCAAGCTCATGTATGCCCACATCAAAGCTCACTCTAGTTCTAGTTGAGCTTTTTTCAAATATCATAGCAAGCTTTTGATCTTTTAGATATGGCTTAAATTCTCTAGCCTTCGCCTCTTTTTTGATCTTGCGGGCTAAATTTATCATCTGCTCGATTTCATCTTTGCTAAAGTCATTTAGCGTCAAAAAGTGCCTCATCTTAGTCCCTTAAAATTTTGGCTGCTTCTTTTGCGTGATAGGTAATGATCAAATTTGCCCCTGCTCTTTTAAAACCGATCAAAGTCTCCATCATGACGCGCTCGTAGTCGATGATACCAGCTTTTGCGCCAGCCTTTAGCAGTGCGTACTCGCCACTTACATTATAGACGCAGATTGGCAGAAGTGTTAAATTTCTTAGCTCTCTAACGACGTCAAGATAGGCAAGTGCAGGCTTTACCATCAAGATATCAGCGCCTTGGGCCTCGTCTTGCAAGCTCTCATTGATCGCCTCTAGGCGGTTTGCGCTGTCCATTTGGTAGCTCTTTCTATCGCCAAAGCTTGGTGCACTTTGTGCTACGTCACGAAATGGTCCGTAGTATGCTGAGGCAAATTTAGTTGAGTACGCCATCACTGGTAAATTCTCAAAGCCATTGCTATCAAGTGTCTCTCTTAGCGTTGCGATGATGCCATCCATCATGCCACTTGGCGCGATCATGTCAGAGCCATTTTGAGCGTGTATCAAAGCTTGTTTGGCTGAAATTTCAAGCGTTGCGTCGTTGTCGATGGTGTTATGTACGTGGTCGATTATGCCGCAGTGGCCGTGGTCTGTATATTCGCAAAAGCAAAGATCAGTGACGACTACCAAATTTGGAAATTTATCCTTTATAGCTCTAAGCGCGGTTGCGATGATGCCGTCGTTGCTTAGTGCGTCACTACCAACGCTATCTTTTAGGCTTGGTATGCCAAATAAAATGATCGATTTTATGCCTAAATTTACTATCTCTTCGCACTCTTTTAAAATTTCATCGATACTCATTTGATAAACACCCGGCATCGAAGCGATCTCGTTTTTAACGCCTTTGCCCTCAACCACAAAGAGCGGATAAATGAAGTCATTTACGCTAAGGCTAGTCTCTCTCACCATGTCTCTTAGGGCTGGATTTATTCTTAATCTTCTAAAACGTTTAAACATATTTTTGCCTTTTCTTTGTTAAAATGCGTGATTTTTAGCTAGTTTAGCACAGTTGGAGTAAATTTAAAATGAAAATAGAAATTTCAAACGCCGCAAATCTACCTTCAAGGTTTGGCACTTATAAGGTTCAAGCCTTCAAAGAAGGGTCAAAAGAGCACCTCGTGATCTACAAAGAGCCTTTGAGCGAGGTGGTAAATCTTAGAATTCACTCCGAATGCCTAACTGGCGATGCGATCGGAAGCCTAAAGTGCGACTGCCGCGACCAGCTTGAAGCGAGCCTAAAATATATCGAAGAAAATGGTGGTATGGTCATCTACTTACGTCAAGAAGGCAGAAATATCGGGCTTTTAAACAAGATAAATGCCTACAGCCTGCAAGATAAGGGCCTTGACACCATTGAGGCTAATCACCAGCTGGGTTTTAAGGCCGATGAGAGGACTTATGAAGTGGTTGATTTTATCCTAAATCACTACGGTGTAAAAGAGGTAAATTTACTCACAAATAACCCTTTAAAACTTCACGGACTAAGCTCAGTAAAGATCGTAAAACGCGTGCCTATCGTCATCAAGCCAAATAAATTTAACGAAGGCTACTTGAAAGTAAAAAAAGAGCAAATGGGGCACATCCTGTGATGAAAAATGAGCTTTGCTTGCCGGCAGAATTTGACGAAAAAGTAAAGGCTTACGCTCAAATTTTTGCTAAATTTAATAAGGTTCATAGCTTAAGCAATTATAAAGATATAAGCGAGCAGGTGCTTGATAGCATAAAACCGCTTGAAATTTTTGACCTAAGTGCCAAAACAGCGACAGATGTAGGCAGTGGGGCTGGCTTTCCAGCGATATTTTTAGCCCTTGCGATGCCTCAAACGAAGTGGCACCTTTTTGAGCCGATAGCCAAAAAGTCATCATTTCTAAGCTACGCTAAGATCGAGCTTGGCTTGCAAAATTTAGAAGTTCATAGCCAAAAGATCGAGCTTGCAGATAAATTTACGGCTGATCTCATCACCTCAAGGGCGCTTAGCAAGACAAAAGAGCTTATAAAAATTTGCGATGGTTTTTATGATGAAAACACCAAATTTCTCATCTACAAGGGCTCAAGCGTTATGGATGAAATTTCAGGCATCAACGCGCAAATTTACAATGAAAAAAACAGAAACTACATATTTTTTAATCTCAAAAATCAAGGGGAGAAACGTTGAAATACTTGCTTTTTGTAGCGATTTTGGTTGCAATTTACATCATATTTTTTAAAAATAGAAAAAATAGCGACAAGGTAAGCACCAGCAACTTCGAAGAGTGCAGCAAATGCGGCGTCTTTAGCGATATCGATCAAATGGTGCTAAGAGACGGAAAATACATCTGTAAAGAGTGCATAAAGGGCGAGAGATGAAAATTTTGGGTGATGAGCTGATAAAATTTGAGCCGCTTTTTCTTTGCAAAAGCAAAGATGAAATTTCAAATGGCAGGCAAAATCTCTTTAAATTTGATAGAAATTTAATAAAAAGGGCGTTAGAGGCTGGAGCAAGCTTTAGTATCATCGCAAATGACATAAACGAAGCTATCATCGCAAACGCAGCTGGAGCAAAATTTATTATTGCAGATATTGACATTGCAAAAGATCTAGCAAAGATTGCTGAGAGTTATTTATTTGACGTACTTATAGCTGTTTTGATAAAAGATGAGAGCGAGCTAGCACAGCTTGCAAAATTTAACATCGATGCTGCGATCTTGCCAAGCGCTATAAAAGAATAAGGACAAAAATGGAAATTTTTAAAACTGCTTTTTTAATGGTTACTTTAATGCTGATTTTTATCGCTGTTGGCGGATATATTGGCGGTGAGTATGGCATGATGATCGCCTTTTTGATGGCAGCTGGCATGAATATCTTTTCTTACTTTTTCAGCGACAAACTCGTGCTAAAAAGATATAACGCTATCCCAGTCGATGAGAGTAACGCTCACGGGCTTTATGAGATCGTATCTCGTCTCACACAAAAGGCAAATTTGCCTATGCCAAAAATTTACATCATACCAGAAGAGGTACCAAATGCCTTTGCTACGGGCAGAAACCCAAGCCATGCAGCCGTTGCAGTAACCGAGGGGCTTTTAAAAATTTTAAATGAAAACGAGATCGAGGGTGTGCTAGCTCACGAGCTAAGCCACGTAAGGCATTACGACATCCTAACTGGTTCAATCGCTGCCATACTAGCTGGCGCTATCGCAATGCTTGCAAATTTTGCTAAGATTGGTGGTATTGCTGGGCAAAGCAGCGGTTCAAGAAGAGGTGGCGGTAATGCCATCGTTATGCTAGCACTTGCTATACTCATGCCAATAGCTGCCACAATCATCCAAATGGCGATCTCAAGGGAGCGCGAGTACAAGGCGGACAAAGGCGCAGCCTATCTAACAGGACACCCAGAGTGGCTTGCAAGCGCTCTAAGAAAGCTTGAGAGCTACTCAAATTCTTACGTTATGCAAAACGCAAGCGAGCAAAGTGCTCATATGTTTATCGTAAATCCATTTGGCTCGCTAACTAACAAGCTTGGCGTACTTTTTAGAACGCATCCAAGCACTAGCGATAGGATTTCTGAGCTTGAAAGACTTGAACAAGAGATAAAAAGAGGCATGTAAAAATTTAGTCCTTAGTGAAATTTGGGCTAAATTTCTTCTTTTTACCATCTTTTTTGGCTTTAAATTTAGACATTTACAAGAAATTTTAAATTTTATGAGCGAGTAATTTCGGATCTAAAATTTGAGCCAAGCGGTGGGCAAAATCAAATTTTAGTAGTCAATTCTTGCAAGTAAATAAAATTTTAAAATTTATAAAAATATCAAATTTACAACCAAAAAACCGAAATTTAGCCCCAAATTTCACTGCAATTTCTTGCAGTCACGATCTTCTATAGTGTACTCAAAGATCAGCTCACCATTTTCTGAATAAAAAAGCTCATCCAAGGCGACACCGATGCTTAGCATATTTAAGATCTCTTTATCTTTGCAAGCAGTTCGCAAATTCTCTTTTTTGATAGCTTCGATAAATTCTAAACGCTCTTTCTCCTCAAATCTTTTGATCTCTTGCTTTCTTGCGTGTTTGACGGCGTATCTATAAATGAGTGTGTCGCCAACATTTAAGATATCATTAAGCGTCAGTGTTGGCGTACAGATAAATGGGAGCTTTTTTTTGTAGTAAGTTGCGTGATTTTTCGCTGCCATATCTGGCGTAAGAGCCAGAGTAAGCGAGTAAAAAAATAGTAAAAAAAGGACTATTCGCAACTACTTTTATCCAAATTTATATCAAAAAAATGCCTGCCTTCAAAGCCATAACTACCACTTAGAGTGATGCCACGATTTAGCACAGCTCTTGCCATACCTGAGTTACAAAGCGCATCTTTTCCATTTTTATAAAACTCATCTTTTAAAGCTAAAATTTGAGCTTTGTTGTAGCCTTTTATCTTATTTGTCTTAGTCTCGTTTAAAACAAACTCACCATGTATGTTTAGCCCACTGCTACTTACATCTTTTAGCGTGATCATCTCATCGACTCTGCTTGGCAAATTTGGCTTTGCAGTTTGGACGACAAAAGCTGGGATCTGCTTAGCATCAAGCTGATTTAGTATCTGCTCATAAATCTTAAACTCGCTCTCTTGTACGCCAAAAGCAAGGCTAACAAGAGCTAATAAAACGATCTTTTTCACACATTACCTTTATATAAATTTTCTAGTTATATTTGGCGAGAGCTTTACTAAAATATCATAACTTATCGTATCAAAAAATTTCGCCCAAATATTTGCATCCTCAAAGACACAGACCAACTCGCCACTATCTTTACAACTAAAGCTATCCATAGAAATTTTGCCTAGTATTGGCTCGTTATTGGCAAGTCTTAACTCACCACAGCCATTGTATCTTAGTAACCCATCGCCATATCCAAGATCATAGGTGGCTACTTTTATATCTTCTTTTGCGCTAAATTTAGCGCCATATCCAACACCTTGACCACTTTTTAAAATGCGCCTGCTAACTCTTTTTGCCCATAGTGAAAGTACCGGCTTTAACCCCAAACTATCATTGAACTGAGAGTATCCATACTGGGCAATACCAATACGCACCATATCATCATCGATTTCACTTGCTCTCTCAAGAGCAGCTGAGTTGTGAGAGTGAAAGATCGGTTTTTTTATACCAAACTCATCGCAAAGAGCTAAAATTTTCTCTTTTGCAGCCCTAAAATTTTCCCTTTGCACGAAATAATCAGTATTTAGCTCATCACTTGCACGAAAATGAGTATAAGCTCCAAGAAACTCCAAATTCCTTTTTGTTAAAATTTCAAACGCATAATCAAGCTCACTTATATCAAGCCCATTTCTATGCATACCAGTGTCAATTGCAAGGTTGATTTTTGTATTTTCTTTTATCTTTAAAAGTGCGTCTATGTCGTTTATCGCATAGATAAATTTGCTGCTTTCATTTCCGGTTGGAACATGCGAGAGAATGAGAATATTTTCAAATATGTCAGAAATTTCATTTGCCTCAAACTCACTTTTTACAGCACAAATTTCTATGCCAAATTTTTTAGCTTCATTTGCAATAAGCCTTGCGCCATGGCCATAAGCATTGTCTTTTAATACAACTATTACTTTCTCTTTGCCACCAGCTTTAGCACAAATTTGAGTGAGGTTATGGATATATGAAGCTTTATTTAGGCGTATTTCAGACATTAAAATTCACATTAAAAGCAGTATAAACATCCGGTAAAAGTTTTCTTACGTTGTAGTCAAATGCATAAAATTTAGCGTAAATTTCTTTCAGATCAGCCTCTTTTACTTTACTAAAATCAAAAACATCAGTACCATCTTTCTTTGGAACTTGGCGGTCAAGCTCAGCAAAAAAAGCAGCTCTTGCCTCTAAAATTTTTTCGATTTTTTCTTTTACTTCTTGAGATTTTTCCACTTTTACTCCTCTATAAAAATTTTCATATCATCGTTATAAAGCTTCACATAAAGCGTCTTTTGACCAGCAAATTTATGTGTATCTGAAACATAATCCTCATAAAAACTCACACGAAAAAGCCTATCGTTTTTAAGATTTGGATAAGGCGTGATGAGAAAATTTGAAAAACTAATGCGTTTTTTCTCTTTTTTAGAAAAAATAGCCCGCTTCATACTTTTAAATTTTTCCAAGCTCATACCATCATATCGCTCAAAATCTTTATCGTAAAATTTAAGATAGTTTTCAATGTCGCTCTCGCTCCATGTCTTTTTCCAGCCCAAAAGTCCAGAAATGATCACTGCAATATCTTTTGCACTAGCTTCTGGACGCTTATCTTCATAAATAAATGCAAGTGTTTTTTTGTGATCCACAACATCATCGAATTTCATCAAAGTATCATTTTGCATAGCCACGCAGCCTTTTGTTTTTAGCTCATCTGTCCTTTGACCATCAAGTGGATAGCCATGTATCCAAATGCCACCACCATTTCGCTTTGCAAGCTTATCAAGCAAATTTGGGTATGAAAGCGAAAATGCAAGTGGGCCAAGATATCTATCATTTGGCGTAAATCTACGTGTAAGCTGATACACTCCAACCGGTGTTTTTAGATCGCCTTCAAGAAGCTTATCACCATTTTTGCCAACTATAACGCTTGAGCTAAAAAGCTTTTTTGTAATGCCGCCATTATAAGAGATCACTTCAAGCTTCTTTTTAGTTTTATCAACTACACTTAGAAGTATCTCGTTGTCATAATACCCATATCTTACATCCTTGCCCTCAAGCTTTTTTAGCCAGTAATCCTTACTTAAAATATTTTTTTCGATGGCATCAATAACAGCAGCAGAGCCATTTTTTAAGTAAATTTCTTCGTAATTTTGGGCAAAAAGACAAGGCGATAACGCGATGAAGAAAAATATAATTTTTTTCAAGTGAAATATCCCAAAAAGTAAAATTTAGTCCGTAATTATATCCTAAAAAATTTATATTTTTAGATTTTAAAGGTAAATTAAGTAGTTCTAAATGTATAATGTGAAAACCATTATTAATTTTATCACAAAGGAAAAATATGAAGAAAATCGTTTTTGGTGCGATGCTTGCAGCTTCTGCTCTTATGGCGGCTGATATCAGCCTAGAAAATGTTAGAGCTAGAGATACAAAACCTGGCACAAACAATAGTGCAATTTTTATGGATATAAAAAATGCTTCAAATTCTGATGTAAAGCTCATCGGTGCTCACTCAAGCGTTTGCAAAAGTACAGAAATTCATACACACAAAATGAATGATGGCATGATGGCTATGGTTCAAATCGAAGATGCAGTGATCCCAAAAAATGGCGAAACAAAACTAGCTCCTGGCGGTTTACACATTATGCTTATGGATCTAAATAAACCATTAAAAGATGGTGATAAAGTTGATTTAGAGCTAAAATTTAGCAATGGCGAGAGCATAAAGCTTGATAATATCGGAGTAACTAAAAACTTTAAATAATGAAAAAAATCATAATTATTTTTTCATTTATCTTTATTGTTCTAGGTGCTTTTTCGATAGGCTATAAGCTTATGACAACGAGCAAAGAAGATCCACCTGAATTTGCCGATGTAAACACATCGCTAGATCCTTTAAAATGTGATCTAAACAATAAATCTTGTGAGATGGAATTTAAAGGCGTAAAGCTAAAAATAGACATCTCGCCAAGACCTATTTATGCTATGAGGCCTTTTAGCTTTAAAATCATTAATGGTAAAAATTTAGGGCTAAAAAATCCAAGTCTTGAAATAGACGGCATAAATATGAATATGGGATCGATCAAAGCAAGACTTGAGCCAAGAGGCGATAACTTAACTGCTCAAGTAGTGCTAAGTGCTTGTGTTGTCGAGCTTATGAGATATAGATTTAAAGTGCTTGATGACGAAAAAGAAACTGGTTTTTTTGTAGATCTTGATCTAAAATTATAGAAGGTAATGATGAAAAAGGCATTTTGGGGCTTAATAATAATCTTAATTTGTATAGGTGTTGCACTTTTGCTGATAAAGCCAAACAAGTATGATTTTAAGGCACTTTCGCAAAATGGTGAAGTAAGTCTTAAAAATTACGACGGAAAGTACAAAGTTATATATTTTGGTTATCTTTTTTGCCCCGATGTCTGCCCTACTGCGCTCTCTTTGATTGGCGATGAACTAAACAAGCTAAAAAGAGATGACTTTGAGCTGCTTTTTATTACGCTTGATCCTGAACGTGACACTCCTGAAAATTTAACTCTAATGGCAAAAAATTTCTACAAAGATGCCGATGGATTAAAACTAAATGCCTTAAAAGAAGTGGCAAAAACCTATGGTGTAAAATTTCAAAAAGTCCGTCTTGAAAACTCAGCCATGGGCTACTCTGTTGCTCACAGCTCTTCAATATATTTAATAGACAAAAAAGGAAATTTCTATAAAGAAATTTCAAATCTAACAAATGAAAACATTGGAGAAAATTTATTAAATTTGATCAAAGATAGACCTTAGGGCTATAAATTTAGTAAGCCAAAACTGGCCTGCTAAAATTCTTTATGCAAGCATCATCTCAAGATCTTATAAGCTAAAATTTAATTCACTTGTTATGTTTTTGATTTTAATGCTTGCTGAGTAATTTTCCACCCAAAATCTAAATTAAAACCTTGAACATAAATTTAATCTACAAGCCAAACAAAGTTAATTAAATATAAGTAGTATTAGCAACAAATTTATTAAGAAGGTCTATATGAAAGGTAGGCTTTTGCACTATAAATTTTAATGATAATGCAAAAGCTAGAAATTTGGTTTTACTATTTCACTCTATGATGCACGCTGCCACCATAAGTAATATCTTCAGCTTTTACCTCATCGCTTGTTAAAATTTCACTTATCTTGCCATTTTCTTCTAGCTTTTTCCTATTTTCTTCGGCATCTTCTTGATAGCTATAAACCATCGCAACGCTCACTACTCCACTGATAGCTTCTATCTTCTTAAAATTTTTTATCTCATCTTCAATGCTATCTGAGCTAACTACCACTACGATTCTATCGTCTGCGTCAGTTATTATTTCACACTCTTTTAGCTTTTTTATTTCGTTTTTTACACTTTCATTTTTATTGTCCGTATAAACTATCAAACTTGAAATATTCATTTAATTCTCCAAAATAAAATTTTATTCTCATAGGCTGAAGTTACGACTTCGTTATCGCTTATAAAAACTATGCTATTTATCGTACTTTGTCCAGTTTTTAGCATTGCGATATTTTCTAAGCTTTTGCTATCAACTAAATTTACATCACTCATCTCATCACTCATATAGGCCGCTACTCTACCATCATCGCTAAGTCCAACACCATAGACCAAAAAGCCGGTATTTATCTTTTTTAGGCTTCCAGCTGAAAATATCCCCACGATCCTATCGGTGCCTCCGCTGATCATGACTCCATTTTTATATGAGATGTCGTAGATATTATCTGTATGAATGTCTAAAATTTGATCCATTTTTTTAGCTTTTATGTTATAAAAGTAGACCTTCCCACTCTCGCAAGCGATAGCTAGCGTGCTTCTATCTTCGCTTATCTCCATATCTGAGAGCATTGCAATTGAAATTTTAAAGCTATCATAAATTTCGCCATTTTTTAAGTTCAAAAAGTAAATTTCATTGCTAATTGAAGCAAGTGCAATACGCTCGTCATCTAAAAATAATGCCTTTTTTATCGCTTGATTTGGTATTTTTATGCTTTTCATCTGCCCATTTTCTCTTATATAAAGCACCTTTGTAGCATAGTCACCCTCACTTAGGATGAGTATCTTGCTATTTAACTCATCAACATTTAGAATTTTTGGTCTTTCGTGATCACTAACATAGGTTTTTATATCATCCATTTTGATAATCTCTTCAAATTTAGACTCTTTAGGATCATAAATTTCAACCGTCCCTCCATCAGTCGCGATAAAGAGTTTGCCATTTATTAGCGTTGTGCTTAGCACATTTGCACTAGCCTCTATTTGCTTGTATGGAGTGGTGATCTCGCTTGCAAAGATAAAATTTAATAGACAAAAAATAAAAAACAAAGCTCTCATAGGGCCTCCATTTGAAGTGAATTTTTAAAGCAAACATCAAAGCACTCGCCGCAACTTACGCATTTTTGATTAACAATAGGACGAAAAACGCCAAGGAATTCGACTGCTTTAAATTTGCAAGCATCAAGGCAGTTGTAGCAGATCGTATCGTTCCATGCTAGACAGCTAGAAACATCGATGCTAACTTTTGCGTTTATACTCTTTGGTGAGCTTAAGCTTAATGTCTTCTTATCAAGACTCTCACAAGCCCTTACACACTCTTCGCAAAAGTCACAGCCTAGCTTTTTAACTTTAAAAACTACCCTTTCATTTTCAAAGCTAAGAAGCTCTTTTTCACAAGCATTTACGCAGCTAGCATCGCATCCACCGCAGTCAAACTCTCCGCTAAAAAATGGCGGAGTTATAAATTTGGGAGCAGATTTTGCCCCCAAAATTTTACTAAAAAGCTCTCGCCTGCTTTGCATTATTTAACACCATCGTTTAAAACATCTAGCAAGTTTGACTTATGAGTGCCGTTTTTGTCTCTAAAATCAGGCTTAAATTTATTGCCAACAAGCTGCGTTACGCCATTTTGTTGCTCAACGTGGCATGTTGTGCAGTTATATCTTTCATCATCAAGCTTGCCTGCAAGATCTTTTTTATTTCTGATGTCATAAAGGTGAGATGATGGTATCGGTGTTGCTCCACTATCTTTTGCAAACTCAGGCATATGGCAGGTTACGCACATATTCATATCCTTTGTGATAGGCACTAAACCCTCAGTATCGTGTGGGATAAATGGTGGTGCATTTTCAAAAGACCTATCAAATTTCTTTGACATGCCAGCTGGCTCTTTTGTGTAGTTCACATCTTTTAATACAACGTCTTTATCGTCTAGCAAATCGATATTTCTAAAGCCGATTTGCGAATCACTAATACTTGGATTATTAAAAGTACATGCCGCAAAAAACGCAGCACACAATCCTCCAAGCATCATTATTTTTATTTTCATTTTTCTCTCCTTAAATTTCTAATACTAAATTTCAATGCCCCGTCTCCACAAACATCAATGCACCTACCACAGCTTATGCACTCGCTTGAGCTAACCGAGCGGCTCTCTTTACCGATCATGTCAAGCACTTGCATCTCTGGGCAAATAAGCTTACATTTCATACATTTTGTACAAGCCTGGGCATCATGTTTTACTCTAATTAGGGCAAATTTTGAGATAATGGCATAAAAGGCACCAAGTGGACAAACGTGCGAGCAAATGCCACGCTTTAACACAAACATATCAAAAGCAATGATCGCAACTGCTATGCCTAAAGCACTAGCTGAGCCGTAAATAATGCCATGCTGAATAATGCCAATATAGCTAACGCTCTCAAATACTGGATAAGATAAAGCAAGGCTTAATATAAGAGCAAGAGCCAGCAAGTAATAACGTAAATTTTTACTCACATTTAAGACTTTTTCGCCCTTAAAGCCAAATTTTTCTCTTAGTTTAAAAGCGATATCGGTTAGTAAATTTATCGGGCATATCCACGAACAAAACGCTCTTGGAGCAATCAATGCGTAAAATGTAAAGATAATGCCAGCTCCAATAATTGCATTTATGCCGGCACTAAAGCTTGCAAGTAAAATTTGAACTAAAGCGAATGGATCGCTTAGTGGAATTTTTCCAAAAAGCAAAGATGAGCTTAAATTTCCGCTAAGTATCTTAACTCCGTAAAAATTTCCTAGGATAAATAGCGCTAGGATAGAAATTTGAGTTATTCGTCTTAAGATTAAAAATTTCATAGCTCACCACCATTTAGATAATCAGTCGCTTTTTTAATGTCAAGCTTTATTTTGCTGTCTGCATCGTCTATGCGTCTTTCATCTTCTTTTATCCAGCCTTTGACGTAGTTATCGCCTACTTTGCCGAGCACCGCGTCACGGTTTAGCACGGTAATGGCTGCTTTTTTAGTGATACAGGCTCGCTCGCATAGGCCACATCCGGTGCAGATGTCGCTATCGACCACTGGAAGTAAAAAGGCATGCTTTTGCGTCCTTTCGTTACGGCGATACTCAAGATACAAGGCCTTATCTATGAGCGGACAGGATCTATAGCAAGCATCGCACTGTATGCCCCAGTATGCCACGCAGTTTTTCATATCAACCACCGCAACACCCATTTTGGCCTTATTTATGTCAAGCTTGTCTTTTGTGCTTACTAAATTTACGTCCAAAGCTCCAGTCGGACAGGCTGGCACACAAGGGATATTTTCACACATATAGCAAGGAATTTTTCTAGGCTCAAAATAAGGCGTTCCAATGCTTATGCCATCTTCTAGCGATGAGAGCTTTAGCGTATCAAATGGACAAGCTTCTACGCAAAGCCCGCATCTAATGCAACTTTGTAAAAATTGCTTCTCTTCTTTTGCACCAGGAGGCCTAAGAAGCATAAGTGGCGAAGCTTTGGCACTAAGCGACCAAACAAAGCCTCCGCCAAGAGCCAAAAGTGCTACTTTTGCTCCAAATTTTAAAGCCTCTCGCCTACTTGAAAATCCCATATCGCTCACCTATGCTTTATAAATTTTAACCGCACACTTTTTATAATCAGTCTCTTTTGAGATTGGGCAAGTAGCGTCTAGTGTGACTTTATTGATAAATACGTTTTCATCAAACCAAGGCACATAAACAAGCCCTACTGGCGGCTTATTTCTACCTTTTAGATCAACTCTTGCTTTTACCTTGCCACGGCGTGATTCGACCCAAACGATCTCATTTTGCATTACGCCAAGATTTTTAGCATCATCTTCATGCATATAGCAAAGTGCCTCTGGAACAGCCCTATAAAGCTCAGGAACACGCATGGTCATAGTGCCTGAGTGCCAGTGCTCTAGAACACGGCCAGTACATAGCCAGAATGGATAATCTTTACTTGGCATCTCGCATGGATCCATATAAGGGCGGAAGAAAATTTTTGCTTTGTTTGCAAGAGATGTTTTATCTTTATTTGTAACGCCTTTTAGATCGCCTGTTGGAAGTGCTGCATTTTTGTTGCCATAGAATGCAAATTTCTCATTTGGGGCAGCTTTTTTAGCGTATGGGTCAAATTTAGTATTAAATCTCCACTGAGTCTCTTTGCCATCAACTACTGGCCATCTAAGACCTCTTACTCTGTGGTAAGTATCAAAGTCTGCTAGATCGTGGCCGTGTCCAACGCCAAATTTTCTATACTCTTCCCAAAGATATTTATGGACGAAAAATCCATATCCTTTAAATTCTTTGCCATCTGAGCCGATCACCTTTCTGCTATCGCCAAATACTTCTGTATTGTCGTAGTTTTCTATGATCGGATCGTTTGCACTAAATTTCTTAGCCTCTTCGTTAGCAAAAAGTACATCAAATAGCGTATCTTCTTCGCTATACCCCATAGCTTTTGCAGCATCAAGCACATTTGGAAGTGTAACTTTGTCATTTACTTTTTTCTCACCCCAAACATCTTTTAGCTTAAAGCGCTTACTAAACTCCATCATTTGCCAAATATCAGGCATCGCTTCACCAACAGGAAGTACTTGCTGTCTCCAGTGTTGTGTTCTTCTCTCGGCATTACCATATGCACCCCATTTTTCATAGATCATCGCAGTTGGAAGAATAAGGTCAGCCACTTTTGCAGAAATTCCTGGATAAGGATCGCTTACAACGATGAAGTTATCCATCTCACGAGCTGCTTTTATCCAGTGGTTTGCATTTGCAGTATTTTGCCATGGGTTGTTTACTTGAACCCATATAAATTTAACCTTACCATCTTCAAGATCACGCATCATTTTTACGTAGTGAGAAGCGAGTACACCACTTAGTGTTCCAGCAGGAAGTTTCCAAATTTTTTCAGTTATCTCTCTATGTTTTGGATTTTCGATAACCATGTCAGCTGGTAAGCGGTGAACAAATGTTCCAACCTCTCTTGCAGTACCACACGCACTTGGTTGGCCAGTTAGAGAAAACGCTCCTGAGCCTGGAAGTGCTTGCTTACCAAGTAAGAAATGCACCATATAAGCTTGCTCATTTACCCATGTACCACGTTGGTGTTGGTTAAAGCCCATCGTCCAAAAACTTACGACTTTGCGGTTTTTCTCGATGTAAAGATCAGCAAGTGCCTTTAGCTTTTTCTTAAATTCTTCTATATCTTCATTTGGATCTCCCTTTGCCACCTTTGCTGTAAAGTCAAGCGTGTAAGGTGCAAGAGCTTTTTTAAACTCTTCAAATGTTATTTGCCAATGTGCGCCAGATTTTGCAGCATTTTTATTTTCTAGCGTATCGCCAGCTTTTAGTCCAAGATATGCAAGTGTAACACCCTCAGCTTCACTTAGCACCTTTGACTTCTCAGTAGCAGCAGTGTCTAGCTCGCTTGGAGCATATTTTTTGTGATTAATATCTGGACGAAGACCATATCCGATATCGGCTGGACCAGTTGTAAATACACAGTGCTTTTTAACAAATTCTTCATCGATCATCTCTGGGTGGTTATAAACTATTTCACGAGCGATGTAGTTCCAGATAGCAAGGTCAGATGACGGAGCAAAGATGATCTCGATATCAGCCAAATTTGATGTTCTAGTTGAGTAAGTGCTTAAATTTACAACCTTTACTCTATCAGGATCACTAAGCTTTCTATCGCTTACGCGTGCCCAAAGTATCGGGTGCATCTCGGCCATATTTGCGCCCCAAGCTACGATAGTATCAGTTAGCTCGATATCATCAAAACAGCCTGATGGCTCGTCTATACCAAAAACTTGCATAAAGCCAACAACCGCGCTTGCCATGCAGTGTCTTGCGTTTGGATCGATGCTATTGCTTCTAAAGCCACCTTTTATAAGTTTAATAGCAGCGTAACCTTCTGGAATAGTATATTGACCAGAGCCTAGAACTCCGATACCATGAGGTCCTAGCTCATCATATGCTTTTCTAAACTGAGCCTCCATAACATCAAATGCTTGCTTCCAGCTTACTTGCTTAAATTTACCTTTTTTATCAAATTCGCCTTTTTCATTTACACGTAAAAGCGGATGAGTGATCCTGTCCTCGCCGTACATGATTTTGGCGTTAAAATAGCCTTTGATGCAGTTTAGACCGCGATTTACTGGTGCTTCTGGATCTCCTTTTACAGCTACTATCTTGCCTTCTTTTGTAGCGACCATGATACCACAGCCTGTCCCACAAAACCTACAAGCGGCTTTATCCCAGCGCCAGCCTTTTTCAGCTTCGCTTGCTGCACTTAGCGAGCTTGGTACGGCTATACCAGCACTAGCACAAGCAGCACTAGCTGCAGCACTTTTTATGAATTCTCGTCGATTCATTCTTTCTCCTTTAAAGATTTAAAACAAATTTAATTGATATTAATCTTACAAAACTTATTTACAACTGATTTACATTTACAAAAATTTCAAAAAACTTAAGCCAAAAATGTAAATATTTTTCTACATAAAAATATTAATTTTCTCACAAAGCACGATTTTTAAAAGAAAATACTATTTAATAAAATTTAAAGAAATTTTAGAGCTGTTATCAAAAAAAGCTAAAGGAAATAAAGTAAAATTGTTTTTTTGAATATTTGAGTAAAAAAAGTAACATAAATTATTATTAAAAATTTTTATCTCCTTACTGAAATAGCAATAATTGTAAGGATAAATTCTAATAGATTTCACTACTTGACAGCAAACATAATCTATAAAAAAATTTAACTAGCAATATCACTATAAAGCTATAAAAAAATTAGATAATTTTTTTAAAAATTTTATTATATTTATAAAACAAAAAATAATTTTAAGATTAGAGATAAAAAAGGAGTTATTTTCATCCTCAGATTTTGAGGATGAAATATTAATGAAATTTTAAATATCAAGCCGCAAGGTTAAAATTTATTCTTTTTAACATCGGCTACTATTGTCTTAGCCATTTGATCGATTTGGGCGGTGATTTCATTCGTTGAGCTCACGATATCAACATTTTGCTTTGTAATGCTATCTATCTGGCTTACACTTTGATTTATCATATTTATGCCTTCGCTTTGCTCTCTGATGCTCTCACTCATCTCGTTAATGCTTTGAGTAAGTATATTTGCATTAGTTTCGATCTCACCAAGTGATTTTTGAGTTCGCTCAGCTAGTTTTCTAACCTCATCCGCAACTACAGCAAATCCTCGTCCATGCTCACCAGCACGTGCTGCCTCGATAGCCGCGTTTAGAGCAAGTAGGTTAGTTTGATCTGCAATATCTCTAATAATAACGATGATATTTTTAATCTCTTCAGATTGTTTTATAACATCTACAGTCTTTTGACTAATTGCGCTCATCGAGCTACTCATTTGTTCGATCGCAGCAGCACTTTCTTGGAGAGAATTTGCTTGTGTGCTAGCACCTTGAGTTACTTGCTTCATTGATGCATCTAAATTTTTGGCTTTTTCTTCTAAAAATTGTGCTTGTTTTAAGTTAAACGCAAGCATATTAGCTATCTCTTCGCCAAGCTCATTTGTTACTAGTTCGACATTGCCTTTGGCATCCAAAATTCTTGAAGTAAAATCAGAATTTCTAAAATCATTAAAAGTTTTTTGGATCATATTTAAATCGCTACCTACTCTTTTCTCCAAAACATCTAGCATTTTATTTAAGACATCTTTTAATTCAATTAGTTTTGGATTAGCTGGAATATCTACTATTCTTGCTTTTAAATTTCCATTTTCTATCGCCTTTGCAGTCTCAACAGATTGAGATACCACTCTAGAGTCTTGATCGGCATTGTCAAAAATTTTAGCAATATTATCATTTATTAGTTTGCTCATTACACCAAATTCATCTTTTGTTGCTACCTTTGAAACAACTGGCTCTTTTATCTCAAAATTTAAAAATCTAAAGAAACTAACCAAAGCATCTGTAATGGTTTTAATCGGATTAAGCGATCTTTTTAGCAAGAAATATACAAACGCAGACAAGACAACTATAAATATAAAGGCTAAAATAATCTGAACTTTTAAAATAGGCAAAGTATGCGAGCTAAAGATATTTTGATCCATTGCTGTTATTGCCAACCAACCTTTGTCATTTATCTCTAGCATATAGGCATAGACATCTTCACCTTTTGTATTTTTATATGCTATTAATCCATTTTCATCAAATTTCTTTTCATTATATTGTTTTATCAGGCTTTTAGCGATCTCGTGAGGTTTGCCGACTAATTCTTTATTTGGGTGCATTATAATGTTGCCATTTTGATCTGCAACAAAAGCATAGCTGTATTCAGTCTTACTAATTTGCGATATATTATTGCTCAACTCCTCAATAGATGCATCTATACCCGTAACTCCAATATTTTTAATAGGTGCAGCAAAAGTTATAACCATCGCATTTAATGAAGCTGCCATGTATGGATCAGTATATATTGGTTTATTCTCGGCTTTAGCTTGTTTATACCATCCTCTAACTCTTGGATCATATCCAGCTTTATTTTGCCCATTTGATCTAAACATAGCCCCATCCTCATATCCAGCATAAACAAGAGTGATCTCTTTTCCAGATATAGCTTTTGCTTGAGATAAAGCTAAATTTATACCATCAGCATTCATCGAGCCATCACTTTTCTCGCTTATTTTACTAAGAGTCTCAGCCATTTTCTCTATAGCATACTGATTGTTATCAAAAAAGCTATTTAATGTGATTTTTACATCTTTTAAAATTTGCTTTTGAGTTTGTATTACTAGCTCAATGGCTTTATCATGAGCTGTGTTATAGCTAGCTAAAGATATCAGCGAGAATGATATAAATAATGCCAGTATTAGCATTAAAGATATTTTGTTTGCAATTGATCGCATTTACTTTCCTTTTACAAAAATTTTTAAGATGCGATTGTATATTTTTTTTATATTAAATAGTATTTAATAATATTAATTACAAAATAGTGATGTATACATTAAATAATAATTTTGAATTATTTTTTCATTTTAGATAGTTAAAATCAGCGAGATAAAATTAGAATTTAGGGGAAACAAACCCCTAAATTCGGTCTAAGATTAAAATTTATTCTTTCTAACGTCGGCTACTATCGTCTTGGCCATGTCATCTATTTGGTAAGTAATTTCGTTTGTTGTACCAACAATATTTATATTTTGTTTTGTAATACTGTCGATCTGACTTACGCTTTGATTTATCATATTTATGCCTTCGCTTTGCTCTCTGATGCTCTCACTCATCTCATTGATGCTTTGAGCTAGAACATTTGCGTTAGCTTCGATCTCACCGAGGGATTTTTGAGTTCTTTCAGCTAGTTTGCGCACTTCGTCGGCGACTACAGCAAATCCTCTTCCGTGCTCGCCCGCTCTAGCCGCCTCTATAGCCGCGTTTAGAGCAAGTAGGTTGGTTTGGTCGGCTATATCTCTAATAATAACGATGATATTTTTAATCTCTTCGCTTTGTCTTGTTACGTCGCTAGCTTTTTGACTAATGGCGTTCATAGAACTGCTCATCTCTTCTATAGCAGCCGCGCTTTCTTGGATAGAGTCGGCTTGCTTATGGGCTCCGTCGGTTAGGGTTCTCATAGATTCTGCTAGGATTTTAGCTTTTTCTTCTAGAACCTGAGCTTCTTTTAAATTTTCCCTTAGCATATTGCTTACGGCGTCGCCCGCGCTTTGAAGGCCTACTATCATATCTCTTAGATCGCTTTCAAGCTCCGGTTTTAGCTCTAGTCTAGGAGTGTAGTCGTTTTTGTTGTAAGAAGCTAAGACTACGGCTATGCCTTTTAAATTTTCAGAAATAGAAGTAAAGAATTTATTTAGCAGGTCTTTTAACTGAACTAAAGCCGGATTATTCGGAGTAGAGTTAATCTTGGCTCCCATGTGGCCTTTTATCATGAGATTTGCTATACCGTTCATCTCGTCTATTAAGGCGCTGTCTTTTTTAACGCCGTTAAGGACTTTTTCTATATTTTCGTTAATAGATTCGCTCATTCTACCGAATTCGTCTTGCGTAGTTACTACTAGCTTTTCCGGAGCGTTAGGGGTTTCGTAGGTGATAAATTTAAACGCATCTTCAAGCTTAGTTTGAATAGTTCTAATAGGGCTAAGGGATTTTTTAAGAAGAGTAAATACGATAGCCGAAAGTATGACTATAAAAGCTACGGCAAGGATTATTTGGGCTTTTAATAAAGGCAAGGTATTAGACGAAAAAGTATCCGCTCCGATAGCGGCTACGGCTAACCAGCCTTGATCGTTTATAGGAAGGACTTTGGCGGTTACGTTTTCGCCTTTATAGTTTGTATAAGGAATAAGTCCATTTTCATCAAATTTTTTAGCTGCAAAAGCCTCAGCAATATATTTGCTAGCAGGAACGGTTTTACCAACATTGTTTGGGTCATTATGCATTAGCATTACGCCTTCTTTATTTATTAAATAGACGTAGCCATATTTTGTTTTACCCATTTCAAGAATTTTTTTACTTAAAGCATCCATATTTAAATCAAGCCCCAAAACACCATCAAAATTTCCATTTTTATTTACTGGAGCAGCAAAACTAATTACTAAAGCGTTAAACAAGGCAGCTTTATAAGGTTCGGTATAGATAGCACCATTTGCGCTCTTTGCTGCTTTATACCAACCTCTAGTTCTAGGATCGTAGTTATCGGCTGGAGTTGTTCTAGTGCCGTCAGACTGGAAAAAATGTCCATCACTCTCGCGACCATAAAAAATATCAGTAACTAGACGACTAACGCTTTCTTTTTGCATTTTTGTTTTTTCCATGTACGAGTCATCATTATTTGGTGTTTGTGCTATATCCAAAGCATACTTTTTAGCAACTTCTAAATATTCTTCAAAAAAAGAATCCGTAGTAGCTTTGATGTCACTTAGAATCTGATCCTGGGTCTGGCTGACCAACTCTACTACCTTACTTTCCGCTGTATAGTAGCTGACTGCCGAAATAGCAGCAAACGAAATAACTAGCAATGAGATGATAATTATCGCTATCTTTGAAGTTATGGACTTCATCTTTCCTCCTTTAAAAAGTTAAAATCGCTTTAATTTATCGAAAAAGAATTAAAATTAGTATTAAATTTACCCTCTATTTAATGCTTTTTAAAAATTAATAAAGATATCTTGATAATTAAAAATTTTTGAATAAATTTTAGATCACAAAATGCCATTAAATAAGCTAGTTTTGTTTTTTGTTATTTTGCTAGATATAGAGTATAAATTTTTACTTGAAAATCAATAAAATAACGCCTGAAATAATAAGACAAATGGCTAAAATTTCTTTGTAATTTAGCCTCTCACCAAAAAAGATGATAGCCAAAATAACAGCAAGCACAACGCTAAATTTATCAACTAAGGCTACTTGATAGACCTTATACACTCGCAACTATAAAAATCAAGCCTAAGAAGATGTCAAAGATATCTTGAATTTTATATCTATCTTGTTCATCCTTTAAATTTATACTATTCTTGATATAAATGTATAACTCTAATTACCAAGATTACTGGATTGATGTTTTTAAATTTTAAAATAATCAGCCAAATAACTTTTTTACAATATAGCTATAGCCTTATTTGCTTCTCTTCTAAACATCTGTTGCGAAATAAGAATTGATAGAACTATAGACTTTAAATATAAATTTAAGCTTTTTGTAAATAGAAGATCTGTTTTAAATTTTAAGTTCAAAAGCAGGAGAAGACTCCCCTGCTTTTAATATTATTTAGAAATTTTTGGCTCAGCAAAAGCTGTAAGCTTTAATGCCTCATCACCTTTATATTTCTCAATATTTACAAGAGCTGTGTGGCTAATGTTGCCATTTGCTAGCTTACTTGTTGGGATATCTATGGTTAGCACGTTTGCAGAGCCGTTTTTGCAGATGCCACTATCAAAGCCGTCATACCAAGCGCCCTCAGCTAGTTTTACAACGCCCTCTTTGATATTTTTAGTGACATGAGCACCTGCTAGCACCTCGCCACGTGCGTTAAACACACGCACCAAGTCGCCGCTTTGTACGCCAAGCTCTTTTGCGTCTTTTTCGTTGATCCAGATAGGCTCGCGGTTTGCGATCACATAGTTGTCACGAAGTGAAGTTTGGCTTAGCTGTGAATGCAAGCGGTCTGTTGGGTGAGCGCTTATCATGTGGAATTTAGCTGGTTTATCTTTCATGCCTAGCCACTCGATTGGCTCAAACCACATTGGGTGTGCCTTGCAGTCGTCGTAGCCCATTTTCTCGATAGTCTCTGAGTAAATTTCTATAAGACCGCTTGGAGTTCCAAGAGCATTTAGTACAGGATCTTCTCTAAATTCGCCAAATCTCACCCAACTATCGCTATCTTGAGATGAAGCAAATGTAACTGGCTTGTTCTCGTTCCAAAACTCTTCAAATGGTTTCATATCAGTAGTTAGCTCTGGTACAGCCTTGACCTGAGCGTAGGCTGCGTCATAGTACTCTTTGATCCAGTCAAACTCATCCTTGCCGTTATCTGTGTAGGCAATTACTAAATTTTTAGCATAAGCCTTGCAAAGATCGATGAAAATTTGATAATCGTCTCTTGCCTCGTGGTATTTCTCAACGACTTGCTTCATTGGCACGATGTTCATATTTGAGTAGTCACCGGTCATGGTGATATCGTTTCTCTCGTACTCTGTAGTGACTGGGAAGACAATATCAGCCATTTTAGCTGTCGGTGTCCAGTATGCTTCGTGAACGACAACCGTTCTTGGCTTTCTCCACGCTTTTAAATTTGTATTTGTATCTTGGTGGTGTACAAGTGGGTTGCCGCCGACCCAGTAGATAAAGTCGATATCTGGATAGGTGATCTTTTTGCCGTCGTGGTCGATCACTTTACCAGGATGTAGCAACGCATCAGCAATCCTTGCGACCGGGAAGGCATAGTTGGTTGCCTTTTGTAGCCAACTTTGGCCTGTGCCTGCTGCTGCGGCTGCCTTTGCGACGAAGCGACCTCGTTTGTCAAACTCACCTGTATCCGTGCCTATAAACTCGCCCTTATCGTTAAATTTACCCACACTTGCACTATTTACTCCGCCAATGACTGCACCCTTGCATGTTGGTGCGCCACCGTTTGAATAGTGATAGCTAAGCCCGAATCCACCGCCAGGAAGTCCGATCTGTCCTAGCATCGCCGCCAAAGTCACCATCGCCCAGTGTGGTTGCTCGCCGTGGTGAGCGCGCTGCATGCCCCAGCCGCTCATTATCATAGTGCGGTTTGCGATAAATGTATCAGCTAGCTCTTTTAAAGTATCTTTATCGATGCCACAAATTTTGCTCGCCCACTTTAAATTTTTAGGAGTATTGTCTGTCTTACCAAGTAGATATGGGAGAAATTTATCAAAGCCTGTTGTGTAGGTTTCAATGAAATTTTTATCATACTTGCCACTCTCGTATAAGTAGTGTATCATACCAAGCATCATCGCTGTGTCGGTGTTTGGCACAGGGGCTATCCACTGAGCTTTGTCGAAGTATTGCGCTGTTTCAGACTTGATAGGATCGATAACGATCACTTTAATATCTTTTTTATTTTTAAGCTCTTCAAAGTATTTAAAGCCCTGCTCATCAGTCGCTGTCCAAGCTATGCGAAGTGTCGCAAGTGGGTTTGCACCCCAAATGACTACGACTTTTGAGTTTTCAAGCACGACTGGCCAGCTGGTTTGCTGCTCATAGACCTCGATACTACCCACAACGTGAGGCATTATGATCTGGCTAGCACCTGTTGAGTAGTCCCCTAACGAGCCAACAAAGCCACCACTAAGGTTCATAAATCTATGAAGTAAAATTCTTGAGTTATGCACGTTTCCACTTGACTTCCAGCCATAGCTACCCGCAAATACACTTTGTAAGCCTTTTTGCGCTCTTGTTTTTTTCAGCTCTCTTGCAACTAGCTTGATCGCCTCCTCATAAGGCACCTCAACCCACTCATCCTTGCCACGAAGCTCTGGCTTTGGACTATCTGGATTTTCAAGGTAACTCTTTCTTACTGCTGGTCGCTTGATACGACATTTGTAGATCATATCTGGTGTGTAGTGCTGAAGTGGGTTGTAAATTTCACTTGTTTTTTGGATAGGCTCTGACTTTACTGCTACACCGTTTTTGGTTGTCACTTTTAACATACCCCAGTGGGCAGCTGTGATGACCTCGCTATCTCTTAAAACACTCTTTTTTACGCCATCAGCAAATAAATTTGATGCTGTTACGCTTGAAAGCAAAGGTGTCGCTGCAATTGCTGTAGCACCTTTTTTTAGAAAATCTCGCCTGTTCTCGTTCATCTTATCTCCCTTTCATTATAAGTTTTCTTTTAAATAAGCTAAACTTTAATATTTGTTTTTACTCTCCGCTACAAAAGTTTTGCTTATTTACCTAGATTTACGTCAGATGAGTGTTTTTGAAGGTATTCAACAACCAACCACTCGTCTTTTTTCTCTATTGCGGTTCTGCCGATCATTGATTTTAGAAGTGACGGCCATTGGTTAGCGTTGAAATGTGTGGTTTGAGGCAACGCATGGCAAACACCACAACTCTCTTTATACATCTTGTCAGCTTTTGCAAACATCGCGTTTACGTCAGTGCTAAAGCCATCTTTTTGAACAAAAACTGTTGTTTCTACCTCGTTCCATTTACCGTTTTTGCCCTCTTTTGTCACTTCGATGTCAAAAGGTGCAGTTTTTGCAAACGCTACTGAGATGATCCTCGCGCCATCAGCAAAATAAACTACGTTGCTAACGGCTGGGTTTTGATAGCCTTTTACTTTTATCTGCGCTCTGTCGCCGCTTGTTTGTAAAATTTCAACTGCGTTGGTTGGTAGCAGTCTGCCTATACTTTTGTTTGAGCTAGCATCGCCATAAACGTCTTTAACGACATCTGTATAGTTTAGGCCAGCACCAAATGCAGCACAAGCCACGATAGCTGAAAGAATGATTTTTTTCATATTTCTCCCTTTAAAAATGAATTTCTCTAAATTCTAGGGGCTTTTAGATTAATTACAAATTAAAATTAAAAAAATACTTTAAGAATAACGCAGAAAATTTTATTTAAAAATGAGTAGAAACACGCCAGATACGATAAGACAGACGGCTAAAATTTCTTTTAAATTTAGCCTCTCACCAAGAAATATGACAGCCAAAATGATAGCCAGCACAACGCTAAACTTATCAACCAGCGCTACTTGATAGACCTTGCCTGCTTGCATAGCTTTAAAATACATAAGCCACGAAAGACCAGTCGCCATGCCACTTAGTATGAGAAAGAGCCAGTTTTTAGGGCTTAGCGAGCTTAGCGGTTGCCATTTTTTAGCCACGCTTAAAAGCAAAACAAGCATCAAAATGACAACGATCGTTCTTATAAATGTCGCAAAATCGCTATCGATGTCCTTTACGCCTAGCTTTGCAAAGATCGCTGTAAGTGCAGCAAAAACAGCCGAAAGAGCTGCATAGATAAACCACTCTGGCATCTTTATCCTTATAAATTTAAAGGGGCAAATTTGCTTCGCCCCAAGCTAAATTTATCCCTCGTAATCGCCAAGCATATCAAGCGTAGGAGCAAAATATAAAGCCCCAGTTACTGGCGTACTAAAGTCAAGCAGCCTATCTGAGTTGCCTTTTGGCTCGCCGATAAACATCTTTTTAAGCATAAGCTCAACCGTTGAAAATGTGCTCGCATAAGCGATGAAGTAAGTGCCTGTTTTGCTGCCTTCAGTAAATGGCATATTGCCGCGCACGACCTTTTTATCGTCGCCGACATTTGCAGCAGCTGAGTGTGAATTTGTAGGTTTTACGCTCTCATCCATCTCGATGTCATACTCTTTTGAGCGGCCTATAACCTTTTCTTGCTCGCTTACGCTTGTAGCGTTCCACTCTTTCATTTTGTGGAAGTATTTTTGAACAAAAACGTAGCTACCGCCTTTAAATTTAGCGTCCTCTTTGCCGACTTTTGCAAAAAGATCTCTATCTTCACCATCAGGATTTTCAGTGCCATCAACAAAGCCAATTATCGCTCTGCCATCGTGGTATTTAAAGCCTTGAGTCTCATCTGTAAGCTCTGCAAATTTAAACAAAACTTCTTTGATATTTTGCGCCATGTCAAAGCAGTCAGCCGCATTTAGCGCGCGGATGTGGATGTGTATATCGCCCTTCGTGCTAACGGCTTCATGTTTATCGCCTTTGATCGCTTTAAAATTTACAAGCTCTTTTGGCAATTCTTTTGAAATTTCAAGCTTTTTCCAAGCATCATGACCCACGCCAAGGACGCAATTTACATTTTCATTTGCGCCAAATCTAACTTTGGCAGTTTTATTTAAATTTACAACCAAAGCACAAAGCTTAGCAAAGCCCTCTTTACATGCCTTTTTGTCGCCTTTTAAGACCCATGTTTGAAAGACTGTGTTGTTGCCTGGTGCTTGTGTGACCTCTTGTGAATTTACACTCATTTTTTCTCCTTTAAATTTTGTTTTTATGCGATATTTTCTAAATTTAGTTGCTCGTTGATCTGATCATCGCTATCGTCAAAGACAAACTCG
Source organism: Campylobacter concisus (assembly GCF_003048775.2). Classification (NCBI taxonomy): domain Bacteria; kingdom Pseudomonadati; phylum Campylobacterota; class Epsilonproteobacteria; order Campylobacterales; family Campylobacteraceae; genus Campylobacter; species Campylobacter concisus. Next base: position 650,982 of record NZ_CP049272.1, on the reverse strand, counting down.
ACCTTGTTTGCGCCAAAGCTCTTAGCTATCGCTTCAAGCGTGTCGCGGGCTGATTTGTGAATTTTACTTTGAAGCTGCGAGATAAGGCGAACGCTCATCTTTTTAACCTCGTTTCTAGCCTCTTCTATTAGCCTATTTTTATCTTCTTCTGTAAAAGTGCTACCAAAAAAGCCATTTAGCGAGTCAGGCAGCAAAAATGGTATAAATTTGCCGTTTTTTTCGTCGTAAAATTTCATATCTGCGATTGAAAATTTATACTTACATGGGGGCATTTTTATCTTGTAGCTAGAGTTTGCGATCTGCATGATCTCGAGTCTAGGGCTAGTTAGATCGTAGATGAAATTTATCTCAAATTCAAATATCATCGAAAGCTTCTTTTCGCTTACCAGCCACCTTAGATACTCTTTGCCAAAATTTCCAAATGCATGATCTGTCTTTGTGACGATCTCTTTGCTATATACCTGAAAGACAGACAGTTCGCCGATGCTTTTAAGCTGCGAAATTTCAGTGCTGACTGAAACATTTTCGCTATCATCTTTTGCCTTTTTTAGCGCTTTGTTTGACCTATAAAATGCAAATGCCAAAATAGCTAGCAAGATAGCTAATATCAAATTTGCGTATTCGCTCATATTTTCTCCTTTAAAGTCTGCTATTTTAGCTTAAATTTGTAAAGCAGAGATGAAATTCTACTTTTATTAAAAATTATATTTAAATAATTGTTTTAAAATAAAATCGTAATTAATAATATTTATGTGATACCATTTTAATCATTTTTTCATATCTTATAGTAAAAATAGCGTAAAAAAGGGATTATTAAAGTAAAAATTTATCATAAATTTTAATATTTTAATTAATAATTTATTTTAAGGATATTACAATCCATTTAAATTTTATGCAAAAGGATGAGATGTGAAAAGATCCATTTTAAATAAAAAATGTATTTTTATAAGTGCAGCTTGTTGTGCTCTTTTGTTTACAAATTCGCTAAAAGCCAACGATCAAGAAAGTGGTAAATTTGGCGACATAAGTAGCTGGCAGAGCGCTGAATATGAAGCATACTGGGGACTAAAGCGTATCAATGCAGCTATTGCGTATGCTCTTGGAGTGACAGGCAAAGGTGTGACGCTTGGCGTTATGGACTCTGGCGCATTACTTAGCCACCCTGAACTTAGTGACGGTAGGATAAGCGCACTAAAAATTTCTGGTAGCTACTACAAAGACGGACAAAAATATCCAGATACTGAGCACGGCAACTCTCCTTTTTTAAAAAAAGGAAGCACTGATAAAAATAGAGCTGACTTTGGCGACTTTAAAAAAGGTGATAAATTTGAAGCTGATGGCAACTGGATCGCTGGTGTAAACGACTCGCACGGCACGCACGTAGCTGGCACAATTGCTGGCTCAAGAGATGGTAAAGGGATGCATGGTGTAGCATTTGACTCAAAACTTATAGTAGGAAATACTGGCGGAACCGATGGTATGACATATGGACCAAACCAAGACTACAACTTCTTTTTAGCATCTTATGAGGGACTAGCTAAAGCTGGTGCAAGAGCTATAAATAATAGTTGGGGTTCAAACCGAAAATTTTATAAAGCTTATGAGGGAGCAACTGGATTTGATGGTGGCAATAGCTTAGATATAAAAGATCTTGACGCAGCCTATAAAAGCTACTATCCATTTGTCACAAATGGTAAAAATTTCTTAGATGCTGCTTATGAAGTCGCCAAAAAATACGGCATCATTCAAGTCTTCACTGCCGGAAATAGAAATGGCATGAAAGAGTCATACACAAGAGCAATGCTTCCATATTTTCGTCCAGATGCTGAAAAATACTGGATAAACGTTACTGGAATGACAGATGGCGATGCACAACATTTTAATACCGCAGGACACTCAAAATGGTGGAGTATCGCAGCACCTGGTAAAAGTATAAAATCAAGCACAGTTGATCCTAAAAATGGAAACGCTGGTTATGATAGCTGGGATGGTACATCAATGGCAGCTCCACACGTCACTGGCGCACTTGGTCTTGTCATGCAAAGATATCCATATATGAGCAACTCTCAAGCAAGAGATGTTTTACTAACTACCGCAAGACAAGTTAGAGATGAGTTTAAAAAGCCAGCCGATACAAGAAGAATTTCTGGTTTTACTGCGCCACTTGGCGTACCTGATGAGCGCTGGGGCTGGGGAGCACTTGATATGTCAAAGGCTATGTTTGGACCAGGACAGCTACTAGGCGTATTTGATGTAAGTCTAGACACAGATGATCTTTACTCAAATAATATCAGTGATGTAGCTATAAAATACAGAAAGACTGAAGATGAGGCAGAGGCAAAAATTTGGGCTAATCGCAAGGCTGAGCTTGAGAAAATGTCAAATTTAACAGCCGAGCAAAAGGCTGAACTTGATATAGGCAACGCTAGAGAAAAAGCAAGAGAACAAAGAGCTAGCGAAGGCTATGAAGGAACTCTTATTAAGAGGGGCCTAGGCACTCTAAAACTAGCAGGCACCAACTCATACACTGGCAAAACCATAATAAAAAGTGGCAAGATCACAGCACTAAATCAATCACTAAAATCAAGCGAAGTAGTAGTCGAAAATGGTGGTGCACTTGAGATTGTTAAAGAGATGAGTGTTAGAGAGATTGATAGAAATAAATTTTCTCAAAAGCTATCTTTTAAAGATGTAACTAGAAAAAGCACAAATGACGCAGTAAAAGCTACTATAAAAACAGGTGGTAGTTATATCATCTCAAATAACGCAGCAAATTTAAATCTAAATTTTGAAAAGAACTCTATCATAGATATAAGCAAGCCAGATGTAGATATCATGAAAAGACTATATGATGATAGCTCAAAGGCAAAAACTTACGCTGTAACTGGAAATTTTAGTGGCTATAATGACACCGTCTTAAGAAAATATGCATTTTTTGACCTTACTAGAAACTATAGCGACAACAAGCTAGAACTAACACTCAAAAAATCAAAAAATACAATAACAAGTATAGCAGCTAGCGACAACCAAAAAAGAGTAGCACAATTCATAGAGAGCACAGCTGGCAGACCAGCACTCCTTGCTTCGCCGTTTAGAAGTAGACCAACAGTCATCACGAGCGATCTATACAGACACTTCATCTACGCTACGCCAAAAGAAGCAAGTGATACGCTAAAAACATTTGCAAATAATGCAAATTTAGCTCAACATAATGCATTTTTACTAGAAAATATCTTGCTCAAAAATGCAATCATTAACCATGAATTTGATCCATTCAGCGCAAAAGCAATTGATGCGAGTGGCATGAAATTTTGGTCAAATACCATGGCTAATGCTATGAAATTTGACGATGTAAAAGCAAACTCATTCACTCAGCTTTTTGGATTTGACGGTAGTGTAAATGATGTTTTCACACTTGGTGGTGTGCTTGGTGCTAGCAGTGAAAAAGTAAAAGAAGATGGCGATGATGCTTATAAAACAAAAGGTACAAGTATCGGCATCTACGGAAAAAGCCAGATCGCTAGCACGAAAATAGACCTTGGTCTCATATATACAAATGCTAAACGAAAAACGCAAAATGGTGCTACGATCGTTAGCTTTTACTCAGATGAGCATGTAAAAAGCAAGGAAAAAGCACTTACTGCTTACGCAAATTTGGCATTAACAGTATTTAATAGTGCAAATTTCTCACTAAATCCTTATGTGGGTGCAAGCTATCTACGTATGAAAACTGATAGTACTAGCCAAAATATAGGAATTTTCAGAATGGATGTTGATGAAAAAACTAGGGATTTGGGTGTATTTAGCATAGGTCTAAACCCTAGTGTGCCATTTAGTCTTAGTAGTACAAAGATGAAATTTGAAGCTGATCTAGCCTACAATAGACTAGTTGGCGATACAAGACCAAATATCGGCGTAAATATCGCAAATGCTGGGTACTTGGAACTTGAAGGAAAAGAGGTGCGCGATCTTGGCACAGCTAGCCTTGGTGTAAAAGCTAATGTTTATAAAAATATAAATTTAGGTCTATCTTACACAGGTGCTTTTGCTAAAGACGTGAAATCAAACAGCGTAAATGTAAAATTTGAAATTTTGTTTTAATAGGTAAATCATGCTCGCTACTTTAAATAGTAGCGAGCCATTAAATTAAAATAGTTGAGTGAAAGAAAAACCGTTTTTAGTAAGAACTTCTTTGATCTTTTCTTGATGCTCAAGACCCTTTGTCTCAAGTGTGATAGTAATACTTGCATCACCATAATCAAGCCTTGTCGAGAAGCGATCGTAGTCGATCTTCACAATGTTTGCGTTTGCTGATTTGAGACTATCTGTTAAGCTCATGAGCGCTCCTAGCTTATCCACAAGCGTTATTTGCAAAGTCATCTTGCGGTGAGACTTGATAAGGCCCTTTTCAATGATGATAGAAAGTACCTGTACGTCGATATTTCCGCCACTTAGTACCACGCCTATCTTCGCACCTTTTTTAAATTTTATCTTATCATGCATAAGCGCTGCCACGCCAGCTGCGCCAGCTCCTTCTACAACGATCTTTTGCGTCTCTAACAAGAACAAAATCGCAGTTGCGATCTCCTCATCATCAACTTGCACAAACTCATCAACACACTCAATAATATTTGCCAGCGTGATCTCGCTCGCATCACGCACAGCTATACCATCAGCTATGGTGCGAACTGATTTTGAGTTTATGCTCTTTTTAGCGCCATAGCTATTAAACATCGCTGGAGCGCCTTTTGCACCGACACAGATTACTTTTGTCTTTGGATTAACTTGTTTTATACAACTAGCCACACCGCTAGCTAGCCCACCGCCGCCAACTGGGACAATGACTATGTCAAGGTCGCTTATCTCATCAAGCATCTCAAGCCCCACAGTGCCCTGCCCTGCCATGACGTACTCGTCGTTAAATGGATGAACGAATGTCATACCCTTATCTTTGGCGTAATTAACTGCAAAAGCATACGCCTCATCAAAATTATCACCTTTTAAAATAACCTCTGCACCAAGGTCTTTAGTACCAGCAACCTTTAGAAGCGGGGTTGATTCTGGCATGATGATACAAGCATGCACGCCAAATTCTTTCGCACTTATCGCTACGCCTTGAGCGTGATTGCCAGCACTTGCAGCCACGACGCCACGCTTTCTCTCTTCGTCGCTTAGGCTAGCTATTTTATTGTATGCGCCTCTTATCTTATATGCGCCGGTTCGTTGTAAATTTTCCTCTTTTAGATAGATGCTTGCTCCCAAATTTTTACTAAGTTTTGCACTCAGAGCAAATGGAGTTTTATTTACGAAATGACCGATCGTAATCTTTGCTTGGATGATTTTATTTAGTGAAACCATTTTTTATTTTTCCTTTTTTAAATTATTCTTTTGCCCTTAGTAGCACGCCGCATTCAATGTGATGAGTATTTGCAAACTGATCAAAAATGGCAAATTTTATCACTTTATGGCTTTTACAAAGCTCTTTTAAATTTTCTTTTAGAGTCTCTGGATTGCACGAGATATAGATGATATTTTTAAAATTTTTGATGAAATTTACAACACTTTCACTTAGTCCTGCACGGGGCGGATCAACAAGGACGTGAGAGAAGTTAAAGTCACTTAAATTTATATCCTTGAGCCTATTAAATTCCCTAACGCCAGCAAATGCGCTCATAAGCTCATCAGCATCCATTCGTAAAAATTTGATGTTTTTAGCCTTATTTAGCTCGCAGTTTTTAATAGCATTTGCGATCGAGCTCTTTGAAATTTCAGTGGCAAGTACATTGTTAAATTTAAAAGAAAGCGGAATAGTAAAATTTCCATGTCCGCAGTAAAGCTCCAGTAGGTCAGCACCGCCTTGCACGCACTCTTTTGCCCAAGCTATCATCTTTTCATTTACGGCTCTATTTGGCTGAATAAAGGCATTCTCACTTAGGCTAAATTTATAAATTTCACCGCCAACGTCTAGCTCATCGATCAAATTTAGCTCACCACTTAGTAGCTTTTGCCCACGCGATCTAGCAAGTATGGTGACGTCAAGCTTGCTAGCTAGAATTTTCATAGCCGCTTCAAACTCGCCATCAAGCCTTTTATGGTAAAGAAGTGTGACCAAAATACCGCTTTTACAAGAGATAAATTCCACTCCAAAAAGCTTTGCGCGTAAATTTTCATCACTTTGCAAATTTTCAAGTAGCCTTGGCATGAGATCTGAAATTTGCTCGCAAACCTTTGGACAATCATCTACAAAGACCTTTTTGCCCTTTTCGCTTGCATGCATCGTATAGCAAAGCTTGCTGCCTTCATGCCAGATGCCAAACTCAGCTCTCGTGCGGTAGTGTTTTGGTGTTGAGCTAAAAACATCAAACTCACCATCATAAAACTCTGAAAAATTTTGTTTTACAAGGTCAGTTTTAAATAAAATTTGCTCATCGTAAGGAGTAAAAAGAGTGCAAGAGCCACACTCTTTTAAATAATTGCAATCCAAATTTATGCTTCTACTTTCTTTCCAACAAATCTAACTAGCGCCCAAATCGCTAAAAATCCGCAAGGAAGCGCGATCCAAACGCTAAGACCAAGTGCAACTGGCAAGTAACCAACTAGCACACAAACCGCACAAACGCTAAGCGCGTAGACCATTTGAGTCGATACGTGATCGATATGATTACATCCTGCGCCCATTGATGAAAGTATCGTAGTATCCGATATCGGTGAGCAGTGATCGCCAAAGATCGCGCCTGTAAGCACGCCTGAAATATTTACAATCATATATGCATGCATCGCATCACCCTCTAGTCCGTAGTTTTTGCCGACCGCATAGGCTAGCGGGATAGCAAGAGGCATTAAAATTCCCATTGTGCCATAGCTCGTTCCAGTTGAGAAGCTAATAAATGAACCAAGGATAAAAACAGCCACTGGCAGGATAAATTTAGGTGTTGAAGAGCTTAATAGATCAACCAAATATCTTGATGTGCCAAGCTCTTTGATAACAGCACTAAGGCTCCATGCAAGAAGCAAGATTACAACTGTAATTATCATAGTTTTCCAGCCTTTTACCCATGTGCTGATAGCCTCTTTTACGTCAAAAATTTTACGCCAAACACCCATTGTGATAGCTACGATACTAGCAAGTAGTGCTGCTTGAAATAGCGATGTAGCTGAGTCTGCTGCGCCAAAAGTATCTTTAAATGTAGAAAATGAAAGCGGATTAGCAAGTGCATTTTTAAGAGTATCGCCCTCAAGTGCAGCAAGACCACTAAAGTAAAAACTAGTAAATGCACCAATAACTAGCACGAGAAGTGGTACAACAGCATTTGCAGCGCTTAATTTTACGCCCTCTTTTGGCTCAAGTGTTTTATCTTCAAGATCTTGGATTTGAGTTTTGCCAGAGTGAAGCTCGCCTCTTCTAGCGCGTCTTTCAGCTAATAGCATTGGTCCGTATTCACGTTGCATCAAGGCTGTACAGACTATAAAAAATAAGATGAAGAGGTTGTAAAATCTATATGGAATTGTCTCGATAAATATAGAATAAGCATTAATGCCAGTCTCTCCAACTAGCTCATAGCCCTTTTCGATGAGTGAAACCTCAAGGCCAACCCATGTCGAGATGATAGCAATACCAGCGATCGGTGCTGCGGTAGCATCTATAATAAAAGCTAGCTTTTCGCGGCTTATTTTAAATTTATCACTTATTGGTCTCATAATTGGACCTACTATTAGAGCATTTGCATAGTCATCAAAAAATACAAAAATTCCCATCAGCCACGTTGAAATTTGAGCTGAAATGCCGCTTTTTGCCTTTTTGCTAAGCCAAAGAGCAACCGCCTTTGTACCACCCATTTTTGTGATAAGTGCGACCACACCACCGATACAAAGCACTTGAAGTAAAATTCCTGAGTCAGTCTTATCAGCCATTGATTCAACGACCCTTGAAACGATACCTGTAAAGCCTTTTACGATACCCATAAAGATGTTTTCATTGATGATATTTATGAGAAATGTTCCGCTAAAAACACCTATAAATAGCGACAAGATGACGTCTTTTGTGATAAAAGCAAGTGCTATTGCCACAACAGGCGGTATAAGCGTAAATACGCCATAAATTTCAGCGTTTCTCTTTGCCACTTCTGGATCGACACCAAAAAGCGCAACGCTAAAAAAAAGTAATAATAAAATTTGTCTCACAAGAACTCCTTAAAATTTTTCTATCGCAAGTCCAGCCCAAGTCTGCGTATTTGCCATGACTTCGACTCTATTTATATTAACACTTCCAAGCATATTTAGACAATTTACCAAAATAGTCGCGATATCCTCAGATGTGATGAAATTTGTATTTTCATAAAGACTATCCGCTTTTGCCTTATCTCCTCTAAATCTAACCTCGCTAAATTCGGTCTTACAAAGCCCTGGCTCGATGTTTGTTACTCTGATATTTGTGCCAACTAGATCGTTTCTTAAATTTAAACTAAACTGCTTTACAAATGCCTTTGTGGCACCATAAACGTTGCTTCCAGGATATGGCCATGAGCCAGCAGTAGAACCCAGGTTAAATATATAGCCCTTTTCTTGCTTGTAAAGTAGTGGCAAAACCGCCTTTGTCGAGTAGATAAGACCTTTGACATTGGTGTCTATCATCGCCTCAAAGTCCTCCACCTTCGCATCTATCGTCTTTTCGAGTCCAAGCGCCATGCCAGCGTTATTTACAAGCACTTCTATATCCTTAAATTTATCAGGCAGGCTCTCAACCGCTTTAAAAACAGCTTCTTTATCGCGTATGTCAGCTACGATGATATGTGTATCGCCAAGCTCGCTTGCAAGCTTCTTTAGCCTATCTTCTCGCCTTGCAAGAGCGACTATCTTGTAGCCCTCTTTTGAGAGTTTTCTAGCGATCGCCTCGCCAAATCCAGATGTTGCACCGGTTACAAAAGCTGTCTTTTTCATGATTTTTCCTAATTGAAATTTGGTTTTAAACCCAAATTTTCTAAAAATTTGATCGTCTTTTCGTTTTGTTCTTTCATGGCATAGTCAAGCGCATTAAACCCAGCGTCATCAGTGGCGTTAATATCAGCACCATTATCCATCAAAAGCTTTAAAATTTCTGGCGTTGCGTGAGCTGCTGCATGCATAAAAACGCTTCTATTTGTATGCTCTAGACCACATGTATCTTCAACCTGCGTCATACCCAAATTTATCATATTCATCTTGGTATTTTCATCTATGTAGCTCTCGTTGGCATTGGCACCATTTTTTAGCAAAAGCTCGCAAAGAGGCGCATCATCAAACTGCACAGCGTAAAAAAGCGCGCTTTTTCCAAAGAAATTTTTGTGATTTACATCGGCTCTATTTGCAAGTAAAATTTTTACGTTTTCTATATTTTTTAAAGCAAAAAATAGCGGCGTCTCATCGCCCAAATTCACATCGGCCCCACGCCTTATGATCTCTTTTATCATGTCGCTACTTTTTTCGTTTAAAAGCGCGATATTAAGTAAATTTGTAAGCTCAGCGGTACTAAAATTTTTCGAGTAGAGCAAATTTGCCAGCTCATCGGAATTTATCCTTTGTGCCATCATGTTTTGCTCAGGTGTTAAAATTTTAGCTTTATTTACACTTTTACCAACGCCAAAAGTCAAAAACTCATTTACCACGCTAGTTGCGTAGTAAGCAGCACTTGCCGTATCAAGTCCCAGGCTTTCATAAAATTTTACAAGCGGAGTTTGAGCGTTTTTGTAAGCTTCGATAAATTTTTTATATTTTAAAAAATTAAACAAGCTCTCGTTTGCCCAGTATCTAAGATACTCCATTCTGGCGTCTTTTTCGCTCTCAGCAACCTCTGGCTTTGCAAGCTCTTTTGCGTAAAATTCAGGTGCGAATGACGCTTTTAGCAAAAGCCATCTAAACTTGTTTAAATTTTCTTTATAAACTCTATCACCAACGCAACTTTGAGACTCACTTCTCACAGCCACACTCGCATCAAAAAGCTCTTTCACCTCTTTTAAATTTAAAAGCGAACCATCACAGTAAAATAGCCCCTCATTCGTGTAAGCAAGATCGTTTGGAGTAGTTTTAAAGCTCTCTTTTTTGGCAAGATCACTGCACTCTAAAGCGTGTAAATTTATCAAAGAACAAACGCTAAAAAAGAGAAAAAAAACTACTTTTTTCATCAAAGCTCCTTAAAATTTCGCGATATTGTAACAAATTTATATGCTAAACTCGCTTATTTCATTAAAATTTAGATATTTATAAATTTTATCTTTGTTTAAACTAAGACTTTCTCTTACTATATTTTTGTACTCATCGATGTTTGGCAAACGCCCAAGTAGCGCACACACAGCAGCTAGCTCGGCACTTCCTAGATAGACCTTTGCCCCCATGCCCATTCTGTTATCAAAATTTCTAGTCGAAGTAGAAAATACCACTGCATTGTCATTTACTCTTGCTTGATTGCCCATACAAAGCGAGCAGCCTGGCACCTCTGTTCTTGCATTTAATCTTTTAAAAATTTCATAAACACCTTCATCTTCAAGTGTGCTTTTATCCATCTTTGTCGGCGGTGCTATCCAAAGCCTAGTTGTAAGCTTGCTCTCACGCTCCAAAATTCTAGCGAGCGCCCTATAATGGCCTATATTTGTCATACAGCTTCCCACAAAAACTTCATCGATCTTATGCACTCTTTTGTTATCAGCTAAAATTTCACTTAGCGTTGCCACATCGTCTGGGTCATTTGGACACGCCAAAATCGGCTCATCTATCTGCGATAAATCAATCTCCAAAATTTCAGCGTATTTTGCATCTTTATCGGCTCTTAAAAGCGTTGGATTTTCTAGCCATTTTTGCATTTTTTCTTTTCGTCTAGCAAGCGTTTCACGGCTCTCATAACCAGCTTTTATCATCGCATCAATTAGCGCAACATTTGAGCGAACATACTCCACGACACTATCAACGCTTAAATTTACCACACAAGCCGCGGCCGAGCGTTCAGCCGAAGCATCACTTAGCTCAAACGCCTGCTCTACTTTTAGATTCTCAAGCCCTTCTATCTCTAAAATTTTACCCGCAAAAACATTCTTTTTGTTTTTCTTCTCAACACTTAAAAGCCCTTTTTTGATCGCAAAATACGGTATCGCATTGACAAGATCGCGAAGTGTCACGCCCTCTTTTAGCTCGCCTTTAAATTTGATCAAAACCGACTCTGGCATATTTAGTGGCATCATACCAAGAACCGCCGCAAAAGCCACTAGGCCGCTGCCCGCTGGGAAACTGATACCAATAGGAAATCTCGTGTGACTATCGCCACCAGTGCCCACCGTATCAGGCAGTACCATGCGGTTTAGCCACGAGTGGATGACGCCATCACCTGGTTTTAGGCTCACACCGCCACGTAAATTTATAAATTTAGGCAAGCTCTTTTGCATCTCAAGGTCGCTTGGCTTTGGATAAGCAGCCGTGTGGCAAAAGCTTTGCAAGACAAAATCTGCCCCAAAACTAAGGCTAGCAAGCTCTTTTATCTCATCTCTAGTCATCGGCCCTGTGGTGTCTTGCGAGCCAACGGTCAAAATTTCAGGCTCCACGTATGCCCCAGCTCTCACGCCATCCTTGCCGCAAGCCTTGCCGACCATCTTTTGAGCGAGCGTATAGCCACCACCTAGCTCTTTTGGCTGATCTGGCTTTATGAAAATTTGCTCCTCGCCAAGTCCCAAGACCTCTCTAGCCTTTTTGGTCACTTGCCTACCTATCATCAAAGGTATCCTGCCCCCTGCTCTTATCTCGTCACTTAGGGTGTTTGGGCTAAGTTTAAAATTTGCCACGAGCTTTTTTTGGGTGCCTGCAAGCTTATAAATTTCACCATTAAATGGATAAATTTCTATCTCATCGCCCATTTCTAGCTCATTTACGTTTGCGACTATCGGCAGTGCGCCGCTATCTTCGGCGGTGTTAAAAAATATCGGAGCTATGGTCGTGCCGATCACGATGCCACCCGTTTTTTTATTTGGCACGCCCTCAATCTCATCACCCAAGTGCCACTGGATCGAGTTTATACCGCTCTTTCTGCTGCTGCCAGTGCCAACCACATCGCCAACATAAGCCACTTTTTTACCACGAGTTTTGAGCTCTTTTAAAATTTCTAGACCCTCAGGCATCTTTTTAACAAGCATTGCCTTTGCGTGAAGTGGTATGTCAGCCCTTGTGTAGGCCTCGCTCGCTGGACTTAGGTCATCAGTATTTGTTTCACCTGGTACCTTAAAAACGACTGCGTTTATACAGGTTTCGATTGGCTTTTTATGCGTAAACCACTCCGCATTTGCCCAAGAAGCAAGTACATCTTTTGCAAATTTATTGTTGCTACTTAGTTTTACTATCTCGTCAAAATATTCATGCACCAGGATGATATTTTTTAGCTCATTTGCCGCAGCATGCGCGATATTTTCATCGCTATTTTTTAGAGCTCGCACTAAAATTTCCACGTTATATCCACCAAGCATCTTGCCTAAAATTTTAATAGCACGCATCGCGTCAAGGCCGTTAACAGCAAGCCCGTCTATTACTTCACCAAGAAATTCTGCCTTTATCTTCGCTGCGTCATCAACACCGGGATTGATACGAGTTTCAAGCAAACTTATAAGAAATTTTAGCTCGCATTGTGCCTTTTCATCGCCACTAGACTTGCTGGCAAGCTTTATTAGCTCGCAAATTTCGCTTGTTTGCTTGGCATTTAGCGCAAGCGGTGGCACGCCCTCTTTTTCTCGCTCACTCACGTGTTTTTCGTAGTTGGTAAAAAAGCTCATGAAATTCCTTTGTGGTTTTTGCTCGTTATTTTTAGTCTAAAATCGCTAGTTTTGCTTGCATTTTATCAAAAAGCAAAACAAACTAAAGTAAAATTTGCCCAAAATTTCAAATTTCAAGGAGCAAATGTGTCAAAAGCTTACCTAAAATCGCCTATCGGAATTTTGGAGATCATCGCTAGCGAAAATGGAATTTGTGAGATAAATTTTGTAGATAAATTTGAAAAAATAGCGGTAAAAGATAAAAATTTAAAGCTTTGCTTGAATGAGCTAGAGGCTTATTTTAATGGCAAGCTTAAAAAATTTAGCGTAAGGCTTGATATAAAAACAACTAATTTTAGAGCAAAAATTTACGAGGCTTTACAAAAAGTACCATACGGAGAAACGACCACATACGCAGCCCTTGCACTTGCCGTAGGTCACAAAAATGCCTACCGAGCAGCAGGATCAGCCAATGCTAAAAACCCAGTACCTATCATCATCCCTTGTCACAGAGTGCTAGCTAGCAGTGGGCTTGGCGGATACTCTGGCGGCGAGGGCTTGCCAACTAAAATTTGGCTTTTAGAGCATGAAGCAAAGCATAAATAGCTAAAATTTACAGCAAAAAATCCATCAAATTTTAAAATTTATGAACGAGCATATCACGGCTCTAAGTAGTGTAAACAAGCTAGCCTAAATTTTTACTTCGTAGTAGTTTATGAAAATTTCCTAGCCCCAAGTGAAGCTAAATGGAGCTAGGATTTGGATTATTTTTTAGTAACAAGAGCGTTTTTTAGCACATCATCGATCGTATCAACGGCGATGATCTTCATATCAGCTTTTACTTCGGCTGGGATGTCGACAAGATCGCGGTCATAGTTTTTACGAGGTATCAGAGCTGTTTTGATGCCAGCTTTGTGAGCGGCGATTAGCTTCTCTTTTAGACCACCGATCGGCAACACTCTGCCAGTTAGCGTAATCTCACCAGTCATTGCTATGTCGTGTCTTACCTTTGTATCGGTTAGTATCGATGCGATCGCAGTTGCCATCGTGATGCCAGCACTTGGGCCATCTTTTGGCACCGCGCCCTCTGGCACGTGCAAGTGAAGATCATAGCGCCTATAAACATCGCTAGCCTCGAGCTTACGCTTATCGTCATCTAGTTTTGGCACGATAGTCATCGGTACTTTTATTTTTTTGTTGTCTATTAGCACTTTAACAACGCTAAATGCGATCTGAGCGCTCTCTTTCATCACATCGCCTAGCTGACCAGTGATTTGCATGTTGCCTTTGCCCTGGATCCTAATAGCCTCGATCCTTAGCACATCGCCACCGACACTCGTCCACGCGAGACCATTTACTAAGCCGATCTGATCTTTTTTATCCGCTGGCTCGATCTCATAGACCTTTTTCTCTAAAAATTCTTTCAAATTTTTAGCTGTGACACTGATCTTGCCCTCGCTCTTTTTGGTGAGGATGTTTTTGGCGACTTTTCTTAGTATATCAGCGATCCTGCGGCGTAAATTTCGTACACCACTCTCTCTTGTATAGTCACTGATAATTAGCTCAAGTGCCTCTTTGCTGATGCTCACATCGCTTGGTTTTAGGCCGTGTTTTTTAAGCTCTTGAGGTAAGAGATATTTTTTAGCGATCTCAAATTTCTCTTGTGGGGTGTATGAGCTAAGCTCGATAAACTCCATCCTGTCGCGAAGCGCGGCTGGTATCATACTCACGTCATTTGCTGTAGCGATGAAGATGATCTTGCTAAGATCGATGTTGAAATTTAAGTAGTAGTCTCTAAATTTATTATTTTGCTCTGGGTCTAAAATTTCAAGTAAAACCGCGGTCGGATCGCCTCTGTAGCTTCTGCCAACCTTGTCGATCTCATCTAATACAACTACTGGGTTCATCTGCTTAGCTTCTATGAGCCCTTGCACGATACGACCTGGCATAGCACCTATGTAGGTGCGGCGGTGGCCTCTTAGTTCGTTTACGTCCTCAAGTCCGCCAAGAGCGATCCTAACTAGCTCACGCTTTAGTGCCTTTGCGATCGAGTTTGCAAGGCTTGTTTTGCCCACACCTGGAGGGCCTGCAAAGCATAAAATAGCGCCATTATTTACCTTTTCGCCAACACCTCTAAGCTCTAAAAGCTCACGCAAGGCAAAATACTCCTCGATGCGCTCTTTTGGCTTCTCTAAGCTGTAGTGATCGGCATTTAAGTGCTTGCTCACTTCAGCGATAGATGACTTTTTCTTAGCTACATTTTCAAATGGAATTTCAAGTACCCAGTCAAGGTAGCTTTGCAAGGTGTTTGCGTCAGCTGAGTCTGGGTGCATGCGAGAAAGTTTGTCTATTTGTTTTTTGATCTCTTTGTAGGCGTCCTCAGCCATAAATTTCTTCTTAGCATCAAGCTTTTTACGGTACTCTTCAAGCTCCTCTTCACGGCTCGTATCCGCTCCAAGCTCGGCTTGAATTTGCTTTAGCTGCTCTTTTAAGAAGTACTCTTTATTTGTCTTATCGATCTTTGAATGGACTTTATTTTTTATCTCTTTTTGAAGCTTATTTGCCTCGATCTCTTCGATAACATAGTCGATTAGTTTTAGCAAGCGCTGCTCTAAATTTTCCTCGACAAAAAAGCTATAAGCGATCTGTTTTTTTAAGCGAAGTGCACTTGAAACTAGGTCACAAACCCTGATCGCTTCAGCGCTCTCTTCGATCGTTTTTAAAAGATCAGGCGGGAAAAAGTGGCTAAATTGCGAAAGCTCTCTTACTTTTTCTCTTAAAACCACGATAAGAGCGTCAGTTTTGACCTGCGATGGGCGCTTGACGTGGAGCATATCGACAATGCCACGGAGCGGATTTATGCCTGATTGTTTTAAAATTTTACCTTTGTCTATGCCTTGAAATAAAACTTTTACACGTCCATCAGGTAGTGGCACACGGCGCATTATCGTGCCGATCACACCAGCATCATAGATACCATCAAAGTCTCTAGCGCCGTCTTGCTGAGGCTTTGTAGGCACCACAAGGATCGGAGTCTCTTCTTGTATGGCAAGTTCGAGTGCCTTTAAATTTTCATCATCGCTTAAAAAAAGCGGAGTTATCATAAATGGATATAAAAATAGCTCATCCTCAACGATGATGGGAATTTCGGTTGGGAAGCCTTTATTTTCGTTTATTTGCAAAATTTCTCCTATTCAAACAGTTTTCTATACCATGCTACGTCAGGTTTGATAAGATCTGAGTTTTTAAACGGCGAATCTTCAAGCTTTTGCTCATAAATTTTAGCCGAAACATCACGACCGGTCCTATTGTAAAGATCTGCTATTTGCATATCTAGGAAGTAAAGCGCGAGTTTGAATTTAATAAGCATAGTCTCAATAAGTGGCTTATATTCAGTATTTGGATACATATAAAGAAATTTCTCGATCTCAGTTACGCTATCCTCCATTAGCTTTTGGTTGCGGTTTGGCTGGGTAAATGAGTCAAAATTTGCTTTTATCTTTAGATACTGAGCAAACTCTGTTTTTGGGCCGTTGTCGCCATATCTTTTAATGTATTCGTCAAGATAATGATTTGCCATAAGATACTCTTCATCATTTGCGTGAGCTTGGGCAAGGATAAGTAAAATTTGCTCCAAAAGTGGGCTTGCTACGTGTTCGCTTGCCATTGAAACATAGTGTTTATCGGCCGCTTCAAGATCACCGTCTTTTATATCAGCTATAACCTGAGCATACCACTCATCTGGAGTTAGATTGTAAAGCTCGGTATATTTTTCAGCACAACCACTAAAAAGCCCCAAAAGAGCTACAACTGCTAGAAATTTAGAAAATCTTTTCATGCTTTTCCTTAAAAAGTTTAAATCCTCGTATTCTACATTTTTTGCTATTATTTTTGTATAAATTTTTTAAAACTATGATAAAATACGGCAACTTTACAAAATAGGAGTTAGTATGATTTTTAGTGTTAAAAGCCCTATTTTAGGCTTTGAGCATATCAAGAAGATGGAGTTAATTGAACTTGATAAATTTTTTGTTAAACTAGCAAGCAAAGATGATGAGACATCTTTTACAATGATAAATCCTTTTGCATTAAGAAGCTACGAATTCGATATTCCAAGCTATTATGAAGATCTTATGGAGATTAAAGAAAGCTCTCAACTTAGAATTTATAACATTATCGTTGTTGCACTCCCGCTTGAAAAATCAACTGTAAATTTTATAGCTCCTATCGTTTGCAATATGGATAATATGACCTTATCTCAAGTCGTTTTAGACATTGCCAAATATCCTCAGTACGGGCAAGCTGAAATGATAGAAAATTTTATACAAAAATAGTAGCTAAAAGCTTTTAAAAATCTAAGGAGAGATTTTTTATTGTTATTTAGAGGATTTGTTGTGAAGATAGCATACTTACTCTGTTTTATTGTCACGTTTGGTTTTTGTGCACCCAGAGCTTGTACAACAGCAGAAGCAGCATCTATTGGTTGTAGTGGAGCAAATTATTCTTGCTTTATAGACGCTGAAGAGTATCAAGACAACTCTTCTAAAAATATCCCACATTGTATAAGAAAATCTAACAGAACTTGGACGATAGATACCAATAGCTTTTCTTCAGGCTTAGCACAAGATCACTATCATATTTACGTTGAGCAATTTTCTCCATGGAATCAACGATCATTAATAGGTATGTGGGATGATCACTCTAAAGGCTTAAGACAAAGATCAATAAATGGAAATCTAAATACCAGAGTAAATGGAGATATAGCTACCATTGGTGCTACTATTATGATTCCACAATACGCTGGATATAATTTTGTTCCAGATCCATCTAACGTAACAAGAACATCATCTACAGCCGATAGAATATTTTTAGATACTGGTAATTTTTCGCCTAGCAATTACACACTTTGTCAAACAACATATATTTATAATCCTAGCAAGCATCCTTATTGTAAAAATTCATCCTCTTCCACGTTTGATTTTAGTGAGAAAAATACCTTTATACAAAATAATTTAAAAGGCAAAAACGTAGTCTATGCCAGGCTTTATTGGGGCGGCTCTCTTTATCAAAACTGGGCAATAAAAAATCTTGGGTCAAATTTATATGTAAGTGCCTTAAATTACATAAAAGGATATAGCAGGATTGATTTTAAAGCTCCTGGAAAGAGTGTAATCACAATAGATGCTGATCCAAAAGATGTTTTTTGGTTTGGATCTTTTAGCGAGTATCGACCAAAATCAATGACTCTTGAATCATATAATCAAAACGAGTCTAATAGCTACTATGTAAAGGCTGGAATAAACTACCAATATGTAGCAAGCGCTGATGTAACAGATATAGTTAGAGACTCTCTTGGCACTAGCGAGTCAGATAGGACATTTTATGCTGGCAATATCAGATCAACTACGATTCCCTTTAGTGATGAATTTATAGACCCAAATGATGGCATATATAAGGTAAATAATTCCACTAATAGAAAATTAAAAAAAACATACGGCACACTGCTGTTTTCGCCAGTCCAAGGACAAAATGGCTACTGGATACAATCCATCGCACCACAATTTGCAGCTTGGAGTTTGGTCATCATTTATGACTTTGATGATAAAACCGCTACAGCAAACAATATAGAGCCAAAGCTTGTTAGTATATTTGATGGGCTAGAAAGACTTGCAGCAGACTGGATGAAGTCAAGCGATCCATTTGGTACTGTAAAGAGCTCAACCATAGATGTAAAATTTGAAAATATCTACACACCAAAAGCAGGAAATATAGATGCTTCGCTTACAATGTTTTCCTTTGGCGGCAAGCCAGAAACAAAAGGTGAAGATATCAAGATAAAAAAAGGTGGTAGCTATCAGAGTATTACCAGCGGATATAACGCACAAGGTGATCAGTTTAACTCAACTATGACAAAATTTGGACAACTTATAAATCCAGGTAAAAAATTTCACTCTCAAGCAGACTTAGATATATTTGATATATCAGACAAAATGTCATATGCTCAAAAAGAAGCGGATATAAAATTTACAGTTACAACGATTAAAAGCTCAGGCGGTGCTAATGTTGTAAGTGCTGATCGTATAAATTTAGCACTAGTTGGCTTTTCTTCTCGTATATACAAACCAGATGTTTGCTATATGGAATATATTTATGCAAAAAAACCTAGCGATAGTACTTTTACAAAGGTGCAAGAAAATACTCCGACGGTAGTGCCAGCAAATACTATTTTAAAAACTTTCGTTGAAGTTACAAATAATACTAATGAAGCTGCCCAAGACTTTGCGCTAAAAGCCACAATAGATCCAAGCCAAATTTATAATCCAAACTCAACTTACATATACGCAGATAAAGCATCGCAAGGACCTAGTGATCTGCTTACTATGTCGGGACAGGTACACTATAACGACAATACAGGCTTACAGCAACTAAGTGGAAATGACTTAACTTTTTATTTAGGACAAGGTGCGGCTGCAAATAAGGGTGGAGAAATGCTAATTCATCAAGGCAACTACGCTTATGCCATATATGAAACTACCCTTAAGTCTAAATTTGAGCCAAATAGTTACAAAGCCACAGTCGCAAATGCTGATATAAATTTACAGCCCTATGACACATACATAAGAAGATGTAGCAATCAAAATTACAACATTACTTTAGGCGTTAGTGCCAGTCCAAATAATTTCGTCGCAAGCAATAGACAAGACGATGGTTCAGCGACTTTTAAAACTAAATTTAAAAATAGACTTCTAACAAAAATCGTTTCTACGCCATTTAATGTCTATATCACGAACTATGATACAGATGGCAATAAAAAAGTACCAGATGCTCCAGTAGATGTAAAAGTAGAGTTGGTCGAGTCTTGCAGTGCTCCAACAAATTTATATGAACAAGATATAACATTTAATGGCGTAACTGATATTTTGTTATCAGGCATTAGTATTGACAGAGCCTATAAAAGCGTAAAATTTAGAATTTCTCATCTTGATCCAGTGACAAATAGCACAAAGGTTGAATGCGAAAAATTAGATGATTTTGCTATAAGACCAAGCCACTTTAGACTATGGGATACTGATAAGAATACGATCAATAATAACAATGTTTTAATAGGCGGCAAAGTTTATAATAACATTGCTCTTGCAGCTATGAAACCTCTTGATAGTGGCTTAGCAAATGGTTATATAAATAACATAAGTGGCTCAAATGGAGAGATAAAACTTGTACCAGCATATAGTGCGACTTGCGATCCTAGCATTATAGAGAGCGAGAATAAACTAAGCGTAGATTTTAACGATCCAAATAAAGCATTGGGTAAAATTTTCCGTCACACATCAAGTGGACCTGTTGGCTTCTCTTACTCAGATATAGGCGATACATATTTTTATGTATTAGACAAAGACTATACAGCAACTGATCAACATACGCCATCAAGAGCTGATGATTGTGTAAAAAACTCAATTAGCAACGATCCGTCACAAGACACTGCTCAAGAAGGAAGGATCGGATGCAGCATAAAGCTAGAAGGTAATAGAGATTATTTGTTTAGGCCAAAAGATATACAAATAAGCAAGTTAAAGATAACAAAAGATAGCGATATAACATACCTTGATAATGAAGGCATACAAAAAGCAAAGCTTGACTTTGAAGTAACTGCTAGGTTGTTTAACGATGATCCTGCAAAACTTTATAATGAAGATTGCTATGCAAAGAATATGAACTTTGACATAAAGCTAGACAGAGTTCCTTTAAATTTTACAGATAATGATGGCAATGCCGGTACATTAGCAAAAGCAAATGAAGAAATTTTATTTTTTGAAATTCCTGGCTCAAACACTAGAAAAGCAATAGATCCAAGTGCCACAAAATCAACATTTTATGTAGAGAAAAATACTTTTGTAAATGGCGTAGGCAAAGGTGAAGTATATTTTAATTTTGAAAGAAAAGTAAATCATGCCAAAAACCCTTTTACTATTTCGAGTAATGATTTTAGCTTTAGCGGCATGTCAGATAGCACCGATACAGTAAAAAAATATGAAAAACCAGCAACAGAAACAACGGCAAAATTTTACTTTGGTAGGGTTTATGCACCATTTTATGAAGGGCTTTATAGTGGCTTTTATGCCAAAATTTATTATGGTGCCTACTGCGATGGATGCAATAAAAATATCTATATGAAAGATAATGGCAAACTGTGGCAAGACTTTCCAGCTGCACCATTTTGGGCTACCAATCCAAAACACAATGCAGGAGTACTTAACTATCATGACTTTAGCTTTACAAACACTTACAGCGGTACTGTTTTAAGAAATGATGTAAGTAGTATAAGCAATGGCGAGCAAATAATTTTTATAAGAAACCCGTCAGCAGTTACTGATGTGGCTAAAATGAGAGCACCTAGTTGGCTTCTTTATAGCGAATTTGATGAGAAACCTGAAACAAATAATTTCAATCTAAATTTTCTAGTACCAAATGGCGAATGGGCTGGTAAAGTCCTAAAGAGCAATAATATAGAGGATAAGACAAGCGGTGCAGTTGGAGGTTTTATAGGAGTAAAATCAAATAGTGATAGTAACCTAGATATAAGCGATAAGACAAACAGGAGAATAGAGTGGTAAAAAGAGGCGGCTTTTCATTGATAGAGCTTATCTTGTCAGTGCTTGTAGTAGCCATAGTAAGTGCAAGCTTACCACTAGCAGTAAGAACTACTTCAAATTTAAGCGAGCAATCCTTAATGCAAGAAGGACTAATGAATGCTAAAACTTATATGTCATTAATATTAAAAGCACCATTTAGCGATCAAGTCTTAATAGCCGGTAAAAATACTATGCCATCATCTATAACGACTCAAGAGGCTATAATTTTTCCTCTTATTATCTGCGATCAAGGGGCAAATCCGGATTTTTATGAAAAAAGCGGTGTAAAAGGTGAAGGACATAGGATACTTGCATATCCGGTGCAAAATTCATCTGCATGTGCTACAAGGCCTATTGATTCAAAGCTTCCAGAATCAATCAAAAGCGTAAATTTTAAAGTAAAATCTATCAAAAATTTCAATACTCAAAAATCCATCTTACCAACTGCCAGTACCACTAAACGCGACTTTATCATAGATACAGAGACGACTCCAACCATAACAAATGGAGCTGATAAATTTGTAGTTAGCACTCCTTTAAACGATAACGACGTTTTACAGATAAAGCTAGATACGACTATGAAAACTACAAAAGAGAGCAAAAGCGTACTTTTTGGATATGCCTTTAACATAGGCGAAAGCAGCACTCTAAGTGTAAAAGAATGGAAATGAAAAAAACAAAAAAAGCTTTTACATTAATTGAGCTAATAATAGTCATCACCGTGCTTGGTGTTATCTCACTTATGAGCTTTAACACGCTTATGAATTTATATCAAAACTATTTTCAAAGCAAAGTAATAAACGAACTAGAAACACAAAGCGAAATCGCTCTAGAGCAAATTTCAATGCTACTTAGCCACAGAATCAAACAAAGCGTTATCGCTAGAAAAAAAAATGGAGATTACCTAGCTCTAAATGATAGTGGTGTAAATTTAAGTAGTGACTTTGAAATTTTAGAATTTATCCCAGCTGCTTATGAGTTATTTGATGGCATAAACGAATATAAAGGAGATGATACTAACGGAGATCCTATCATCGAAGAAGGCATATATAGCGGATATGTAGATCTTGCAAATAGTTCTATTGCAAATGGATTAAAAAGCCCTGGAAGCAAATTTAATGATGCTTTTAGAAACGGCGTAATGGACTTGACCTGCGAAAATGATAGCAATGAAGAAGATGTAAATAGCGGCTCTAGGTGTATAAACGCCGATAATGAAAATGGTGGTTTAGTAGCGATATTTTCTAGCATACTTTATAGAGTTGGTAGCAGCTTTGGCTATCAAGAAAACTTAGACCAAAGGCACTTAGATATCGCAAAAGTTGGCATACAATCAATCGACACGCTTAAAATTTCAAGTGACTTTAAAAATAAAAAAATTTCAGAGCAGTATAAGCTAGCTTACACAGCCATTGCCATAGCACCAGCTGAGCAAAGTGCCGAGGATATACAAAACGGCTCTTTTGACCTTAAAATTTACTACAACTATAGGCCATGGCTAAATGAAAGCTTTAAAAAATTTAGCTCAACATCTACAAAGGCTATCAAAGCCGAAAGTGCGACACTAGCTAAACATGTAACAAGATTTGTCTTTACAGAAAAAAATGGAGTCATCGCGTTAAAGCTTTGCCTTAAAGCAGAAAAATCAGAAATAACCATTTGCAAGTCAAAGGCGGTTTATTGATGAGAAGAGGATTTACATTAATAGCAGCGATATTTTTTCTAGTTGTAGCAGCCTCTATCAGCACTCTTGCTCTTTCGATAGCTAGCACATCAGCTAGACAAAGCAGCGAAATTTATCTAAGAGAGCAAGCACAACTCGTTGCTCAAGCAGCAGCAGAGTATGCGATGTTTGAAATTTTTAGAACCAATTTCTCAAACAAATGCCTAGATAAAGTAGATGGAGAATTTAACGATATGTTCGACTTTAAAGTAAAAATAACTTACTTTGGCGATATCGGTATATGCACTCCGCCGGCCATCATGCCAGGAACAAACGGAGTCGCAAGTACTGGCAATATGATCTTTGATGTTTTTGTAACATCAAAAGATAAAAAAACGCCAAATCCTATAAATTTTCACAAACGAACTCTTCAGAAACTTTAAAATTTTATAAAGATTTTAGTTTAATTTGTTTTTAGTTTTAGCGTGTTATAATCATCTTACTTTCTATAAAGGAGATTACGATGAACATAAGCATTGTAGGAAAACAATTTGAGCTAACAGAGCCAATCAAAAACTATATCCAAGACGCTTTTGATACTCTTGGCAAATACAATCTCGACATCATCTCAGCAAGATGTGTTGTAGCAGCCGATGAAAAACAAGGAAAAAAAGGCTTTAATGCAGAATTTTCTCTAAATATGGCTCATAAAGATACCATAGTCGTTCGCCAAAAAGATAAAGATCTTTACGCTGCGATCGATCTTGCTATCGAAAAAGCATCAAAAGTTTTAAGAAGAGAGCATGATAAGAAATTTACTGTAAAAGGCAAGGCTGACGACAAAGAATTTCGCTCAAGAATAGGCGAAGAAAAGATCGAAGGTGTTGAAGAAATCGTGCCTATGGAGCTTGAAATTTATAAACCACTTGAAGTCGAAGAAGCACTTGAGAAACTAAAATCAAGTGATAAACAATTTTACGTATTTAACGATGTTGATGCCAAAATGCGTGTGATCTACAAAAGAACAGACGGAACTTTCGGTCTTTACTAAATTTTAGGGGCAGCTTTGCCCCTAAATTTATACCAATCTACTATAAATTTCTTCCTATAGTCCAAAACCCTGCTTACAAAAACTACTGTGCCAGCAAATGGCTTAAAATTTTCAAAAATAGAATAGATATCCTTGCGTGAGATAGATATAGATACAAGGCGGGCTTTCGTACGAGCCTCTTTTTAGAAGATCTTGGCGAACTAAACTAGGTAACAACTGATGAATGGCAAGGCAAAGAATTAAATGCCATAAAAAAATGGGTGATTTTCTTAAAAATAATTGCAAACATCAAGATGTAGAATTTTATTTTATAGACTGGGAAAGCGTAGAGGAATATGGCAATGGCATAGCAGAGCAAACGAGCTAAGAATGCCTGATGTCGTCAAAAAATTTTCAAAGATAAAAGAAAAGCTCTCTTTTTGTTTTTTTAAAATATCAAATAGCTAAAACAAATACTATCTATTTCTCTAAATTTTCACTAGTTTTTGGTCTAAAGGCCTTATTTATCTTTCTTATCCAAATGATTAGCGAGATAAACAAGATAAAGTAAAATACATAGCTAGCTACCGGCCAACTAGTATCAGTGCCGCTTTCTTTTAGCGAGATGACATTTCTAAATTCTTGAAGCATAGAAATTCTATATCCATAATATTTTACAGTTACGTTTTTATCGCTATTTGCAAAGCCTTGAGCCTTGGCTTGTACATCAGCTGAGTTAAATTTAAAATAAAAAGGAAATCCCCATGCAGTATCTTCATTTCTATAAGCCATGACTTTATTTGAATTATTAGAATCTTTAGTGTAGATAAAATAAACATCTCTGGTAGGGCCATCAGCCGGATTTTTAGCATCGATGATGCCATCTTTGTCCATACGTTTGACATCGCCACCTGTTATTTGCACATTTGCATAGTGTGGAAACGAATAATCAACTACAAGAGCCAAAAAAGAGTGTAAGAGTACGATAAAAATAACGCAAATTCTTTTAAAAAATGTAATCATTTCTTTCCTTTTAAATTTGCGTTATTTTATGAAAAGATAGCTTAATAAAGGGGCAAAATACCCCTTTAGTTTTAAGCTTTTTTATTAAGCATAAATTTTAGAAGTTGTGCAAGGAAGCTGATTCCACCGATTATTAAAATCGTATCGCCAATCATTCTTACCCATCTTAAATTTTGTAAGTGTGATTGTTGTAAAAGCTCAGCGCTTCTTGCATACCACATGCCTTGCTCTAGGCTTGCAAATGCTTGATAAATTCCTATTGGAAGTAGTGAAAGCACGATCATTAGCATAAGGCCTATATTTAAGCCCCAAAAGCCTACTTTCATAAGCTTCTCGTCAAATTCTTGACCTTTGAATAGATAAGTAGCTACTAGCCAAACAAATCCAAGTGCCAAAAATCCATAAACACCAAATAGCGCAGCATGTCCGTGAACTGGAGTCGTATTTAGACCTTGGATATAAAATAGTGAAATCGGAGGATTGATTAAAAATCCAAATACACCAGCGCCTAGCATATTCCAGAAAGCAACTGCGATAAAGCAGTAAAGTGGCCATTTTAATGTCTTAGCCCAAGTTTGAGCAAACTGAAGTCTGTAGTGCTCATAAGCTTCAGCACCAAGCAATACAAGAGGAACTACCTCAAGTGCTGAGAAACTAGCGCCAACTGCCATTATAGGTGTTGTAGTGCCCGCAAAATATAAGTGGTGGAAAGTTCCTGGAATTCCGCCTACTAAGAAAAGTGATGCACTCGCAAGTGTTGAAAAGGTAGCAAATCTCTTTGAAACAAGACCAAGACTAACAAATACAAAAGCAAGTGAAGCGGTAGCAAAGACTTCAAAAAAGCCTTCAACCCAAAGGTGTACAACCCACCAGCGCCAGTATTCCATCACTGGAAGTGGACTTCTTTGACCATAAAATAATCCTGCTCCGTAAAATAATCCAACTGCAACAGCAGAAGCTGCAAAGATAGCAAGTAAATTTTTATCACCTTTGTTCTTAAATCCGCCGATAAATCCGCGAAGTAAAAGTAGCATCCAAATGACAAGGCCAACAAATAAAATAATTTGCCAAACACGTCCAAGCTCGATATATTCGTATCCTTGGTGTCCAAACCAAAAGCTTAAATTTATAGGCATAATATTTGCAATCGCTAAATACTCACCAGCAAAACTGCCAACTACAAGGATTAGTAGTGCATAAAATAGTAAATCTACGCCAAGCTTTTGGAATTTTGGATCTTTACCGCCATTTATAATAGGTGCTAAGAAAAGACCGCCTGCTAAAAATCCTGTCGCAATCCAGAAAATACTAGCCTGAATGTGCCATGTTCTAGCAAGTGAATAAGGAATATAAGCTGATAAATTTATACCGTAAAATTCTTGTCCTTCGACTGTATAGTGAGCTGTAAAGCCACCTATTAAAATTTGGAATGCAAAAAGAGCCAAAGTCACAAAAAGATATTTTTTAAGAGCTTTTTGAGATGGAGTTAGGCTTAATTTACTAAGTGGATCTTCGCTAATAGCTTCCAACTTTTCATCATCTTTTTTGCCATAAAAAGAGCTAAACCAAACAAGAAATCCAATACCAGCAATAAGTATTACAACACTTGCAACTGACCAAAATATATTTTCGCTTGTTGGTACATTATCGATTAGTGGCTCGTGTGGCCAGTTATTTGTGTATGTAGCATCGCTATTAGGTCTATTTGCTGCGGTTGCCCAGGCTGACCAGAAGAAAAAGTTATTAAGATCATCTCTATCAGAAGCATTTGGAAGAGTATTTTCTTTCATCGCATAAGCTTCTCTTAAAGATTTAAACTTAGGGTCATTTCCAAAAAGTGATGAATACTCTTGGCTTACTTGTTTCATAGCCTTTAATCTATCACTGCTAAGTACGATTTTATCGTCTTTTACGCCATTTTCTCGGTACTCTTTTTTAAGTAGAACTTTTAGATTTGCTTTTTGCTCATCATTTAAGTCAGCATATTTTGAGTGATAAATTTCATCTGCTTTTAACTCTAAAAATATAACTAACTCTTTGTGAAGCCAGTCCGCACTCCAATCAGGTGCTTGATATGCGCCGTGTCCCCAAACAGAGCCAACTTGCATACCTCCTATGCTTTGCCAGGCCTCTTGACCTTTATAGATGCTCTCTTTGTCGATAACGACATTGCCATTCTCATCCGTAAAATTTACAACTGGTGGCGAGCTTCTATAAACCTCAACGCCGTAGTAGCCTAAAATACTAAAGCAAATTACTAGTACTGCAACAAGTGCTAGCCAATACTTTTTGTATTCACGCATTGATTCTCCTTTTTTAAAAATTTTAAGGCGAAGTTTATCTTATTTTAAAAAAGCAGCTAATGATGTATGTCAATAAAAGATATATATTGTCTTAATAAAAATTTTAAAAAATTTATGAAATTTGCGGAATTTTACATAGAATTAACCTAAAAATTATTAATATACAACTTTGTATTTTTAAAATAAAGGAAAAAAATATGCAAAGAAATTTTTTGCAAAAAATGGCTAAATTTAGCCTTGTCGCTTCACTTTTTATGGCTCTTAACCTAAACGCTGCTGAGTCTGCTAGAAGCATAACCGATATGCAAGGCGTCAAAGTAGGCGTGCCTGAGAAGGTTGAGAAGATCGCTGCTCTTTGGCACGCAAACAACGAGATAATCCTAGCGCTTGGCGGTATGGATAAAGTTGTAGCCACAACCGATCAGATCAAGAAAAACAAGTGGTTCGCCCTCGTCTATCCAAGGCTTAAAAATTTACCAGCCGCACTTGATGGCAAAGATCTTCAGATCGAAGAGCTTGTTAAGCTTGCTCCTGATGTTGTCGTAGTCTCAAGCAAAAACTATCAAGACGAGCTTAGCAAAAACGGCTTTAGCGCTGTAAATTTGATCTTTAGAGATTACCCAGATATGGAGAAAAGTATCTACGCAACAGCTGAAGTGATCGGCACTGACAAGGCTAGAGCTATGGCTGATAAACTTACAAAAAATATCCAAGATAACACCAAATTTGTAACTGATAGAACAAAAAACATCCCTAATGCTAAACGTCCAAAAGTGCTTCACTTGCTTGGCGGAGCAAATTTATTAAAGGTTGATGGCACAAAAACTATCATAAACACTTGGATAAATTTAGCAGGTGGTAAAAACGCAGTCTCAAAAGAAGGCTCTATGATCGAGCTAACAGCTGAAGAGCTCATCAACGCAAACCCTGATATCATCATCGTTGGTGGTGCTGATACAGACGCACAGATCAAAAGTATAAAAGAAAACCCTGCATATTCAGGCTCAAATGCTGTTAAAAACGGCAAAGTTTATGGCAACCCAAAAGGCGTTTTTGGCTGGGATAGATACGGTGCAGAGAGTGCTCTTCAAATTTTATGGGCAGCAAAGACTATCCAACCAGATCTATTTAAAGATGTAGATGTAAAAGCTAAGACAAAAGAGTTTTACAAAGAGTTCTTAAACCACGATCTTAGTGATACAGAGTATGACTATATCTTAAAAGGTCTAAACCCAGACGGTAGCAAAAAATAATATATGAAAAACGCAAATTTTTCATTAGTTACCATTTTTTTAGCTCTGCTAACGCTTCTTTGCGCCTTTGTCGCGCTTTGCGTTGGCAGATTTTACATACCATTTAGCGATGTCTTTAGCGTGCTTGCTCACGGCTTTGGCTTTGGCGATGGCGCAGCTAGTAACATCACAAATGTGATAGAAAATTTGCGCATACCTCGCATCATCGCAGCTATCTTAGTCGGCGCCGCTCTTAGCGTGAGCGGTGCTGCCTATCAAGGCGTCTTTAAAAACCAGCTAGTAAGCCCAGATCTACTTGGTGTTTCTGCAGGTGCCTGTGTGGGCGCTGCAACTGCGATCATCTTTGACCTATCGCTATTTTGGGTGCAGGCTTTTGCATTTGGCTTTGGCCTAGCAGCCGTTGCTATCACGCTAGCCATACCTAAGATGATGGGACGCTCAAGCACACTTATGCTAGTTCTTTCTGGCATCATCGTAAGTGGCCTAATGGGCTCAGTGATCGGCTTTTTAAAGTATGTCGCCGACCCTGAGACGAAGCTGCCTGACATTGTTTATTGGCAGCTTGGTAGCCTAGCAAAGCTTGATAGCGAAAATTTAAAATACATCGCCCCAGTAATGATCATCTGCGCTATTTTGCTAATCGCTATGAGCTGGCGTATAAATTTGCTCTCTCTTGGCGACGAGAGTGCGGATAGACTTGGCGTAAATGTGGCTTTTGAACGCTCTATCATCATCATCTGTGCCACGCTTCTTACAGCATGTAGCGTCTGCATAAGTGGTATAGTGGCCTGGGTGGGACTTCTCATGCCTCACTTAGCTCGCATGCTAGTTGGTGCAAATAACATAAGAAGCATGCCTGCAAGCATATTTATGGGTGCTATGTTTTTGCTTTTTGTTGATACCTTAGCACGCAGCATAAGCGTGAGCGAAGTGCCTCTTGGCGTGCTTACTGGCTTTATCGGTACGGTATTTTTCGTCTGGGTCTTGTGGCGAAATAAAAAGGTTGCGTGATGCTTGAAGTCAGAAATTTAAACTTTAGCTACCCAAATGGGGCTGGCAAACTAGAAAATGTAAATTTAAAGATAGGCGCAGGTGAGATTTTAACTATTCTTGGTCGAAATGGAGCTGGCAAATCAACCACTCTTGGGCTAATAAGTGGCTCGCTAAAGCCAGTTTCGGGAGAAATTTTCCTTGATGGTAAAAACGTAGATAGT
Organism: Campylobacter concisus; assembly: GCF_003048775.2. Lineage (NCBI taxonomy): Bacteria > Pseudomonadati > Campylobacterota > Epsilonproteobacteria > Campylobacterales > Campylobacteraceae > Campylobacter > Campylobacter concisus. The sequence goes on along the minus strand of NZ_CP049272.1, from coordinate 621,108 downwards.
CTAAGCAACAAAGAGCGTGCCAAGATCATGGCATATGTGGCTCAAAGCGAGGTAACCGAGTATGAATACACCGGACTTGAGTTCATCACGATGGGACGTGCGGCGCACCTTGGTATCTTTGCAAGACCTAGCAAAGAGGATGAAGAAATCGCTAAAATTTACACCAAAAAGCTTGAGATCGAGCACCTTGAAGAGAAATTTATCACTCAAATGAGTGGTGGTCAAAAGCAGATGTGTATGATCGCTCGTGCAATGGCTGCGCAGCCAAAGATGATTATATTTGACGAGCCAACGAGCGCGCTTGATTACGGCAACCAGTATAAATTTCTACGCACGCTCAAGTGGCTAAAAGAGCTTGGCTACTCGGTCGTGCTAACTACTCACAACCCTGACTTTGCCGTGCTTCTTGGCGGATATGTCGCACTTGTAAAAGGTGATGGCGAGGTTGGATTTGGCACGGTTGATGAGATCATCAGAAGCGAAAATTTAAGCAAGCTTTACGGACTAAGCTTAAACGTAAGCTACATCGACGAAGTAAAAAGAGAGTGCTGCTTAACATATCCTCTTTAAATTTACACTCTCAAAAGAGAAATTCTTTTGAGAGCGCTTTTTATATTATTTTTCTTATTTAATACTGCCTTTGGAGTAAAAATGAAAAAAATAGTTTTGATTTTATTTTTTGCATTGATAGCAAACGCGGCGGATAAATTTGATTGTTCTAAACGCTACTGCAAAGAGATGAAAAGTTGCGAAGAAGCATATCACTATCTAAGAAAATGCGGACGCAGTGGGTTTGATCGTGATCGTGACGGCATATCATGCGAGAATGTATGCAAAGAGCGAAGAGTAGAAAAATAATTTTATTAAAATTTACTCCGCTAAAATTTAGCCAACAAAATCAAATCAAAAATTTAAGTTAAGCTAAAAGCAACTAGGCATTATTTTTAGCAAGTGCAGCTACTCTCGCCTTTGCAGCCTGTGTGATATCATCCTCGTAGTCGTAGAAGTTAAATGTCGCTCCGTGCTGGAAAAAGCCATTTAGTATATCGCCACTTTGGCGGTTTTTTAGATCAAGCTCCGCCACTTTAAAGCCGTCATTTATCGCGCAAAATTCCTTTAGCCTAGCTGGCGCCTCTTTTAACTTGGTAAACAAAAAGCAGTATCCATCGCCGCCGTTTCGCCCCACTCTGCCTCGCAGCTGATGAAGTGTGGCAAGCCCTAGCCGCTCAGCGCCTACGATCACTATCGTATTTAGCCTTGGTAGCGAAATACCAACCTCAACAACGGTTGTTGAGAGCAAAATTTCACCATCTTCTCTAAATCGCCTTAAAATTTCCTCTTTCTCTTTGTCTTTGCCGTGCGTGACGAAGACATTTTTGAAATTCTTTAGCCAAAAGACCTGTGCCTCGCTTAGACTTTGGTAGTTTGAGCTCTCGCTGCTCTCAACTAGCGGATAGATGATGGCTACTTGAAAGCCGCCCGCAAGCTGCTTTTTGATGTGAGTTAGCAAAAAGCCAAACTCGCTAGCGCCTAAAATTTGGCTCGTTATATTTTTCTTAAACGGCATCTGCTTTAAAAAGCTAAAATTTACGATCTCAGACTGAATGAGGCTTAGCGTCCTAGGTATTGGCGTAGCTGAAAACTGCACGAAATTTGCTCGCTCGTCTTCGTTTGAGGCAAGCTCCTCTATCTTTTTGCGCTGATTTGAGCCAAAGCGGTGCTGCTCATCGACCATGACAAGCGGCGAGTTTGGCAGCTCGTGAAAGAGTAGCGCATGTGTGCCAACGATCAAATTTACCCCGCTAAAGTCTATCTTTTTCTCCCCACTTCGCACTAGCATCACGTTCATAAAAGCAGGTAGCAACCTCTTTGCTTCATTATAAATTTGCTCACTTAAGATGCTTGTTGGTGCCATCAAAATGGCACTTTGCGGATAGACGCTAAGAGAAGCTGCTAGGATCACAAGAGTCTTGCCGCTTCCCACGTCGCCCATTATGACGCGCCTTTTTGCCTGCACGGTGCTAAGGTCGTCTCTGATGTCGTTTATCGCTTTTATCTGGTCATTTGTCGGCGTAAATGGCAGGCTCTTAAGCCAAGAGCTTATATCAAAAAGCTTGATTTTTGGGCTTTTAAAGTAGGTTTTTTTAGCACTTAGCTTTTTTATGTAGTTAAAAATTTCTACAAATTTTAAGATTTCCACGCCCTCGCCATCATTTTTTAGGCGGTATAAAATTTGCACGCTTTGCTCATCTAACCTTTGCAGATCGGCTAGAAATTTAGCCTCTTTTTCATTTAAACCCTCATCTAGTAAATTTTGTAAATTTAGATATTTTAAGATGAGTTTTTTTAGCTCCTCATCTTTTAGCTCAGTCTTAAATTTAGGCACGATCTGGCCTATTTTTGTGGTGATTTTTGGATTTACGATCTGCCACGAGCCAAAGGCATAGGAGCAAAGCCCATATATCGCCATCTCTTTGCCCATCTTAAAAGCGCCGTAGTGCCAGGACTTTGCATTAAAAATGACGATCTTTACGCTACTTTGCCACTGCTCGCAAAAGGCAAGTGCCGTTAGCATTCCAGGGCGCGAGGCGAGCGAAGTGATCTTTACATTTATGCAGACCTGCCCCTCTCTTGGGCTCTTAGCGATCGTCGTATCCTCAAAGCCCTTTGGTAGCACAAGAGCAAGGTCAAGTAGGCTAAGCACGCCTATTTTTAGAAGTTTTGCTCTGTCGCTTGCTTCAAATTTCATTTTTTAAGACGCAAAAACTTAGCTGATTGATCTCTGCGTGGGCTTTTATGAAGCTATTTAGCTCGCTTAGCGAAAGGGCTGAAATTTTATCCAGATCCTTCAAAAATGCCCCAAGCTCGCCATGCTCGTAAAACTCGCTTTGTGCGATATCAAGGCGTTTAAATAACGTCTCAAGTCTAAGCGGCAACGAGCCAAGTAAAAATTTCTTAGCCTGCTCAAGCTCGGCCTTGCTAACACCTTTTTTACTAAATTTTAAAGTTTCCTCTTTTATAACGGCGATGGCTTCATCTTTTTTCTCATTTTTTGTCTGCATGTAGCCGTATAGCTGGCTGTAAGAGAGATTTAGCAAATTTCTAGCGTAGGCGCTATAAGCAAGCCCTCTTTTCACGCGTATCTCCTCCATGAGCCTCGAGCCAAAGCCACCCTCGCCCAAGATAAATGTCGCCACTGTAGCCTTGTATTTCTCCTCAGGTCTTACTTTAAATGGCGCGCCAAAGTAGATGTAGGCCTGCTCGCTTTGTCTGATGATCTCGCTGATTTCGCACTTATCGCTTGGGTTAAAGCGCTCTAGCTTTCGCACCTTGCCAGGCTTTAGGATCTCTAAAACGCTAGCAAGCTCTTTTGTCTGCTTCTCGTCGATGTCGCCACCTAGCACGCAAAGCAAATTTGAAAGGTCTAAATGCTCATTTAAAAATTTGCTTACATCTTCAAGCGTGATCGCTTTAACGCTCTTTTTAGTGCCGATACTAGGCTCTGAAAGCACGCTTTTTGGGTATAAAAGCTCAAAAAGTCCCTGCCTTGCCACGTAGTCAAAGTCGTTTTCATTTGCTGCGATCTCGCCAAGTGTGACGGTTTTGCACCTATTTAGAATTTCATCAGTTAAATTTGGAGCGCTTATAAGCTCTTTTAGCTTGCCGCACGCAAAGGCAAAGTGCTCTTTTAGGCAGTTTATATCTATGCAAAATGTCTCAAAGCCGCAGCTTGCATTTAGGCTAATCGCCCTTACTTCAAGCTCTTTAGCAAATTTGGCCGAGCCTAGCTTCATATCGCCCTCGTTTAGCAAATTTGCACTTAGCCTTGCAAGACCTGCTAGCTTGCCATTTTGCGAGCTGCCAGCTGCTTTAAAAACTAGTTTTAGGCTCACTACCGGCATCGCTTTTGAGCTTTCAAAAACGACTGGAATTTTTACATTTTTTACATTGATATCTAAAATTTTCATCTAAAATTTCTCCAAAATATCATAGTTTGTGTTACGCTTGGCTGGAATTTCTCCGACATCTTTTATAAGCTCGATCATCTGGTCTTGATTCATCCTAAAGCTAGCCCCTGCGGCCTTTACGACGTTTTCTTCCATCATGGTCGAGCCAAGGTCGTTTGCGCCAAAAAGAAGCGCTAGCTGACCAACGTAGCTGCCCTGCGTGACCCAGCTGCTTTGGATATTTTTAAAGTTATCCAAAAAGAGCCTTGAGACCGCAAGAAGTCTTAGATAGACGTTTGAGCTTTGCTTTTTGATCTCAGGGAATTCTTGCATGAGCTTTGTGTTTAGCCCTTGAAAACTCCAAAGTATAAATGCCCTAAACCCAGCTGTTTCATCTTGTAAATTTCTGATGTGCTCCCAGTGCTCGACGATCTCGCGAGTGCTCTCAACCGTGCCAAACATCATCGTAGCAGTTGTCTTTATGCCAAGCTCGTGCGCCTCTTTGTGTATGCGAAGCCAGTCTGCGGTGTCGCACTTTTTTGGGGCGATGATGTCACGCACCCTGTCGCTTAAAATTTCTGCTCCAGCCCCTGGCATCGAGTATAAGCCCTTTTCGTTTAGGCGCCTTAAGACCTCTTTGGTAGAAATTTTTGAAACTCTTGCGATGTAGTCGATCTCAACAGCTGAAAAACCATGTATCGTGATGCTTGGATAGTGCTTGCTGATGTAGCTCACTAGCTCCTCGTACCACTCGATCTTTAGCTTTGGATGAACACCACCTTGAAATAAAATTTGCGTGCCACCAATGGCGATAAGCTCCTCGATCTTCTTGCCGATCTCCTCAAAACTTAGCACATAAGCGTCTTCTTCTTTTGCGTGACGGTAAAATGCGCAAAATTTACAATCCACCCAGCAGACGTTTGTATAGTTGATATTGCGATCTACGATAAAGGTCGTAATGCCCTCTGGATGAAGCTCTTTTTTTCTAGCTAGCGCCATCTTGCCAAGCTCGTGAAGCGGTGCGTTTTCTATAAGATCGATGGCTTCATTTACACTAAGTCTTTTCAAATTTAACCTTTTATTTTGCTTATTTTTGGGCGAGAGTTTAGCCAAAAATGCTTTTAAATATGATAAATCAGGCGTTATGAAAAATTAATTTTTAAAGGCTAAAATGTGAGAAATTCTTTAAAGGAGCGAGTTATGAAAAAGATAGTATTTGCCATTATTTGCGGACTATTTTTAGTTGGTTGTGCTAAAAATGAGCCAAAGCCAGCAAGCCACGAAGGTTGCGGTTGCCCTCATCATCAAAAAATGATGCAAGAAAATATGCCAAGCTGCCCACATCATGGCATGCAAGGGGCGATGCATGAGCAAATGCCAGCAGGCTGCCCAGCTCACGCAAAATAGATAAAGTGCCAAATGGCACTTTATTTTAATATAACCTTGTCACCTTTGGTGCCAAGAACCGTCACTTTCTCTCCGTTAGCTAAATTTCCGTCATATTTCCAAAGTGTGCCTTTGAAATAGACCATATTTTCTCTGATCTCGCCAACTCCGGCTTCGTCTAAAAATTCCTCGTTAAAGCTCTCTTTTCTGGACATAAATTTACTCTTTAACGGCGCTTTTAAAAGCACAAGGAGCACGATCGCAATCGCTGCCGTAATTAAAATTTGATAGCTCCAAGCAAAACTAAAACCAAAATTTATAGCTCCAACTACTATAAAAGCTATGCCAAAAAATAGCAAATAAAACGAGAAAAAGATAAACTCGGTGATGCACAAAACCACACCGATTGCTATCATTATAAAAGGACTGATCACGCCTTATCCTTAGCTAGGAAATTTTTCAAAACGCTAAGTGAACCAATAAGCTCAGTCGCTTCATAAGGGACTAAAATTTTATCTTTTGAGCTATTTTTAGCTAGCTCGCTAAATGCCCCGACTCTATCGCGAGCGAGCAAAAATTCAGCCGCATTTGCGTTTTTGCTCATACTATCATTTATCATATCCATAGCCTCTTTTTGAGCCGTTGCAATAGCGATTTGTTCGTATTTTTTCGCATCAGCCATACGCTCGATCGCCTCTGCTTGAAGCACTTTTTCTTGTTTTAGCGCCTCTGCGTTGCGTATTAGTGCCTCTTTTTCAGCCAAGGCTTTTAGCTCAATCGCACGTTTTTCACGCTCAGCTTTCATCTGCATATTCATCGCCTCTTCGATACCAAGTGGGACAGAAATTTCAGAAATTTCTACACGCATGATTTTTACACCCCAGTTGCCAGCAGCGTCGCCAAGAGCCACTTGAAGCGCAGCATTTAAGCGGTCACGTGAGCTTAGCGTATCGTCAAGATTCATCGCGCCTATCTCGCCACGAAGCGTAGTCATGGCTAAATTTGCAATGGCACGCTTGTAGTTATCTACGTTATAAACCGCCATTTTTGCATCAAATACCTTTAAAAAGACGATACCATCGACGCTTATATTAACATTATCTTTTGTGATGACTTGCTGTTTTGTGATATCTACAAGCTGCTCTTTTACGGTGATTATCGCTCTTATTTGATCGACAAATGGGATGATTATGTGAAATCCGCCGTCAAGCACTTTGTGAAATTTACCAAGTCGCTCGATGAGCAGATTATCAGCTTGTGAGACGATCTTGATGCCAGCCCTTAAAAACAAGAACGCAAAGATAACCAGAACCACGACTAAAACGCCAAATGCTTCGATTTGCATTTTTACTCCTTTAATTTATAATTTGTTATTTTCTTAAGTATTATAATACATTTTAAATTTTATTTTCAAAAAGGATTAGCATGAAAAATTTTATATTTGCACTAAGTGCGGCTCTACTTTTGGCAGGTTGTGCCTCATCTAGCCAAAACACAAATGTCCCACAAGGCAAATGTGAAGTAAAAGGTAGCTGCGAAGCTCCAATTAGCAGCATCGAGGGCACTTATAAAGCATTTTTACCTTGCGCTAGTTGCATGGGTGTTGATTCACGCTTAACATTAAAAAAAGATGGTACGTTTGAAAGCGTGATGGACTACAAGTCAAAAGACAATTACAAAGCCGTTAGTAAAGGTAAATACTCAATCGAAAATGGTGTGATAACAACGATTGATGAGTATAAAGAAAAGAGCTTTTATAAAATAGAAGGCGAGAACCTAAAAATGCTAGATATGGATCAAAAAGAGGTCACTGGCGAGCTAAAAGATAAATACATCTTTAAACGCGTAAAATAAATTTTAAAGGCAAAATGATATAATTTTGCAATTTTTAAGGAGTTGCAAATGAAATATCTTTTTGCCATACTTATCTCATTTTTCATCCTTGGCTGCGCAAAAAATGAAAATTTAGAGCCAAAACAAAACACACAAAATACAGTAAAAGAAGACAAACCACTAGCTCAAGCAAATACACCCAAAAAGCCAGAAAAGCTAATACTTCCAAACTCAATTTATAGTAGTTTTCACACTATTTTGCCTTGCCCAAACTGCGAAGGCATAAAAACTATCATCACGTTAAATAAAGACAAAACCTACACAAAAACAATGCTTACTATGGATAAAGAAGTAAGCTTGGTTGAAAAAAATGGTACATTTGATGTTGATGATAGTGCTATCATTTTAAAAGATGAAAATGGCAATCTTAGCTACTTTGCGCCAAATAAAAACTCACTTCTTCAACTTGATGACAAGAAAAATAAGCGAGTTGGCGTACTAGCTCAAATTTATAATTTTGAGCCGGTAAACAAAGCTTACAAAGATAGTTTTTTTGCCAAATTTTATAAATTTAAAAATAAAGATAACTTTTTAGACATTGTAATCGTACCAAGCAAAAATGGTGCGAAAATAAGTTTTTATTCATCATTAAAAAATGGCTCGCCACTTTGCGAGTTTAGCTCTGAGCTACTTTACGACAAAGGAATTTTTTACCTTTTAGATGAAAAAGGCATTGCTCTAAGCATACACAGGATAAATAATGCAATTTTTCTAGTAGCAAACGATAAAATTTGTAAAAATGCTCACATAAGCGGACGATATAAAAAAGATAAAGATCAAAAAAATCTCTTTGGCAAAGGCTTTTTTGCAGAGCTGACAAACGAATCAGCAAATAGAGATGTTATAAAAATTTACGGCTCAAAAAACATAAAACGAGATGACACAAAAAAAGAAAACAGCTACATCGTGACAAACAAAAATGAAAGAATTTTTGAATACACCTTGCTAAATGGCATTATCACAAGCATTGAAATTTATTCAAATGAGTTTAAAACTCCAGAAAATATCAGCCTTAAATCAAATTTCAAAGATATAAAAAATTCTCTTGTTATCTCTAAATTTAGTAGTGACAAAAACAATATCTATCTAAAAATAGATAGCCACGATATGTTAATCACACTAAAAAATCCACTTACCAAAGAGGCAACAAGCCTAAACGATATCCCAGATGAAACGAAAATAGAGCAAATAACGCTAATGTGGAATCAATAAGTTGAAAGAATATCTTAAACTTTTAAAAGAAGAGAAAAATTTTCGCCTCTTAAGTATCATTCAGCTTATATGCTATTTTGGCGTATGGTTTTCGCACACAGGTATTTTTACCCTTCTTATTAAGCTTGACGCTCCTGTTTGGGCGATTACACTAAGTGCAGCGATGGCATTTATCCCAGGTGTTGTCATAGCTCCTTTTAGTGGAATTTTAGTTGATAAATTTAGCCCAAAACCGATGCTTGTCATCATGATGGCAGTTGAGACGATAAGCGTTTTTATGCTTCTTTTTATAGACTCACTTGATTTTTTATGGCTACTTTTACTCATCATTTTTGTTAGAAATGGCACTGGCGGAATGTATTTTCAAGTAGAGATGAGCGTACTGCCAAAAATTTTAAGCAAAGAAAATCTCAAACTCGCAAATGAGATCCACTCTATCATCTGGGCGGTCTCATACACTGCTGGCATGGGGCTTGCTGGAGTTTATATACACTTCTTTGGGATAAAAAGCGCATTTTTGCTTGATGGCATACTATACATTTTTAGCTTTGGATTTTTATATTTTTTAAATTTGCAAGGTCTAAAGCCAGAATTTATAGAAAAACCACTAAAAATGCTAAAAAATGGACTTGTGTATTTAAAAGAAAACAGACTTATCGTGCACCTTATATTTTTGCACGCCTTTGTTGGCATTACCGCTTATGACGCATTGATCGCACTTTTAGCTGATTACAAATATGCAAATTTACTCTCGACATCGCTAGTTATAGGATTATTAAATACTTCAAGGTCCATTTCACTTATGTTTGCTCCAGCCATACTTAGTAAATTTATAAATAAAAATACGCTTATTTTCGTATATATCGGTCAAGGCCTTGGTATCATTATTTGGGCTTTATCACTTTGGAATTTTTATCTATCGCTTATTGGCATTATCTTCGCTGGATTTTGCACATCAAGTCTTTGGAGCTACACCTATACGATGCTTCAGCAAAACTGCAAAAAAGAATTTTATGGCCGAGTGATTGCATATAACGATATGGTTTTTCTTGGCTTTAGCGCTCTTATTTCATTTATCATTGGTCTGCTTTATGATATTGGACTTAGCGTTGAGATGATTGCAAGTTTTATGGGAAGCCTCTTTTTTGTAGGGGCTTTTTACTATCACATAGTATTAAAAAGCTACAAAATAAGGTAATTGATTTTAAATTAAGTCGCCTAAGTTAAAAGGCGACTTGGCAAATTTTTATTTTTTTAGATAGTAAGTAGTTCCATTTGAAAAGCGTTTTTCATAAGCTGGAGTGTAAGGCACAAGATCAGCGTGCCCAGCATAAAGCCTACCTTCTGGCTTAAGCAATTTATGAAGCCTCTCAACACATTTTAATCTAAAATCATCATCAAAATAGATCATCATATTTCTTGAAAGCACGATATCAAATTTTCCTAGATTAAAAATAGCGTCATCAAAAACATTTAAAATTTTAAACTCACACCTTGGTAAAATTTCTTTTTTTATCTTAAATTTATCATCGACTTTTGTAAAAAATCTCTCTTTTTGAAAATCGCTTAATCTATGCAAGCTCCTCTCACTAAAAATACCATTTTGACAGCTTGCTATGGCTTCTGAGTTTATGTCTATACCTACGATTGAAATTTCATGCTGTTTAAATCCCATCTCATAAGCAAGCATTGCAAGCGAATATGACTCATCTCCAGTGGAGCAAGGAGCACACAAAATTCTAGCTCCTCCAAGCTCCTTTGCGTAATATATCACGTCTTTAAGTTGAGGCAACTCTCTATAAAAATAAGTCTCATTTACAGTTACTAGATTTAAAATGTCTTGTCGCAAGCTTGAGTTATATTTTATCATCGAAACAAGATCTTTAAAGCTTTTTATCTGACGATCTCTAATAAAAATGGTAATTCGCTGCAATGTAATATCTCTTTTTGGCTCCAGATCAACTCCGCAAAGGGTTTTGATAACGTTCATAAATTCATTAAAACTATCCATATCTTGTGAAGTATTTGTTTGCATTGTTTTTGTATCTTTTGCGTCATTAGTTAATAGCATTTAAAAAATCCTCCAGCTCTTTTTTTATCATAGTTAGATTTAATGATTTTAAGCTTTGATTTAGCTCTTTTGCACGTTTTGGCATACCATAAACTATCGCGCTCTCTTCATTTTCAGCTATACATTTTGCTCCAGCCTTATAAAGTTTATCAAGCCCAG